>NZ_CALPCH010000001.1 GCF_943193005.1 Pumilibacter intestinalis
GGAACAAGTACAGTCACTATTCCGTTCTCATGCAAGAGATTGCTTCGTCGCAGTGCTCCTCGCAATGACAAGAAAGCAGTGGCAATCCCATCCGTTAGAAACTAAACCAACACTGTTGCGTTAACGTCGAACAAAAAATAAAAAAGAAAGGAAATAGGAAAAAATGAAAATACTTGTTATAAACGCGGGAAGCAGTTCTCTGAAGTATCAGCTCATAGATATGGAAACCGAAGCCGTTATGGCTAAGGGCGTGTGCGAGCGCATAGGCATAGACGGAAGCATGCTCACGCATAAAGTCGGCAAAGCCGAAACGGTTATAAAGTCGCCCATGCCCGACCATAACGAAGCCATTCGGCTTGTGCTCGAGGCTCTCGTGGATAAAAAGCACGGAGTTGTAAAGAGCATGAGCGAGATTGGCGCGGTGGGGCACAGAATGGTGCATTCCGCCGAGGATTTCACCGAGTCGGTGCTCGTTACCGATAAGGTAATGGAAATCTGCCGCAACAACGGCGAACTTGCGCCGCTCCATCAGCCTGCGAACATAATAGGGGTGGAGGCGTGCAAAAAGGCTATGCCGGGCGTTCCCATGGCTTTGGTGTTCGATACGGCGTTCCACCACACAATGCCCAAAAAAGCGTACATGTACGGACTGCCTTACGAGTATTACAAAGACTACAAGGTGCGCCGCTACGGCTTCCACGGAACGAGTCATAAGTTTGTGGCGAGCGAAGCCGCAAAGTTTGTGGGCAAAGATATAAAAGACCTTAAAATCATAACCTGCCACCTCGGCAACGGTTCTTCGATAAGCGCGGTAAACGGCGGCAAGTGCGTGGACACCTCCATGGGCTTCACGCCGCTCGAGGGGCTTCCCATGGGCACGCGTTGCGGCGATATAGACCCGTCGGTAATCGAGTACATGATGGGCAAAACGGGCATGAACGTGCACGATATGCTCAACGTATGCAACAAAAAGTCGGGCATGCTCGGCTTGAGCGGAGTTTCGAGCGATTTCCGAGACCTTACCGCGGCGGCGGAAAAGGGCGACGAACGTGCAATTCTCGCGCTCGACGTGTTCGGCTACACCGTTAAAAAATTCGTGGGCGCGTATGCCGCGGCAATGAACGGACTCGACGTTTTGGTGTTTACCGCGGGCGTGGGCGAGCACACCCCCGAGGTGCGCGAGCGCGTTGCCGAAAACATGGAATATCTCGGTATAAAGATAGACGAGAAGAAAAACTACAGCGGCGAGCGCGGAATAGCACGCGAGCTTTCCACTCCCGACTCGCGCGTTAAAGTGCTCATTATTCCCACCAACGAAGAACTCGTTATAGCGAGAGAAACAAAGGAACTCGTGGAGAGTAAGTAAAAGTGTCGCTTAAAACAAGACGCATACTGTTTATACTGTTTTTTGCTTTGTGCGCAGGCGTGGTATCTTTGGGCGTAGTGCTCGACATAAGAGAGTTGACCGCCGCGGGCATAATCGTGTTTGTGAGCGGTTGCGTTGCCGTTGCGGTTATTCTTTCTATGGTTTCCGTCGTGAAAATCGTTAAAAAACCTTCGGGCGACGAGGACGATGAAACGTGCGAGGACTCCGAAACCGACGAATACGCAACCGACCGCGACGAAAAAAATGCGAACTCCGCAAACGATGAGGAACTTCGCATGATAGAAGAGATAAACTCCGCGTCGGGCGCGGAAAACCGCATTGCCTATGCTCGGCATGCCGTATCCGACGCAAAAAAGGCGTATGCCGCTTCCGATAAAAAAACGAGAGTTTTGGGGCGTATATTTTTGACGGCGCTTCTCGCATTGATTTTCGGCGGCGTGGCGTTTACCTTTTTGGGCTATTACGTAGTCGGGCTGTCGTGTTTGGGCGGTTTTGCGGGCATTATTCTTATTGCGGTTATAACCGTATCTATAAAACAGCGCATTTCGCTTGGCGGCAAAGGTTTCGAAGAAGAAGTTTTCGACGCTACGGTTAAGTTGAGCGTGATTTCGAGCAAGCGCACGCAAGAAAACAACGACGTAATCACGATAACGGACGTGGTGTATAAAATTATTTTAGACGTGAACGGCGAAGAAAAAATCGCTTATTCGCGCACTTGCTACAACGAGGGCGACTCGGTAAAAGTCCGTTTGCACGAAAAGAGCAAATCCGCCGCCATGATAGATGAAGATTAGAGGCGGCAAACGCCGTATTTGCAAATAACCACAAGAACACAATTTGGTTTTTGTGGTTTTTCTTTTATATAACCGTTGACATGTGTGGGATTATGTGGTATACTACACTAAACGGTATACTCATAGCGACTATACCGTAGAGCAAAATTTGCTTTGCAAAATCAAGAGGGACATGAGCATGAAATTCGAAATAAAAGAGTGCGATAAAACGCCGAGAATAACCAAACTCGTAGACGACCTTTTCAAAAAGATGCCGCAGATTGAGCATTACCGCGCCGTGCTTTATACGGAGTCGTTCCGTTCAACCGAGGGCGAGCCCATAGTGCTCAGAAAGGCGAAAGCGTTTTACAACGTGTGCAAAAACATTCCCATAGTTATCCGCGACGGCGAACTTATAGTGGGAGCGAACTCGGTGAGCCCGCGCTCGTGTCCCACCTTTCCCGAGTTTTCGTTCGAGTGGCTGGAGAGCGAATTCGACACCGTTGCCACACGTTCCGCCGACCCTTTCGAGATAAGCGAGGAAAGCAAAGCGGCATTGCGCGAGGTTCACAAATATTGGCGCGGAAAGACCACGAGCGAGCTTGCAACCTCGTATATGGCGCCCGAGGCACGCACGGCGTTTGCGCACAATATGTTCACTCCCGGCAATTACTTTTACAACGGCATAGGGCACGTAACCGTGCAATACGATACCGTTATAAACGAGGGACTCGACTCGATAACCGCTCGCGCCGCGAAAGAGCTTGAAAAAGCGAGCGTTGCCGACGCCGACTACGCCCGCCGTTCGGCGTTCTTAAAGGCGGTAATAGTTGCGTGCGAGGCGGCAAAACTTTACGCCGCGCGTTACGCCGAACTTGCCGCGTCGCAAGCCGCCAAAGAAAAAGACCTCGCTCGCAAATCCGAGCTTGAAAAGATAGCGCAAAACTGCGCGAGAGTGCCCGCCAAGCCCGCACGCGACTTTTGGGAAGCGTGCCAATCCTTTTGGTTCGTTCAGCAACTCTTGCAGCTCGAGTCGAGCGGCCACAGCATAAGCCCCGGCAGGTTCGACCAATATATGTATCCCCATTACGCCGCCGACCTTAAGAGCGGCAAAATCACGCGCGACAGGGCGCAGGAACTTATCGATTGCATATTCGTTAAACTCAACGACCTCAACAAAGTGCGCGACGCGGCTTCGGCGGAGGGCTTTGCCGGCTACTCGCTTTTCCAAAACATGATAGTGGGCGGGCAGAACGCCGACGGCATAGACGTAACCAACGACTTGTCGGTTATGTGCATAGTGGCGTCTAAGCACGTGATGTTGCCGCAACCGTCGCTTTCCATAAGAGTATGGAACGGCAGTCCGCACGAGCTTTTGATAAAGGCGGCGGAACTTACGCGCACCGGCGTGGGATTGCCCGCATACTACAACGACGAAGTTATAATACCGTCGCTCATAAGCCGCGGGCTTACCATGGCTGACGCTCGCAACTATAATATTATAGGTTGCGTAGAGCCGCAGTGCCCCGGCAAAACCGACGGCTGGCACGACGCGGCGTTCTTCAACATGTGCCGCCCGCTCGAAATGGTGTTTTCGCGCGGCATAGATAAGGGCGAGCAGGTGGGGCTCGATACGGGCGACGTGCGCGACTTTGACACTTACGAAAAGTTTAAGCAGGCTTACGTTAAGCAGATGAATTACGCAATAGAACTGCTCGTAAACGCCGACAACGCCATAGATTACGCGCACATGGAGCTTGCTCCGCTCGCGCTCGAAAGCTGTCTTGTAGACGATTGCATAGCGAGCGGCAAGAGCCTTCAGGAGGGCGGCGCGATTTATAACTTTACCGGTCCGCAGGGCTTCGGCGTGGCTAACATGGGCGACGCGCTGTACTGCGTGAAAAAGCTGGTGTTCGACCAAAAGAAATTTACGCTCGAGGAATTAAAACGCGCACTGTACTACAATTTCGGCAATCTTACCGAGGAGCGGGTTGCGGATATCACCGCCGACGTGGTTAGAGCCATGCAGGCGAGCGGCAAAGCGGTTTCGGAAAAGGAAATACCCACGGTGCTCGGCGGCGTTATTTCGTCGCTTACCGACTCCGACAAAAAGCGGTTTGCCGACATAAAGAGCATGATAGACGGCGTTGTGCATTTCGGCAACGACGACGACGAAGCCGACGCGTTTGCGAGAGAGGCGGCGTACATGTATACCCGTCCGCTCGAAACCTACAAAAACCCGCGCGGCGGAATGTTTCAGGCGGGGCTGTATCCCGTTTCGGCAAACGTGCCGCTCGGAGCGCAGACGGGAGCTACTCCCGACGGAAGATTTGCCTACGCGCCCGTTGCCGACGGCGTAAGTCCCACGGCGGGGCGGGACGTGAGCGGGCCTACCGCCACGGCTAACTCGGTGAGCAAGCTCGACCATTTCATAGCGAGCAACGGAACTTTGTTCAATCAGAAATTTCACCCGTCGGCTCTTGCGGGCAGGGAGGGGCTTGAAAAGTTCGTTGCGCTCATTCGCACCTATTTCGACCAAAAGGGAAGCCACATGCAGTTCAACGTGGTTAGCCGCGAAACGCTTTTGGACGCGCAAAAACACCCCGAAAATTACAAGCACCTCGTTGTGCGCGTAGCCGGTTACAGTGCGCTCTTTACCACTCTTTCGCGCTCTTTGCAAGACGATATTATTAACCGCACGGAACAAGCCTGGGGAAATTAGCGGCGGCATATACAAGCACATATACGCGCTACGTGCTTGTGCCCACGTGGTCACGTACGTTTAAGTACGCTCCCGTGCGGGCACTGCGCCTGTTGCGCGTCTCTGCACTTGTCTCTGCAGCCTCGGCACCTTGTCATTGCGAGCGTAGCGAAGCAATCCCCTGCATGAGAAAGCAAAAGTAACTTTTCCTGCTCCATGCCCGAGATTGCCACGGGTGCGAGCACCCTCGCAATGACAATATTACTAATCCCGTCATTGCGAGGCATGAAATGCCGAAGCAATCCCCTGCATGAGAAATATTTGAGGAAATATGACCGACAACGACGTAAAAGGACGAATATTCGATATTCAACGCTACTCGATACACGACGGGCGGGGCATTCGCACCATAGTGTTTCTCAAGGGGTGCGTTTTGCGGTGCAGATGGTGTTGTAATCCCGAGTCGCAAAGTTACGAGATACAAACCATGAAAACGCAAGACGGAGTAAAAACCGTTGGGCGCGACGTAACCGTGGGCGAGGTTATGGAAACGGTGGAGCGCGACCGCGGCTATTACAGGCGGAGCGGCGGCGGGCTTACTCTTTCGGGCGGAGAGAGTTTGTGTCAGCCCGAGTTTGCGCTTGCGCTCCTCAGAGAAGCCAAATCGCGGGGCATAAGCACGGCGATAGAGAGCATGGGGTGCGCCGAGTGGAGTACCGTAGAAAAACTGTTGCCGTATATAGACCAATATCTGCTCGATATAAAACATACTAATCCCCAAAAGCACCGCGAATTTACGGGCAAGTCCAACGAACTCATGCTCGAGAACGCGAAAAAGATTGCGGCGAGCGGACTCACCGAACTTACGGTGCGCGTGCCCGTTGTGCCCACGTTCAACGCGAGCAGGGAGGAGATTGCCGCCATAGCGAGGTTTGCCGATGCTCTTTCGGGAGTTGCGGGGTTGCACTTACTGCCGTATCACCGTTTGGGGCAAGATAAATACGAGGGACTGGGGCGCGAATACTCCATGGCGGATATAGTTCCGCCGAGCGGCGAACTTATGAACGAATTACTCGAAACGGCGAAGGCAAATTGCAATTTGCACTGCCAAATCGGAGGCTGAACGGGCATAATGCCCGAGATTGGGCTGTTCGCATAGCACCCTCGCAATGACGAGAACCGCACCCCTGTCATTGCGAGCGAACGCAGTGAGCGTGGCAATCTCAAACATGAGGAAAATCAGGAGGCTGAAAAATGGAACTCGAAGAAAAAATGCGCATAGTGCAAGAACTCGTGCCGGGCAAACAAATCTCGCTCGCGCACATCATAGCAAATCCCGACGAGTCGTTTTATGCCGCCGCGGGTTTGGAAAACAAGGGCGGCGCGATAGGAATAGTGAATACCTCTCCCGCGGAGTTCGCGCTCATTGCGGGCGATATTGGGGTAAAGGCGTCGGGCGTGAAGATTGTGCACATTGATTATCACGACAGCGGCACGCTCATTCTTACCGGCGAGGTGAGCCAAATGCAGTCGGCTCTTTCGGCTATTTCGGACTACTGCCGCAGTAAACTCGATTTTTCGGTGTGCGAAATAACAAAGACCTGATAAAACCATAACAATTCACGCAAAACCACATAAAAAGTATTGACATTTTGCGCGGTACGCGTTATAATATAGAAAAACAACAACAAAAAACAAAAAGAAACCACACAAAACAAGGAGTAAATAAAAATGGTAAACGAGTTTGAAATCAAAAAGCAGATTTGCGATATCGGCAAGCGCATTTACAACCGCGGCATGGTTGCGAACAACGACGGAAACATTTCGGTTAAAATTTCCGAAAACGAGTTTCTTTGCACTCCCACCGGCGTTAGCAAAGGATTTATGACTCCCGAGTTCATATGCAAAGTAGACGCAACCGGCAAGGTTATACAGGCGAACGCGGGCTTTAAGCCGTCGAGCGAAATAAAGATGCACATGCGCGTTTACAAAGAACGCCCCGACGTTAAATCGGTAGTTCACGCTCACCCGATGTACGCAACGGCGTTTGCCATAGCGGGAATCCCGCTCACTCAGCCCATAATGCCCGAAGCGGTTATCGCGCTCGGTTGCGTGCCCATCGCAAAATACGGCACTCCGTCCACCAACGAAATACCCGACGCCGTTTCCGAATACGTGCAGTATTTCGACGCGGTGCTCCTCGAGAACCACGGCGCGCTCACTTTCTCGGACAGCCTTTTGGCGGCATACAACAAAATGGAGTCGGTGGAATTCTACGCTCAGCTCCTTTACCTGTCCCGTCAGCTCGGCGGACCCAAAGAGCTCAGCGACGCGCAGGTACAGCGTTTGTACGAAATTCGCCGTCAGTTCGGCATGACGGGTAAGCACCCCGCAAACCTTTGCCCCAACAACAAAGACGGAAAGCCTTCCTGCCACAACTGCGGCGGAAAGAATTCCTGCTCGGGCAACTGCGGCGGCTCGGCTAACGCGAGCGAAGAACTCGTAAAGAACATCACCGCAAAAGTTATAAAGGAACTCGGTTTATAAAATGAACGCCGCGGACGTGGAAAAAATAGTGAGTGCCGCGGTAAAGCAGGCTCTCGGCAAGCGCACATGCGTGCGGAAAGAGCACGCCGTAACGCTTGCATGCGCCGAAGCGGTAATAAAGAAAGTGTTCGAAGAAGCCGCGGCAATGGGGCTTAACGCCATAGCGGCGGTAGCCGACGAGGGCGCGAACACCGTTGCGGCAATGCGCATGGACGGCGCGATACTCGCAAGTTACGATATCGCGGTGAACAAGGCATACACCTCGGTTGCGCTCAAAATGCCCACCGAAAAACTCGCCGAACTCGCCGCGCCGGGCGGGGAACTGTACGGAATACAGCACACGAACGGCGGCAAAATAGTAATATTCGGCGGCGGCGAACCGCTTTACTCAGGCGGCGAGGTAGTGGGAGCTATAGGCGTATCGGGCGGCACGCTTAAACAGGATACGGAGCTTGCGAAAGCGGGCAGAAAGTATTGGGAGAACGTAATATGTCATTAAACGAAAACATGGTTTCGGATATCGTAAAAGAGGTGATGGCTCGGCTCAGCTTGAGCGACGCGGGCGACGCGCCCATGCGCGGCATTTTCACCGATATGAACGAGGCGATAGCCGCAGCCAAGAAAGCGCAGCAAGTAGTTAAAAAGATGACTATGGACCAGCGCGAAAAGATAATAACCAACATAAGAAGAAAGGCGAACGAAAACGCCGAAATAATGGCGAGAATGGCTGTGGAAGAAACAGGCATGGGCAACGTGGGGCACAAGATACTCAAAAACCGTCTTGTAGCCGAAAAAACGCCCGGCACGGAGGATATCACCACCACGGCGTGGAGCGGCGACCGCGGACTCACTCTCGTGGAGATGGGACCGTTCGGCGTGATAGGAGCCATTACTCCTTGCACCAATCCCACCGAAACGGTGCTGTGCAACTCCATGGGCATGATAGCGGGCGGCAACACCGTTGTGTTCAATCCGCACCCCGCGGCGGTAAAGTGCAGTAACTTTGCCGTAAATCTCATAAACGAAGCGTCGCTCGAGGCGGGCGGACCCGTGAACATAGTTTGTTCCATGGCAAAGCCCACGCTCGAAACAAGCGCGATAATGCTAAAGCACAAAGACATACCGCTAATCGCGGCAACGGGCGGACCGGGCGTGGTTACGGCGGTGCTCAGCAGCGGCAAGCGCGGCATAGGCGCGGGCGCGGGCAATCCTCCCGCACTCGTGGACGATACCGCCGATATAAGAAAGGCGGCGGCGGATATAGTGAACGGTTGCACGTTCGACAACAATCTGCCTTGCATAGCCGAAAAAGAGGTTGTTGCGGTGTCGAGCATTTGCGACCAACTCATGAAATACATGATAGAGGAGCAGGGGTGTTACCTTGCAAGCCCCGAGGTGCAGAAAAAGCTCGTTGACTGCGTGCTTACTCCCAAAGGACTTAACCGCAAGTGCGTGGGCAGAGACGCCAAAACCCTCCTTTCCATGGTGGGCGTGGAAGTGCCGAGCAACATTCGTTGCATAATATTCGAAGGACCGAAAGAACACCCGCTCATTACCGAAGAGCTCATGATGCCCATTCTCGGCGTAGTGAGAGTGAAAGACTTCGAGGAGGGCGTGGAAACGGCGGTTTGGCTCGAACACGGCAATCGCCACTCCGCTCACATACACAGCAAAAACATAGACAACATTACAACTTACGCCAAAGCGATAGACACGGCGATACTCGTAAAGAACGCGCCGAGCTATGCGGCGATAGGTTTCGGCGGCGAGGGCTTCTGCACCTTTACGATTGCCAGCCGCACCGGCGAAGGGCTTACGAGCGCGTCAACCTTTACGAAACGCAGGCGGTGCACTATGAGCGACAGTTTGTGCATACGATAACCGCTGACGCGGTGTCGCCCAAACGCAACACCCGCTGCGCTAACGCTTGCTTAACCCGTGTTGGGCGAACTTAAAAAGGAGTCCTTTCGCGGTACACGCCCGCGAAAGTCCGATATTAAGTTCGGTGCGGTGCGGGCACTGCGCCTGTCGTGCGCATCCGCAACCCTTCTCCGCCGCCTTTGCGGGATACCGTGTCATTGCGAGCGGCGTAGCCGCGTGGCAATCCCCTGCGGAACACCCCTGTCATTGCGAGCGAGCAACGCGAGCAGCCCAATCCCCTGCATGGAACAAGTACAGTCACTATTGCTTTCTCTCGGCTGAGATTGCCACGGGTGCAAGCCCCCTCGCAATGACGTTGTTTCGATTAACCCGTGTCATTGCGAGCGAGCAACGCGAGCGTGGCAATCCCCTGCATGGAACAAGTACAATCGCTATTGCTTTCTCTCGGCTGAGATTGCCACGGGTGCAAGCACCCTCGCAATGACGTTGTTTCGATTAACCCGTGTCATTGCGAGCGGCGTAGCCGCAACCCAATCCCCTGCATGAGAACAAAAATATTCGAGGAATAAAAAATGGAACAAGGCAAAATCGAAGAAATCGTAAAAAAAGTGCTCGGCGAGCTTAACGCGAACAGTTCCGCGACGGGCTCGGCAAAAGCGAGCGGCGGCGCAATTCCCAAAACCGCGCACGTTGCCATGCTTACCGGCATAGAAAAAATGGAGATAAAAGAATTCCCCATGCCCGAGGTGGGCGACAACGATATGCTCGTTAAAGTGGAGGGTTGCGGCATATGCGGCACCGACGCTCACGAGTATCGCAAAGACCCGTTTTCGCTAATACCCGTTGCGCTCGGTCACGAGGGTACGGGCGAGATAGTTAAGATGGGCAAGAACGTAAAAACCGACAGCGCGGGCAAACCTCTTAAGCTCGGCGACAAGGTGGTTACGTGCATGATATTCAAGGATAACCCCGATATAACCATGTTCGACCTCAACAAGCAGAACGTGGGCGGCGCGGACGTATACGGACTTTTGCCCGACGACGACGTGCATCTTAACGGGTGGTTCGCCGATTATATACTCGTTCGCGGCGGTTCCACCGTGTTCAACGTGTCCGACCTCGACCTGTATTCGAGAGTGCTCATAGAGCCGTGCGCAGTGCTCGTGCACGCAGTGGAGCGCGCGAAAACCACCGGCATACTGCGCTTTAACTCGCGCGTGGTGGTGCAAGGTTGCGGACCTATAGGACTCATTTGCATAGCCGTATTGCGCACTTTGGGCATAGAAAACATCGTTGCGGTAGACGGCGAAGAAAAACGGCTTGCGTTTGCCAAAGAGATGGGTGCGGGCAACACCGTAAACTTTAAGGAGCACAAGGGCATAGAGGCTCTTGCGGGCGCGGTGAAGAAAGCGTTCGGCGGATACGAAGCCGACTTTGCGTTCCAGTGCACGGGCTCTCCCGCGGCTCACTCCAACATATACAAGTTTATCCGCAACGGCGGCGGACTTTGCGAACTCGGTTTCTTTATAAACGGCGGCGACGCCACCATAAATCCGCATTTCGACTTGTGCGCAAAAGAGATTACGCTTGTGGGTTCGTGGGTGTACACGCTTCGCGACTACGCCACCACGTTCGACTTTATAAAGAGAGCGAAAGGCATAGGGCTTCCGCTCAACAAACTCGTAACTCACGCGTTCCCGCTCGAGGAGATAGACGAGGCGTTTAAGACCAACATACGCATGGAAGGTCTTAAGATAGCAGTTATCAACAAGTAAGGACGGCGAATATGGGAGAAGCACTCGGATTACTCGAAGTATACGGACTCGTGGCGGCGTTCGCGGCGGGCGACGCGGGAGCAAAGGCGGCAAACGTAACGCTCGAACCGTTCGACCGCAACAAACCCGCAAACGCCGATAAATTGCCGGTTCCGCTTCTTATAACGGTGAAATACCGCGGAAGCGTGGCGGACGTGAAAGCGGCGGTTGCCGCGGGCGAAGAAGCTGCAAAAAAGGTGTCGGGCGTGGTTACGAAACACATAATAGCAAAGCCCGAACAAGATACGGAAAAAATGTGCAAGTTGTGCGCATTCGA
Organism: Pumilibacter intestinalis; assembly: GCF_943193005.1. GTDB lineage: Bacteria > Bacillota > Clostridia > Christensenellales > Pumilibacteraceae > Pumilibacter > Pumilibacter intestinalis. The sequence goes on from NZ_CALPCH010000001.1 coordinate 11,381, forward strand.
TAAAAACTGAAAAGGAGACTGAAACAAAATGGCTAATTTGGCACTCGGAATGGTTGAAACGAGAGGACTCACGGCGGCGATAGAGGCGGCGGACGCAATGACCAAAGCCGCGGAGGTAACTCTCATAGGCACCGAAAAAATCGGCAGCGGACTCGTAACCGTTATGGTTCGCGGCGACGTTGGCGCGGTTAAAGCGGCGGTAGACGTGGGAACGGCTTCGGCGAGCAGACTCGGAGAACTCGTGGCGGCGCACGTAATTCCTTCGCCTCACACCGACGTGGAACTCATTTTGCCCAAGTTCAACGGCTAAAGGCAAACGGGGAAACGCTTTAAGATGTATAACGCACTCGGATTTATAGAAATATCCGGAACTACCGCGGCTATAACCGCGCTCGATATCATGTGCAAGACAGCAAACGTGGAACTTGTAACGTGGGAGCGCAAACTCGGCGGCAGGCTGGTAACGCTTGTTGTTACGGGCGAGGTATCGGCTGTTACCGACTCTATAGAAGCGGCGAAGAGAAACGGTTTGATTGCGCCGGTTGCAACTCTCGTGTTGCCCAATCCCCACGGGGAAACGCTCAAACTCGTGGAGCTGAGCGCGGCTCGGCTCAAGCGCAAAAACGCGCCCGACGATACGAGCAAGCTCGCGCCCGATATGCGGCAGAGCGAGCCCGTCGCAAGCAAGAAAAACAGCAAATAACTACTTAATTCAGTGTAATTTCGGCAAAACAAAAAACGCCGTTTACAACAATAAAGAAAAAAAGAAATATTTTTCGGAGGTAAAGAAAAATGGCACAGGAAGCACTCGGAATGGTTGAAACCAGAGGTTTGGTAGCTGCGATAGAGGCGGCGGACTCCATGCTCAAAGCGGCGAACGTGGTACTCGTAGGCACCGAGAAAATCGGCAGCGGACTCGTATCCGTTATGGTTCGCGGCGACGTAGGAGCGGTTAAAGCCGCAGTTGAAGCCGGCGCAAACAACGCAAGCCACCTCGGAGAACTCGTTGCTACGCACGTAATTCCCCGTCCTCACACCGACGTTGAAAAAATCCTTCCGTCGCTTAAATAAGGCGGCTTAAGGGCAAGAGCGTCATTGCAAACAAATCGAATGCCGTCCCGCGCGGAGATGAATTCGCGCGGGGTGGAATTTCGGTTTACTTAAAACAAAGTATTTTCTCGTATTTTATACAAGGAAAAGCATATGGAACAGTCTAACGTAGAAATGATAACAAAACTCGTGATGGAAGCTCTCGAGCATAAGCAGACCTGCGGTTTTGCCGTGCCCATAGGCGTGAGTGCGCGGCACGTGCATCTTACGCAAGCCGACGTGGAAACGCTGTTCGGCAAATGCTACGCGCTCACTAAGAAAAAAGAGCTTATGGGCGGTCAGTACGCCGCAAACGAAACGGTTACCATAGTTGGGCTTAAATTACGCGCAATAGAAAACGTGCGCGTGCTCGGTCCTACGCGTAAGGCGAGTCAGGTGGAGATATCCGCCACCGACGCCGTAAAGCTCGGCATAAAAGCTCCAGTACGCGAATCGGGCAATATCAAGGGCAGTGCGCCCATAGCGATTGTGGGACCCAAAGGCGCGGTGTATTTAAGCGAAGGTTGCATAATCGCAAAGCGGCATATACACATGGCTCCCGCCGACGCGGCGGCGGCAAAAGTGCAAGACGGCGACATAGTTTCGGTGCGCGTAGACAACGAGCGCGGCACTACGTTTAACAACGTGCAGATACGCGTAGACGACAGCTTCACGCTCGAAATGCACATAGATACCGACGAAGCCAACGCTTCCAAGATATCCACGGGCGCGGTTGCCGTAATAGTCGATAACAGAGGTGCGTAAATGATAATAGGTAAAGTGGTCGGCTCGGTTGTTTCCACCCGCAAATGCGAAAACCTGACCGGCAGTAAATTTATGATAGTAGAACCCGTGCCCAGCCTTAAAATCGATAACCGCATAGTGGCGGTGGACAGAGTGGGGGCGGGCATAGGCGAATACGTGCTCGTAACCACGGGAAGCGCGGCGAGAGTAGACGCGCCGTCCGCGCCCATAGACGCGGCGATAGTGGGAATTATCGACGACGGAAGCAGTTTGGAATAATTCGGAAAAATAATGACCCTTGACGAGATAAAAACTCAATTGCAGACCGCGGGAGTGGTAGGCGCGGGCGGCGCGGGATTTCCTTCCTACGCCAAACTTGCGAGCGGCGCGGACACGCTCATACTCAACTGCGCCGAATGCGAGCCGCTGCTCACTCTGCACCGTCAGCTCCTTGCCGACAAAAGCGTGGAGATTATTTCCGCGCTGTCCGAACTCGGCAAAGCTCTCGGTGTGAAACGGTGCGTGATAGGAATTAAAAGCTCGTACAAAACCACGCTCGAGGCAATCACCCCCGTAGTCGCCGAATTCGACAACGTGGAGATAAAAACGCTCAAAGAAATGTATCCCGCAGGCGACGAAATCGTGCTCATATATCAAGTTACGGGCAGACGGGTGGACGCGGGCGCGTTGCCCTTATCGCAGGGCGTGATAGTTTACAACGTGGAAACGGTGTACAACGCCTACTGCGCGTTGCACCGAAATAAAGCGGTTACCGATAAACTCGTAACGGTTGCTTGCGAGGTGAAAAAGCCGCAAACGGTGCGAGTTCCGCTCGGCACTGAAATAGACGAACTCGTAAAATTTTGCGGCGGCGCAACCGTGCCCGAGCCGGTGTATATTTCGGGCGGCGCAATGATGGGCAAGATTGTTTCGGGCAACGATACCGTAACCAAAACCACCAACGCCATACTCGTGCTCTCGCCCGAGCATGCGGTGGTGAAATCCAAGCGCAGAAATCCCGCCATCGACGCGCACAGGGCGGCGAGCGCATGTTGCCAATGCCGTATGTGCAGCGAGCTTTGCCCGCGGCATTTGTTGGGTCACCCTATAGACCCCGCGAGATTTATGCTTGCCATAGCTCACCGTAATTTGAGCGACACCGAAGCGTACTACAACGCCCTCTACTGCTCGGGTTGCGGACTTTGCGAGTCTTACTCGTGCATGCAGGGGCTAAGCCCGCGAGTGTTGCTCGACTTGGCGAAACGCGAACTAAGGGCTGGCGGCATTAAACCCGAGGTGAAAAAGGCGGAAGGCGTTCATCCCGCTCGCGACTCGCGCAGAGCACCCGTGGAGCGGCTGTCGTCGCGGCTCGACCTTGCGCGTTATAACGTGCCCGCGCCGCTAAGCGGCAGTATGAAAGTAAAATCGGTGCGAGTGCCGCTAAGTATGCACATAGGCGCGCCGAGCGAACCCGTAGTTAAAGCGGGCGATAAAGTTACCGAAGGGAGCATGATAGCAAAGCCCGCCAAAGGGTTGAGCGTTGCGATACACGCGCCCATAAGCGGAACGGTGAAACTCGTGGGCAAAGATATTTATATCGAGAGTTAGCGAGCGGCGAGTTAAGCAGGCGAGTTAAGATTGGTTGAACCGAGGAGTAAAAATGGCAAAAGCGATAGCTGTATCGGAATATAAAACGGTGTCGGCGGGCGTGACCGCGGCGGACGCGATGCTCAAAGCCGCCGACGTAGACGTTGCGGAAGCGGCAACCGTTTGTCCCGGCAAATACATTATAATCATTACGGGCGAGTTAAGCGCGGTAAAGGCGGCGTCCGACGCGGCGAAAACGGCGTATCCCGCCCAGCATATAGGCACGTTCGTGCTCGGCAATCCGCACGAAGGACTTTTCGAAGCAATGTACGGCACGGCGGACGTTAAGGAACTTAAGGCTCTCGGCGTGCTCGAAACTTTCGACGTGGCGAGCATGCTCGTTGCCGCCGACAACGCCGCGAAAACGGCGGACGTAAAACTTATAGAAATGCGCCTTGCCCGCGGAATGTGCGGCAAAAGTTACCTCATGCTCACGGGCGAGGTTGCGGCTGTGCAAGCGGCGATTGACAGGGCGAAGAGTACCGCCGAAAACGAAGGCATGTTTCTCGACAGCAGCGTGATAGCGCGTCCCGACTCTAAACTTATAAAGTCTATAATATAGAAGCGTGTCATTGCGAGGAGCGCGACAGCATTACGCGGCAATCCCATTCACGGCATCTCTCCGTGTCATTGCGAGGAGCGTAAGCGACGAAGCAATCCCATTCATGAGAAAGTAAAATCTCTGCGCCGAAAAAAGGAGAAAACGTATGCTTGCATTAGAAAGAAGAAATCAAATTCTCGAACAGTTGCAACGGGAAAAGCGCGTTGTGGTGAGCGAACTGAGCGCGTTTTTCGGCGTGAGCGAAGAAACCATACGGCGCGACCTCGAAAAGCTGAGCGAAGACGGGTTTGTGATTAAAACATACGGCGGCGCGGTGCTCAACGAAGACAACGTGGTGGATATGCCGTTTGTGATACGCAAAAACATCAACGCGGGCGAAAAACAAACAATAGGCAAACTCGTTGCAGCCATGATACAGGACGGCGAACACCTCGTACTCGACGCCAGCTCCACGGTGGTGAGTGCGGCTCGATTTTTGAAATCGAAGAACAATCTTACCGTAATTACCAACTCGGTGGAACTGCTCATAGAAATGAGCGACGTGTCGGGATTTAACATAATCTCCACGGGCGGGGTGCTCAAAGAGGGCACGCTGTCGCTCACGGGCGCGCAGGTGGGCAGGAGTTACGCTTCATACAACGTGGATACCGCCATATTTTCGGCAAAGGGAATGGACGCCGAATGCGGCGTAACCGACGCGAACGAAACCAACGCTTACATAAAGCAAACTTTGCTTTCGCAGGCAAAGCGCAAGGTGCTCGCGCTCGACCATACCAAATTCGATAAAAAAGCGCTCGTGCGCATTTGTAACGTTAGCGATATTACGCACGTTGTTACCGACGAAAAACCGAGCGACGAATGGCTCAACTGCTTTGCGGCCAATAATATTACTTGCGTTTATCCGAAAAGTGTAATATAATAAAACTATGGGCAATACAAAAATAATCGCATTTGCGAACAATAAAGGCGGAAGCGGAAAGAGTACGAGCTGTTCGTGTATAGCCGCCGCGCTCAGTAAGCGCGGCAAGCGGGTGCTTGCGGTAGACGGCGACATGCAGCTCAATCTTACGCTTTCGTTTTTTAGTGAAGAAAAGGCGTTCGAGTTTGCCAAAAGCGACTTTAATACCTACACGCTTTTGACCCGCAACGCCCACGTTAAATCGTGCATACGCCGCACCGAATTCGAAAACGTAGACGTTTTGCCGAGCAGTACGCTCATGTCGGGCGTGGAATACGAGCTGTTTTCCAAATGGCAACGCGAAACCATTATGCGCCGCGCGTTCGAGGATTTGCGAAAATCGGGCGAATACGACTACATACTGCTCGATGCGCCGCCCACGCTCGGTTGCCTTGTAATGAACGTGCTCGCCTGCGCCGACTATCTTATAATACCGCTCGAGGCGAGCCCGTGGGGGCTTTTCGGACTTGCAAACATGTTTGATTTCGTGGAAACGGTAAAGGGCATAAACCCCGCGCTCGAGGTGCTCGGCGTGCTCGTAACCAAGGTGGACACGCGCAAAAACTACTTTAAGCAAACCATAGAAGCACTCGAGAATTTGGGCAACGTGCATGTGTTCAAAGAGGTGATTAGGCTCGATAGCGCGGTGGAATGGGCGCAAGACAACAGCAAGCCCGTAGTGTTTTACAAACCGAGCAGTCGCGCGAGCAAGGAGTTTGAGAGTGTGGCAGAAGAAATAATGGATTTGGTATAAAATATAAAAGAGGTGAAAAATTATGGCAGTGGGAAAATCGAGTTTGAACAGAGTGGCAAACGCCAAAGTAATTGCGGCGGCGGAGCCGGAGGTTGCCGCGGCGGTTATGCCGCAGGAGAAAGAGCCCGAAAAGAAGGCGACGAAAAAGAACACGCGCGTAAAGATTTACGCGGTGGGCGATAAGTTGCCTACGTATTTGTTGTAACGGTTCGTTTCTTATAATGAAAAAAGACTGCGGAGTATTATTGCATATTTCGAGTTTGCCCGCCGACTACGGCATAGGCGATATGGGGCGGCGAGCTTACGAGTTCGCCGACTTTTTGCATGCGGCGGGGCAGAGCTATTGGCAGGTGTTGCCGCTCGGACCTACCTCTTACGGAAACTCGCCCTATCAGTCGCCGTCGGCGTTTGCGGGAAATCCCTATTTTATAGATTCGGAACGGCTTTGCGAGAGCGGTCTTATTACTCGCGACGAACTTTCTTCGGCGCGTATGCCTGCGGGCGAAATCGATTACGGTGCGCTGTTTGCTACGCGCATGCCGCTTTTGCGCAAGGCGTTTGCGCGGTTTAAGCCGAGTGCCGAATATAAAGAATTTTGCGAACGTAACAAAGATTGGCTCGAGCCTTACGCGCTGTTTTGCGCTCTTAAAGAGCGGTTCGAGTTAAAGCCGCATTGGGAGTGGCAAAGCGAATACCGCGATTACAATTCCGCAGAGGTAAAAAAATTTGCCGCCGACAACGCCGAGCAAACGGAATTTATATGCTTTACGCAGTATTTGTTCCACACGCAGTGGAAGCGGCTAAAGGCGTACGTAAATTCGAAAGGCATAAAAATAATAGGCGACGCGCCCATATATGCGGCTTACGACAGCGCGGATTTTTGGCGTTTTCCAAATATGTTCGCAGTAAACGGGCAGGGAGAGCCGAGCGAGGTTGCGGGCGTTCCGCCCGACTATTTTTCCGCCGACGGTCAACTTTGGGGCAACCCTTTGTATAATTGGCAATATCTTTCGGAGCACGGATACGGCTTTTGGGTAAAGCGCGTTACCCGTGCGCTCGAGCTGTGCGATTTATTGCGTATAGACCATTTCCGCGGCTTCTGCGCGTATTACTGCGTGCCTGCGGGTGCGAACACCGCTCGGGAGGGAACGTGGCGCACAGGCCCCGGGAAGGCGTTATTCGACGCGCTCGAGTCCGCGCTCGGCAATCCGAGCATTATAGCCGAGGACTTGGGCACGTATTCTCCCGAGCTCGGCGAACTGCTCCGCGCGTGCGGATATCCGGGCATGAAAGTTGTTCAGTTCGGGTTCGACGGCGCGGCGAAACAAAACGCGCACGCCGTATGCAACTTTACCGAAAATTCCATAGGATACACGGGCACGCACGACAACGACACCGCGCTCGGGTGGTACGGTTCGCTTAATGCTCATATGCGCAAACGTGTGCGCGGCAGACTGCCCGCAGGTTGCGGCGATATTGCCAAAGCCATGATTTGCGCGCTTTACGGTTCTAAATGCAAAACGGCAATAGTGCCCGTGCAAGACTGGTTGCGGCAGGGGAGCGAAGCTCGAATGAACACACCGGGCGTTACCTGCGGAAATTGGCGTTACAGACTGCAAAATATTCCGCCCGAGTCGCTCGCCGAAGAAATGAAACAAACCGCATTAAAATACAATCGTGCAAAATAATTCGAACATACGCAAAACGCCGCCAGGTTATCATGACGGCGTTTTGCATTCTTGCATGCATGGTGAAATGTCGTATTGGGTTATTGTATGCGGTTTATCTCGTCATTAACGAGGATACGGGTTGCATTGTCATTGCGAGGGCACTTATGCCCGTGGCAATCTCCTGCGATGTTACGTTGTCATTGCGAGGGTGCTTGCACCCGTGGCAATCCCATACATGGAGCATGTAAAGTTGCTATACCTTTCTCATGGCTGAGATTGCCGCGCTCGCGTTGCTCGCTCGCAATGACAAGGTTACCCGTCATTGCGAGGGCATTTATGTCCGTGGCAATCCCATACATGGAACAAGTACGGTTGCTACACCTTTCTCATGGCTGAGATTGCCGCGCTCGCGTTGCTCGCTCGCAATGACAAGGTTACCCGTCATTCCCATACAATGACAACGCCTGCCTGTCATTGCGAGGGTGCTTGCACCCGTGGCAATCTCTTGCATGGAGCAAGTAAAGTTGCTACACCTTTCTCATGGCTGAGATTGCCGCGCTCGTTTCACTCGCTCGCAATGACAAGGGTATACCGCATGAGATTGCCGCGCTCGTTGCACTCGCTCGCAATGACATAATAACCCGCATGCAATTATGTGTTTACGTAATGTCAAAAAATTCTTCGTAATCGATATCCAAAACGTACATAATGTTGAATAAATCAAAAATTTTCGGTTCGCGCCGTCCTTGCTCCCAATTTGCATAAGTGCTCGGCGGTATACCCAATTTTTCCGCAAAAGCTATTTGAGAAAGATTGCTTGCTTTGCGTAATCGGGCAAGGTGCTTGCTGAAATTTTGGGACACTGCGCCCGTGTATTTCATTCTTTCCGCTTCTATAAGTTGTTTAAGTTTGTTGTCCATATTTTTAGAAAGAGGGTTTGCCCGTCATTGCGAGGGTGCTTGCACCCGTGGCAATCCCATACATGGAGCAAGTAAAGTTGCTATACCTTTCTAATGAGGGAGATTGCCGCGCTCGCGTTGCTCGCTCGCAATGACAAGGTTACCCGTCATTCCCATACAATGACAACGCCTGCCCGTCATTGCGAGGGCACGCAGTGCCCGCGGCAATCCCAAACATGAAACAAGTACAGTTGCTACACCTTTCTCATGGCTGAGATTGCCGCGCTCGTTTCACTCGCTCGCAATGACAAGGGCATACCGCAGGGGATTGCCGCGCTCGCGTTGCTTGCTCGCAATGACGGGAAGGGCAACATTACGCTCGCAATGACGGGGAAAGAGTCAGTTGAATTTTCCGCGCAAACTTTCTACGTCAAACAGTTCGTTCGGCGACATATCCAATCTCTCGCAAAGAAACACAATTTGGTCGTAATTAAGTTCTATGTTGCCCGTTTCGTAGTCGCTGTAGTCGGGTTGATATTTTTTCAGTTCGTCAGCGAGTTGCTTTTGCGTAATATTGCGTGCTTTTCTTGCCTGAGCAAGATTTCTTCCGATTTGTTGCGCATTTGTAAGGCTCATTTTTTTGCTCCTTCAAAATTATAGGATTTATTACAATAAAACACTTGACATATAGGAGTTTTATCTATATAGTATAAGTATCGGAATTTAATTTATTCCGAATAAATCGTTTGGCGTAATATCTAAACGATTGCATAGATATACGATTTTTTCATAGTCAAGTTGAATTTTGCCTGTTTCGTATTCGCTGTAATCTGGTTGATATTTATGTAATTCTTTTGCAAGTTGAGTTTGCGTTATACCCATAGCTTTTCTTGCGGCGGCAAGATTTTCGCCTACTGTTTTAGCAATATTAGATGCAACTGTTCTTTTCATATTTGCAGTATAGGAGAAAATCCGCTATATATCCGTAAATATAGGAAATATTACTATCCACAATACTTAAGGAGTAAAAAATAAAAATGTCACTGTTTGATTTCAGATTTGAACTGCAAGCGCAATCGAGAGTAGTTTTGGAGCTTGACGAGCCGAGAGAGAGTATAACGTGGAACAGAATAGGGGATAACGACGTTTTCGAAAACGGGGAGTTAAATCAAGTATATTTCAACCCTTTGAGTTTGGAAGATTGCCGCCGTAACTTTTACAATTACAATATGTTCCGCATACTTGTGAGCTGCAGCGTTCGTAAAGACGAGAGCGAAGACGAATGGGAAGAATACAAAAAGCAACTGCTTGATTACATAAACGAAAATTTTGCGCTGTTTAACGAGGTAGTGAGCACAAAAATAGAAGACACGCCGAACGAAACAACATCGGCGTATGAGTTTTGGGATTTGGTTTCTTCGCGGCTTGGTATATCCAAACTATGGCGGCAAATATATTTGGGGCGGAAAAAGGTAGGAGATAAAGTAAAAAGTTATTTTGATTTTGAAAACTACTTACCCGAATTTGTGAAAAAGGTTGTACGTATAAACAAAAACGGATACGTGCTTAGGGTTGCCGACGCGAGCCGTTTGGAATACAAGCTCGGGCTGTTTTCATTGTTTCTTTTCTTGATGGGAGAGGAATGCGGCGTAATGGAACTTAAATGCCGAAAATACTACGAGTTGCATGCAAAATAAAAAAGACTTGCTTTATAAGCAAGTCTTTTGCTTTCTCATGCAAGAGATTGCCGCGCTCGTTTCACTCGCTCGCAATGACAAGGGTATACCGCATGGGATTGCCGCGCTCGTTGCACTCGCTCGCAATGACAACGCCCGCCCGTCATTGCGAGGGCATTTATGCCCGTGGCAATCCCATACATGGAACAAGAAAAGTTGCTACACCTTTCTCATGGCTGATATTGCCGCGCTCGTTTCACTCGCTCGCAATGACAAGGGCATACCGCAGGGGATTGCTTCGCTATGCTCGCAATGACAAGGACATACCGCATGAGATTGCCGCGCTCGTTGCACTCGCTCGCAATGACAAGGGCATACCGCAGGGGATTGCCGCGCTCGTTTCACTCGCTCGCAATGACAAGGGCATACCGCAGGGGATTGCCGCGCTCGTTGCACTCACTCGCAATGACAAGGGTATACCGCAAGAGATTGCCGCGCTCGCGTTGCTCGCTCGCAATGACAAGGTTACCCGTCATTGCGAGGGTGCTTGCACCCGTGGCAATCTCCTGCGTAATACCCGTACTATTCGCTTGAAAAATCGGGGCGGGCATGCTATACTTTACGTATAGGAGAGAGCGAAAATTTGAAAGCCAAAGAACGTATAAAAGAGCGAATAAAGCGCAACCGATACGGCAAAATGTTTTTGGAGCTATACGGCTTCAAAACTGCTGTTTTGGCGGTATGTTCTGCGGTAATAAATTTCGGGTTTGCGGTAGGAAACCTTGTGTGCGCCTTTGTTTACGGTTCTGCGTGGTATTACGCTTTTTCGGCATATTATTTCGCTCTCATAATCTTTCGTTTGGCGGTGGTGCTTGCCGACAACAAACTTGGCAAAAAATATGCCGAAGACGACAAAAAACACCTGCTCGCTCGCAACAGAATACAGCTTGCCGGCGGCATATATTTGGTGCTTGTTGAAATAGCAATGGCGGTGGGAATATCGCTCACTATAATATTCGGCAGACCGGCAAAAAGCGGCGAGATTATGGCTATAGCAACGGCGGCTTACGCATTTTTCAAAATAACTATGGCGTCGATAAATCTCGCTCGCGCAAAGCGGCACGGCGACCCCGTTGTGCAATCTTTGCGCAATCTGAACTTTGCCGACGCGTGCATGACCATGGCTTCGCTTACCGTGATACTGCTCGCCACGTTCGGGAAGAGGGAGGAGGCTCGTTTCGCAACCGTTATGAACTCCGCCGTGGGATTTGCCGCATGTTTGGCTGTGCTCGCGCTCGCCGTCTTAATGATTTCGGACGCCTTAAAGAACATAAAAAGACTTACGCGAAATTAGCGTAAGTCTTTTTGTTCGGGGGAGTTTGCGGTCAGTCGCAGTTTCTGCCTACGTCGGTGTTGTCGCAGGTGCGGCAACGCAGTTCTTTTACGGGATGTTGGGTTTCTTGGAAGCGGTAATCTTCGCCCGCCTCGGTGATATACTGCTCTATCACGTTGTGGCTTGCCACGCTTCCCGACGAACCGTTTACGGTATCGTTGTATTTGAAAAATTCGTAATTTTCGGGAACGGAGCACACCTCGGCATATTCCTCGAGCACGCTCGTGTTTTTAACGGTGTTTTTGAGTACGTCGCGCACATGTTTTTTGTTGTTTTCGATATTTTTGTTAAACGACAAAAGCATGGGGAATTCGCCTACGGGGATTACCTGTTGCCAATCCTTGCGCTCGTATTTTTTGAGCATGTTGGCGGCGGCGTGAAGGTGCGCTATTTCCATGTTGAAATGTTCTTCCCAAATATCGCGCACGTGCGAGTCGGTTTCGTCTTCCATCATGGAGTAGTAGAGGTAGCACTCGGCGTATTCGTGGCAAAGCGCCATTTCCATCCAGGTGGAGTTGGGGTCTATAAGGCTTTCGTACTGCGTTACGTGCTGTTCTTCTATCATGGCGATTTCGCTGTAGAGCCTGCGCCCCAGCTCGCTCTTGTGCGTTTGACCTATATTCATATAGTAGTTCATGGTTTGCTGTTCGGCGGCGGTGATTATCATGGTGTGCAGATTGGTGAGCATATCGCTCGACCCTATGGGCGCAAATCTGCGCACGTCGTCGAAGGGATAGCGGTGCTCGCTTATGGTGGGTCTGCCCGGCATTATCTCGGTGTAACTGCCAACGAGCCTTTCGCCGCGAATGCCTTCTTCCATTTCGAGCAGGTCGCTGTAGCGGTAAAGGTGGTCGAAATCCTCCAAAAGCGCAAAGTCGAGCGCGGCTTTCACGTAGGGGTCGGGGTCGTACTGCGCCATAATCGCGGTGAGGTCTACGGCGAGTTGTTCGTAAGAAATGGTGGTTTCGAGAGTGCTCTCGTCTATGGGCTTAAGCATGCTGATTTTCTTTTGCTGTTGCTGTTCTATGCGGCGGGTGAGAGCAAGCTCTCTGCGTATATCGTTGTTGTTGCAGTGCCGCGCAAAGTTGTGCAAAAACCATTGCGCTTCGAATTCGGTGCCGTTCATGAGAATTATGCGCACCTTGGTGTAGGGGTCTGCTTCGTTTTTGTCGTATGCCTTGGGGTAAAGTTTGTTCCAGTTACCGAAGCACTTGTTCATGGGCATCGGCTTGAGAGTGAAAGGGTTTAATGACATGTTTCGTCTCCTTGTTTTTGATACTCGGTAGTTTGCCCGAAAAAAGGTAAAATTATACAGCGTTCAAACGTGTCGAATATTCGCGAATTATGCCCGTTTCGGTTGACTTTTGAAGCCGCGAAGTCTATAATAAAAACTCGGGAGCTTTCCTTAAAAAACAAAGAGAGGGTATTGAAATGAAAATGATTTACGGCGTAAAAGACAAGCCGCCCGCAGGCAGACTCATACTGTTTGCACTCCAGCAATTGCTTGCTATTTTGGCGGCAACGATAACCGTTCCGATTGCGGTAAACGGCATTACCGGTGCGCAACCCGACAAGTTTTTACCTGCGAATTTGTCTACTTCGGCGGCGTTGGTGGGCGCGGGAATAGGCACGCTCGTTTACCTGCTGTTTACTCGTTTTCGCAGTCCCGTATTCCTCGGCAGTTCGTTTGCGTTTATAGAGTCTATGGCGGCGGCGTTCGCCGGCGGCGTTTCCATGTCGCTCGGATATCTCGGGCTTATCATAGGCGCGGTTTTTGCGGGGCTTGTATACGTTGTTATATCGCTTGCCGTTAAATTCGCGGGGACAAAATGGATAGATAAAATAATGCCTGCGGTGGTTATAGGACCTACCGTTGCAATTATAGGACTTTCGCTTTCGGGTAGCGCCGTGGGTAATCTTATGCAGGGCGGCATGGCCGTTGAATTTTCGCCTTACGCCGCGCTTGCATGCGGACTTGTCGCGCTCGGAGTAACTATAGTGTGTTCGGTATACGGCAAGAAAACTCTTAAAATGATACCGTTTATAATAGGCATTTTATCGGGCTATGCGCTTGCCGCAATTCTTACGGGAATAGGGCATGCGGCTAATGTAGACGCCATAAAACTTATAGATTTTTCGGCTTTCAAAAATATGAAATGGTATCCCGATTTTGCGTTCGTGGAAATTTTCAAAGGCAAGTTTACCGCCGATATAGGAATAGGGGCTTACATAGGAGCTATAGCGGTTGCATACGTGCCCGTTGCGTTCGTTGTGTTCGCCGAGCATCTTGCCGACCATAAAAACATTTCGTCTATAATAGAGCATGATTTGCTCAAAGACCCGGGGCTTCATAAAACGCTTCTCGGCGACGGTATAGGTTCGGTTGCGGGCGCACTCTTCGGCGGTTGCCCCAACACCACTTACGGCGAGTCGGTGGGTTGCGTGGCTATATCGGGCAACGCGTCGGTGCGAACTATATTCGTTACGGCTCTTATGGCTGTGGTGGTTGCGTTCATTGCGCCGTTCGTTACATTCCTTTCGACTATTCCGCCTTGCGTAATGGGCGGCGTGTGCGTTGCGCTTTACGGATTTATAGCCGTATCCGGACTTAAAATGGTGCAAAAGGTAAATCTGAACGATAACCGCAATCTCTTTACCGTTTCGGTTATTTTGGTTGCGGGCGTAGGCGGACTCGCGCTCACTTTCGGAAAGGTGACGATAACCAACGTTGCCTGCGCGCTCATACTCGGCATACTCACGAATTTGCTCGTGAACATAGGCAATAAAAACAAAGCGGTAAAAGAGGATAACGCCGAGGGTAGCGCAGAGGTACAAGACCAAACCGAAGAAATACCCGCCGAACAAAAAGCGGAAATGCCCGCGGACGAGGCGGCGGCTACGGAGGAAACGAAATAATGAAAGAATACAAAAACGTGCACGTTTTGAACCACCCGCTCATATGCCATAAAGTGGCGATACTGAGAGACGAGAACACGGGCACGAAACAGTTTCGCGAACTTATAGAAGAGATAACCACATTGCTCACGTTCGAGAGCTTTAATAACGTGCCCACCAAAACGGTGAAAGTAAAAACGCCGCTCGAAGAGTGCGAACAGCAAACGGTAGACGGCGAGATAGCCATAGTGCCCATACTGCGAGCGGGGCTGGGCATGGTGAGCGGAGTGCACACTCTTTTCCCTACGGCAAAAGTGGGGCACATAGGCATGTACCGCGACGAGCAAACGCTTCAGCCCAAAGAGTATTATTGCAAGCTCCCCGAGGGCATAGAAAAAATGCGGGTTATACTGCTCGACCCCATGCTCGCAACGGGCGGCAGCGCGTGCGACGCCATAGACCTGTTGAAGCGCAGAGGGTGCAAAGATATAAAACTCATGAACGTGATAGGCGCTCCCGAGGGTGTGGAACGTGTGGCGAAAGCTCATCCCGACGTGAACGTATACATTGCCACGCTCGATAGGTGCCTTAACGAAAACGGATATATTTTGCCGGGGCTGGGCGACGCGGGCGACAGGTTGTTCGGCACGAAATAGAATAACCCATATAAAATTTCACACCGCAAAATCAGCCTACGGTAAGCTATAGGCGGATTGGGCAAATTTTCAGTCGGCGTTTTTCTCAATCGGTTTATAAAGCGCAAATTTTTGATATACGCCGCGAATTTATAAAAGATTACGGTCGTCTGTTCTGCCTAAAAGGTAGTCGAGGCTCACTTTGAAATAATCGGCGAGAGCCTCGAGGTATATTAAAGAGGGCAAAGTTTTCTTGTTTTGCCACTCGTAGAAAAAGGTTTTTCCGAACGGCATTTTGTTTGCCAATTTGCAGTACGTAGTGCCTTTTTCCGCAACAAGTTCTTCTATGCGCGTATGGAAATCAGACGGGTTGTCGCTTTTGTCGAACTCCTTGCAATCCGTTTCGCCGAGTATATACCGTATGGATGCGCCGGCATAGTCGGCAAGTTTTATGAGCAACCGCAAACTCGGGATTATTCCGTAAGTGGCGGCGTTGTTTATCACAGAACCGCTTACGCCCACGAGCTTTGCAAATTCACTCTTTTTGCAGTCGGAGTCTTGTATGAGCGATACTATACGTTGTTGGAACGAGGTGGAAATACGTTTGTCTGCTTCTGCTGGTATTTTCGGCATAATTCTACATTTTCCTACAAAATTGTTAGTTCAGATAAATAGATTTTCTGACTTTATTATGATATGATATTTTCAAATACGGAAAGTACATATAAACACTTATATATACTAAATATTTACGAAGAGGAGAAATTTTATGCAGACCAACGAAACACAAACGAAGCAAGCCGATATTAAAAACGCTCTTTCCTCGCTTTTCGCGAACGAAGACTTGAACAATTACGCAATGGAAAACGCTGTGCTCGGGAAAATCAGTGCGGGCGACGACGTGCCCGTGCAAATCTACGCCAAAGAATTGAAACTGCCCGAAACACTGTTTTCGGAGCTCGAGTCGAACTCGGAGGGGAGGGCTATAGACGAAAACGGCAAACTGCGCGAAAATCTCGAGGACGAAAACTTTCGCAAAGATTTTTACACGTTCGGCATGAGCATAGTATTCGACAAAGCTCCCAAAAACTCGTACGATTTCGACGACGACGGACTGTTGCCGTTTAAGTTCGGGTTAAAAGAGTATTTGCTCGAATTGTTTCCCTTATTCGAACAAATTGCGGCTTATCCCATAGAGCACGACGCGTTCGATTTGATGCGTGCGGACTCGGAGCAAGCTCAAGAAAGCGTTTGCGCCTGCCGCGAGCTGATAGCGAATATCAAAATAAAAGGTATTAAGCAAGGCAAATGCGTGAACAAATACGTAAAAAGTTTTTCGCATATTCCGTACTTTGCTTGCAAACTGCTTACCGAAACCAAGGGCAAATTCGTTTTGAGCAACGCCGACGTACAGTCGCTTGACTATAAACTCGCGCTTTTATCGCTGTTGCCGTTTCGCAATCCCGAAAACGCGGCGTTGTTCGAACTTAAGGCAAAAGCATGGTTCGAAAAAAATTATCGATAAATTTTAACCGAAGCGAGAATTTCAAGCAAGTATTTTCGTATATAGATTGGAGCGAAAAGTGACCGGCAGACTCATTGAATTGATACGGCGACTTAAGCGGGGCGATAAAAACGGCTTCGAAGAGTTTTACCGCCTCACCAAAAGTGCGGTGTGGTATGTGATTTCGCGCAAGCTTTTCGACAGGCAAAAAGCCGAAGACGTAATGCAGGAAACCTACGTTAAGTTTTTGAATTCGCTTCAAAAGGTTGACGAAGAAGGCAATCCCATGGCGTATTTGCTTACCATAGCCAAAAACAAGTCGCTCGACGAGTACAAAAAAAACGCCAAAGAGCAACTTTCGGACGAGATGGAAGAGCATGGCGGCAGAGCGGATTTTTATTCGCCGCTCGCCGACTCGCCGCTTTTGTGCCTGTGCAAAGAAAAGCTCGCCGCGGAGGAATTCGAACTGCTCGAACTCACCGTTGTGTTCGGTTACAGGCGGGTGGAGGCCGCGAAAATGCTCGGAAAGCCCGTTTCCACCGTAAACAGGCAATACCACTCCGTTCTGAAGAAAGTTAAAAAACTGTACAAGGAGGCTTACGATGAACGCAGGTAAAAAGATACGTAAAGAATTGAATTGCGCCGCGCCCGACCTTGCCGACAAAATAGCCGAGTCGGTGAATTGGGACAAAATCGCCGCCGAAAATTCGACTGCGAAAAAAGAGAAGAAACCCTTCGAAAAATCGTTTGTATGGAGTTTGGCGGCGGCGTGTTGCGCAGTGGTTTTGTGTTTGGGCATATTGCTTCCCATCTATTTATCGGGCGGAGAGGGCGGCGGCAAACCTCGCGTTTCCGCCTATTCGGTAACGATACAGGTAAATCCGAGCATACGGCTCGATTTCGACGAGCACGATATCGTGACTCGTCAGTACGGGCTTAACGAAGACGGCGTTTTGTTTTTGCACAAAGAAAATTACGTGGGGCAAACGGTTGACGAGGCGACGGAGGCGGTGGTGCGAAAACTCGGAAAGCACGGCTTTTTGAAGGGCAACGCCGTGAAGGTGTGCGTTAAAGACGGCAAGGGAAACGACTACGACTCCAAGCAGAGCGCGGTTGCGAAAACCATGGAAAAATATCTTACCGCGCTCGGGAGCGGAAGCGTTTCGTTTTTGGACGAAGACGAGTTCAAAAAGCTCGAAGACGATTTCAAAGACAAAAATCTCGGAGAATACGAAAAATCACTGATAGAGCGTTACAAAAACACCGTTCTCGAACTTGCCAAAGAGAAAGAAGCGACTATGCGAAATTTGATTTCGCTCGTTTCCCCTTATGCGGAAAAAGACGGTAAAAAGCCTATACCGAATTTGCCGTGTTTATCCGAGCTTACCGGTTTTGCTCAAAAGTACGGCTACGAATACGATTTCGAAACGGATGAAATAACGGGCAAAGACCTGTACGAACTCATAAAAGACTTAAACAAAGAAATCGAGGACTTGCTCGAAGCCGTGGAAGAAATAGAAGATGGCAAGGATGAGGACGATTTCAAAGACCTTTTGAAAGATTTGTACGAGCTTGCCGAAGACCACTTGTTTGAAGAAGACTGAAAAATTTTTTGAAAATTTATATAAAAAGCGAGAATTTTTTCGATTGCGTTTCGTATATAGGGTAGATGACATTTTCGGAGGTACGAAAAAAATGAAAAAAGCACTGTCTTACATTTGTTCGGCGTTGATAGTCGCCGTGTTCGCTTTGGGGCTTACCGCATGCGCGAACGATAAACCGTCGGCGCAAAGAGTTTCTTCGCGCGACGTTTACGCGCTCAGCGCGATTTCGGGCGCGTCGTATTTGCGCACGTCGGGCGCGGCAAGCTCGAGCGTGCTGTACGGCTCTCGTTCCGCGCTTAATACGGGCGATAAAGCGGATAAGACCCGTCCGTCGACGATTACGGACGCCGACGTTGCGGGCATAAAAGACTGCCTTACCATGTTCGAAGGCATTTTGACGAGCGGAGTAAAGCAGACTGTTACCGAAAACAACGATACGGGCGAATATGCCGATTACGCTTTTGTAATGACTATGAACGTGCCTGACACGGCGGGCGGATACGAACGGTTCGTAATGTATTACAACGAGGTGGAAACCGAGACCGAAACGGAAATAAAGAACGGCGTGGAAGAAAGCGAAGTTTCCACCAAGCTCGATGGCGTAATGGTTGTTGGCGACGAAGCGTTTGACGTGAGCGGCGAACGCGAGGTGGAAAAAGAGGGCGACGAAATAGAGTCGAGCATAGAGTTTACCACCAAGAGCCGCACTCATTCCGATGATTTCGTTAAGGTAAGTCAGTCGGTGGAAAACGGCGAAATAGAATACGAATACGAGATATACAAAGACGGAAAGAAGATACGCGAACTCGAGGTGGAAATAGAGCAGGACGAATTCGGCGGCGCGGAACTTGAATTTTCGCTCAAAGACAAGACGGGCGACACGTTGAACAAGACCAAATACAAGGCGGAAAAGAAAGCGGACGAAGACGCGTTTGAAATAAAGTTCTCCACCGAAACGGCTACCGACTCCATCGTTGCCAAAAAAACCGAGGGCGGCTACGAATTCGTTTACTCGAACGGATTTACCGAAACGGTATAAATTCGTTGACAAATTCGTAAATCGGCGTTATAATATTTTCGAACCTGAACTCTAAGCGGACTTACGCTGAAAGCAAAGGGGAGAAACATAAGGTAAATTCACGCTCGGGCGCTTTGTGTTCGAGCGGTCGCCGCGCTACGGTGCGTGCGGCTGAATTATATATTACCGTTACTCCCCGCGGAGTAGCGGTTTTCTTATTTTATGCTGGGTAGCGGAGATAAAAATGATAGCTCTTGTGGGAATAATAGTACAAGACGAAAGTTCGGTTGAAAAGGTAAACGCGGTTTTGCACGATTACGGCGATTGCATTGTGGGCAGAATGGGTTTGCCGTTGCGCTCTAAGAGCATGAACGTAATCAGCATAGTGCTCGACACCGACTCGGGGCGCATAAACGCGCTTACGGGAAAGTTGGGGAGCGTGGGCGGCGTTCGCGCCAAAGCTCTTTACGGCAACGTATAGCGGCGCACCTGCGACTATTTTCCGTCATTGCGAGGAAACTTGTTTCCGAAGCAATCCCTTGCATGAGAAAGCAACAGTGGCTGTACAAGTTCCATGCCCGAGATTGGGCTGCTCGTTTCACTCGCTCGCAATGACATAGGCATGTGTACTTGTCATTGCGAGGAAACTTGTTTCCGAAGCAATCCATTGCATGAGAAAGCAACAGTGGCTGTACAAGTTCCATGCCCGAGATTGCCGCGCTCGTAAACTCGCTCGCAATGACGGTGTAACCGGCAACCGTGTCATTGCGAGCGGCGTAGCCGCGTGGCAATCCCTTGCATGAGAAAGCAACAGCTACTGTAATCAAACACATCTTAAAGGAGAAAAAACATGAAAAAAATACTTGCGGTTGTGATTTCCGCGTTGCTCGGATTGAGCGTGCTCATAGGGTGCAGTTCGGATACTCCGTCGGGCAAAGTGGAAGAACTCGAAGGGCTTAAAGGCAGAGTGGTTTACAGCATAGGGCAGGGCAACGTGCCCGATTTGGTTTTTCGTTGGTTGCTTAAATCGGCGGGCGTGGAATACGGCTTTTCGGACAAGGCGCAAGACGGAAAAGTGTCGCTCGCATACGTGGCGGAAGGCGCGGAATTTATAGGCGGACTTGCGGCGGGCAAGATGAATTACGGCGTGATAAGCGAGCCTGCGGCAACGCAGTCGCTCGGAAAAGCAGAGGGTGCGACTCGCATGCTCGATATACAAACGCTATATAAAAACGCGGCGAAGTCCGAAAAGGGATATCCGCAAGCCGCGCTTGTGGTTAAGAAAACTTTTCTTGCCGAGCACCCCGGCTACGTTGCGCAATTCGCGGCGGCGTTCGAGTCGGGCGCAAAGTGGGCGGAGAACGAACCCGCGCTCGCGCTTGCGGCAATCAAAAAGGCGGGAAGCACAACCGTGCCCGCTCTCACCGCGGAAATAGCGAAAGGTTGCAACCTCGGATTTACGCGGGCGGCGGACGTTAAGACCGACCTGTTGAATTTTTACGCCGCGCTCAACGAGGTGAAGCGCGAGGGCGAAAGCGGAGTGGCTGAAATGCCCGAAAACGAATTTTTCGCGGGTCAAATCTCGGGCGAGAGCGAAACGGGCGTATCGGCAAAAGTATACGTGCCCGACGGTGCGCCCGCGATAGGCATGGCGAAACTGATTGCCGACGGGTACGAGGGCGCGGAGTTTCACGTAGTGCCGCCCGCGCGGATAATGGAAAACTTTGTGAGAAACGCCGATATTGCGGTAATGCCCACCAACGCCGCGGCGATACGCTACGCCGCCGATAAGAGCATAATCATGCTCGGAGTAACCAATTTCGGCAGCTTGTATTTGATAGGCAGGGAATGAAAAGCAGAGCCGTCAAAAACGTAATATATACGGTTGCGGGTGCGGCGTTGTTTGTTGCGGTGTGGTGCGTAGCCTCCGCGGTTTACGGCAAGGAAACGATTTTTCCGTCGCCCGCCGTCGCGCTCGAGCGACTCGTGCAAGAACTCGCGAGCGCGTACTTTTGGCGCGGTTTCGCGCTTACGCTTTTGCGGTCGGTAATGGGATTTTTGTGCGCCTGCGTGCTCGCGCTTTTGTGTGCCTTTGCGGGCAAGGCTTTTTCGCCGCTAAGGAACGTGCTCGCGCCCGTAGTGGGCATACTCCGTTCGCTTCCCACCATGAGCGTTATTTTGTTTTTGGTGATTTGGACGAGCGGTTTTCTTACCCCCGTTATAATTTCGGGACTCGTGATATTTCCCGTGCTGTACAGCGGTATAGACGCCGCGTTGTGCTCTGTTCCGCGCGAACTCGAGGAAACGGCGCGGCTGTACGCCAAGTCGTCGGTATACAAGTTTTTTCGCATATATCTTCCCATGTCGGCGCCGCCCTTTCTCAAAGTGGCGGGCGGGGCGGCGAGCCTGTCGCTCAAACTCACCGTTGCGGCGGAGGTGCTCGCGCAAACGGCGGACAGCATAGGGTTTATGATGCAACAAACGCGCATAGTATTCGATATAGGCAAGCTCATGGCTCTCACCGTTGCGGTGGTGGTTGCCGCGCTCGCGCTCGAGTTTGCGGTGTATCTCGTGCGGAAATTGTTTGAATACGATTGAAGATATTTCTTTTTTACATATAAGGAAAAAGCATATGAAAAAAATTACGCTTATAAACAGCGGCGGCACTATATCGAGCGACTACGACGGCATGATTATGCGCCCCGGTTTGGTAACGAGTTTCGACGAGCTCGGCGACAGAATACAAAAGGTAAAAACGCCGTTTTGCATGCTCAGCGAAAACATGACCTGGAATACTCTTCGCGCCCTCGGCGATTGCATAGAAGAGGAGCTTGAGAGCGCGGAAGCTGTAATTGTTACGCACGGCACGGATACGCTTGCGTATACCGCCGCGTATCTCGGCTTGCGGCTCGCGGGCACGAGCGTGCCCGTTATGATAGCTTCGGCGGATATGCCGCTCAGCAATCCCATGAGCAACGGCGGCGCGAACCTGATGTGCGCCCTTTCCGCCATAGACGGCGGAGTCGGCGGCGTTTTCGTGCCGTATCGCAACCCCTACGAACGACCCGTTTTGCACGTTTCCACAAGGCTGTTGAGCAGTAGGGATTTCGACGGCGGATTGTATTCCGCGCTCGGAAAGATTTGCGGATACACCGACCGTACGGGCAAATTCATGTTGCAGGAAAAAATCTCCGCGCATAAGTTCGCTCTTTCGGGAAACGGCGACGGCAAAGCCGTGCGGCTTGTTTTCGCAAATCCCGGCATAGACTACGCCGCGCTCGCGCGTTCGGCAAAGCAGGAAAATTCCGCAATTGTGTTTGCGGGCTATCACACGGGAACGATAAACAGCGGGGCGGACGGCATAGGGCAGCTCGACGGCGTGGAAACCTATCTTGCGGGCGGCTTGAGCGGTGAAAAGTATCAATCAATCGAGCAGATGCCCGGTTTTGTGCGCGTTATAGACAACATTGCGCCCATAACTTTATACACAAAGGTGCGTTTGGCGCATGAAAATTTCTCGTCGGAAAAGGAGCGCGAAGCCTACATAAACGCCGACACGTTCGGAGAATATTTTCAATAGCGCGTAAAAATCTTATAATACGCACTCCAAAAAAGTTGTACGTTGCGAAAAAGTATGGTATAATATACTAATAAAACCTAATTTAATTTTTCAGGAGCAACACGAAAACTTAAATGCACCCATCTCAGATAGGTATATTGGTAACCGTTGTAGTGATGATACTCATGTCGGGATTTTTCTCGGCAACGGAAATGGCGTATTCAACCGCCAATAAAATCAGACTTCGCACGCTCGAGGCGGACGGCAACCGTTCGGCAAAAAAGGTACTGCGCCTGCTCGACAGGTACGACAGGCTTTTGAGCACCATACTCATAGGCAACAACATAGTAAACATTGCGGCGTCTACTCTCTCCACGCTTTTGTTTGCGAGTCTTATAGCCAACGAGCAGTTGGCGGCTGTGGTTTCCACCGCGGTGGTTACCGTCGCCGTGCTCATTTTCGGCGAGATAACGCCCAAAACTTTGGCGAAGAACTTTGCCGAAGGATACGCCATGCGCGTGTGGCCCTTTCTTTGGTTTTTCATAATTCTGTTTTTCCCCATAGATATACTGCTTGTGCCGTGGAAACGGCTTATAGGCAAAATCAAGAACAAGAACGCCGCGGCAATCACCGAAGACGAACTTATCACTTACGTTGAAACGGCGCAGAACGAGGGCGGCATAGACGAGCACGAGTCGCGCCTTATTCGTTCGGCCATAGAGTTCGAGGACCTCGACGTAGACGATATCATGGTGCCGCGCGTAAACGTGGTGGCTATAGAGGAGCACGAAACGTTCGATTACATTGCCGACCTGTTTTTAGACAACGGATTTTCGCGCATGCCCGTGTTCAGCAAAACCATAGACAGCGTGATAGGCATTATACACGAAAAGGACTTTTACAAGCTGTACCGCATGGCGGAAGACAAACGCCCCGAGTCGGTTAAGAGCATAGTTCAGCCCGTGGTGTGCGTATCGCCGAGCATGAAAATAAGCACGGTGCTTCGCATGCTCCAAAAAGCCAAGATACACATGGCGATAGTAGTGGACGAATTCGGCGGCACCGAGGGCATAGTTACTCTCGAAGATATCCTCGAGGAGCTTGTGGGCGAAATATACGACGAGCACGACGAGGTGGAGGTGCTCAGCCGCAAGGTGGGAGACGACACCTATCTCGTAACGGGCACGCACAACCTCGAAGACTTGTTCGAGGAATTCCGCATGAACGTAAAAGAGGAGTTCGACTCCACCACGGTGGGCGGCTGGATAACCGAACAGCTCGGAAAAATTCCCGCGGCGGGCGAGAAATATTCTTTTGAAAATCTCGATATAATAGTTACCAAGGCGAACAACAAGCGCGTTCTCGAACTCAAGATAAAAGTAAATCCCGTAGAGGAAGAGGAGCACGAGAGCGGACTCGAAAAGTTGCTTTCCGCGCTCGACCGCGAGAAAGAACACGCGGGAGAAAAGAAAGCCGACCGAAACGAGGACGTACAACCCGTTCTTATAGGCGGCAACAGCGATACGCAAGAAGAGTCGAACGAAACGCGGGAAGAAGAAAAATCCGTTAAAAAAGAGAGTGAGTAAATGCCCGAACTGCTTTTAGACGCTCTTTTGGATACTCTCAAGCTCGTGCCCTGGCTTTTGGTTATGCACGTGCTTATAGAGGTATTCGAATATAACGCCGTATCCAAAATAAAACTCAATAAGGTGCTCAGAGGACCGCTCGCGCCGCTTATAGGCGGAGCGTGCGGTATTTTGCCGCAATGCGGCTTCGGAGTGGTGGCGGCGGATTTGTACAGCCGCCGCAGTATCAGGCTGGGTACAATGATAGCGGTGTTTATCGCCACGAGCGACGAAGCCGTGCCCATACTTTTGAGCGCGCCCACCGCCGACTCGGTGATTAAACTCGCGGTACTGCTCGGCTTTAAGCTACTTGCCGCGCTCGTCGCGGGCTACGTTCTCAATTTTATTTTGAGAAATCGCGAACTCACGGAGATACAGCCCGAGCGGGCTGTGCTTAAAGGTTGCCATCGTCACGAACTCGGAGAACACACTCACGAGCACGGAGAAGAAAAAAGCCTCGTTGAGAACGAACAAAACGGCACGCTGCCCGACGGGGGTGCCGTCATTGCGAACGAGCGTAGCGAGTGTGGCAATCTCCCGCATGAGAAAGAAAAACGTCCGTTTGATTTCAAGTGTTTCGTGGTGCATCCTCTTTTGCACACTCTCACCGTAACGGCGTACATTTTGGGCGTAAACCTGCTTTTCGCCGTCGCGCTTTATTTCGCGGGCGAAAACCGACTCGCCGACTTTTTGGTTTCGGCAAAGCATTTTCAACCCATGCTCGCGGGACTTGTGGGACTTATACCCAATTGCGCGTCGAGCGTGATAATAGCGCAACTTTTCGCCCGCGGCGGCATCACGCTCGGCGCGGCGTTTGCGGGACTTAGCGTTAACGCGGGTTTGGGGCTTGCCGTGCTTCTGCGCAAAAATCGCCCGTTTAAGCACACGTTCGCCATTGCCGCGGGTTTATACCTTTACAGCGTGGCTGTGGGCATGCTTCTCGGCTTTGTTCCGATGTAACCAAACAACACCATAAACTTGACTCCGAGCGGCAAAAATGATATACTTGAATTTATGAGTTATACCGCACTTTACAGAAAATATCGCCCCACGGTTTTCGAGGACGTGATAGGGCAAGACCATATCACCGAAACGCTTAAAAATCAGCTCAAATCGGGCAGGGTGGGGCACGCCTATCTTTTCACGGGAAGCAGAGGAACGGGCAAGACCACGTGCGCCAAAATTTTCGCCCGCGCCGTAAATTGCCTTGAGCCGGTGAAAGGCTCGCCGTGCGGAAAATGCAAAACCTGCCAAGCTCTTGCGAGCGCGTCGGATATAGACATACTCGAGATAGACGCGGCGAGCAACAACCGCGTAGACGAAATCCGCGAAATACGCGAGCGCGTGAAATATCCGCCCGTGAACGGCAAGTACAAAGTCTATATTATAGACGAGGTGCACATGCTCACGGACAGCGCGTTTAACGCCCTGCTCAAAACGCTCGAAGAACCGCCCGAATTCGTTATATTCATTCTTGCCACTACCGAGGCGCACAAGTTGCCCGCAACCATACTTTCGCGTTGCATGCGTTTCGATTTCAGACTTGTATCCATAGAGCTGTTGGCGGAGAATATAAAGAAGATATTCAAAGCCGAGGGCAAAAAGTACGAGGAAGAAGCGGTGCGCTACATAGCCGGCGCAGGCGAAGGAAGCGTGCGCGACTCGCTCTCTATTGCCGATATGTGCTTGAGCCGAAGCGAGGGTAAACTCACGCTCTCTGACGTGCTCGACGTTTTGGGAGCCGCCGACCGCGGAAAGATACGCTCGCTTACCGAAAGCATACTTACGGGCAACGCCCGCGAAATACTCGTTAAAATAGACGAACTCGTCTCGCTCGGCAAATCGGTGGGCAGAATAGCGAAAGACGTGCTTTTGTGCGCCCGCGACTTGCTTGCGATTCGCACGGGAGCGGAGTCGCTCGTGATAGATACCGCCGAAAACATAGCCGAACTGAAAGAACTTGCCGCTTCGGCGGGCGAAGAAGAACTCGCGGCGGTTATACGCTTGCTCGGCTCGACAGACTCCGAAATACGCTACAGCGTGAGTCCCAAAATCGTGCTCGAAACGGCTTGCCTGCGTGCGGGCAAACTCGTCGGCGACGACTCCGACGTGCTTGCGGCTCGCATTGCAAGACTTGAAAAGCAGGTTGAAACTCTGATTGCAAACGGAGTTTCCGCGCCCGCGAGAGCGGCGGAAAAACAGCCCGAACCCGCGCCCGCCGCGGAGCAAACGCCCGACGACAGGAGCATATGGGGCAGGCTGATAACCTATTTCAGAAAGAACGGACCGATGAACGTGTACTCGCTGTTGTGCAACGCGCACGACGTTACGGCAGACGGCGGCATTATATCGGTATGCCCCGACACGGACGCGGAGTTTTTGCAGTTTTCGGATGCGGAAACGCAGTCGCAACTTACTCGCGCGCTTGCGGAAATGGGCTTGAATTTCACCTTCAACATAGTTAAGCGCGACTCTAAACCCGATATGGACAGCGAGATAGACCGCATAAAGAAGATGATTGCGGGCGGCAAAGCAAAACTCAATATAACGCGGTAAGGGTATGACTAATGCCGAAGCAATCTCATACGGTGAGCTCATGTCATTGCGAGGAGGGCAACGCCCGACGAAGCAATCTCATACGAAAGAACATAAAACATATAACAAGGAGTGTAATATAATGGGTAAAGGATTTAACGGTTTCGGCGGCGGCGGTTTCAATATGCAGCAAATGATGCGTCAGGCTCAAAAGATGCAGGAGCAAATGGCAAAGGCGCAGGAAGAGCTTGCCGAGCTTTCGGTAACGGGCAGTGCGGGCGGCGGCATGGTGGAGATAACTCTTTCCGGCAAACGCGACGTTGAAGCGGTGAGCATAAAGCCCGAGGCGGTAGACCCCGACGATATCGAAATGCTCGAGGACCTCATTGCCGCGGCGTTCGGCGACGCGCTCGCGAAAGTTGCCGAAGAGGAAAAAAGACTCATGCCCTACGGTGCGCAGGGGCTGATGTAGGCATGAAACAGCTCGATTGCATAATGCGGCTGAGCAACAAGTTCGCGCGGCTTCCGGGCGTGGGCGCGAAAACCGCACAGCGTTATGCGTACAGCATAATAGATATGCCTTGCGCCGACGTAGAGGACTTTTGCGCCGCGTTGAAAGATGTGAAAAACAGCGTGCGCTACTGCGCCGAGTGCGGCAATTTCACAGATAAAGAGGTTTGCGAAATCTGCGCCCGCCGCGACAAAAGCATAATATGCGTGGTTGCTTACCCCAAAGACGTACTCGCGCTCGAGAGAGTTTCGGGCTACAGGGGAGTGTATCACGTTTTGCACGGAACTCTTTCGCCGCTTGAGGGCAGAGGACCGGACTCGCTCAAAATAAAAGAACTGCTCGCCCGTTTGGAGGGCGCGGAAGAGGTCATACTCGCCACAAACACCGACGTTGAGGGAGAAGCTACGGCTATGTATCTCGCGCGGCTCATAAAGCCTATGGGCGTTAAAGTGAGCAGAATTGCGCAGGGCATAAGCATTGGGAGCGAACTCGAGTATGCCGACGAGGTTACGCTCACGCGTGCGCTCGAAAAAAGAACGCCGTTATAAAAAACGGCGTTGGTTCTATACGTCTAAAAAATTATTCTTCTTCCGCCGGTACGAATTCCACGTTGCCGGCGTTTGCTTTGTAAAGTATTTGCCGCGATATAAAACACGTAACCGCCGACGCCGCCGAAACCGCAATGTTTATCGCGCCCCATACTCCGAATTTGTATACCGACACCGCTATTTCCGCGGCGGCAACCAAAACGTGCAGAGCGTTAAACAGTTCGTAAGAGGTGAACGTGCGCCTGTCGAGTCCAGAACGCGGAGCGTCGCACTCGCGTATTTCGCGCTTTATCTTTTGGCGCGTGCGGTTCATAACCGATATAAACACCGATAGGGCAATGAGCACCACGAGCGATATCACGTAAAGAGTG
This sequence comes from Pumilibacter intestinalis, assembly GCF_943193005.1. Taxonomy (GTDB): domain Bacteria; phylum Bacillota; class Clostridia; order Christensenellales; family Pumilibacteraceae; genus Pumilibacter; species Pumilibacter intestinalis. Next base: position 39,578 of record NZ_CALPCH010000001.1, read on the forward strand.
AACAGCGCAAACAGCGGCTTGTTGTCGCTAAGTCGCGCCCGCCCTTCCACTTCGAGGAATAGCGAAATCGCAAAAAAAAGCGTGCTCAAATACATGAAAAGCGATTTCTTGCGTTGCAACGCGTCAAGCTCTTTGTCCGAAAGTTTGGATACGAACTTGCCGTCGCGCTTGCGCCTTTTATACATGTTGAGGGCGAGTTCTTCGGTTTGTTCCGCGGTTTGTTCGGTTTCCGCTTGCTCTTTTTCGGTTTGTTCTTCTATTTCGTTTTCGTTTTTCTTTTCGTCTTGCATGTTAGTTTTTGTTTATGCCGCGCCGTCTATCACGGCGAGAGCGGCGGAATTTCCGTCCGCCAAAGCGTTGTCGCGCAGAGATTTGCCGCCGTAGCAGTCTTTGGCGGAGTAGCCGTGCGCAAACATGTATTTGAGCATTCTGCCGCCGTCGTTGAACGCGGCTCGCGCCGCTTTTTTGAGAAACTCGGGGTTGTGCTCGAAGGAGTAGCCGCAGGCGATAAGCATATCGAGCACTTCGGTACTGCCCGTGAATATTGCCTGACTAACCGCTTTTTCGCTCGGCTCGAGTTTTACTTTGCCGCCTTTAATGAGGTATTCGAGCACCACCCAGTCGCCGCCCGACACCGCCAAGTCGAGTGCGGTGGGGTCTTGCCAATCCACGTGCCCGTTTATGAATTCCAGCATTTCGTCGTGCGTGTTGAGAATTATTTCGAATATGATGCGTATGTAAACCGATTTCGCCACCTCGGCTTCGGTAAGATAGTATCTTTTCATGAGAGCGCGCAACTTGTCGAGCCTGCCTTGCACCGCCATGGAATTTATGTACGGCACGAATATATCTATATCGGCGTTGCCGTTAACGCGGCGAACGTTGTCGAGCACCTCGAAAAACTCGGCTTCGCACTCTTCCGAAAAGCCTTTGTTGTTGCACATGTTGGCTATTATACTGCGGCTCACGGGTTCGGCGAGAACGCCGTTATCCACCAAAAAGGATACGAGCGAAAACCTATTGAGTTTTGCCGCCCAGTGCAGAGCCGCCGCGTGCTTATAGCAAACGTCGGCGCCGTTTAAGCACATTGTGCGCAGGGTATCGAAATTGGGACTGTCGGCGCGGCACTCGGCTACAAGTAGCTCGCCGAGCGTTTTTGCCCGCTCCTTTTGCAGCAGTTGCTCTTTGCTTGCCATAAAGCCTCCTTAAATCGGATTTTTAACGATATTTAATTATAGCACAGCCCGACCGATTTGTAAAACGTTTTTGCGATTTGCCGCCGCAAGACCTGTCGAAAATAATCGAACGCGAATACATGAGGCACGAAAAAGCGGAATTTTACGTACCGTTTCTTTTAAGTTGCATAAAGTAAAACGAGGGGAGTGAAAAATATTATCGAAATTTATGAAAAATTTATTAAAAACACCTCGAAAACAGTTTACAAATAGAAAAATTATGATATAATAGTTCCGAGAAAAACGGGGGCGTGTTCCGTGAAAAAAGAAGAAAAGAAACAAGCGTATATTTTGTGTCCGAGATGCGAGCTTAATTATATAGTGAGCAAGGATAAATACTGCACCGTGTGCAAAGCCGAAATGGGTTTGTTGGACCCCAGCATTTTGTTACCCGACGACGAGGAGGCGGGCTTTGAAAAGCTTTGCCCCGTTTGTCAGGTGAACTATATAGGCGAAGACGAAGAAATTTGCTTTTTGTGTCAGAAAGAGCGCGAGGAACGCGAAGCCGCCGAGCACAAGAGCGAGTGGGACGAACTCGACCGCGACGACGACCTCGACGACCCCATAGGCATAATACCGCTCGAGGAAGACACTCTTTTGAGTTCGGACGACGAGCAGGAAGAGGAGGACGACTCCGAGCCGGATAAAGAGGACGATTTCGATTATCCCGATTTCGAAGAAGAAGATTTCGAAGACGACGATTTTGACGACGAGGACGAAGAAGAACTCGAAGAAGACGACGATATGTAACGGCGTATATATAATATAGAATAAAAAAACAGGCTCGGGCAAACTCGCCCGAGCTTATTTTTTCGTTGTGCGCTGATTTATCTTGCCGTGGCTTCGCTTAGTTTGATATCGCCGCAAATGATATCGGAGTAGGAGCAGGAGAGCAGTTCGAGGTTTTTGTTGTCGGCAATCTTTAGGGTGAAAACCTGCGGATACACCGCGAGCACGCTTCCGCTGTAACGTATTATTTTTTTCCTGCCCTTGTTAACCGAAATCTTGAGAGGGCTTCCCACAAGATTACGCACGTAGTCTTTTACTTCGTCTATACTTTTGGCGCATTTTCTCATGATAAAAGTTTTTCCGAGCGCAAAAACAATTATACGAACTATTTGAAAATTTTGTTCTAATCGGGACGAGCGCGGTATATAATATAGTGTTATTTAGGACAAATCATGTTTTTTTAGGAGGCAAGATACTTATGGCATTTGAACCTGTTTATTCGCTTCTTTCTCCGTCTTATCCCGCGACGATGGCGTCGGGGCAGGCGGTGGTGGAAGCGAGACTGCTGCCGTCGGGCTTTGCGGTGGGCAAAGTATTGTCGGCGTCGGCGGACGTGAGCGTGACTGCGGGCGAAGTATTCACCGGAGAAGCGCGGTACAACGGCAAGGCTACTTTCCGCGTGCTCGTGCTCGACGAAGAAGGCGTTTGCCGCAGTTTGGACTACGTGGCGGAATTTTCCGACAAGCTGACCGGCGAGGGCATAACGGCGCAGACTCAGCCGCAATTGAGTTGCAACGTGCTCGACACCGACATAGTGCTTGCAACCGAGCACGAAATAAAACTCGCCTGCGTGGCGGAGGTAAGGCTTTGCGCGGTTGCGGGCGAAGACGTAAGGTGTCTTACCGCGGGCGGCGACGGCATATACACTCACGACGACAGAGTGGATTTTACGAGACTTAGCGCGCGCGGCGGCGAAACTCACTCGTTTGCCGACAGCATAGAAGCGCAGGGTGCGGAAGAACTGCTCTTTTGCGAGCCGCGTTGCTGCATAGTAAAGCGCGTTACGGGCAGCGACTGCGTGAGCGTGGAGGGCATAATAGTTACCGATATCGCGGCGCGTACCGGCGACACCGTGACTTCGTTGCGCGGAGAAACTCCCTTTTCTTTGGAAATAGGGGCGATAGGTTGTCATGCGGGCGACTTGTGCACCGTTTCGGCTTGCATTCGTTCTTCTCACGCCGAACTCGTGGGCGGCGAGAGCGCGAGCGTGGCTTGCGACTACACCGTGGAATTTACCTGCTGCACCTTTACCGAGGACGTGATAAATCCCGTTTGCGACGCGTTCAGCGTAAGCAACGAACTGCTCATTTCGGGCGAGTCGGTTAAAATACCCGTGCCCGTGTGCGAAGATACGTTTTTCGAGAGAGTGGAAGGCAAAGTTCAGCTTGACGAGAATATGCCCGCGGCGGACAGAATTTGCGCGGCGTGCGGCTCGCGGCTCAACATTACCGACGCGCTTGCGGGCGACGGCAAACTCACGGTGGAAGGCATGGCTTCGGCGAGCATAATTTACTGCGCCGAAGACGGCAAAAAGGCGTCGGCGGCGGTGGAATTGCCCTTTGCGATAACCGTATCCGCACCGCTTCGCGAGGGCGACTCGGTTTCCGCCAAAGGAGTTGTAACCAACGTGAGCGTAAAGATACGCCGCGACGGAGAACTGGAAATAAAAGCGGATATCGCCGTTGAATATTCGGCTACCCGCTCCGAAGTTAAATACGTTATATGCGAGCTTGCGCTCGGAGAAGAGCGCGCGTTGCCCACGGGCGCGGTGGCTATCCACATTGCCCGCAAAGGCGAAACTTTATGGGAAGCGGCGAAAGCTCTCGGCACAACTCCCGAAAACGTGCTGTTGCAAAATCCCGGAATATCGCTCCCTCTTTCGGGCGGCGAACGCGTAATAACTTACAGATGCTTGAGTAACTGACGCAATCGCGCAAAAACCTCCTAAAACGGTAACTCGCTCTCCTTGCCGCCTATAACCGCGGTTTGGCACAATATGCCCGCTTCGGCGGCAAGGGAACGGGCTGCTTCGTAATTTCGGCAGAGGTCTTGCGCGGTGTGAGCGTCGGAGGCGAAACACAATTTTTTGCCGCCGAGGGCGGCGTAACGCAATATTATTTCGCGCGGAGGAAGAACTTCGCCCGATTTGTAACCGCTCGTGTTTATCTCGAGTATTTTTCCTTTTGCGACTGTCTTGCCGAGTATTTCGTCTACGAGGTCGGGGCGGAGCGAATAAACGGAGTCGTTAAAGGGAGCTTTGCGCGTAACGTAGCCGAGATGCCCTACGGCGTTGTATTCATACGGCGCGTCGAGAGAGTCGAGCACGGCTTTGAGATATACGGAAACAGCCTCGTAAGGCGTTTTACCTACAAAATATTGCGGATAATAGGGGTCTGAACCGTCTGCTTCGTGAACGGAATTTATCACGTAGTCGGGGCGGTGTTTTTTTATAAGCTCGGCGTTGAGCGTTTTGTTGGCGTTCGTGTAGCCTATTTCCAATCCCGCCGCTATACTTATGCGCCCCGCGTACTTTTCTTTGAGCATGCGCATATGAGCAAAATAGGCGGTGAGGTCGCCCGTTTGAAACGAGGGGTCGAAGTACAGCAAATCCGCGTGTTCGGTGAAAGCAACGTGCTCGAGTTTAAGCTCGATTGCTCGCAAAACGAAATCTTCGGGGTTTCCCTTTCCGTCGGGTGAAAAGGATGTGTGAATGTGATTGTCGGCTGTCATGGCTTGCTCCTTTATTGTATAAAGTATAGCACGAGTGCGCTTATGTGTCAAGATAAGTATAAAAATACGGTGCGGGCGCACAAACTATAGCGTATGAAAAAGAATAAATTCATTGCCGCAGTATTGCTGTTGTTCGCCGTTAGCGCGTGTTTCGGTTTCGTTTCCGCACCTACGGTGAAATGGGTTGATTTCAACGCGAGCGAGTGGGCTTTGCGCGAATGTTTGCGATACGAACAAAAATTTTACGGAGGCGACTCGGGTTACGATTTCTCGGACGCCGTAGCCTATCTCGCGCTCAAAAACGGCAATCGCTTTTCGGTGAGCAAAGACAAAAAGACTCTCTCGGGGCTTGTGAAGCGTTTGGAGAGCGGTGAGAAGATGAACGATATTTTTCCCGAGAGCGATTACGCCGACTATCTGAGAACGTGCTACAGGGCTGTGCTCGGCAATATGGTGGGCGATTACACCGACGGCGAGGGCGGAGAGGTAAAGCACGGGCTAAGGTGCTGTTTTCCGCTTGCGGCGGGGCACTGGTATAATCATTACGACGATTTCGGCAATTCGCGCAGTTTCGGCTACAAGCGCAAGCACTTGGGGCACGATATTATGGGCAGCGTGGGCACGCCCATAGTTGCGGTGGAGGGCGGCACGGTAACAGAGTGCGGCTGGAACAAATACGGCGGCTGGCGCATAGGAATACGTTCCGACGATACTTTGCGCTACTATTATTACGCGCACCTGCGCAAAGACCGTCCGTTTGCCGCGGGCATGGAGGTGGGCAAACGCGTAAACTCGGGCGACGTGATAGGCTATCTCGGCGTAACGGGATATAGCAACAAAGAAAACGTAAACTTAAAATCTTGCAGTCCGCACCTTCATTTCGGCTTGCAACTCATCTTTTCTCCCGAGCAGGAAAAGGGACCAAAAGAGATATGGGTTGACTTATACGCGCTTACCCGTTTTCTCTCCTCGTACCGCGTTACTACCGCAAAAGACGAAAGCGGCGAACATCATGTAACCTCCCGCCGCATTTGGGCATAACCCGTTCGCTTAAATTTAATTTCAGACTCGAAAGAAATGCGCACGCCGAACAACGGCATGCGCATTTTTCGTAGTGGTGGAGGTGATGAGAGTTGAACTCATTTCCGACTCGGGATAGAGCGGGCTTTCTACAAGCTTAGCTTTTTGCAAGGTTTAACGGCAGGGGAGCAAAGAGCAAATCCCACAGCCGCGAGTTTTTTGAATTTCGCCCGCGCGGGCAAAAACGAACCGCGCGAACTACCTCGCCTTAATGTTTGCGCCGCACCCGTTCAAGCGAGCCGAAAGGGATTGACGACAGCTTATAAGTTAAGCTGCAAGGGCAAGCGCGGGTGCGCTTACCGTTTTTTGAGTTTTAGCGTTTAATTTTTTTCGCGTTTTTGAGGCAGCCGACGCCTGCCGCTTGCTTTTCCCACGCCGCACCGAACCGTCGAAGCCGGTACACCCCCATGGGAAAATAAGCATATCACAACTTTGCGATTTTGTCAAGAGGGTAAATACTCTTTGAGCGAAACGCTTCGTTTTATTATCTTGCGGGCTTCTTTCAAGTTCTTTATCGCGCCTATCGCTATGAGCTGAACGGCGGCGTTGCCCATTACCGTGGCTTCGCTCGGACCCGCATACACGGGCAGGCGAGTGGAGTTTGCGGTGAGTTGACATAATAAGGTTGCGTTGATGCCGCCGCCTATCATGTGTATCGCGCTCTTTTTGCCGGTGAGTTTAACGAGCAAATCGGTTGCTTCGCGGTAGCAGTCGGCAATGCTGTCGTATATGGCGCGGGCGATTGGACCTATGCCTTCGGGAGCGGGTTTGCCGCGTGAAATGAACCAGTTGCGAACTTTTTCGGGCATATCGCCGGGATACATGAACTCGTCGTCGTTTACGTTAAATATGAACTTTCCGCCCTCTTCCTTTTCGGCAAGAGCGGCGATTTCGCCGTAGCCGAGCGATTTGCCTTGCTTATCCCACGTGCGCTTGCTTTCGTTTATTATCCACAAGCCCATTATGTTTTGCAAGTACCGCACTGTGCGGTCGTAGCCTATTTCGTTGGTGTAGTCGGGGCAGTCGAACAGCGGCTTTTTGAGTTCGGTGCCGAGCAGACTCCATGTGCCGCAACTTATGTATTCGAAATTGTCCTCTTCGGAGGGAACGGAAACCACTGCGGAGGCGGTGTCGTGGCAACATACCGCGATTACGGGCACCGACTCCACTTGCAGTTCGGCGCACACCGCTTCGGAAAGATTGCCGTACACGCTGCCGCTGTCGACAATGGCGGGGAAGAGCGAACGCTTAAGACCGAGTTTGTCTATAAGCCCCCATGCCCAGTCGCCCGTGCGGGGGTCTACGAGCTGACCCGTGGACGCAATCGTGCGCTCGCAAACTTGTGCGCCCGTGAGGAAATATGCGAACAGGTCGGGTATCATTATGAATTTGTCGGCGCGTTCGTACTCGTCGGGGCAGTGGTTTTTGAGATACATGAGTTGGTATACGGTGTTAAAGTCCATAAACTGTATGCCGGTTGCGTTATATATCTCTTCGCGGCTTACGAGTTTGAATACCTCTTCCTGCATTTTTTCGGTGCGACGGTCGCGGTAGTGCACGGGATTGGAAAGCAACTTGCCGTTTTTGTCTATGAGACCGAAATCCACGCCCCAAGTGTCTATGCCTATGCAGTCGAAACCGCCCGCGAGTTTAGCCTTTACTATACCCGTTTTAAGCTCGTGATAGAGGCGCAAAACGTCCCAATACAGTACGCCGCCCACCTCTACGGGGCTGTTGTCGAAACGGTGAAGTTCCCGTATGTCTATTTTGCTTCCGTCGAACGAGCAGAGCATGGCTCTGCCGCTCGTTGCCCCGAAATCTATAGCAAGTACGCGTTTTGTCATGATTTTTCTTCCCTTAGCGGTTGGCTATGTATTTTTTGGTGTAGTCGCGAACCGACTCGAGCCAATCTTTGCCTACGGGCACGCCCGCTTTGAGGCACGCCATATCCCAAACTGCGTTGAACGGGAGAGCTTTGGCTTCTTCGCTGAGCGCAAGGCGCTCGCTGTAATCGCCGCCGAGTTCGGCTTTTTTAATCATTGCGGTGGGTTCGAGTATTGCGCGGAGCATTGCGCGAGATGCGGCGCGCATGCCTATTGCCGACGCGTATACGCGGTTTATGCTCGCGTCGAAATAGTCGAGTCCTATGTGGAAATGTTCGCTTCCGAGAAGGTTTGCGCGTTTTGCTTCGGTCATGATGGAGGTGAGCGAATCGTCGTCTATTACAACGTGGTCGCTGTCCCAGCGAACGCCGCGGCTCACGTGAAGGAGTATGTCTTCGAAGAAGAATTTGAGTGCGCTGAATTTATCGGATATTTGCTCGGTGGGGTGGTAGTGCCCGCTGTCGAGGCAGATGCCGAGATTGTTTTTCATGGCGTATGCGAGATAGAAATCGTAACTGCCCGCAACGAAACATTCCGTGCCTATGCCGAACAGCTTGCCCTCGAGCGCGTCAACAAGGTGCTTTTTGTCGTATTTCTTTTCAAAGCCCTTATCGAGGCTGTCTATCAAAAGTTCGCGCCAATACGAGCGGTCGGCGGGATTGTCTTTGAGTCCGTCGGGTATCCAGGTGTTGAGAACGCACACGTCGTTCATTTTCTTGCCTATATTATAGGCGGTTTCGCGGGTGGACTTGAGGTGCTCAATCCAAAAATCGCGTACCTCCTTTTTGGACGAGGTGAGCGAAAGAGTGCCGTCCATCATCTTGTGAGCAAAGAACGAACCGTTATAATCTATGCCGGCGTTGTTCTCTTTTGCCCAGTCTATCCATTTATCGAACGCGGTAACGTCGAGTTTTTCGCGGCTCGTGGGTTTGTGCGGCTCGGCGTATACCGAGTGTATGTTAATCTTTTTGCCGCTCGGCGTGAGAGAGAAAACGTACGCAAGGTCTTGCCGAACCTCTTCGGCGTTGCGAGCCGCTCCGGGAAAATTGCCCGTTACCACGTTTTGGCTCTCGGCTTGCCCTTCTTCGAAACCTTTTATGTCGTCTACCTGCCAGCAGTGAAGCGAAATGCGCGCTTTAGAAAGCGTTTCCATCGCTTTGTCGGTATCCACTCCGAAATCTTTATACGTTTCTTTCGCAAGCTCGTATGCTTTCAATACTTTATTGTCGTTTGCCATTATATTTGTACCTCCGATTGTTACATTCATTGTAACATATCCCACAGGATTTGGCAACCGAAAACAATAAATTTGTTACCGATTAAGTGGTTTTTTTTGTGGTTTTGTGGTTTTTGTAAAAGGACATAAAAAAAACGCTTTCACATGAAAGCGTTTTTAATGGTTGCGGGAGTAGGACTTAGTCAATGCGCCGCAGGCGTATTCACGGAGCGAAGCGGAGTTACCTACGACCTTCGGGTTATACTCGCTGCGCTCGTGTTGCATAAGAGCCCGACGAGCAAGCAAAAAACGCTTTCTCATGAAAGCGTTTTTAATGGTTGCGGGAGTAGGACTCGAACCTACGACCTTCGGGTTATGAGCCCGACGAGCTACCGACTGCTCCATCCCGCGGCAGTGTGATAAGTTTAGCATAATAAAACCGAATTGTCAACCGAATTGGGGCATTAAATAGGGATAAATAAATTTGCAAGCGGCAAACTATACGTGGAGGAACACACAATGCAAAACAACAACGATAACAATAACGGTTTGCAAACCGAGCGCGAAATGCTGAAAAAAATTCTCTTGCGCCGTTGCGGCAACTGCGAAACCGACGAATTTGCCGCCGACGAGTTGGAACTTATGGAGCGGCTCGAAGGGCGCGATTGCGAGTGCGGAGAAGATAATCCCGAGATAGGCGAGAGCGAATATTTTTCCACCTGCGAGTATACAATGATACCCACCGACGACGACGCGATAAACAGTCAGGGGAGCTGATTAAATAAGTTTGTTTCCGCACTCGGGACAAAATTTTGTTCCGGGCGCGAGCTTTGTTCCGCACTCGGGGCAAAATTTGGGGGTAGGCGAACCTGCGGCTATGCCCGCGCCCGCGGCGGCTTCTTTACCGAGCGCAACGCCGATTCCCACGCCCATAACCGCGCCCGCCGCTCCGCTTTTTGCGGCTTCTTTCAGGGCGTCGGCTTGAGCGAGTTTGGCGTAAACGTCAACGTTGTCGCGCATGATGCCGAGTCGAGCGTTTTCGTCGAGGGCTTTTTCGAGTTCGGGAGGAACCGAAAGATTTTCTATATCGAACGCGGTGAGAGTTATGCCGAGTTCGGAGCAACGGGGCGCAACCGAGTTTTTGACTTCGGCGCCGAGTTCGGCATAGCGCGAAGTCATGTTTGCAAGCGTAACGCCGCACGCACCGAACGCCGTGGAAATACCGCCCACCACAAGCGAGCGCAAAGAGTCGCACACTTGCCTTAACGCATAGTAACTTTCCGTTCCGCCCATAGACGAAAGGAACGCCGCGGGATTTGTTATTTTGAACGAGTACGAGCCGAAGCCGCGCAATCTGACTACGCCCGCCTCGGTACTTACGGGCACGGGATTGGATGTGCCCCATTTTATGCCCGTGAACTCTTTGGTGTTTACATAGTATATTTCCGATTTGAAAGGCGTTTCAAATCCGTATTTCCAACTTAAAAGTTTTGTTATTACTGGCAAGCTGTCGGTGTTCAGTTTGTATGTGCCGGGTAAAAATACGTCGGCGGTTTTGCCCTTGTCGCAAAATACCGCGGCTTGTGTTTCGCGCACGGTGAGAACCGAGCCTTTTTTAATAACGTTGCCCTTAAGGTCGAACTTTTGCATTACCGCTTCGCCGTCGAAGCGGGGGAGTTCTATGCTTTTGAGTAGTCCCATTTTTTATCTCCGATAAATCATATTTTGTTGAATTGCATTGTTTTTACCGCGTGCTCGAAGACGGGCGCCCAAAACCAACGGTCTTTGCTCAGGCAGTTCCACGAGCCGATGCCCTGCTTGCCGAAATGCGAAAAGAAGAACATTGCGTTGTAAATGCCTTGGTCTAACCCCGCCGTTATAAAGTCTACGAAAAAGACGTTTCGAGGTTCCGTCAGTTTTACGGCTTCGCCGAATTTAGCCGTAGAGTGTACGTTTTTGAGAGCCGCAAGCATTTGTTGACCGAACGCGAACACGTCTTTTTCTTCGAGCGGACCGAGAAAATTCACGTTGAAATTTACCGTTGCGTCGGGCGTGGTGTATATGTATTTGGGTGCGTTCGCGGGATATTTTATGCGACGGATATCTTCGGACATGACCATAAAGTTTTTGGGCATTACGGCGGTTATCGCGCCTTCCGCTATTTTTGCGCGTACGAATTGCACTTTGGGCAGTTCCGCGCCCTCGGGCATATCGGCTTTTATGCTTTCGTAGTCTAAGCCCGTAACGCCGCTTTTTAAGTCGCTTCCGCTCACGGCAAAGGTTGTGCCGCATGCCGAGCAGTATGCCGTTTTGCCGTTTTCGTCAAGTTTTACGGGCGAGCCGCATTGCGTGCAAACGAGGGCCTCCACGTTTTTGCCTTGCCTTATCGTTATGTTGCCGCTATCGTTTTGTTCCGCGGACTTTCCGCAAGCCGTGCACGTGCCGCCGAAATCGAGCGAGCCGCCGCAGTAGGGGCAAACGTTGCCCTTAAGTCTGCCTTCGTCGCTCACTTTTATGTTTACGTCGGCGGCGGAGAGAATTTTCACGCCGTCTTCCGAGGTTTTCTTTTTGCCTTCGGTTTTGGCTCCGTAATGAAAATACCGCTTTCCGTCTATGTACGCGTCGCCCGCGCGCAAGTTTACCTTTTCGGCTATGCGCGAGAGTATTTCGGTCAAATCGTCGCCGAGTTCGCGTTTGCGCGCGTCTTTGCCTTTTCCGCGTTCGTAAGCTATGTATACCGTTTCGTCTTCGGTTTCACGCCCGTTTTCGTGCAAAAGCCGCATGTTTACCCTGTAGCCCGACTTTATATCGGGGTAAGAACAGTCTTTTTCGAGCGGTACTACGTCTGCCGTAAAGGCGTAAAATCCTTTGTCGCGCAAAGCCTCCGCCGCCCAACGGTCTATAGATACGGTAAGTATTGCCGAGTCGGTTTCGGCAATTACGTCGCCGTTCTTTTTGTACTCTTTTACGAGCCGCTTGTGTGCGTCCTTAAACGCCTCTTGCTCCAAAACGGCAAGGCTGAATATCTCCTTTTCTTTGTCGGTGTATCTGCCGTTTTTCATGGCGTACAGCCAACTGCCCACCATCGCCGCGTCTTCGTTTAGGTTGAGCAGGGAGCGCTCGAGGTATTTCATATCGCTCGCTACGAGAACGTCTTCTTCTATGCGTTTGCGAACGTAATATACGGCGGCGTAGTCGTCGCCGTTGTCCGCAAGTTGCTTGAGTCGGTCCGTGCTCGCCTTTTCGTATTCTGCGCGTATAGCTTCTTCTTCGTCGATTGCCTCGCCGAGTTGCTCGAAAAATTCTTCGGCAAGGTCGAGTCGGTTGTTCTTTACAATATCTTCAACTTGTTTATTGCTGAACACAAATATCACCTCGCAAATTCGTTACGGTAATATTATAGTACTTGCATAAAGCTTTGTCAATTGTTAGCTTAAATTGTATTTGTCGTTAACAAAGTGCCGGGTAAGTTTTTCGGGCAGTATCTTTTGCGTAAGGTAATACGCTTTGTTGGCAAGTCCCGAAGCTACCACTGCGGGCGGGTTGTCGGATAACAGCGTTTTTATTATAGTGTCGGCAACCTCGTCGGCGTCCATGCCGCCTTGCTCCATGCCTGCGAGCGAGCCTACCGACTTGTCCATATCCGCGGCGTATACGCCCGCCTTTTCTTCGGGATAAACTTTGCGCTTAAACGTGAAGCGCGTTGCGGTGCCGCCGGGGAGCACAGCCGACGCGTTTATTCCGAAAGGCGCGACTTCCATGTTAAGCTCTTTGGCAAGCATGATGAGCGCGGCTTTGCTCGAGGAATAAAAGGCGTCGTACGCTATGGGAAGAACGCCGCCCATAGACGATACGAGCGCAATTCTTCCGTATGCTTGCTTGCGCATATGCGGCAATACCGCGCGTATAGCCGCGAGTGCGCCGAAATAGTTCACGTCGAACAGATAGCGGTAGTCTTTTTCTTCCGCAAACTCCACGGGCGCAGCCATAGAGCAGCCCGCGCTGTAAATAAGTTGTTCTATTCGTCCCGTTTCTTCGGTTATGCGAGTTACCGCGTCGAATACCGTCTTTTCGTCGGTTACGTTAACGCAAAGAGAGGTAACTCGTTCGTCGGGGCAGGGCGTGCGCGAACCGCAATAAACTATATTGCCTTCGTCGCAAAGCTTTTTTGCCGTGGCAAGTCCTATTCCGCTGCTCGCGCCTATGATGAACACAACTCGTTTTTTCATATTATATATAACTCCTTTCGGATTTAGTGTAAGCAATAACAAAATAAATATTAGTTTTGTAGACATTTTTCTCGCCTTGTGATACACTCGTAGAGTACGCAATCGTTAAAATGCGGTTATAGAAAAGGCAAAGAAAGCATATAATTATGAAAATGATTACATCGGAGTACAAAATAGTTTCCCAAAGTGTGCCGCCCGGCTTCAACGGTTTTACCGTTGCCCACGTGTCGGACTTGCACAACCGCGAGTTTAACGGCGAACTTGTCAGCCGCATAGCGGAGGTCAAGCCCGATATTATAGTGATTACGGGCGATATGATACACCGCGAAAACGAAACCGAGGCGGCGGAAAAATTCGCGCTCGGGGCGGTGCAGATTGCGCCCACGTACTACGTTTCGGGCAATCACGAAAAAGTACTGTTGTGCTATCCCGATTTTGCGTCGCGCATAGCGGATATGGGCGTGAAAGTAATGAAAAACGAATACGCGCTAATCGAGCGCGGCTCGGATAAGTTGGCTGTGATAGGCATGAGCGACCCCACGTTTTTCGCGGGCGGCAAAACCGATTTTACGGCGGAACTCAATTCGCTTAAGATTAGAACGGAAGAGGAACAGGCGGATTTTACCGTTCTGTTGAGTCACCGCCCCGAAATGTTTCCGCGCTACGTTGCCGCGAGAATAGATTTGAGTCTGTGCGGACACGCGCACGGCGGGCACGTGCGTTTGCCGTTTATAGGGGCGTTTTACGCGCCGAGTCAGGGGCTTTTTCCCAAATACACCGAAGGCGTGTACGAGCACGGCGGCAAATTCATGGCGGTGAGCAAGGGGCTGGGCAAAAGCAGCTGGGTGCCGCGCATGTTCAATCCGCCCGAACTTGCGGTTGAGATTTTGTGCCGCCCGCCCGAAACGACCGCCCAAAAAGGTTAAATCGCTTGCCTTTTGTTTTCGGGGAGAGTATAATAGTAACATAACTGTATCCGAGGTTTACGCGTATATGAAAAAGACTGTAACACTGCGCTGCCCGACTTGCGGCAATACTTATACTTTCAATGTGGGAGCGGGTTCGGAAATGAGCTGTTGGCGCGAAATATCCGCGCTCATTCCCGATAAAAAAGAAGCGGAGAAGCTCAAGGAAATATACGTTAAACTTTCCGAAAAGAGAAGCAAGGCCGCAATAAGCGAGCTTACGCGCAACCATGCCGACGCGCTCGGCAACGTGTGCTATTCCGATTTGGGAGAAGACGTTGTAAAACTTTTGAGCGAGGAGCAAGCCGAGGAGTACTCCGCGCTTTTGAACGACAAAGCCAAAGAGAGCGTTGCCTCGAGTGCCGCCAAGTGGCAGGCGGCTTTGCAAAAAGAGGGACTTACCGCGTTCGAGGCAATATACATATGCCCCAAATCGCGCAAACCCAAGCAGGGAATGCACGTGTCGCTCCGATACAAAGACGATAACCGGCAAGACAACGTATACGTTGTAAAGAACAAGTGCGACGACTGTTCCGCCGCGCCCGTACTTGCCGATGACGGCGGCGCGGGTTTTATGCACGAGGGTTGCGTAACGTCGGCATACTGCGATAAATGCTCCGTACCGCTCGTAATAGACTCGGTATCGTTCCGCATAGCTCAAAAAGAAAATCCCGAAGCGTAAAAAGCAATTACATAAAATAGTTTGACAAACAACCGCCGTAATGCTATAATAATACGGCTTAGGGCAATTAACTCAGCGGGAGAGTGCTACCTTCACATGGTAGAAGTCACAGGTTCGAACCCTGTATTGCCCACCAACGCACAGCGCACCCCTTGCGGGTGCGTTTTGCGTTGGTGAAACATATAGGGATGAGGAGACGGAGCCGCAGGCGACTGTTCGCGGTGGCGCGGACGAATATTCGGAAAAGTTGAAATAAGTTCCGTGCGCCACCAAGGGAGCGAAGCGACCGCCACCCTGTATTGCCCACCATATAAAACCTAAAATCAGTTTCTTTTGCGGGAATTGTTTTTAGGTTTTTCTTTTGCATTATTTTAGCCGCCGCTTTGCTTTTTCGGCGGTTTCTCGGTTTGCCTTTTTTGTTTATTCAGGTACACGCCACAGTGCCATTTTGTAAATTGATTTTACAAAAACATTGATTTTAGTTTCCTTATATGCTATAATCAACTTACGATAATAGTAACTTATTAAAGAGGAAAAATGACTAACGAAGATATTTTGCGAGTTGCAATGCGTCAATCGGCTGTGGATTTGGGGTGCAATGAAGAAGACTTCTTAAACAAAGAAAACCGAATTGTAATTTCAAAAAAAGATAATCATGCGAGGAAATATCTCGAACTTCCTTTTGAATGTAACCTTGTTTCATACGGCAACAATATTGTAGCGTCGGTTCGTGAGGATATTAAATACGTGGTAAAAGATTATATCGAGCGGTATCGGATTGAGCATTGTTTTGAAACACCTAATTTAAATGTGTTGAGTGAAGCTTTGGCAAGATATGATTTGAAGATATGTTTTATGGCGGAATATTTTCTTCCCGATGTAACACTCTTGCAAAAAAAACATTGCATATACAAAACAAATCTTTTAACCCAAAAAGATTTTGCGGATTTGTACAAACCGGAATGGAGTAACGCGCTTTGCGAAAAACGCAAGGAACTTGATATTCTTGGCGTAGGGGCATACGATAACGGCAAATTGGTTGGTCTTGCGGCGTGTAGCGCCGACTGCGATGATATGTGGCAGATAGGTGTAGATGTTTTGCCAAATTATCGTCGTCAAGGTATTGCCACAGTCCTTACGTCGAATCTTGCATTGGAAACATTGAAACGCGGTAAAGTTCCGTTCTACTGCACGGCATGGTCTAATGTAAAATCGGTGCGCAATGCAATCAAAAGCGGATTTCGCCCCTCTTGGGTCGAGATGACTGCAAAAAGCAGTAAATTTGTTGACGAAATGAACAAGATTTAACTTTTAATTAAGCGTGAAAATTCGTTTTAAGTTACTACCGCTCTCACCATATAAAACCTAAAATCAGTTTCTTTTGCGGGAATAGTTTTGGGTTTTTCTTTGCTGCATAAATATGGTTGCGTACTTGGTTGCGAATTTGTGAGAGATTTTGCTTAAAAAACTTGCGTGAAATGCAATTTGATGATAAAATATACTGCGCATGATTATATACGGAGGGTTAAATCGTGTTCGGTAAAAATTTGCTTACGCAGTTGATTTACAGAGTTGTTTTGTGTTGCGTGTCCGCGCTTGCGGTGTTGCTTACGTTCGGCATATTTTATGCGGGGCAAGGACCCGAAGAGCTCAGTTGGGAATTTTTGAAATACTATACCAATTTGAGCAATTACTTTGTGTTCGCGGTGTCGGTTATTATTCTTGCCGATACGGCAAAGCGGGTGCGAGCGGGCGAGAGAGAAGGGTATTGCAACAAAGTGAAAATGCTCAAGTTCATGACAACGGTTATGATACTCGTTACTTTCCTTGTTTATTTGATACTTTTGGGCAAACCGTTCACCGCCGATTTTTGGCGCAATCTCGGCAACATTTCCTATCACGTTTTCGCGCCCCTTATGTTTATTGCGGATTACTTTTTATTCGAGCAAAAAAAGACGGTTTCGGTTTTTGCGCCGTTGTTCAGTCTTATAATTCCGCTCGCGTACGTATGCTACACGTTCATACTCGGCGCGGCGATAGACGGGTTCGAGTATCCGTATTTCTTTTTGGACGTAAACGACTTGGGCTACGGCGGAGTTATGGCATGGGTGGGCATACTCGTAGCCGTGTTCACCGTGCTCGGATATCTGCTTTGGTTGTATAACAGAATAGTAAATACGGACGGCAAACTCAAAGTAGATTTGAAAAACATTAAATGGTTGCGCGCGCCCTCCGCCGCCCGAGAATAAAAGAGGGAAGAAATATGAAAGTGCGTTTGTACGCCGCGTTAGCCGCGGTAATTATGGCTTCCGCGCTGTTTTCGGCTTGCAAAAACGAAACCGAGCTTACGGGCACGGTTCAGGCGCTCGATTACAATGAGAGCACGGTTGCGATATCGAATCCAGACAGAGGATTTTACGGCGCAGTGTACGTTACCGTAAACGAAAACGGCGCGATATACAATAAAGCCGTGTTCGGCGACGCGCACTCGCTGTATCATTTGCGATGCGATATCGGCGCGTTTTCCGCCGCCGTGAACGGCAAAGAAGATATGCCGCTTACTCAAAAGGCGGTAGACGGTTTGGACGGACTGCTCGCGTATCTCAGAGAAAACGACAAAAACGCAATAGTGCGATTTGCATACGACCCCAAATTCGGCGGCAGTGCAAACAAAGAGCCGTCGCTCGGCGTTATGCTCGGGCATGTGCGGCAGATTTGCGAAGTGCTCAATCGCTACCCGAACACGGTTACGGCGATAGAAACGGGTCTTATAGGTCCGTGGGGCGAAATGCACTCGAGCAAAATAGCCAACGCCGAGCACATAACGCCGCTTGCGGACGAGTTTTTAACTCAAACCTCGGGTATTCCCGTTTTGTTGAGAACGCCCAAAATGATATACGATTATCTGCAAAAGAAACCGTCGGAAGCGGAAGATATAGTTTTGACGCCTGCGGACAAAGCGTACATGCTCGGAGTGTATAACGACGGATATCTCGGCTCGGAAAACGATTTGGGAACGTATACCGACAGGCGGCGCGATATAGCCTTTCTCTCCCGCCAAACCGCGCATTTGCCGTTCGGCGGAGAGGTGGTCGTGCCCGAGAGCAAACTGCACGATATAGAGGTGTGCTTGCCGGAGATGAACGAGTTGCATTTGAGCTATCTCAATATAGCTTGGAACAACGTAGTGATAGACAAATGGAAAAAGAGCTATTACACTCAAAGTTGCGGGTCGGACTCGGCGTATTACGGCAAGACCGCGTTCGACTACATAGAGAGCCGCATGGGTTACAGGTTCGTTTTGAAAAACTCGGTTTTTTACGGTTCGAACGCTCAATCGGATATTAAAATAGAACTCTCTTTGCAAAACGTAGGGTTCGGCAATCTTTGCAAGAAAAAACGCGCAAAACTCCTCTTTACGGACGAGAGCGGCGCGGTTGCGTTCGAGTGCGACGCGGGAGAATTTAACGGCGAGAACGGTTTTACCGCGAGCGCGTCGCCTACTCTCGCAAGCGGAAAATACGACGTATATCTCAGGCTTTACGGCGAAGAGCACAACGGCGCGCCGTTGTACTGCGTGCGCTTTGCGAACGACGGCTTGTGGAACGCCGAACTTAAAGCCAACAAAATAGGGAATATAGCGCGATAGGCGCCGAACAAAAAAAGCACCCGTAAGGGGTGTATTTCATAGGGGATTTGGAAAAAATGAAATTTAATATGAATACACCGATTTAGGGCAAGTCAAAGAAAACAGGATTTGGTTATTCCAAATCCTGTTTTTCTACTATATAATTTCTTGTAAGCGTTTCAAAAATATTTCTGCACATTTAGGAAATACCTGATATTTCTTCCACGCAATATCGAGGTGCGATATAAGTTCGGGGAAAAGCGGTCTGAAACATAAAAAAGAATTGCCCGACGTGTTTATCAATCTGTCCAAACTTACGGCATAGCCTATTCCTTGCTCAACGAGAATGGACGCATTGTACAAAAGATTATAGGTAGCTACGATATTGAGTTCTTCCGATGGTTTGCGAAACCAATCTGATATTATGCCTTTACCCAACGAGTGTTTGGAACGTATAAGAGGCTTATCCCATAAATCTTCGGGCGTAATAAATTCCTTATCGGCAAGCGGACTGTCTTTTTTCATAAGTACGCCCCAAGTATCGACAAGAGGTAACCGCATATATTCATATTTTGAAAGGTCGGCAGGTTCTATGAAAATGCCGAAGTCAATAAGACCTTTATCAAGTTTTTCGCCAACGGCAACCATATCACCGCTGAATAGGTGAAAGCGAACATTGGGATATTGTTCCTGTACTCTATGCGCCGCCTTTGCTATGATACCCATAACGTAGCTTTCGCCGCCGCCGATATAAATATCGCCGCTAATATCCGTAATGGGCGCATTGAGTTCATTTTCGGTTTTATTATACAATTCTATAATTTCTTCCGCACGCTTGCGAAGTAACTGACCTGCTTCCGTGAGCGTGATTTTTCTTGTTCCGCGAATAAAGAGTTGCTGCCCTATTTCCTTTTCAAGATTTTGCATTTGTCGGGACAAATTAGGTTGCGTAACGAATAATGCTTCTGCCGCTTTGGAAATGCTTTGTTCACGGGCAACCGCCAAAAAATATTTTAACACTCTTAATTCCATAATACACCGCCTTTGATATAATATAACATAAATCAATATGCGTGTCAATTATGGGTTTAATATAAAATATAAGCATTTGACATATTTATGGGCGCAATCTAAAATATCAGTATGAATATCGAACAATACAAAGAGCTGATGAAAAGCAAACGTATATCGTAGCAAATTCCGAAATGCACCTGCATATGCACGAAATGGCGCAGAGGGCGAGAAAGATAACCGTTGAAATGAATAAAGAATACCGCACGCCCGAAGAAATACGCAAATTGTTTTCCGAGCTTATCGGACAGGAAGTTGACGAGGGCTTCGGACTGTTCCCGCCGTTCAATGCCGACTACGGACAAAATATTAAAGTGGGCAAAAACGTATTTATCAATTCCGGTTGTTGCTTTCAAGACCAAGGCGGCATAGAAATCGGAGATAACGTACTTATCGGGCAACAAGTCGTAATGGCTACAATAAACCACGACTTAAATTCCGAAAAGCGTAAAAATATGTTGCCTGCACCCGTTAAAATCGGTAACGGCGTATGGATAGGCGCACACGCAACAATTTTGTCGGGCGTAACAATAGGTGAAAATTCGATAGTTGCGGCGGGCGCAGTTGTTACAAAGGACGTACCCGAAAATGTTGTAGTTGCGGGTGTTCCTGCTAAAATCATTAAAAAAATAGAGGTGAAATAATGAAAGTCTTATTATTCAACGGAAGCCCGAGAGCTAACGGCTGTACTTATACCGCTCTTTCGGAGATTGCGAGCGTACTCAACGTACAAGGAATAGAAACGGAAATATTGCAAATTGGGAACAACCCTGTGCAGGACTGTATCGGCTGTAACGGTTGCGTGAATAAAGGCAAATGTGTATTTAATAACGATTGCGTAAACGAGTGGATGGAAAAATCGAAAGCGGCAGACGGTTTTGTGTTTGGAACGCCCGTATATTACGCCCATCCTACCGGACGAATTTTATAAGATAAAAATTATTAGGAGATAAATTATGTTAGGAAACTTTACTTATTCAAATCCCACAAAACTCTATTTTGGCAAAGATGCGCTTGACGGTCTTAACGAAGAACTGCCCAAATACGGCAAGAACGTATTGCTTGTTTATGGCGGCGGCTCTATTAAGAAAAACGGCATTTATGACAAGGTGGTTGCCATTCTCAAAGCAAACGGCAAAACCGTTTATGAGGACGCAGGCGTTATGCCTAATCCAACGAGCGAAAAACTGAACGAGGGAATTGAGCGTGCGAAAAAGGCAAAAGCCGATTTGATATTGGCTGTCGGCGGCGGCTCGGTGTGCGATTACGCAAAAGCGGTTTCCGTTTCGGTAAACTGCAACGACGACGCTTGGGATAAATATTTTATACGTTTTGAAGAGCCCGCCTGCGAAATAATCCCCGTCGGTTGCGTTCTTACAATGGTTGGTACGGGCAGCGAAATGAACGGCGGCTCGGTTATTACCAACCACGCACAAAAACTCAAAATAGGACACGTTTTCGGAGATAAGGTGTTTCCAAAATTCTCTGTAATGAACCCCGAATTTACCTATACGCTTCCTAAATATCAAATGGTTTCGGGGATTTACGATATAATGTCGCACATTCTCGAACAGTATTTTTCGGGAACGGACGACAACACTTCCGACTATATTATGGAAGGGCTTTTGCGCTCGCTTATCCATAGCGCAAATATAGCGGTGGAAAATCCCACCGACTATGAAGCAAGAAGCAACATTATGTGGACTGCGACTTGGGCATTAAACACGCTTGTAGCAAAAGGCAAGACTACCGATTGGATGGTACATATGCTCGGTCAAGCGGTTGCAGCTTATACGGACGCAACGCACGGAATGACGCTTGCGGCAGTAACTATGCCGTATTACAAATATATCTTACCTTATGGAACGGCGAAGTTTGCTCGCTATGCCGTAAACGTCTGGAACGTAAACCCCGAAGGCAAGACAGACACGCAGGTTGCTTACGAAGGCTTGGCGGTTATGGAAAAATGGATGCGCAAAATCGGACTTGTAATGAACATAGCCGAACTCGGCGCAACCAAAGAAATACTTGACGGAATGGTAAAAAGTACGCTTGTTATGGACGGTGGCTATAAAGTTATGGACGAGAAAGATATTCGTGCCGTTTTGCAAGCAAGTTTCTAATTGATTGCAGAGGAACGATATGAAAAAACTTTTAGGAGTAATATTGGTAATCATTATGGCAATATTCGGATTAGCGGCTTGTAATAGTAACAGTTCGGCTGATAACGGCGGTACGGGCGGAAACGGAAATTCAGGCAGTGGGAATAACAATCCACCCATAATCACTACAAACAATGTCTTGATTATCTAATAAATAAGTCAAATAAATAAAAATTTTAATACGGCAAGCGTCGTCAAGCCGTTGAAATCATCTACAACTGTGTGGGAGTGATTCCAACCCCCACGCAAGAGTAGAACAAATATCCCAACACGGAAAAGCGGCATAGCTTTTCACTATGCCGCCACCCGAAGGGATTAAATAATCCCTATGAAATACACCGTCAAGGGTGTTTTTTGTTTGCTATTTGAGAGTCATTATTATGGATTGCGGGTAGTCGCCGAAGTTTTTGCCGAAAAGATTTAGCCCGCCGCGGTGCACGGCGTCGTCTTTTATGCCGATATCGAGCTTGATTGCCGAGCCGTCGTATAACTTTAGGTCGGAAAGGCGCACTTTGTCGGATACGAAGCTGTTGTCTACATAAACGCCGTTTTCGTTCACGGTGATTTTTTTAAGCAGTCCGAACTGCGTGCTCGTAACGGGCCAGTAGAGCGGAGTGTATTTGCCGCGCCTGCCGCCGAAATCGCCCGGCGATTTGAAAGTTACCGTTTCAACGTCGTTAATGCGTATTGTGATATCGCTCGGCCAGTTGTTGTTGTAGTATATCGTTTCGGAGCATATTTCGAACGAAAAAGTAATTTCGGAAAACTTTTGATTGCGGGGGAAATCGGCGGGGAAGTTGTAGCTTATAAATCCGCAGTCGAACCAAATGCACTCGGCTTTGAGTCGCACGGGCGAAAAGAAGATATTGGGGTTGTCGAAGCCCGCGATTTCGCCCTCCGCCCCCGTCATGCCGCAGGGAGCTTTTATGTGGCAGTGACTGAACATGCCGAGCGGCATTTCCACCGTGTATTCGGGCTTCACGTCCTTTTCGGTTTCGAGCGGCTCGAGCGACAGCGTAAACGACAGCACCGCCTGCGAGCAGTATTTGGTGTGCCCTTTGGGTCCGGGCTGATAAGATGTGAAGATAAGCCCCGCCTCGGTGAGGATATCAACGTGCCGCGCCACGCTCGACACGGGCATATCAAGCTCCTCGGAGAGCATGGAAAGATTTTTAGACGACTTGAGAAGGCTTTTGAGAATTGCCACTCGCTCGGGCACCGAAAAAGCCCGCCCCAAGTTGGCTATAATCTCGTGGTCGGCGAGGTTGTCTACGTTTAACACAAAGTGCTTTTGCGGCGTTAAAATATCGCTCATGGCGGTTCCTCCGTAATTACATTATCCGCTATTTTAACGGGAATGTCAACAAAATTTTGTATTCTTTCCGAAATTTGGGAAGATACGCTCGACAAACAGTCAAATATCGGAAAGGTCAAACCCCTTGAATTTACAAAAAAGCGTGTTATAATGATAGTGCGATTAAGGAAACGACTAAACGAAAAGGAAAATGACAGTGTACAGGAACGAACATCCAAATCCCCAATTTGAAAGAGACGGATACGAATGCTTAAACGGTGTTTGGGGTTTTTCTTACGGAAAAGTTGTAGGTAGGGAGAACTGTGCGCTCGATAAAACCATACAAGTGCCGTTTTGTCCCGAGTCGGAACTCTCGGGCATAGGCAACACGGAGCTTAACGCCGATTGCGTGTACACTCGCGAGATAGAGGTTAAAAAAGCCGACCTTGCGGGAAAGCTGTGGCTCAAGTTCGGCGCGGTGGACTACGAGGCTTGCGTTTACGTGAACGGCGCGTTCGCGGGCAAACACGCGGGCGGATACACCGCTTTCGATATAGATATAACGCCGCACGTAAAAGCGGGCAAAAACCGCGTTACCGTTGCCGTGCACGACGACGTGCGCGAGAACGTGCCGAGCGGCAAGCAAACGGCAAAGGCGGTTTCGTTCGGCTGTTTTTATACTCGGGTAACGGGAATATGGCAAACGGTGTGGCTCGAGCGAACGCCGCTCGATTACATAAAAAGCGTTAAATTTTATCCCGACGCCGAAAACGCAAAAGTAAAAGCGGTAATACTAACCGAGGGCGAGGGAGAGATAGAAACTTGCGTAACCTACCGCGGGCGCGAAACGGGAAGAGCCGCGGGCGCGACGAACGGCGGGGTTTGCGTTTTGGAAATCCCCTTAAGCGAAACTCATCTGTGGGAAGCGGGTTGCGGCAGACTGTACGACGTATCCGTAAAATTCGGCGCGGACGAGGTGAAGAGCTATTTCGGACTTAGGAGCGTTGAGTGCAAAGACAAAAAGTTTTTGCTTAACGGCAAAAGCGTGTTTCAGCGGCTCGTGCTCGACCAAGGCTATTATCCGAGCGGCGTGTACACGGCGCAGTCCTCGCTGGAAATGCGCGAAGATATATTGCGAGCCATGGATTTGGGCTTCAACGGCGCAAGACTGCATCAAAAAGTGTTCGAACAGCGTTTTTTATACGAGTGCGACAAAGCGGGCTACCTCGTTTGGGGCGAATACGCGAGCTGGGGCGTTGAGTACGAAAACACCCGCGGCATGGGCGCGTTTTTGGGCGAGTGGACGGAAACGGTTGAGCAGTATTTCAACCACCCGAGCATAATAACCTGGTGTCCGCTCAACGAAACGTGGGAAAACATTCATAACGGCAAAACGGTGCGCGACGCGCGAGTGCCCGAGTGCGCCTACGCCGTTACCAAAATACTAGACCCCACGCGCCCGTGCGTGGATACGAGCGGCGGATATCACGGCAGGTTCACCGATATAGCCGATTTCCACAGCTACGAGGACTACCGCACTCTCAAAGTGCGCATAGACAAAGCGGCGTACGCTAAGCCCGATTTCGCAAAGATGTATCTCGACGGAGAGCAAACGGGCTACGGCGGCGAGCCGCTCCACTTGAGCGAGTTCGGCGGCGTTACGTTTACGGGCGCGTCCGTGCCCGAGTGCGCCTGCGTGTGCGAAACCGAAGCCTGGGGCTACAACGCCGTTGCCGACGAAGCCGCGTTTGTGGCCAACTACGTAAAAACGGTGAAAATGTTGCTTGCATGCAAAGCTCTTACGGGCTTTTGCTACACGCAGCTGTACGACGTGGAGCAGGAGCAAAACGGATTTTACACCTACGACCGCAAGCTCAAGCTCTCTGCGGAGGCGGTAAAAAAAATCGCGGAATGCAACCGCGAAACGGCGGCGACGGAAGCTGACGAACAGTCCGTTGCGCTCGCGAGGTAAGGAGGTAAAGGAGTAGAAAATGGAACTGTTGCCCGTTGTTGCAAAAAAGCGGAAGCTGACGAAAAGAACGCTCAAAGAGTGGCTTTTCGTGTACGGCATGCTCTTAATTCCGCTCATTCAGTTCGCAATATTCTACATTTGGATAAACGCGAACTCCATAATCATGGCTTTTCGGGAGTTCACTTTCGAGTGGGACGAAAACGACAATGAAATATACGTGTGGTCGTTTTACAATTTCACGCGGTTTTTCAAAGAGTGGTCAAACCCCGAGTCGGTCATAGTTTCCGCACTCATGAATACGCTCAAGTACTTTGCGGCGGGCGTAATCATGGTGCCCGTAACCTTCTTCGTGTCTTACTTTTTGTACAAAAAAATATGGGGATACAAGATGTTCCGCGTGGTGTTCTTCTTGCCGAGCATAGTGAGCGCGGTGCTCTTCGTAACCACGTATATAGAGCTTATTAAGTTCGGAGGAGCGCTGAGTACCGTTTGGAGTTGGTTCGGCGCGGAACTGCCCGAGCTTATAAACGACCCCGAGCGCACGACGGGCACCATAATAGCGTTCACCGTTTGGACGGGGTTCGGCGTAAACATGATACTTTATCAGAGCGCGATGAGCCGCGTTCCGCAGGAAATAATAGAGGCGTCAAAACTCGACGGTTGCCCGTGGTATAAAGAACTGTGGTCTATAATAATACCCATGGTTTGGTCCACCGTTTCCACCACTCTCATATTGCAGTTCACAACGCTGTTCAACAGCACCGGTCCCATACTGCTGTTTGCCGACGCGGGGCGGCAGGCACTGCTCGACAACAAAGAGGTCACCACGATAGCGTTTTGGATATACCAAAAAACTCGGGGGGGGGTAGACCTTAACTATCCCGCCGCGATAGGCTTGTTCTTCACGGCGGTAAGCGTCCCGCTCGTGTTCTTGGTGCGTTGGGTGTTCAACAAAATCGACCCCGACGTAACGTATTGACGGGAGGGAGGAGAATATGCAAACCGCTGTAACTCAAAACTCGGCGACAGTCGAGAACGAGAATAAGAAAGCAAAAAAATTCGATAAAAGTTATCTTCCCGTTAAGATAATAGTGTTCGTGCTGTTCGCGCTGTATGCGTTCACGCTGTTTTACGCCATGCTTTGGGCAATCGGAACGTCGCTCAAAACTCAAGAGGAGTATTACGAGAACATAAACGGCTTGCCCGAGCAGTGGAAATTCATAAACTATGTCACCGCGTTCAAGTCTGTTAAAGCGGGCGAAAACGGCATGATAACGATGTTTATAAACTCGCTGTGGTACGCGTGCGGCGGCTCGATTTTGGGCGTGCTCACCTCCGCCGTGGTTGCCTACGTGGTGTCTAAATATAAATTTCCGGGCAGGGGCTTTTTGTACGGACTCGCGCTCGTAACGATGATGATACCCATAGTAGGCTCGTTTCCTTCGCAGTATCGCGTGTATAACATGTTGCACATTTTGGATAACCCCATGATACTCGTTACCAAAATGGCGGGCTTCGGCTTCAACTTTATAGTGCTGTATTCGTTCTTCAAAACGCTCTCGTGGACTTATGCCGAGGCGGCGTTTATAGACGGCGCGAGTCACTTAAGAGTGTTTTTGCGGGTAATGCTTCCTATGTCGTTGCCCGTAATGGGTTCGCTGTTTTTGGTTGCCACGATAGGCGCGTGGAACAACTACATGGAGCCCATACTGTTCTTGCAGTCTTATCCCACGCTCACGAGCGGACTGTATATATTCCAGCTCGAAACCTCGCGCAACGTGGATTATCCCGTGTTGTTTGCGGGACTCATAGTAAGCGTAGTGCCCGTAATACTGATGTTCGTCTTCTTCCAAAACACCATTATGGAGTCGATGAGCGTGGGCGGAATAAAAGGTTAATAAATCCTATAGGAGGAAAATAAATAATGAAAAGAAAAGGCAAAATAGCGGCGTTGCTGCTCGCGCTCGTAATAGGCGCGTCTATGTTCGCGGGGTGCGCTACGGAGATATCCGAGGACTATCCCGAGTACGCCGACGACAAAGCGATTTGGATAGGCGGTTGGGACGTTCCCATAAACACGCTCGAAGATTATCAAATGGCGAAAGACATGGGGCTCACCCACATGTTTATAGACAACATGTTTGCCAAAAAAGGCACGCCCGAATACTTAAAGCAGCTCGAATATTGCGAGCAGGTCGGATTAAAAGCCATAGTGGGCTCAGACACCTCGCTTTCGGGCGAGGGACTGGGAAGCCCCGAAAACGTAACCATAGAGGAATTCGACTACGCGCAGTATCCCGCCGTGGATATGCTCAATATTTGGGACGAACCCGGCTCGGCGCATTTCGGAGAGGTTGCAACGCGCATAGAAAAACAGTATGCGTTTTATGAGAAAGAGGGCAAAACCGCTCCCACAATGTACGTTAACCTCGACCCCGCATATCACGTATCGCATCAAACCAACGCGGTTGAAGAAGGCATGCGTCCGTACGCCCAAAAGTTTGTAAACGAAGTGCTTACAAAAGTTAAGGGCAGAAAGATAATAAGCACCGATATTTACCCGCTCATGTCTTCGCCCGACGGCAGTCATTTTTCGATACTCGCCACATGGCTCGTAAATATGGAAACGCTCAAAGAGGTAGCCGTTGAGGCCGACGCCGAGTTTATGATGTTTATACAAAACTACAGCGAAAGTACGCGCCGCGAAATTATGAACAAAGAGGACCTTTCGTTTCAGGTTTATACCGATATGGCTTTCGGCATAAACGGATTTTCCTACTTTACCTATCGCCAGTCGTTCCTCAATTTCGGCGGCGGTTGCGTGAGCAAAGACGAGAGCTGCACCCCGTTCGATAACTACTACTGGGCGCAGACGCTTAACGCCGAGATAGCGGAGTGGGACCACGTGTTCCTCGCGTTCGATAAGTGGAAAGGCGTTATGACGGTGAACGGAACGAACAACCTCGAGGAGTACGACGAATACAACAACGACTGCTTCGTGCTCGAGCATCCGGTGAAAAAGCTGGACTGCGCAAAGAGCGTAACCGCTACCGAAGATACGATAATAGGTCAGTTCGAAGACAAAGACGGCAGAAGCGGACTCATGGTGGTAAACTTTAACGACCCGCTCGACAAAATAACGGACACCGTTTCTTTCACGTTCGAAAACGCCAACCGCGCAATGGTTTACGTCGGCGGCAAGCGCAAAATATACGAGGTGAAAGACAACAAGCTTACGCTCGATATAGGCGTGGGAGAGGGTATATTCGTAATACCCCTTGCAATGTAATAAAGTAATCTAATTCCGGGAGGAAAAAATGAAAAAAATATTAAGTGTAATTATGTGTGCTTTCCTTGCGCTCGGCATATGCGTAGGGTGTAGCGTAGACGGCGGCTCGGGTAGCGGCACGAACGGCACGGGCGGCAAAAACGGCTCTATAACCGTGCACTACATGGCGGGCGGCTTCGGCGACGACGCTTACAAGAACCTTGCCGCCGACTACAAAGCTCTCACGGGCGTAAGCGTTGTGTATAAGCCCAGCTATTCGCAAGGCGAAATACAGCAGCTCTTAAACAGCAAGCAGGAGCAGTACGATATTGTTATGCCCCTTCTCAACATGTACGCCGCGCAAGACTCGGGCAAACTCGAAAACCTCGACGAAGTATATAACGCAATACCCGAGGGCGAAACCGTAGCCATAAAAGACAAGATGAACAAGGATATGTGCGATTACCTGTTGGCTGACGACGGACACCGTTATCAAATGGTTTCCAACGACTCGGTTTCCGCCATCTGCTATAACGCCGACACTTTGGACGAAGCGTTCGGCGCGGGCAATTGGGAGCTTCCGCTCACCACGAACGAGCTTTTGAAAATGTCGGACGATTTGGTTGCAAAAGGCTATTACGCTTTTTCCACCTCCGCCGCCATAAACTACTATTGGGAGTATATGGGCATAGTGTGGTGGGCGCAGTACGAGGGACTCGAAAGTTTCGATAATTTCTACGAGGGCAAATATCTCGACGGAACGGAATGGAAATACGGACCGGCAATAAACGACGCCAAGGGCAGAGAGATTGCGCTTACCACTCTTTCCGAGATAATGAACGTAGGCAAAGGGCGCATGCACTCGCGCGTAGTAAACATGGACTTTAAGAGCGCGCAACGCGCCTTCCTCGGCAAAGGCTACGTGAACGACACCAAGAAAGTGGGCTTTATGGTTAACGGCGACTGGCTCGAGAACGAAATGGCTTCCGTGCTCATTTCTTCGCCGCAGAATATAGGCATGATGCGCGCGCCCGTTGTGAGCGAACTTGCGGATAAACTCGCTTCCGTTCGCACCGAAGTCCGCCTTGCCGCTATCGTGAAAGCGGTAGACGAAAACAAGACCTATGCCGAAACGGCTACGGGCGACCTTGCCGACCTTACCGAAGCGGACTATGAGCACGTGCGGGAAGCTCGACTCATGGTATACACCGCAACGCCCAACTATCCCATAGGCATACCCTCGTATCGCCCCGAGTCCAAAAAGAAGCTCGCAAAAGATTACCTTGTGTATCTTTACTCCGACCGTGCGCAGAAAATAATAGCGCAGTCTTTGAAAGGACTTACGTATCCCGCGGGTTATAACGTGCTCGAAGCCGAAAACGTGAACGTGAGCGACTTTGTAAAATCCCGCCACGTAGCGTTCGGCAACGACAAAATAAACATATTCCCCCGCAACTCCTCGCCGCTCGTGTATCTCGGCGGCTTGGGCGACACTCCCGGTTCGGGTTCGGGCATAGACAGTTCGCTTTGCTCGGGAGCTAAGGCTTCGTCGCTTTTGCAAGCGAGCAAAACCAACCTCGAACACAATTGGGAAAACATAAGTAAGTATATTAAAACCGAATAAGGAGAAATGATGATGAAAAAGGGTAGAAGCAAATTCGGCGTTTGGCTTTGCTCGGCTTTTATGGGCTTAATCATGCTCACAATGGCTATGGGACTTGCCGCTTGCGGCGACGCCAAAGACCTTAAAATAGACGTGCCGAGCCGCATGGAAGCCGACCTCGGCACAGGCACTTACGTTGTGCCGCGTTACGACGTGGTAAACAGCAAAGGACTTATAATGGCGGGCTATAACGTGCGCTTAAAGTCCGCCAAAAACCCCGACGGCACGGCTGCGGATATAGCGCAGGAAGCGAGCACCGTGGTTACACTTTCGGGCGCGGGCGAGTATACCTTTGTGTATACCGCCGACAACAAGAACGTGCCCGACGCAACCGTGATAATGGATTTTGCGGATAGGAAAGCTCCCACGATAAAACTTTCTTCGTCGCAGTTCCCGTCCTTCTTTATAAAGGGCAACACCTACGCGGTTCCCGAGTATACGCTTGAGGGCAACTACGACGCCTCCAAGTGCTACACTAAAGTGTATTACAATTCGGGCGCGGAAAACGAGCAAGACTCCGAAATTACGCTCACCAACGGCTACTTTGCCGTAGACCGCGAAACGGGCAAATATACCGTGCTCATTCACGTTGAAAACGCTTCGGGCGTGGGCAACGATTACCGTTACACGCGCAGCGTTTACTCGCCCGAAAACTACGAAGAAGATATAGTGATATATTTCAACGAAAAGTTCGGCGAGCGTCAGGTTGCGCCCGATGGCAACTACGCGGGCGAGTACGTTTCCGTGCTTGACGGCGGCAAAGCCTACGGCGACGAGCTCGGCTCGTATAAAGTGGAATTTACGGGTGAGACAACCGAAAATAACGAAGCGTATTTCGCGCTCAACGTGCCCGCCATAACCAACGTTATGGACAACAAAGAGCTTGAAATGTACGTGTATATAGACGATGCGGACTGCCAAAACGAAAAAAAACAGTGGGTGATAGGCTCCAAATGGTGGAACGACCAAACGGTAAAAGTAGGCGAGTGGACTCGCGTTACCTGGAGCATAGACAACTGGGGTAACGGCAAGGGCGCGAACTGCGGCGCGAATACAACGCAGGTAATTTCCACAGATAACATTTCCGGCACGCGTATACGCCTTATTCCGGACTCTGACTACGGCAGTAAAACGCCTCCGCACGGCACGGTTTATTTCTCGGCAATGCGCCTTGTGCCGCACAAGTGGGCAACCATAACCGCCGAAAACGGAGTGGTTGCGCCCAACCGCGCATATGTGGGGCAAACTATCACGCTCACCGAACCGCAAGCTCCCGCGGGCAATTATTTCGATTGCTTCATTATAGACGGCAAACCCGTTTCGGGCAACACGTTCGTGGTGAACAAAGAGGGTACGCTCACCGTAGGCGCGAAATTCTCCGATAACGAGATTAGCAAAGACAACTTTACTTGGGGAGAATTCGAGTTCTCCGCGCTCTCGGGCAACGACGCTCAAACCGCCAAAATAGGCAGTTCCGAATACTGGGCGCTCGAATACGAGGTTTACGGCATGGAAAGCGGCTGGACTTACACGGCGGCTTACGTGGGCGGCACCCATCAGCTCGTAGGCTTCGAACTTAACGGCAAGAACGACAAACTTTCCACTTACGGCGGCGCATGGAAAACGCCCAACGTGATAAGTCTTACCGAGGCGCAGAGCGGAATATTGCGCAACGCAACCGAAAGCAGTCCCGCAAAGGTTACTTACGTTCGCGCAGCCGACAAAATAGCGGTGCTGTTAAACGGTGAATTAATGGGCGTGTACTCCTTTGCCTCGCTTGAAATTAAGGGCGACGGTTTCGGAATAGGCGGTCGTGCCGGCACTATCAAAAACGGCACTCTTAAAAACATAAAATACGTTGTGGGCGAAACCCGCGTAGGCTTCGTGCAAGAACAGTACCTCGGTGTTACCGTTACGGCGCAAAACGGAGCGCATGCCGATAAAACAATTTATTTTATAGGCGATACCGTTACTCTCACGCACGACGCGCCTTCGCAAGAAGGCAAAGAGTTTGCGTATTACACGGTAGACGGACAAAAAATAAGCGGCGACTCGTTTGTGGCAACAAAGAAAAATCACGTCGTTAAAGCCGTGTATGAGGATATATGCAGTCTTACTCTCGCTAACGGTATAACAGCCAACGGACAAAGCGGCGCAACCGTAAGAGTAGTTAAAGGCTCGGTGGTAACGCTCGCTTATACCGGCGAACCCGAGCAAGGCAAAGTGCTTAACGGCTATAAATTAAACGACTCTCAAACTATATACGGCAATATGTTCGTTGCAACCGAAAATACGTACGCGATAACCGCCGACTGGGTGAACGCGAGCGATATAGTTTGGGGCGAAAAGAACGACTCGCACGACTACAAAACCGTTATGAGCGGTTCGGACGCGACTTTGCAAAATTACAAATACGTTGGCACGGCGTTCGGCACGTCGGAATACTGGGCGATAAAGTTAGACGTTAAACATACCCGCGAATGGGAAAATCTCGACTTTGTCGTGGGCGAAAAAGTTATGCTCCGTATGCGTTATCATCAGGGCGGCTATTTCGGTATAGGTTTGCACGTTAAACCCGGAGGCGACGATACTTACCCGCAAACGCACAGCGAATTTTATCCCGCATACCCGCACCATTCCGACGAAAGCAAAGCTATAGCGGCGAAATTCGTTGCCGGCACTACCGTTACTTGCGTACGCTACGGGAACAAACTGTCTTTGTATGCCGATAACGAACTGTTCTTTACTACCGAATACGCCATAGATTACACGGGCAACTGGTTCGGCGTAGGTTACGACACCGAAAGCCCCGATAACGTTGCGGCAGACAACAGTCTTCAAGTTCCCAACCATAAAAACGTTAAGTTTATCATGGGGCAAGACAAAATAGACGCTTTTATGGAATCGGTAAAGAAATTAAACGCGCCCGAGTACGACAGCCTCGTGAAATATGCGGGGGGGGGAACGTTTGAATATACTTTGCCCGTAGCTACGGTAACCGACATGGCGGGTAAAACCGTTAATCAAAACGTAACCGTTACTGCTACAGGCATAAACGGCGCAATTACCGTAACCGACGGCAAAATCACGCTTCCCGAATATAACGGAACGCAAAACGTAACCGTCACGTATTCGTCGGCAGATTGCATAAACGTTTCTATAACCGTAACTTTCTACAATACCTCTGTTGCTCAAATCAATGAAATTAAAAATGCGACCGCAAAAGACTCGTCTGCAATAGAATACATTTCGTCGAATATTCCCGAGGGAAGACCCGATGAAATAAGCGAGTCGGGAGTGCTTAAAGTATTAGCCGGCAGTGGTGACGTAGGACTTACTACTAATGTAAATTATAATACCATATCGGCGAATTATTCTGAAATTTACTTTTATATATACATGGAGTCGGAAGCCGATTTGAATAATATCGGATGCGGCGCTTATTGGCTAAACGGAGAAGGCACTGTGGTTAAAAATCAGTGGGTAAAGATAACGTTTAACAGTGAAATGATTGCACAACTTTCCAGCGGAGCCGCCGATGATTTAAGTAAATTTACTTTTAGAGTAAACACGCAATCGTGGTTGCAAGGAACGGAAGTTTCGGGTAAAACATTCTATATTACTTCTTTGTACGGAGTAGAGAAACAGGCGTAAAACTGCTTGCCGAATTATCGCGAAGTCCCCGAAAGCCGATACTTTCGGGGGCTTCCTTTCTTACCGAGTCATTGCGAGGGCATTTGGTTTTACTGTCATTGCGAGGGCGCTTGCGCCCGCGGCAATCCCATACATGGAGCAAGTACGGTAACTGCTCGTTCCTCATGCCCGAGATTGCCGCGCTCACTGCGTTCGCTCGCAATGACAGCGGTTTGAAACTTTCTTGACTTTATAAAGGAATTATGACATAATACCACCATGAAACTTAACTACAAAGAATACAAAAACAAAGTGAAAGGGTGCTTCCTCGGCAAAAATATAGGCGGCACGCTCGGTGCGCCGTTCGAGTGCTATAGGGGCGTGTACGATATTGACTTTTTCATGCAAGACGTGTCGAGTCCCGTGCCCAACGATGACCTCGACCTACAGCTTGTTTGGCTTTCGGCGATTGAGCACGAGGGCAAAAACGTTGACAGCCGCGTTCTTGCCGAATATTGGGAAAACTACGTAAGCGCGGTAATAAGCGAATACGGCACTGGCAAAAACAACTTTGCCATGGGCATTATGCCTCCGCTGTCGGGTTATATGCGCAACGAAAACCGCGAGAGCAACGGCGCGTGGATACGCACGGAAATTTGGGCGTGTTTGTGCGCGGGCAATCCCGCTCTTGCGGCAACGTATGCGTATTACGACGCTTGCGTGGACCACAGCGGCGAGGGAATATATTCGGCGGTGTTTATCGCGGCGGCGGAAAGCGCGGCGTTTTTCGAGACCGATACGAACGAACTCATAAACATAGGGCTTAGCTATATACCCGAAGACTGCGCCACACGCGGCGCGGTAGAGCTTGTGCGCAACTGTTTCGAAAGCGGCGACGGCTTGCAGACGGCTCGCAAAAAACTGCTCGCGGCGTACCCCTCGAGCTTCGGAGAAATAGGCGGCGAGTGGCAGGGTACGGAGCTTGTTGCGGCGTGCGAAAAATGCCCCGCGCAACAAAAGGACAAATCCATACCGGCGGCTACTCACGGCTACGACGCGCCCGCGCACGTGGGCATAGTGCTTATAGGCTGGCTGTGGGGCGGCGGAGATTTCGGCAAGAGCATATGCCTTGCAACAAACTGCGGCGAGGATACCGACTGCACGGCGGGCACTTTGGGCGCACTGCTCGGCATAATACGCGGAGAGAGCGGGTTGCCCCAAAAGTGGAAAAAGGGTTGCAGTGAAAAAATCGCAACGTGCACGCTGAGGCACGACCTTTTGCTCAACGCACCCGCAACCGTTTCCGACCTGTGCGAGCGGGTGGTGAAGCAGTTTCCCGTTGTGTCGTCGGGCGCGTGCGAGTTTACCGAGCGCGGGTTCGAAATCACGCCCAACAAGAGCTTGAGATATTCTCAAACCGAGTTTTATCCCTACCAACAGGAAGACTGCCTGAAAATCATATCCGAGCAAAAAGACACCGCCCGTTTCAATTTCCGCCCGTATACGGTGAAAGTAAAGTTTAACGATACTCTCGCTTATATTCGCGAGGGCGAGCAAAAGGAACTTACCGTAACGGTGAGCAACAATTTGTATTTGCCGCAGTACGTTACCGTGCGGGCGTTCGGATTGCCCGAGGAGTGGAAGATTACGGGCAAAGAGCGTTGTTTGGGGCTCGAGCATTGGCACGGCAGTAAAACCGAGCACACGAAAAGTTATACGTTGAGCTTTGTGCCCGAGTCGGTTTGCTCGGGCAAATACACGCTCACGCTCGAAATCACGGCGAACGGGCGGGGCGAACGCAACTACGTGCCACTGACTTTTATAGCGGAGTGACAACGTGAAAATTTGTTCCGATTTGATACGCAACGACGTGCCCGCCAAAGGTCAGCTCGCCGATGCCGAACTCGTTTCGTTTTGCGTTTGCGATAACGCCGACTTGAAGATTTTGTTTGCGGGCAACTCCATTACTCGGCACGGCGTTGCCGAGAATTTGGGTTGGCTCGGCGATTGGGGCATGGCGGCTTCGGCGCGGGAAAAAGACTATGTGCATTTGGTTGTGAATAGCCTCGAGCTTGCGGGCAAGAAGGTATCTTACTGCGTTGCAAATTTCGGCGAGTGGGAACGCAGTTGGAACGACTCTTTGCTTGCCGAAAAGTATTCCGCGGTGCGCGATTTCGGCGCGGATATCGTTGTAGTTCGATTGGGCGAAAACGCGCAACTTTTGAACCGCGCGGACGAGTTCATGCCGCACTACGAAAACTTGATACGCTTTTTTGCGGGCGACCGCGCCCGAGTGGTGCTCACCGACTTGTTTTGGCAATACGAGCCGTTCGATAAAGCTGTTGAGCGGTTGGCGAAAGATAAGGGCTACGGCTTTGCGAGTCTGCGCGATTTGGGCGACCGCGACGAAATGAAGGCGCACGGAAAGTTCGAGCATGCGGGCGTAGCGGCACACCCCGGCGACAAAGGCATGGCGGAAATAGCGAGCCGAATTTATAAGCAAATAG
The DNA here is from genome assembly GCF_943193005.1 of Pumilibacter intestinalis. GTDB lineage: Bacteria > Bacillota > Clostridia > Christensenellales > Pumilibacteraceae > Pumilibacter > Pumilibacter intestinalis. The sequence goes on from NZ_CALPCH010000001.1 coordinate 75,585, forward strand.
AGAAAATAATATGGAAACCGAAAACATAAAGAAATATTTTTTGCAAAACATAAAAAACATACTCAAGCCGCCCGCCGCGAATTTGCGCTATCCGTTTATAGTGCCCGGCGCGGGATACATGAGCGAGCTTTGGGGTTGGGACGCCTACTGGGTTGCTTTGGCGTTGCGAAAGGCGTTCGGAGTATTTGACGAGAGCGAGTTGGAAAGGGCGGGAATATCGCGCGAAACGGCTATAGCGCACATGCGCGGGAGCGTTCTCGACTTTTTGGACTCGCAGCAAGCGGACGGCTACATACCCGTTATGACGGCGAGCGAGGGCTTGTTTGCCGGCTTTTTCGAAAGCGAGTACAAGAAGGGCATACCGCACAATCAGCACCTGCCGTTTTTGTGCAGGTTCGCTTTGCTTGCGAGCGAGTTTTCGGGCGAATACGATTGGTTCGATACGGATAAGCTCGTTGCCTACACGGAGTATTTCGAGCAAAAGCAGTATTGCAAGCGGTCGGGACTGTACTTTTGGCAAGACGATATCATGATAGGCATAGACAACAACCCCACCGTGTTTGCTCGCCCGCCCGCGAGCAGTGCCGATATATTCTTGAACTGCTTTATGTATCTCGAGTATGACGCGCTTTACGAATTATTGAATAAGTCGGGCGACGGCAGGGCGGAGCACGCGCTCGAAATGCGCGAAAAGCTCAAAGAGGCGGTAAATTCCGAAATGTGGGACGAGCGCGACGGAATTTACTATTCGCAAGATATAAACTTGCACCGCACGAAATGCGTTGTTAAGGGCGTTGAACTGCACTCGGGTTTGCCGCCGCATTGGAACTCCGTTCCGCTCAAAATTCGTTTTTGGGGCTGTTTTCTGCCCATGTACGCGGGCATTTGCTCGCCCGAGCGAGCGCAAAGAATGTGCGCTCATCTAACCGAAAACGACGATATTCTTGCCGCATTCGGTATTCGCACTTTGGCGAAAAACGAAAAGGCGTACAGTCTTGTAAAGAGTGCGGGCAATCCCTCCAACTGGCTCGGCGCGATTTGGACGATTGCCAACTACTGCGTATACAAGGGGCTATGCAGATACGAAAAGGCGGAGCTTGCCGAGAAAGTGCGCGGCGCAACGCTCGATTTGCTTAATAACTCGCTCTCGAAATACGGCGACTTTTTCGAAAGCTACAATCCCGACAGCGGCGCACCGTTTATGCACGCGGGCTTTTTGAGTCACAATCTGCCCGTTATAGATATGCTCGAAAAGGAGAGTTAAAACGATGAAAAAGATTACCGTAAAAGATTTAACCGCGCAGGAAAAGTTGCGCCTAATTTGCGCCGACGGTTTTTGGTACACCTCCGATTTGGGCGGCAAATTGCCTACGGTGTGCGTATCCGACGGACCCGTGGGGTTACGCGCCGAGCGCGTGAACGACAAGGGCGAAAAGTACACCGTGCCCGCCGTATCGTATCCGAGCGTGCAAATGCTCGCAAATTCGTGGAGCACGGAGTGCGCGAGAGAAACGGACGAGTGTCTTGCCTGCGACTGCGCCGAACAAAACGTGGATATACTGCTCGCGCCCGGCGTGAACATAAAACGCCACCCGCTCAACGGGCGCAATTTCGAGTATTTTTCGGAAGAGCCGTATTTGGCGGGTGTGCTCGCCAAAGAGTATATTTCGGGATTGCAAAACAACGGCGTGGGCGCGTGCTTAAAGCATTTTTGTTGCAACAATCTCGAATACAACCGTTTCAATCAGTCGAGCGAAGTGGACGAGCGCACGTTGCGCGAAATATACTACAAGCCGTTTGAAATCGCGTGCGAGGCAAAGCCCGTTTCGGCAATGTGCTCGTACAACCGCATAAACGGCACTTACGCGTCCGAATACAAAAAGGGCTTTGACGTGCTCAGAAACGAATTCGGTTTTACGGGCGCGGTATATTCCGATTGGGACGCCGTGCGCGACCGCGCCAAGGCGGCAAAGGCGGGCGTGGATATAGAATTTCCGTACAACGGCGGCAACTACGAAAAGCTCGTTGCCGACTACAACGCGGGCAAACTTACCGACGAAGAACTCGACGCTTGCGCCGCGCGGGTTATAGAGCTTGCGTATAAGTGCGAGGAGATGAGAAAGAACCGCAAGGCGGGCAAGACTCGCGCCGACCGACTGGAGTTGTCGCGCAAGGTTGCCGAGGAGAGCATGGTGCTCTTGAAAAACGACGGCGCGTTGCCGCTTAAAAGCGGGTCGGCGGTTGCGGTGTGCGGCTGTTACGCCGTGCCCGAGCCCAACATGATAGCGGGCGGCGGCAGTTCGCACGTTGAGTGGATAGGCAACGGATTTAACTTGCCCGAGCTGCTTGCCGAGCGGCTGAATAAGGGCGTAAAATACGAAAAGATGTTTTCTTACGACGGAGTTGTGGGGCACGGAGCATACGGCGCAAATCCCGCAACGGGACTTTTATACGCGGCGGAGTCGGACTCGGTAATCGTGTGCGTTGGCACGGGCACTCCCTTTGAATACGAGAGCGTGGACCGCAAAACCATGCGCCTGCCCGAGGTTCAGGAGCGAGCCATACTCGATATAGCCGAGATTAACGAAAACGTGACGGTTGCGGTGTTCGCGGGAGCGGCAATCGATATGTCGGCGTGGATAGACAAAGTTCGCGGCGTTGTGTTCGCGGGATTTTGCGGCGAAAACGGCGGAGCCGCGCTCGCCGATATTCTCACGGGCAGAGTCAATCCGAGCGGCAAACTTTCCGAAACTTTTCCCCTAAGCGCGGAAAAAGTGCCCGCGGTAACCGCGCACACGGACACCCGCGTAACGCGCTACTCGGAGGGCTTGGACGTGGGGTACAGGTATTTCGACCGCCACGCGGACGGCGTGCTTTTTCCCTTTGGCTTCGGGCTGAGCTACTCGCGGTTCGAGTATTCGGACTTGCGCGTTGCCGCATGCGCGGACGGCGCGGAAATAGAATACGCTATAAAGAACGTATCCGATACGGACGGAAAAGAGGTGAGTCAGGTTTACGTGCGCGAGGTTGCGCCGCCCGTATACCGCCCGTACAAAGAGCTCAAGGCGTTCGATAAACGCGCCGTTTCGGCGGGCAAGACTCAAAAAGTAAAGCTGTCGTTGCCGCTTTCCGCTTTCTCGCACTGGTCGGAAGCGCAAAGCGCGTGGGTTATATCCGACGGCTTATACGAAATTCTCGTTTGCTCGAGCAGTGCGGATATTAAACTTAGAACCCGAATTCGCATAAATGACGGCAAGATAAATTAAGATATGGCGGTGCGCGGTATATTTTTGCGAATATTACCTATAGGAATAATCTCCTTTTATTTTGATTTTTTAATCTGAAATTAAAGACAACGCGATTAAAAAGTTGTATAATTATGATAAAAGGAGACGGGAATGAAAGAAGTTATACTTAAAGCCGAAAATCTCTGCAAGACTTTTTCGGACGGCGGAGTGCAACGGCACATTTTGAAAAACATAGATTTGGAGCTTTACCGCGGCGATTTCACCGTTATAATGGGCGCGAGCGGCGCGGGCAAGTCCACTCTTTTATACTCTCTTTCGGGCATGGACGCGCCCGACGAGGGTACTCTGACTTTCGGCGACAAGGTTATTTCCGACCTGTCGCAAGACGGACTCGCTGTTTTCAGGCGGGAGCATTGCGGCTTTGTTTTTCAGCAAATATATCTCATAGACGGTATGAGCGTAACGGACAACGTGCTTTGCGCGGGATTGCTTGCGAGCAAAGACAAAAAGCAAATTATAAGCAGGGCGAAAGAACTTTTCGCTTCGGTGGATATTTCGGAGGATACGCAGAAAAAGTTCCCGTATCAGCTTTCGGGCGGCGAGGCGCAACGCGCGGGTATAGTTCGCGCGCTTATAAACAGCCCCGAAATTTTGTTTGCCGATGAGCCGACGGGTGCGCTTAACTCCAAAACGGGACTCGACGTGCTCGACACTCTCACCGAATTCAACGAGCGGGGGCAAAGCGTTGTGATGGTCACGCACGACGTCCGCTCGGCGCGGCGCGGTAACCGCATTCTGTACTTAAAAGACGGCGTGATTATGGGCGAGTGCGATTTGGGCGCGTACGAGCACGGCAACGCGGAGCGGCACGAAAAACTCGCGGCTTTTCTCAAAGATATGGGGTGGTGACGTGAAAAAGAGTTTTCTGATGGCGCGTTCCAACTTGCGGAGAGCCAAGGGGCAGACGGTTGCCATTTCGGCTCTTGTATTGATTGCGGCTATGATGCTCAATTTATGGCTTATGCTCGCCACCGATTACGGCGAAAATTTCGTGCGCTGTCACGAAAAAGCCAACGCAGAGCACGTCACCGTGGCGGTAAGCGGCACCGACGACGAAATAAAGAACTTTCTCGCTCAAACGCTGGACTCCGAACCGAACGTGAGCGAGTATATAATGAACGACTGCTTTAACATGACTTGCACGTTTGACTACAACGGCGGCGAGACGAACGGTTGGTTTGTGTTTATGAACGAACAAACCGCGCTTTCCCGCTCGGTTGGCAAAGTGGAAATAACGGAGAACGGCGGTGCGCAGAGCGGCGTTTATCTTCCCATGATATACGAAACGGGCGATATTCGCGCGGGCGGGACTATAGATATAAACATAGGCAGCAACACCGTAACGTATAACGTGTGCGGATTTTTCAACAGCGTAATGATGGGTTCGCACAACTGCGGGCTTGTGCAGGTTATACTCACTCAAGACAAATACGACGAGCTCTCGGAGTTAGGCTACGCCTTCGGCGCAACGCTTTGTTCCGTTCGCCTGAAAGATATTTCGGTAAACGCGGACTACGAAGCCGAACTCAAATCCAAAATATCCGAGCGGTTCAACAATATCATGATAAACGGCAACTGCTACGACTTGGTGCGGCAGTCGCGCTACATCGCGCAGATGATTTGCTCGGGCGTGATAAGCACTATGGCGTTGTTGGTGCTCATGATAGCCCTCGTAGTTATAGCCTCGAACATTGTAAACTACATACAGGTAAACATGAAAAATCTCGGCGCGCTCAAAGCGGTGGGCTACACCTCGGGTCAGCTCGTACGCACGCTTTTGTTGCAGTTTACGGGGCTTTCAATGCTTGCGGCTTTGGCGGGCGCGGGGCTTTCTTATTTGCTGTTTCCCGCGGTGAACGATATGATGATATCGCAAACGGGCATACCTTACGCCGTGCGGTTTTTGCCGTTTCCTATGTTTGTAGCGGTGGCGATATCGGCGTGCGCGGTGTCGCTCTCGGTGTGGCTCTCCGCTCGCAAGATTAAAAAAATAGAGCCGATAACCGCCTTGCGCTCGGGCGTGCAGGCGCAAACGCTCAAGCGCAATCATATTCCGCTCGATAAAGCCAAAGTGCCTCTGAACGCCGCTCTCGCGCTCAAAACCGCGCTTTCGGGAATTAAACACAACGTAACGGTTTGCGTAACCGTGCTCGTGCTGTCGCTCGTGGTGGTGTTTTCGGGCTTAATGGCGGAGAACGTAATCGGCGATTTCACGCCCTTTCTCAATCTCATAGTGGGCGAAACGGCGGACAGTTGCATAAACGTGGAAGCGAGCGCGGAGCAAGAGTTTTTGCAACAAATGCGCTCCGACGACCGCGTGGAAAAGATTTATCTTTTCCACTCTCTCAATGTGGTGCATGCGGGCGGTGCGGAACTTATGGCAACAATGTACGACGATTTTTCGGAACTGAACAATAAAAGCGTTGTGTACGAAGGGCGGTTTCCCGAGCGCGCCGACGAGATTGCCGTAGCGGGAAAATACGCGGGCGAAAACGATTTGAAAATAGGCGACGAAATAAGCATAACCGCCAACGGAAAAACCGAAAAATACGTTATATGCGGATATACGCAGATAAGCAACTATCTCGGGCGGGACTGTTTGCTCACGCGCAAAGGGTATGAGCGGCTCGGCTCGATTATAAGCGCGAGCTACTATATAAATCTTGCGAACGGCGTGGATATAGACGAGTTCAACGCAGAGGCAAAAGAGAAATTCGCGGGCAAAATAAGCACCGCGGTGAATATAAAAACGGTTATGGAGGGCGCGGCGAAAGTTTACGTAACGCTCATGAAAATCATAGTTATAGCGATACTCGTTTTGTCCGCTCTCATTATCGCGTTCGTGCTCTACCTTTTGGTGCGCACCATGCTAAACAACAAAAAGCGCGACTACGGAATACTCAAATCGCTGGGCTTTACCTCGGGTCAGCTCGTTATACAAACGGCTTTGGCGTTCATGCCCGCCGTAATACTCTCTACCGTGGCGGGGCTTATTCTCGGCAGTATCGTGATAAATCCGCTTATGAGCTTGTTTTTGAGCGGCATAGGCATAGTGAAATGCACCTTTACCGTGCCCGCGGGATTTGTGACTGCGGCGGGCGCGGGAATTATCGCGCTGTCGTTCGCCATTGCGTGTTTGCTGTCGCTTAAGGTTAAAAAAATCGCGCCGTGCGCTCTTTTGCGCGGCGAATAAACGCTTTACAAACTTTCGCACTTATGATATAATCGAATTTGGCAAAAATTGCATAAGTGCGGAAAGGAGCCGAAGAAAGCGCGTTGAAAATAGCCTATTTCGGAGACAAGTTGAGTCATACCTACGCCGCCGCCGTTGCTTTATACGGAAGCGGCGGTTTTTCGGATAGCGAGTTTTGCGGTTTCGACACGCTGTACGACGCGCTCGAAAGCGTGCGCACGGGCGAGTGCGAGGTTGCGGTTGTGCCCATAGAGAACAGTTTCGAGGGCACGGTTGCGGCGAGCGAAGACGCTCTCGGCGAACTCGGACTTTTCATTGTTCGCGAAACGGTACTGAAGATAGAACAAAAGCTCATTGCAAACGGCGGCGTAAAATTGGGCGACGTAAAGAGGGTGTACTCGCACCCGCAGGCGCTCGCGCAGTGCTCGGCTACGCTCAGAAAACTGTTGCCGAATGCGAAAACCGTTTCGGTGGCGTACACGTCGGCGGGGCTCGATATGCTCGACGGCGAGAGCGCGGCTATAGCTCGCGCACCCAAAGAAGGGCAGTGCGTTTTGCGTGAAAACGTAGCCGATTCCGAAAGCAACTGCACGAGGTTTTTGGCGGTAAAGGCGAATTCGGAGCAAAGCGGCGAAAAGGTGAGCGTAATGTTTTCGGCGGAAAACAAACCGGGCGCGTTGCTCGGAGTGCTCGAACTACTGCGCGAGCGGGGGCTCAACATGACCAAAATAGAGTCGCGCCCCGCAAAGAAGCGCATGGGGCAGTACGTGTTTTACGTAGACTTTTTGTTCGGCGGCACTCGGCGCGAGTTGAGCGGACTGCTCGGCGAGCTTGACGGCAAATGCGAGGGCATACGCTTTTTGGGCAGATACCCCGAATACAAATTCAGTAAATAAGCATAGAGGATATAAAAAGAATGGGACTTATCAGTTTTATAACGGGCAGCGACAACCGCAAGCATCTTAAAAAGCTCGAGGCTATCGCGCTCAAAGTGGAAGACTACGAAGAGGAGTACAAAAAGCTCTCCGACGACCAACTCAAAGCCAAGACCGAGGAGTTTCGTCGCAGATACAAGGAGAACTACGAAACTCTCGACGACCTTTTGCCCGAAGCGTTCGCAACGGTGCGCGAAGCAAGCGCGCGAGTGCTCGGCATGCGGCATTTCCACGTTCAGATACTCGGCGGCATAACCCTTCATCAAGGGCGCATAGCCGAGATGCGAACGGGCGAAGGCAAAACGCTCGTTTCCACTCTTCCCGCATATCTCAACGCCGTAACGGGCGAGGGCGTGCACATAGTAACGGTAAACGACTACCTTGCCAAGCGCGACGCCGAGTGGATGGGCAAAGTGCACCGCTTTTTGGGTCTTACGGTGGGCGTTGCGGTATCGGGCATGACTCCCGAGGCGAAACGCGCGGCGTACAACTGCGATATAACGTATGCAACCAACAACGAGCTCGGGTTCGATTACCTGCGCGACAACATGGTTATATACAAAGAAGAGATGGTGCAACGCAAGCTCTCCTACGCCATTATAGACGAGGTGGACTCCATTCTCATAGACGAGGCTCGCACGCCGTTAATCATATCGGGCAGGGGCGAAAAGTCGAGCGACCTTTATATAAGAGCAAATCAGTTCGTTAAGCGCGAAATAAAGGAAGACGATTTCGAGTTCGACGAGAAGAAAAAGGCGATAAACCTCACCGAGTCGGGCGCGACCAAAGCCGAAACCTTTTTCGGCATAGAAAACTTTGCGGATATAGAAAACAGCGATATAGCGCACCACGTAAACAACGCCCTTCGCGCTCACAAGATAATGAAGCGCGACCAAGACTACATTGTGTCGGACGGCGAAGTTGTTATAGTAGACGAGTTCACCGGCAGACTTATGGTGGGGCGGCGTTATTCGGACGGCTTGCATCAGGCGATTGAGGCAAAAGAAAACGTAACGATACGCAACGAGAACAAGACTCTCGCAACGATAACTTTCCAAAACTATTTCCGACTTTACGACAAGCTCGGCGGCATGACGGGTACGGCAAAGACCGAGGAGAGCGAGTTCAAGGGCATATACGGGCTTGACGTAGTGGAAATTCCCACCAACGTGCCCAGCCGGCGCGTAGACGAAAACGACGTAATCTACACCACGGTAAACGGCAAACTCCGCGCTGTGATAGACGATATAAAGGAGTGCACCGACCGCGGACAACCCGTGCTCGTGGGCACAACCAACGTGGAAAAGAGCGAAGAACTTTCTCGGCTTTTAACGGGCAAGCGCATAACTCACAGCGTGCTCAACGCGAAGAACCACGAAAAGGAAGCGGAGATAATAGCTCAGGCGGGCAGAGTGGGCGCGGTTACCATAGCCACCAACATGGCGGGCCGCGGCACCGACATACTGCTCGGCGGCAACCCCGAATACGCGGCGAAAAAGCGTATGCGCGACCTCGGAGTGGACGAAAAACTCATAAGCGCGGCAACAGCATATTTCACCACCGAAGACGCCGACGTGCTTGCGGCTCGTGCGCAGTATAAGAAATTCTACGACGAATACAAGAAAGAAGCCGACGAGGAGAAAGAGAAAGTAATAGCCGTGGGCGGCTTGCGCATAATAGGCACCGAACGCCACGAGTCGCGCCGTATAGACAACCAGTTGCGCGGTCGTGCGGGCAGACAGGGCGATATGGGCTCGAGCATATTCTATCTTTCCATGGAAGACGATTTGTTGCGTTTGTTCGGCGGCGACAGAATGAAGCGCATTGCCGAGATGTTCCATGCCGACGAAGACACTCCGTTTTCAATGAAACTGCTTACCCGCCAAATAGCCAACGCGCAACGTAACGTGGAGGGACGCAACTACTCCATACGTAAGCAGGTGCTCGAGTACGACAACGTAATGAACACCCAGCGCACCATAATATACAAGGAACGCAACAAGGTGCTTCAGGGCGAGAGCGTGCACGAGCAGATAGACGTAATGATGCACGAGCAGATAGAGAAGATTGTAGACACCTACACCGACCCCAAAGTGGATTGGAACGAATGGGACTACGAGGGACTCAACAAGGAAATAGAGCGCAAGCTAATCCCCGGCGACACCACGTTCTTAACCGAGGACCGCATGGAAAAGTGGGCGCTCGAGGAAATAAAAGAACAGGTTTACACGGCAATGCAAACCTATTACACGCAGAAGACCGACAACGCAAAGGAACTCGGCGTGGATTTCGAGGAGATAGAGCGCGTTATACTGCTTAAAGTGGTTGATAAGCAGTGGATGGACCACATAGACGCCATGGACGCGTTGCGCCGCGGCATAGGGCTCAAAGCCTACGGTCAGCAAGACCCCGTAATAGCTTACAAGCAAGAGGGCTTTGCCATGTTCGACGATATGATAGACCGCATACACGAAGAAACGGTTGCTCTTTTGATGCGCGTTAACGTGGAGCGCGCGCCCAAGCGCGAGGGGCAGAACCTCGACTTGGTGGTTTCGAGCGGCGGAAGCAAGCAAGCCAAAGCTCCCAAAGCGAACCGGAGCGAAAACAAGGACGTGGGGCGCAACGACCCTTGCCCTTGCGGAAGCGGCAAGAAATACAAAAACTGCTGCTGGGACAAAGACCATAAATAGAAAAAAATCCTCGTCTAAGCAGACGAGGATTTTTTTGTTGCGTTTTTTTACTGTATGCCTTGAGCCACCATTGCGTCGGCTACTTTCTTAAAGCCCGCTATGTTCGCGCCTACGATAAAGTTGTCTTTGCTGCCGTACTTTTCGGCGGCGGCAGCCATATTGCGGTATATGTTTATCATAATGCCGTGCAGTTTGGCGTCCACTTCTTCGAAAGTCCAACTCAGGCGTTGGCTGTTTTGGCTCATTTCGAGCGCACTCGTTGCCACGCCGCCCGCGTTTGCCGCCTTTGCGGGAGCGAACAGCACGCCGTTTTTAAGGAATACTTCTTGCGCCTCGGGGGTGGAGGGCATATTCGCGCCTTCGCCAACGGCGATAACTTTGTTCTTTACAAGCGTTTTGGCGTCGGACTCGTCGAGTTCGTTCTGCGTGGCGCAGGGCAGGGCGATATCGCACTTTACCTGCCACACTCTGCCGGAGGCGGAGTATTGCGCTTTGGGGCGATAGTTCTTGTATTCGGAAAGTCTGCCGCGCTTAACCTCTTTGATTTCCTTTACTGCGGCAAGGTCTATGCCGTTTTCGTCGTATATCCAGCCTGTGGAGTCCGACATGGTTACTACCTTTGCGCCGAGTGCCGTTGCTTTTTCGGCGGCGTAGATTGCCACGTTGCCGCTTCCCGATATTGCCACGACAGAGCCCTTAAAGCTCTTGCCTTTGGCTTTTAGCATTTCTTCGGTGAGATACACAAGCCCGTAGCCGGTTGCTTCGGTGCGGGCAAGCGAGCCGCCGTAGGTAAGACCTTTGCCCGTGAGCACGCCCTCGTAAAGATTGGTTATCTTTTTATAAGTGCCGTACATAAAGCCTATTTCTCTCGCGCCCGTTCCGATATCGCCGGCGGGAACGTCTACGTCCGCGCCTATGTGGCGATAAAGTTCGGTCATGAAACTGCGGCAAAACTCGAATATTTCGCGGTCGCTCTTGCCTTTGGGGTCGAAGTCGCTGCCGCCCTTGCCGCCGCCTATGGGCAGACCGGTCAAGCTGTTTTTGAATATCTGCTCGAAGCCGAGAAACTTTATAATGGATAGGTTAACGGAGGGGTGCAAACGTATGCCGCCCTTGTACGGACCTATGGCGTTGTTGAATTGAACGCGAAAGCCGCGGTTAACGTGCGCCACGCCTTTATCGTCCGTCCAGGGAACGCGAAACATTATTTGGCGGTCGGGTTCTATGATGCGCTCGAGTATGGCGTTGCGGCGATATTCGGGGTGTTCGTTTATAACGCTTTCCAAACTTTCGAGCACTTCCTTTGCCGCCTGCCTGAATTCGGGTTGCCCGGGATTGCGTGCGTCGAGTTCTTGCATTGCTTCGCTTACATAAGACATATTGAGTTATCCTCCTGAAAATTTATGAAAAAAGACGCCGTTCCTGTTTGGGGACGACGCCTTTGTCCTTAACTGATTTGTGCAATAAATATACCACAATGAGTTGCCGATGTCAAGCGTTTTTTATGGGAAAGAAACATTGTTTTTCGGCACACAAAGCCCTTAAAACTTTGACATTTTATTTAATAAGGCGTATAATATGTTTGTAAACCGAGTCAAATAAAAAAGGAGAACACATGAACATATTCGCAATGATTGCGTCCGCCGCCGAACCCGGCTTTTTCGAGAGGATTGCGGCGTCGCTCAAGGGGTGGTTTATAGACGAACGCGGCTGGGTGCGCATACTCGTATTCTTGGCCGTGGTCTTTATAGGACTGCTCGTAATTAAGATTTTGCTTACCGTTGTGCGCAAGATAATAGGGAGAAGCAAACTCAAAGGGCTTGCGGGCGATTTCATTACAACCATACTTAAAATAGCGTTGGTGTTTATTTACCTTATGGTGATACTCGGCGTGCTCGGAATAGACACAACGAGTTTCGTGGCGTTGTTTACCGTGGGCACTCTCGCCGTTTCGCTTGCAATTCAGTCGGTTATATCGAATTTTGCGAGCGGACTCATACTCGTTACAAATCATCCCTTCCGTGAGGGCGATTTCGTAGACGTTGCGGGCGTGAGCGGCACGGTAATCAAAATTTCGCTGTTTGCAACCAAAATTAAAACCACCGACAACAAGGTTATTTTCGTTCCCAATTCCGCGGTGGCGGGCGGCAGTATAGTTAACTATTCCGCCGAGAAAAAGCGCAGGGTAGACCTTGTGTTCGGCGTGGCTTACGGCACGGATATAGACAAAGTGAAACTTACCGTTCAGTCGGTGCTCGACGAACACGAGCTTGTTTTGCACGACGACGGCTACACGGTGCGCCTTAACGAGCAGGGCGACAGTTCGCTGAATTTCGTGTGCCGCTGTTGGGTGAACAGCGAGGACTACTGGACGGTGTATTTCGATATAAACGAAGCCATAGTAAAACGCTTCGAACTCGAGGGCATTGAAATACCGTATAACAAACTCGACGTAAACATTATTTCCAAAGCGGAAGAACAACCCGCAAAACAATAATATAGTATTTTACCCGCTTGAAAAACGCGCCGCCCGAACATTCGGACGGCGTGTTTTTTCGGTGCGCAAATCAGTCTTCGAGCCCTAACAGGTAATCGGCGGATACGTCGAGAAATTTACATATGAGATAAAGCGTGTCTATGCTCGGTACGCTTTTTCCGGATTTGTAATCCGAAACACATTGTTTCGATACGTTTACCGCCGCCGCCAAATCTACTTGCTTTACGCCCGAAAATTTCAAACACTCGGTAAACCTTTCGTGGAACGCAGTCAGTTTATCCATGATTTCAGTATAACGCAACAGTACGTTTTTACTTGACAAGTACGTTATAGGCGTACTATAATATAAGTACGTTATTAACGTACTATTTTGCGGAGGAGCGAATTTATGTTGAAAGCAAAAGATTACAGGAAGGAGGCTTGGGGCAAACTCGGCGGCAAATGGGGCACGATGGCTCTTTGCACGCTTATCGTGACTATAATAGGCGGCGTGTGCGCCGGGTTGTCGTTTTTCGTTGTGGGCGCGTTTGCGTCGCTGTTGATTACCGGGCCGCTTGCGGCGGGTACGGCTTTGCTTGCCGTAAGCGTTATACGCGGCAACAACGTAAGCGTTGAAATGCAGTTTTCGGGGTTTAAGAACTTTGTAAAAACGTTTTTGCTAAACCTTATTAACGGTATATTTATCTTTCTTTGGTCGTTGCTGTTTTTTATTCCCGGCATTATAAAGACTTTTTCGTATTCCATGAGTTATTACGTATTGCTCGATAACCCGTCTATGTCTTCTAACGACGCGCGCAAACGCTCCATGGAAATCATGGCGGGCAATAAGTGGCGTTTGTTCTGTTTGGAATTCAGCTTTATAGGCTGGGGAATATTGTGCTTGCTCACTTTGGGCATTTTGTCGTTTTGGGTCGGTCCTTATATGGAAAGCGCGAAAGCGGCGTTTTATCAGAGCTTGGTTAAAAAGGACGAGGCGGAAAAACCCGATGCGGAACAGCCCGAGGTTAAGCCCGAGGAAAGCGAAGCTACGGCGGAATAACAAGAATACAAACGAAAAGACTGCTCGCGCGGCAGTCTTTTTTTATATGCGTATTTATTGCGGTGAAAGCAGTCACAGTGCTTTTCTTATATCTTTGCCCGTAAGATAGGCGGTGAAAGAAAGCGACTTATCGAAAAGGCGGCTGTATATGCGTTCGCCGTAACGGGAAAGGATATTGTCGGGGAAGAGATTGGTTGTAATCAAAGTGAGTTTGCCGCGGGTGTTGCGCTCGTTTACAAGTTGGTAAAGGTATTCGAGAGTTACGTTTTTGAGTATGCTCTCCGTGCCGAGGTCGTCTATTACGAGCAGTGCGCAGTCGAGCATAGTATCGAGATAAGCCGATTTGTTTTCGTCGAAAGTGGTGTGATATTTCAAAAACCTGTCGTTTGCCGCAAACGCCGTAACAGCCATTACGCTCATGCCGCGCTCGAGCATTTTTTGCGCCGCGCAACCCGCAAGATAGGTTTTGCCGTTGCCCGTGCCGCCGCCTATTATAACGCACCGTTTTTTGTTGGCGGGGTAAGTAGAGCAAATTTTTTCGATTTTATCGAACAGAGTTTTGTATTCCGCGGCTTTTTCGCCGTATACCGAAAAATCCACGTTTGCGAATGTGTGCATAGGTATGCCTATCTCGCCCGCGCCGCTCTTAACCGCGAGCGCGACGGCGCAGTCGCAGTATTTGCCGCCCGTCTTGCCCGTGTCTTTGCAGTGCGGACAGCGCGGGGCGGGGGGAAACAGTCCGAGTTTTGCGCGTATCCGCTTGTTTTCGGCGGTGATTTCTTTGAGCCGCGTCTTATCCGTGCTTTTTCCGAGCGTGATATCGAGAGTGAGCGAGCGCAGTTCCTTTTCATTTCGGGCAAATTCCGCGTTGGAGGAGAGCAGGTCGAGTTCGGCTTGCTCGTATGCGCATATGCGCCGTTTATAGTCGGCAACTATTTGCCGCACCGCTTCGGGATAAGTCATGGCTTCTCCTTTATAATTCTTCGTTGAGTTTCGCAAAGGCGGCGTTTATTTCGTCGGCGGAAAAATTGGTTACTATCCTGTGTTCCGCGGCGGGCTTTACTATCGCCGAGCTTCCCTCTTTTTTTGCCGCCTCAACCGTGCTCACGCCCTTTTCGTGCCATGCGGCGAGTACGGAGTTCAGATAGGATAGGGGGCTGTCCGCCTTTTTGCTTTGGCTCGCGGCGTATAGTATAACCTCTTTGGGCATGTTCCAGCCGTAAGTCCAGGTGCGGAAATAGTCGCGGTCGCGCGAGGTTACCGCGCGGCTCACTCCCGCCGCCTCGAAAATTTCCTTTATTTCGTCGTCGCTCCTTGCAGCGTCGAGCACGAATTCGGCTATGCTTTCGCCCGTTACAACGCCCTTTTTGTAGAACTTTTTGAGAGTGTCGTTCATTGCCTCGAGTGTGCGCAACCCGTGCTTAAAGCAGTAATCGGCTACGTTTTCCAGCGTTTGCGCGTCAAAGCCCATATCCAGCCACTTGAGAGTGTAGGTTTCTATCACGTAGTCGAGTTGTTCGTAGTACACGCCTATAATGCGGTTTACGTTTTTGGTGAGTTCGTAAAGCTCGTCGCGCTTTTTCTCGTAGTTGTTTATTTCCGCGGCGGTGAATAAGTGCAGTTCGTAATATTTGGTAAGTTTGGAGTCAAGCCTGCCCATGCCGCCTTTTTTAATCTGCTTGGCTACCTGTATCACCGTTGCCGAGTCGAACCCCAAACTTTTGGTCCACTTTATGTATAGCCTGCGGTCTTCGTGGTCTATGTTCTTTTTGCCCACCGCTTTCACCACGGCGCGAAGCTCGTCGGTATAAAGTTCGAGCTCGCTTATTTTTTCGTTTACGCGGTCGAAAGTCACGTATCCTTCGGCGGCGAAATTACGCGCAACCGCGGCTATGTATGCGTAGTTTATATCCTCGCCCTTAAGCTGTTTGCAATACCCGATTATGGTGAGCATGGCTTCGATTTCAATATTGAAAGTTTCCATAACGGAGTAATATTCGTTGTATTCGGCGGGGAGTATGTTGCGCGACGGAAAGAGCGCGTGCAACTGGTCGTTGAAAGCGCGGTATTTCTCCTTGCTGAACTTGCGTATCTGCCGCGAGCGGGGCACTACGGGCAGATATTCCACCGCGCCCGAGTCGGCGGCTATGTGCACAAGTCCCTGTTCTTGCCAGTACAAAAACGCTTCGGAAACGGTCTTTTCGTCGCAAAACAGCCGTGCCGCAACCGTTTCGAACGCTCTGTCGGGCGAGGAGAGTGCGCAAAACAAACCGGTAAGATAAATCTTAACGTAATTTTCGGGCGCGGACGGCATGTATTCCGTAATAAACGCGCCGTCTACGGTGAGTTTTTGTTTGTTCGCCAAACTTTCGCTGATACGTATTGAGCCCATTGCCTTCCTCTCTTTATAAAAAGCATTGCAATTTTCGACGGTATATACTATAATAACACTATACGCGGAATTTTTCAACCTAAAAACGTGCGGCAGAGGAAAATAATTTGAAAATAATACATACCTCCGATTGGCATCTCGGAAAAAAAACGGAAGGCAAGAGCAGACTCGAAGAACAAAGACTCGCGCTCGACGAACTGTGCGAACTCGCGAAAAGCGCGAAAGCCGACGCGGTTATTGCGGCGGGCGATATCTTCGACACCGTAAACCCCTCGGCGGAAGCCGAAGAACTTTTCTATTCGTACTGCCTTAAACTCAGCAGAACGTGTCCCGTAATAGCGGTTGCCGGCAACCACGACAACCCCGAGCGATTGAACGCGCCCCGCGGCATTGCGGGCGAGTGCGGCGTTTTACTGTGCGGCGGCATGGACGATTCGCGGGCGAAAGAGCCGTTTTGCGGCGGCGAGGGGTTCGTGACTTTGCGCAAAGGGACGGAGCGGGTGAATTTCGCGTTGCTTCCGTATCCGTCGAGCGCGAGAATGTCCGCGCTCGGATACGTTCCCGACCCCGAAAAATCTTACGCCGAAAACGTGCGCGAGTGGCTCGCTGTTTGCGCCCGCGGCTTTACCGCCTCGGACTGCAACATAACGGTGAGTCATCTCTTTATGGAAAAGAGCGAGAGGGCGAGCGACGAAGCCGAGCTAGGCACGGCCGCGCTTTTGCCGCTCGGCGTTTTGCCGGATGCGCACTACACCGCGCTCGGGCACGTGCACAAGCCGCAGTGCGTGAGTAAGTCGCGTAGCGTTTACTACAGCGGCAGTTTACTGCGCTACTCGTTCGACGACACGAGCGAAAAGTTTTTCAACGTGCTGAATACCTCGGCGGCGGGCGTGAAACTCGAAAAAGTTCGTATCGAGTCGGGCAAGAAACTCGTTACCGTGCAGGCGGAAAGTTTCGACGAAGCAATGCGTGCTCTCAAAGAAAACGCCGACGCCTACGTGCGAATTTTGTATAACAGTCCGCAACCTCTTAGCGCGGGGCGATACGCCGAAATGCGAGCGGAGCAAAGTTTCGCTGCGTTTAGGAGCGTTTACGTTTCGCCCGAAATAAAACGCGCCGCACGGCGACTGCGTTCCGACGGCGAGTATTTTTCCGATTATTACAAGCTCGGGCACGACGGAGAGGAGCCGCCGCGCGAACTGCTCGAAATGTTCGAAAAGGCAATGAGGGGGGAAGAATTATGAAACCGCTCAAACTCGTTATAGAGGGCATAAACAGTTTCGTGCAAGCACGTGAAATAGATTTCGAGCGGTTGGGCGCGCACGGCATATTTTGCGTGTGCGGTCCTACCGGCAGCGGCAAGACCACCATACTCGACGGCATTATACTCGCGCTGTACGGCGAAAACAAAAACCGCGGCAATCTTGCCGACTACATAAACACCAAGTGCGACAAGGGCAAGATAACTTTGGAGTTCGAACTCGAGGGCGAGCGTTACTCGGCATACAGAGAACTGCGCCGCAAGACGGGCACTGCGGCGGCAAGGCTGACTAAAATCAAAACGGGCGAGATAGTTGCCGACAGGTCGGACACGGTGAACGCGTGCGTAAAGGAAATGCTCAAACTCGACAAAGACGAGTTCACCAAAGTCGTGGTGCTCGAGCAGGGCAAGTTCGCGCGTTTTATGCAAATGACGGGCAAGGACAGGAGCAAGACCGTAGCCAAGCTGTTTTCGCTCGAGCGGTTCGAAAAGCTGAAAGAAACTTTGGCTACGGCAAAGAACAAATACGATAAACTCGCCGACGCGGCGGAAGCCGCGCTCAAGCAGTACGAGGACGCAACCGAAGAAAAGTTTGCCGATAAGCAAAGGGAGATAAAGCGGCTTAAAAAGGAAACGGAGCAAAAGCAAAATGGCGTGGAGCTTGCCGAAAACGAGCTTAAAACCATGGAGCAGTTAAAGGCGGCGGCGGATAAGCGAGCCAAAGCGGAGTTTGCAGTGGCGCAAGCCCGAGCCGAGCTCGAGAAGATAGCGGAACAAAAGCGCGAACTTTGCGCCGAGCGCGAAAGTTTGGATACGCTTAAGCGCGAACTTGCCGAGCTTAAGGTTGCGGCTGACTCTGCGCAGGGCATGATTGCCAAAATAGCGGAGTGCGTAGCCGACGAAGAAGCGAAGAAGAAAAAGGAACAAGAGCGCGGCGAGCTTTTGAAAGCGTATAAAGATACGGACGGAAAGATAAAGGAGATAACGGAGCGAACAAAGTCGCAAAACGAAACAAAAGATAAAAATTCGTCGAAAGCGGCGAGTATTATGCGTGACGTATCACTGCTCGGCTACTCCGGAAAAGAGGTTAGCGAAGCGGCGTTTTCCGCCATTGCCGCAACCGCTCTGGCGGATTACAAAACCTTGAAAGATGCGGAGAGCAAGCGAGCGCAGGCGCAAAAAGAGCTTGAAAAATTCACTCTCCTTGCGGAGAAATACATAAAAGGTGAAAACGAGTCCAAGCAAAAAACGGAGAGTTTGAAAGCGGAAGCGGAGCGAGCGAAGAACGAGTACGAAACGGCGCGAATAAATTTCCAAGCCGAGTCGGTGCGGGCTTCGTTGCACGATGGCGATATTTGCCCCGTGTGCGGCGGAGAGTATCGCGGAGCGCGTAATACCGATAACGGCAACGCCGCCGAACTCGCCGCACTCAAAGAGAAAAGCGAGAGTGCGGCAAAGCGGTACGAAAAGGCGGCGAACGAATACAAAGATATTTTGCGCGAACAGCAAATTAACGGCGAGAACAGGGCGAGAGCCGAAAAGGATTGCGCCGAGCAGGGCGAGATACTGAGCGGCAAGAGTTCGGAAAACGCATGCCGAGCCGCGGAACTTGCCAAAGAGGGCGCGGAGTCGGCAAAAGCCGCGGCGGACGCGGAACGGGCTATTTCCGATTACGCCGCGCCGCTCGCTACGGCGAGGGCTAAACTCGAAAAGATTGAAGCGGACGGCAAGCGACTGCGAGCCGAAATAGACGGGCTGAACGAAAAGATAGCGGAGCGGCTCGGCGGGGCGAATATAGCCGCCGCCCAAGCCTCGGCGAATAAAGCCATACAAGACCACAAAGCCGCGCAGGAAAAGTCGGACAAGCTCACGGAAGAGCTTAACAAAAAGAGCGAGGATATAACCGGCCGAGAGTTCTCCGCCAAAGCCGTAGAGGAGGAGAACAAAAAAACTCTCGCCCAGCTTCCCGCCTCCGATTTTAACGCGGAGCTGTACGGCGAAAAGCTCTCCGCTCTAAGCGAGTTGAAAGAAAGCGTTGCCGTTTTGCAAAAGGACGCGGGCGGCATGGAAGCGGAAGCGAAATCGCTCCGCGAGCGTTTGAACAAAAAGAAAGAGCTTGCGGCGGAAAAGCGCGAAATATCCAAAACGCTCGAGCGCGTGCTCGAACTCAACGCCTGCGTGAAAGGCGACAACAAACTGCTCTCGTTCGTAGCCGAAGAATACGTGCAGTCGTTTACGGCGGCGGCGAGCGAAACGCTTTCGCGGCTTACGGGCGGCAAGTACACGCTAATATACGAGGGCGGCGAATTTTGGGTGGAAGACTTTTTCGCCGACAACGCGCGGCGCAAGGTAAAAACGCTTTCGGGCGGCGAAACTTTCCTTGCGAGCGTTAGCATAGCCATGGCGATATCGCGCGAGATTGCCGCCGACCGACGGTACGAGTTTTTCTTTTTGGACGAGGGCTTCGGCACGCTCGACGAACGCGCAATAGAAACGGTGACGGAAGCTCTCGTGTCGCTTAGCCGCGACACTACCGTGGGCATAATTACCCACAGGGCGGAACTCGCGGAAAGGATAGGGGCGCGGCTCTCCGTAATACCCGCCACCGAAGACGAGGGCAGCAGAGTGGAATTTACGGGCGTGTAAGCGGGTAAAGCGGTCATTTACTTTACTTTTTGTATTATGCTGTGATATAATATTTCAGTATGCTCGGCATGCAACGGAGATAATATGACTTACGTATTCGACGAAAAAGAAAAGGCGGCGGCAAGGCGGGAAAAGAGCGTTTTGTTTTGGACGTGGTTTGCCGTGCTCGTTGCCGCGCTCGTGATTATAGCCGTGCTCGTCACCGTGGCGGTGTATCAGGTTGAGGTGAACCGCAACCGCGACTACACGGTGCTCTTGGGCGTGATATGCGGCTTTATCGCGGTAACGTACGGGTGCTACACGCTGTTTTTCTTCG
Organism: Pumilibacter intestinalis; assembly: GCF_943193005.1. Lineage (GTDB taxonomy): Bacteria > Bacillota > Clostridia > Christensenellales > Pumilibacteraceae > Pumilibacter > Pumilibacter intestinalis. The sequence continues at coordinate 95,862 of NZ_CALPCH010000001.1, forward strand.
CCATAAAGTTCAGGCTTACGCGCAAGTTCGTGCGCATGCTCAAAGATATGGACCGCGGACTCAAGGACTCGTTTGACGCAAAGTTCGTATGCTATGAAGACAATCTTTCCATGAAAGACGGCGTGTATTTCTACACCATGGTGCTCAAAACCAAACCTTTGCGGCGCGACGATATAGACGAACGCAAACTGCTCGTGGAACACACCGTGCCCAAAATCGAGCTTACGGAGGGCACGCGGCTAAAGCTAATCAGCCACGCCAACATTTTAGTTGCATACGAAATAATAGAAAACGGAGATATAACACAATGAAAGCGGTTGTAACCGTAGTAGGAAAAGACAAATCGGGCATAATTGCCAAAGTTACGTCGTTTTTGGCGGACGCGGGCGTTAACGTGGAAGATATAAGCCAAACCGTGTTGCAAGATTATTTCGCAATGATAATGCTTGCCGAAACGGGCAAAGCCAACATATCCGACTTAAGAAAGAGCATGCTCGAACTCGGCAAAAAGATAGGCGTGGAAATATCGGTACAGCATGAGGATATATTTTCCGCCATGCACAGAATATAGTACGGCAGGCGTATAGCGGCACATCTACGCACTACGTGCTTGTGCCCACGTGGTCACGTACCAAAAAGTACGCTCCCGTGCGGGCACTGCGCCTGTTGTGCGTATCTGCACCGCTCTCCGCCCGCCGTTCGGCGGTATCCGCGCGTGCGTTGCCCCTGTTGTTGCAATCCGCAACCCTTCTCTGCCGCCTTTACGGGCTACCGTGTCATTGCGAGGGCACGCAGTGCCCGTGGCAATCCCCTGCATGGAACAAGTACAGTAACTATTATTTTTCTCTCGGCTGAGATTGCCGCGGGTGCAAGCACCCTCGCAATGACGTTATACCGCAGGACACCCGTGTCATTGCGAGGGCACGCAGTGCCCGTGGCAATCCCCTGCATGGAACAAGTAAATCTGCCTAACTATCTTGACTTATATGGAGTTAAACTCAATGATAAATTTCAATAAAAACGAAATACTCGAAACGGTGCGAATGATATCCGACCAAAATCTGGACGTGCGCACCATAACGATGGCGTTGTCGCTTTTCGATTGCGTGGGGCGCACAGCCGACGAAACCGCGGAGCTTGTGTATAAAAAGATTATTTCACGCGCGGGCAAGCTCGTTAAAACGGGCGACGAAATAGCCGAAAAGTACGGCGTGCCCATTGTGAACAAGCGCGTTTCGGTAACGCCCGTGAGTCTTATAGGCGCAAAGTGCGGCGGCTACGCAAAGATTGCCGCGGCACTCGACAAGGCGGCGGAAGAAATAGGAATAGACTTTATAGGCGGATACACCGCGCTCGTGCAAAAGGGCATTACGAGTTACGAACGCGACTTTTTAGAAAGCATACCCGAGGCGATAGCCGCCACCAAAAAAGTATGTTCGTCGGTAAACGTGGGCGGAACGCGAAGCGGCATAAACCTCGACGCGGTGCGGCTCATGGGCGAAAAGATTAAAGAACTTTCGCTTCTCACCGCAGACAGCGGCGGACTCGGTTGCGCCAAACTCGTAGTTTTTTGCAACGCCGTGGAAGACAATCCGTTTATGGCCGGCGCGTTTACGGGCGCGGGCGAGGGCGACGCGGTGATAAACGTGGGCGTGTCCGGGCCGGGCGTTGTGTACAGCGCACTCAAAAGGCTGGGCAAAGAAGCCGATATTGCGGAGGTTGCCGAGGAGATAAAGCGCACTGCGTTCAAGATAACGCGCGTGGGTCAGCTCGTGGCAAACGAGGCGGCGGAGCGACTGGGCGCGAGCTTCGGCATTGTGGATTTGAGCCTTGCGCCCACTCCCAAAGTGGGGGACAGCGTTGCGCAGATACTCGAAGAAATGGGACTGGAGAGCGTTGGCGCGGCGGGCACTACGGCGTGCCTCGCCATACTCAACGACGCGGTGAAAAAGGGCGGCGTTATGGCGTCGAGCAGCGTTGGCGGATTGTCGGGCGCGTTTATACCCGTATCCGAAGACGCGGGCATGATTAAAGCGGTGCGCCGCGGTGCGCTCACCCTCGAAAAGTTGGAAGCCATGACTTGCGTGTGCAGCGTGGGGCTCGATATGATAGCCGTTCCGGGCGACACCTCGGCGGCAACGATAAGCGCGATAATAGCCGACGAGTGCGCGATAGGCATGATAAACAACAAGACCACCGCGGTGCGCATAATTCCCGCGCCGGGCAAAAAGGTGGGCGACGAGGTGGAATTCGGCGGGCTTTTGGGCACTGCGCCGGTAATGCCCGTAAATCCTTACGCGGCGGACGCGTTCATTAAGCGCGGCGGAAGAGTGCCCGCGCCCATACATTCTTTGAAAAATTAACCCCCCCCAAAAAAAAATCCAACCGAGAGGTAATAAATATGAAAAGAAGCGAAGTAAACGAAAGAGATATTTGGCGCACCGAGGATATATTCGGCTCGGTTGCCGAGTGGGAAAAAGAATTTTCCGAACTCAACAAAACACTGCCGGGGATATTGCAATTCAAGGGTAAGCTCGGCGACAAGTACGAATTTCTTGCGTGCATGGAGTTCAATTCGTCTGTTTGCCAAAGACTCGAACGGCTTTACTGCTACGCGCACTTAAAACACGACGAAAACAGTGCGGACGAAACGGGTCTCGGGCTGTTCAGCCGTGCGCAGGATATGTATATGCACTACTCGACTTACGAGTCGTTCGTAACTCCCGAGCTGGGAAAACTCGACGAGGTTACGCTTTCGGCGTATATGAACGACCCCGAGCTTGCCACCTATAAGTACATGCTCAGCGAAATTCGCCGCAGTAAAAAGCACATACTTTCGGCGGAAGAGGAGAGAATACTCGCGCTCGGGCAAACTGCGTTTTCGGGCTTTACGAGCGTGTTCGGCATGATAAACAATGTGGATTTGCCCTTTCCCAAAGTGGATATAGACGGCAAAAAAGTAAAACTCACGCACGGACTTTACGCGCAGTGTCTCGCTTCGCCCAACGCGCTTGTCAGAAAAAAAGCGTTTGAGGGCATGTATAAGGCTTTGGGCAGTTTGATAAACACCATAGCGGCGAACTATGCGGCGTCGGTTGCAAAAGACAACTTTTTGGCAACGGCGAGAGGATACAAATCGGCGGTGGAAAAATCCACCGATAACGACAACGTGCCCGGCGAGGTTTACACGAAGCTCGTTAAAACGGTGGGAGCGCACCTCGAACCCGTGCACCGCTACGTTGCTCTTCGCAAAAAGGCTCTCGGCGCGGACAAGCTCCATATGTATGACCTTTACACCTCCATCGTGCGCGAAGCCGACTTAAAGTTGCCCTTCGAGCAGGCGTTCGAGCTTGTGCTCAAAGGACTCGCGCCCATGGGCGAGGAGTACGTGGGGCTTCTCAAAACCGCGCGCGAAAACCGTTGGATAGACGTGTACGAAACGGAGAACAAGCGCAGCGGAGCTTACAGCATGGGCGTAACGGGCGTTCATCCGTATGTGCTACTCAATTACAGTTCCACGGCGCACGACGTGTTCACCATAGCGCACGAGCTGGGGCATTCCATGCACTCATATTATTCCGACAAAGCGCAGGACTACGTGAACGAGGACTACTCCATTTTCGTTGCCGAGGTTGCAAGCACGGTGAACGAAGTGTTGCTTCTCAAGCACATGCTTTCGAGCGAGAAAGACCCCGCAATGCGCAAGTTCCTGCTCTCGTATTACCTCGATATGTTCCGCACCACGCTTTTCCGTCAGACCATGTTTGCCGAGTTCGAGCTTAAGAGCCACGCAATGGCGCAGGAAGGAAAGCCGCTCACGGTGGAGTCGCTTTCCCGCGAGTATCTCAAACTCAACAAAAAATACTACGGACCCGACGTTGTGCACGATAAGCAGATTAGGCTCGAGTGGGCGAGAATACCGCATTTCTACTCGGCGTTCTACGTGTACAAATACGCAACGGGCATTACGAGCGCGGTGAATATTGCGCACTCCATTCTCACCGAGGGCGAAAGCGCGGTGAAACGCTACAAGGAAAAATTCCTTTCGGCGGGCGGAAGCAAATCGCCTTACGATATTTTGTGCGACGTGGGCGTAGACCTCAAAACCGACGAGCCGTATATGGTAGCCATGGACGAATTCGCAAAAACTCTCGCCATGCTCGAGGAGTTGATATAATTTGAAAGCCGCGTGCAAAACGGTAAAAGCGTTTGCGCTTGCAGTCGCGCTGATTGCAACTGCGTTGTTCGCGGGTTGCGACGCGGGCGTTTCGCTGTATGAAGCCCGAGGCGAGGACGGTTGGTATTTCGCTTTGGACGTGAGCGTGGACTCCGCGCTCGAGAGCGAACTCCACGCCAATGCGGCGTATTCGGATAAGCTCGGCAAAGAGTGGACTCTCGGCGACTGGCTTTACGATTATTTCGGTCTTACGAGCGAAATTTACGGCTACGAATTCAAGTACGACGGAGTGCGCAACGAAAAGGGCGGGCGCAGAGTGTACGGTTTTTACGATATATTCGTGCCCGATAAAACTTTGCGCGGAGAGCTTAGCGACGGGCTTACGCTCGAAGGCGAAACCGACGTGACCACCAACCTGTTTATGCGCACCGTGCGCGTTGTGCGCGACGGGCGGTTCGACTTTTGGATACGCTCGCTCGAAGACGCCGTTTCAAGCGGCGACTCGGGCGAGGGCGGCAAAACGCTTATGGGCATGATTTTATACGGCGTGGGGCACTACGAAACCAAAGACGGCGAACTTACGTATGTGGAAGATTTGCCCGGATTTACAACTGCGTTCGGCGTTCCGCTCAACGGCTATACCGAAATGCTGCTCACCGATTTTTGGCTGGCTTCCAAAAAGATGAACGTGGCGTGCGACGCGAAATTGGGCACGGACGACTCCAAAAACGTGTATTACGTGTTCAACAGGCGGCTGGGCGACGAGGACGAAAAAGTGGAGTACGAGTATTTTCGCGCCGACCCCACGGGTTGGTATCTCGTTGCGATAGCGGCGGGCGGCGCGGCTGTGGGCATAGGCATACTTGCGGCGAACATAATAAAACGCCGCAAAGACAAAAAGCCCAAACCGACCGTGCGCGACAATTTCCCTTACGACCCTTTCGACGGCAACATAGACCCGTTTGCATAACGAATACACAAAAAACCAACACGAGGAGAACGGATACTTTTTAAGAACAAACGCGGTGTCCGAGAATTAAAAAAATGACTAACGAACAAATAAGAAACGTGGCGATAATCGCGCACGTAGACCACGGCAAAACCACGCTCGTGGACCAAATGCTCAAGCAGGGCGGCGCGTTCCGTTCCAATCAGGTAGTAGCCGAGCGCGTTATGGACTCCAACGCCCTCGAGCGCGAGCGCGGCATAACCATACTTGCAAAAAATACGTCGGTGAAATACGGCAACTATAAGATAAATGTGGTTGATACTCCGGGTCACGCCGATTTCGGCGGCGAGGTGGAGCGCATACTCAAAATGGTTAACGGCGTGGTATTGCTTGTAGACGCATACGAGGGAACGATGCCGCAAACCCGTTTCGTGCTAAGCAAAGCTCTCGAGCTGGGGCACAGAGTAATAGTTGTGGTAAACAAGATTGACCGCCCCGACCGCAGAGTGAGCGAGGTTTGCGACGAGGTGATAGAGCTTTTAATGGAACTCAACGCAACCGACGAGCAACTCGACAGTCCCATAATATACTGCTCGGGGCGCAACGGCACGGCAACCGTCAATCCCGACGAGCCGGGCACCGATTTAATCCCGCTTTTCGAAACCATAGTAAGGCACATTCCCGCGCCGAGCGGCGACGCGTCCGCTCCCGTGCAAATGCTCGTTTCCGCACTCGACTACAGCGAGTACGTGGGCGCGATAGGCATAGGGCGCATAGAGCGCGGCACGCTGCGCACGGGCATGAACGTGCTGTTATCCAACTATCACACCGACCGCCCTCCGCTCAAAGCCAAAGTAACCAATATATATCAGTTCGAGGGACTCAACCGCGTAGCCGCGGAGGAAGCCACCGTGGGCGATATAGTGTGCGTTTCGGGCGTGGAGGGAGTGAGCATAGGCGACACGCTTTGCGACCCCGCCGACTCAACACCCATAGAGTTCCCCAAAATAAGCGAACCGAGCGTTGAAATGACTTTTTCGGTAAACGACAGTCCGTTTGCGGGCAAAGAGGGCAAGTTCGTAACGAGTAGGCATTTGCGCGCCCGCCTTTATAAAGAAGCGGTGCGCGACGTGAGCATTCGCGTGTCCGACACCGACACGAGCGAGGCTTTCAGAGTGTGCGGCAGGGGCGAAATGCACCTTTCCATACTCATAGAAAACATGCGAAGGGAAGGATACGAGTTCCAAGTATCCATGCCGAGAGTGCTGTTTAAGGAAGAGGACGGCGTTGTAACCGAGCCCATAGACTTGCTCATTGCCGACGTTCCGAGCGACTGCGTGGGCGTAGTAATGGAAAAAATGGGGGTGCGCAAGGGCGAACTCAAGAGCATGACGCCCATAGGCGAGCGCATGCGGCTCGAATTCGAAGTGCCCAGCCGCGGACTGTTCGGCTACAAGTCGGAATTCCTCACCGACACCAAGGGCGAGGGCATACTCACTTCGGTGTTCGAAAAGTACGACTCTTACCGCGGCGAGATAGACCGCCGACCCGCGGGCAGTCTTATAGCGTTCGAAACGGGCGAAGCCGTGGGCTACGGACTTTTCAACGCGCAGGACAGGGGAACTTTGTTCATAGGCGCGGGCACTAAGGTGTACGAGGGCATGATAGTGGGCGAAAACCCCAAGGGCGACGATATAGCCGTAAACGTGTGCAAGCGCAAGCAGATGACCAACATGCGAGCTTCGGGCAGCGACGACGCGCTCAGGCTCACTCCGCACAAGGTGATGAGTTTGGAGCAGTCGCTCGACTTTATAGCCGACGACGAATTGCTCGAGGTTACGCCGAGCAACATAAGAATAAGAAAGAAGATATTGAACGCCGAAATGCGCGCCAAAGCCAAAGCGCACGCCAAGAAATAAACAGAAGGAGAAAGCCATGCCTAAAAAGTATGCGGGCGAGCCCGACCAAAACCACCCCAACTTAAAAGCGAGAGTACTTCCGCACAACAACGAGGCGGAACAGGCGGTGCTCGGTTGCGCCTTGCTCGATAACGACGCAACCATACATATCATACCCGAGCTTACTCCCGCCGACTTTTACGGCAAAGCGCACGCGAACATTTACGACGCAATGGTGCGCATATCCCGCCGCGACGAGCCGATAGACGTGGTAACTCTCACGCAGGAGCTTGACACAATGGGCATGCTCGAGAACGTGGGCGGACTGACTTACCTTGCCGACCTATCCAACTGCGTGCCCGGCGCGTCCAACTACAAGCATTACGTGGGCATAGTAAAAAAGCTGTCAACGCTCAGAAAATTGATTTCTTCGGCGCAAAAGATTACCGACGTTGCGTTTGTGGGCGACCCGCAAAACGACGCCATTGCATTTGCGGAGCGCGAGATATACGCGCTCAGCGAGGAAAACGACCGTAGCAGTCTGCGCGAGATACAGCCGAGCATAGTGGAAGCCATATCGCGCATGGAGCTTATGTATCGCGACCCCACCGCGGGCAAGGGCATACCCACCGGCTTTAAGGGGCTTGACGCCATACTGAACGGCTTTCAGCCCTCCGACCTCATACTTATAGCCGCCCGCCCCGGTCAGGGAAAAACGAGTATAGGCATGAACTTTATTTCGCACGCCGCAATGCACGCGAGCCGCAAGACCGCCGCGGGCAAAGACGACCCCTACCGCTGTGCGGTGTTTAACCTCGAAATGCCCGCAATTCAGCTTGCAAAGCGTATGATTTGCAGCGAAGCCCGCATAGATATGAGCAAGGCGAATTCGGGCAGACTTTCCGCCGACGATTGGAAAGCCATAGTTGCGGCAAAGGCGCGACTCGATAAAGCGCAGATATATATAGACGACAGCTCGCTCACCAACCCCATAGAAATACTTTCCAAGTGCCGCAGGTTAAAACGCGAAAAGGGTCTTGACCTCGTTATGATAGACTATTTGCAGCTCATGACGAGCGGCGAGAGGGTGGAGAGCCGTCAGCAAGAGGTGAGCACCATTACGCGTATGATGAAGATAGCCGCAAAGGAACTCAACGTGCCCATTCTGTTGCTCAGCCAGATGTCGCGCGAGGTGGAAAAGCGCACCAACAAAAAACCGCAGATGTCCGACCTTCGCGAATCGGGTGCGATAGAGCAAGACGCGGATATAATAATGTTTATTTACCGCGAGTTCGATAAAGACGACGTATCGGTAGACGAAGAAAAACGCAACAAAGTAGAGCTTATAATAGCCAAGCACCGTAACGGCGAAACGGGCTCGGTGGAACTCAAATGGGACGGTCCTTCGGTGCGCTTTTTGGACGTGGACCGCTCGCGCAACACGGCTTCGCTCGAAAGGAACATACCGCCCGAGCGCGGCGGCGGCAGTTTCGGTGGATACGACGACGTACCGCCTCCGCCCGAACCGTTCGTTATGAGCGAAAAGACGGCGGAAGAAATTTTGGCGGTGCCGGACAACGCCGACCCCGACGACATCTTTTAATGCGGCGTATAAGGGCGCATCTACGCACTACGTGCTTGCTCGCAATGACACAGTAAGCCGCTACTACCTGTCATTGCGAGGAGGGCGTGCCCCCCCCATGTCATTGCGAGGAGGGCGAAGCCCGACGAAGCAATCTCAGCCGAGAGAACTGAGCAGCTACTTTACCTGTTCCATGTAGGGGATTGCCACGCTCGTTTCACTCACTCGCAATGACACAGTAAGCCGCTACTACCTGTCATTGCGAGGAGGGCGAAGCCCGACGAAGCAATCTCAGCCGAGAGGACTGAGCAGTAACTTTACATGTTCCATGTAGGGGATTGCCACGCTCACTGCGTTTCGCTCGCAATGACGGGTTGCCCTTTCGCAATAGCGGTACAAAAATATTGCGGGGTGTGGAATTTTAATTTGCCATAAAGTGTTTTTCGCTTGACAAATAATGTGCGCAGGATTAAAATAGAAACAACAGTAAATAATATTCAATATAAAGGAGAAGAAAAATGGCAAAATCAAAGCTCAGTTTGTCTATGACAAACATCCTCAACTGTGTGCTCTATGCGGTAATCGGCATATTGCTCCTCATCTTCAAAGCAGGCTCGCTTGATATTCTTTTCACGATTGTAGGTATCCTGTTTATCGCGCTCGGCGTGTACGACGTGATAATGAAGAGCCTTATTCGCGGCGTTATAGAGGCTGTGATAGGTATCGTAATCCTTGTCTGCGGTTGGACTATTGCGGAATGGGTGCTTCTTATATTCGGTATCCTTCTCATAGTTAAAGGTGCGCTTGACCTTATCCAAAACTTGCACAGAGGACTTATTGCATGGGTAATGCCCATAGTTACCATTGTGCTCGGCGTACTTTTGGTTGTTTCGAAATTCCAGGCTCTCGATATCATATTTATCATTGCCGGCATCATCTTCCTTGTTAACGCCGTTCTCGCGCTTTTCGGCACGAGTCTTAGCAAGAAGAGATAATTTCCGATAAGATTATAAAAAGCGGTTTCTGCAAAAACGAAGCCGCTTTTTGTTTTGTAAAAAAATTTTTCTTTTTATGCGTATAAACTCCGAAAATGTGTTCATAATTCATGTGCAATAAAAAAAGAACTTTTTCGGAGGTAAACAAAAATGAGAACGTATAAGAGTAACCGCCCCTCGGCGGAGAAGACCAAGCAACGCATGCCCAAACGCGGAGTGCAAGCCGCCGTGATTAGCGCGGCTATAATAGTTATAGCCGTTGTGCTCACGCTTTCGCTCGTGTTCGGACTGCGCAAAGCTCCCGTTGAAAACGACGTGCCCACCGTAACGCCGCCGGTAGAAGAGAAGCCCAACCCCATAACCTTCTCCGCTCCGCTTACGAGTTGCACCGTTATCAAAACCGCCGCGCTCGACAAGCTCGTGTATAACGACACCCTCAAGCAGTGGCGCACCCACAACGGCGTGGATTTCGAAGCCGCCGCCGGCAGCGACGTGTTCACCATAGCGGCGGGCACGGTAACGAGCGTGGAAAACACCATTTTGGACGGTATGGTTGTTACCGTAGAACATGCGGAAGGATACTCGTCCACCTATAAAGGACTCGAAAAAGCCGCCGTTGCAAAGGGCGACAAAATAGAGTCGGGTGCTAAAATCGGCACTGTAGGCAACATGATGAGCGAACAAAACTCGGGCGCACATCTTCATCTCGAAATGAAGAAAGACGGCAAATTCGTTGTAGTCACCGACTACATCAACGTAGAAAACGACAAGTAGATATGCAGGAAAGCCTTCCGTTTTTATGCGGAAGGCTCTTTTGTTTTCTAATGAAGGAGATTGCTTCGTCGCAATGCTCCTCGCAATGACACGGAAATGCTCCATGGAGATTGCTTCGTCGCAATGCTCCTCGCAATGACACGGAAATGCTCCATGGAGATTGCTTCGCTACGCTCGCAATGACACGGTTACCCTATAAAACGTCATTGCGAGGGCACGCAGTGCCCGTGGCAATCTCATGCATGGAACAAGTACGGATTGGGGTGCGTTTTATTCCCATTCTATGGTTGCGGGGGGTTTGCTCGTGATATCGTATACTATGCGGTTAATGTGCTTAACCTCGTTTACTATGCGCACCGATACCTTTTCGAGTACGTCGTAGGGAATGCGCGAAAAGTCCGCGGTCATAAAGTCGGTGGTGGATACGCCGCGAAGCGCGAGCGTGTAGTCGTAAGTTCTGCCGTCGCCCATAACGCCCACCGAGCGCATGTTGGTGAGCACGGCAAAGTATTGATTTATGCTCCTGTCCAGTTTCGCCGCCGCGATTTCTTCGCGGAATATGGCGTCGGCGTCTTGCAGTATCGCCACTTTTTCGGGAGTGATATCGCCTATAATGCGAATTGCAAGCCCCGGACCGGGGAAGGGTTGCCGCCAAACGAGTTTGTCGCTGAGTCCGAGCGCAATGCCGAGCGCGCGCACCTCGTCTTTGAAAAGCAGTCTTAAAGGTTCTACTATCTCTTTGAAATCCACGTAATCGGGAAGTCCGCCCACGTTGTGGTGCGATTTAATCACGTCGGCGTCGCCGAGTCCCGACTCGATAACGTCGGGATAAATGGTGCCTTGAGCCAAGAAATCCACTTTGCCGATTTTTTTAGCTTCTTCTTCGAACACGCGAATGAATTCTTCGCCTATTATCTTTCTTTTGCGCTCGGGGTCGGATACGCCCGCGAGCTTTCCGAGAAAACGCTCGCCCGCGTTCACGCGCACGAAATTCACGCCGCTGTCCTTAAACGCCGCTTCCACCTCGTCGCCCTCGTTTTTGCGCATTAGTCCGTGGTCTACGAATATGCAGGTAAGCTGACTGCCTATGGCGTTTGCCAACAGCTTGCAGGCAACCGAGCTGTCCACTCCGCCCGAGAGGGCGAGCAAAGCCTTGCCGCTTCCTATTTTTTCGCGCAGTTCGCGCGTTGCGGTTTCGGCGTAGCTTTCCATCGTCCAGTCGCCGTTGCAACCGCACACGTTTTTAAGGAAATTTCCGAGCATATCGAAGCCCTGCTCGGTGTGGTTAACCTCGGGGTGGAACTGCGTGCCGTAAAACTTTTTCTCGGCGTTTTCTATAGCTCCGTAAGGGCACTTTTCGCTGTGCGCTATGGAGCGAAAGCCGCTCGGCAGTTTTTTTATGTAGTCGTTGTGGCTCATCCAAACAACCGATTTTTTCTTGAGTTTGGAGAAAAGGGGCGAGCCCGTGTCGAACTCGCAGTCCGTTCTGCCGAATTCCGCCGCGGCTTCCGCGCTTGCCGCGCCTATTTCGCCGCCGAGTCCGTAAACCAAAAACTGCGCTCCGTAGCAAATGCCCAAAATGGGCACGCCGAGCGTGAAAATTTCTTTGTCCATTCTGGGGGAGTCGGCGAGATACACGGATTTGGGACCGCCCGTAAATATTATGCCTGCGGGTTGCATGGCGCGTATTTCGCTAATCGGCGTTTTGTAAGACTTCACTTCGCAGTATACGTTTTGTTCGCGCACTCTGCGGGCGATAAGTTGGTTGTACTGCCCGCCGAAGTCGAGCACCAAAACGGTTTGTTTTTTCATTATGAGAGTTCCTCTTTGGATAATATATAAATAAGTATACTACATAGCAATGGAATTTGGCAATTAAATCGGCGCGTTTGACTTGACAATATGCGAAAAGTCATGTAAAATGTTTGCAACATGAAAGCGAATAAATACAGTCGCGGCTACTTTATGCCGCCCGAAGAATGTTTGGATTGGACGCGCCGCGAATACGTGGAGCACGCGCCCGTTTGGTGCAGCGTGGATTTGCGCGACGGCAACCAAGCGCTCGTAAACCCCATGAGTTTGGACGAAAAAGTCGAGTTTTTCGCAAAGCTCGTGCATATGGGATTTAAGGAAATAGAGATAGGTTTTCCTGCGGCGAGCGACACCGAATACGCTTTCTGCCGAAAACTTATAGACGACGGACTCATTCCCGCCGACGTTACGATACAGGTGCTTACGCAGGCGCGGGAGCACATAATAAACAAGACGTTCGAGGCGGTGAAAGGGGCGAAGAAAGCCATAATTCACCTGTACAACTCCACGAGCGTGGCTCAGCGCGAGCAGGTATTTCGCAAGAGCAAAGAGGAAATAAAGAATATCGCGGTAGAGGGCGCAACCCTTCTGAAAAAACTCGCCGACAAAACGAGCGGAAACTTTTTGTTCGAGTATTCGCCCGAGAGTTTTACGGGCACCGAACCCGAATACGCGCTCGAGGTGTGCAACGCCGTGCTCGGCGTATGGAAGCCCTCGCCGAATAAGAAAGTGATTATCAATCTGCCCGTAACTGTGGAAATGAGCTTGCCGCACGTGTACGCGAGTCAAGTGGAATATATTTGCAAGAACATAAAGTACAGAGACGGCGTGGTTATATCTCTGCACCCGCACAACGACCGCGGCACGGCGGTTGCCGACGCCGAACTGGCGCTTTTGGCGGGCGGCGAACGCGTTGAGGGCACGCTTTTCGGAAACGGCGAGCGCACGGGCAACGTGGATATTATCACGCTCGGCATGAACATGGTTATGCACGGAGTAGAGCCGAAGCTCGATTTTTCGTTTTTGCCCGAGCTTACCGAAATGTACGAGCGGCTCAGCGGCATGACGGTAAGCCCGCGCCAACCTTATTCGGGCTCGCTCGTGTTCACGGCGTTTTCGGGCTCGCACCAAGACGCAATCGCAAAGGGGCTTGCATGCCGCGAGAAAAACAAAGACGGCGTGTGGAGCGTGCCGTATCTTCCCGTAGACCCCGCCGACGTGGGCAGGAGTTACGACGCCGACGTAATACGCATAAACTCGCAGAGCGGCAAGGGCGGCATAGGCTATGTGCTCGAAAACAAATACGGCTTTTCGCTTCCCGCAAAAATGCGCGAGCACGTGGGCTACTCGGTTAAACGCGTTTCCGACGTTGCCCGCAGAGAACTTTCTACGGACGAAGTTCGCGACGTGTTCGTGCGCGAATACGTAAATCTCACCTCGCCGGTGGAACTCGAATATCACTCGTTCAGCAAGCACGAAGGCAAAGTGTGCGTAACGATGTACATAGTTAACGAAGGCTCGCGCGACGCGATATACGGAGAGGGCAACGGTCAGCTCGACGCGGCGGCGGACGCGCTCAAACGCGCTTTCGATTTGGACTTTACCATAACCGACTACACCGAGCACGCGCTCGACAGCGGCTCTAATTCTCGTGCGTGCGCCTACGTGGGAGTGAACGGCGCAAGCGGCAAATTAAGTTACGGCGCGGGCATAGACACCGATATCATGTCGGCTTCGATAAAAGCGCTTATAGGCGCGGTGAACAAACTTTTGATTTGATTTTAATCGTTTTGCGTTTGATTTTCAATGGAAAGAACGGAGAAAAAAGCCAAACCTCAGGCGGATTTATGCACGCGCCCTCTTCTTAAAAAGACGGTGCTGTTTACGTTGCCGCTCGTGTTCACGTCGGTGTTGCAACTGCTTTACAGCGCCGCCGATATCGTGGTGCTCGGGCAGTGGGCGAGTTCAAACCCTGCGGTGCGCGAGGCGGCTGTGGGCGCGGTGGGGAGCACGGGCGCGCTAATAAACTTAATCACAAATCTTTTTATAGGGCTTAGCGTGGGCGCGCTCGCAGTCGTAGCCCGCTTCGTCGGCGCGCGAGACAACGAAAAGGTGAGCCGAAGCGTGCACACCGCCGTGCTCGTATCGGTCATAGGCGGCTTTATTGTGGGCGTGTTCGGCTTTTTCGCGTCGGGCGTTATGCTCGAGTGGATGAACACTCCCGAGGCTGTGTTGCCCCTTTCCGCGCTGTATCTCAAGATATATTTTTGCGGCATGCCCTTTAATTTGCTGTACAATTTCGGGGCGAGCATACTGAGAGCTTGCGGCGACACGAAACGCCCGCTCATAGTTCTCGCACTTGCGGGAGTGGCGAACATAGGGCTGAATATTCTTACCGTGGCGGGGCTTAAGATGAGCGTGGCGGGCGTGGGCGTAGCCACGACGGTTGCGCAGGCGATAAGCGCGGCGGGCGTTGTAATCGCGCTTATGCGCAGGCGCGACGCGGCTCGGCTTGTATTCAAAAAGTTGCGCATACATAAAGCGGCGTTTTGGGATATAATCAAAATAGGGCTTCCCGCCGGCGTGCAAGGCACGGTGTTTTCCGTATCCAACGTGGTAATTCAGTCGTCTATAAACGGCTTCGGAGAAACCGCGGTTGCGGGCAACGCCACGGCGGCAAACATAGAGGGTTTTGTGTACGTTGCCATGAACTCGGTTGCGCAGGCGTGCCTGACCGTGGTGGGGCAAAACTACGGCGCGGGCAAGCCCGAAAACATAGACCTTTCGCTCGTGCAATGCCTGTTGCTCGTAACGGGCGCGGGGCTTGTGCTTGGCGTGGGCGCGTGGCTGGGCGGCGGTTTTTTGCTCGGACTGTACGGGAGCGAGGGCGCGGCTCTCGAGTACGGCATAGAGCGTATGAAAATCATATGCGTAATGTATTTCATGTGCGGCGTAATGGACACTCTCGTGGGCGCACTGAGAGGAATAGGCAGTTCGCTCGTGCCCATGCTCGTATCGGTGTTCGGCGTGGTGGGCGTGCGCATACTGTGGATTTTTACGGTGTTCGGAAAGTATCACACCCTTACCGTGCTGTACATTTCCTATCCCGTGTCTTGGTTTATTACGCTTTCGGTGCACCTCGTTTGTTATTTGGTTTTGCGCAAAAAAAAGTTCGCCCAACTCCGCGGACAATGACGTTATGCCGCAGGTTATCCGTCATTGCGAGCGAGAGAAACGAGCGAAGCAATCTCATGCATGAGAACATAAAAAGGAGAAAATAATGGAACTCAAAGAATTTTTGAACAATTCGTATACCTGCTACCATGCCGCAAAACTCGGGGCGCAAATGCTCGAAAAAGCGGGCTTTGCGGATATAGACTCAAACGCCGACTTTAAGAAAGCGGCGGGCGCGTACCGAGTTTGCGGCGGCTGTCTGCTCGCTGTAAAAAAGGGAAACGACAAAATAAATCTCGTATTGAGTCATACCGACTCACCGAGTTTGCGACTGCGCACCGACGAAAACGCCTCCGCCGCAAATTCCATAACTCTCTCTACCGAAAAATACGGCGGGGGACTGCTCCGCTCCTATTTCGACCGAAAAATGAAAATTGCGGGCAGGGTGATACTCAAGCAGGGCAACGCGCTTGTGAGTAAGTGCGTAAGCTCGGATTACAACGTGGTAATTCCCTCGCTCGCCGTGCACCTCGGCGCGGGCAAAGAGGGCGAAACCTTTTCTGTTTCGCGCGATATGCGCCCGCTTGCAGGCGATTGCGAAAACCTCTGCGAGTCGCTCGGGGCGGCGGACGCCGTGGACTCCGACCTTTTCTGCGTGCCCGCCGAGGAGGCTTACGACTGCGGCGTTCGCGGCGAATACGTGTGCTCGCCGCGCATAGACAATCTCGTCAGCGTGTATGCGTCGCTACGCGCTTTAATCGACTGCAAAAACGTATCGTCGGCGGTTGCGGCGTGCTACAACAGCGAGGAAACGGGGAGCGAAACGCGCGAGGGCGCGGAAGCGAACATGCTTGAGGAGTTTTTGCAAAAGGCGTTTGCGGCGTTCGGGCAAAAGGCGGACGCGCGTTCTGTTTTGCGCTCGTCGTTCGCGCTCTCCTGCGACGGAGCGCACGCGTTGCACCCCAACCGCAAAGAGGTGTATTCGGACAACGCGCCCGTGCTCGGCGGCGGCGTTGCGATTAAGCGCAACGACCGTTACGCAACCGACGCGCTCACCTGCGCCGCGGCTCGGGAGATTTTCGCACGCGCGGGCGTGAGTGCGCAAACGTACCGTCATCACGCCGATATGCGGTGCGGCTCCACCATAGGGCTTACGGCGGCGCACACGCTCGGATGCGCCGTGTGCGATATAGGCGTGGCTCAGCTTGCCATGCACTCCGCCGTGGAAACCGCGGCAAAAAAGGATATTGCCGCGCTAAGAGGCGGACTTACGAAATTTTTCGAGAGCGATATAGCGGTGTCGGCGGACAGGATAGAAATAAAGTAAGGAAAAACAGTTGCCTATAAGGGGCGCAAAGTGGTATAATAATCAACAAAAAGAGAGGGCATACAATGAAACGCATAGAACTCGGCGAACTTACCGCGCAAAAAGAAAAGTATCTCGGCAAAGAGGTTACCGTTTGCGGCTGGGTGCGCACCTCGCGCGACAGCAAGAACGTGGCGTTTATAGAGCTTAACGACGGCTCTTCGCTCAAACACACGCAGGCGGTTTTGGATAAAAGCAAATTTACCGCGGATAAACTTGCGGGCTGTTTGAACCTCGGCGCGGCTGTGCGCGTGCGCGGCAAACTCGTTGAGGGCATGAAAGCCGAAGCGGTGGAAATTGCCGCCGACTCGGTGGAACTTTTGGGCGAGTGCCCGCTCGAATATCCGCTTCAGAAAAAGCGGCACACAATGGAGTATCTGCGCACAATTCCGCACTTGCGCGTGCGTAGCAACACCTTTAACGCAATGTTCCGCATACGCAGCGAACTTTCTTACGCCATACACGAGTTTTTCCACAAGAACGGATTTTACTACGTGCATACGCCCATAATTACGGGCAGCGACTGCGAGGGCGCGGGCGAGATATTCAAAGTAACCACAATGGGTTACGCGCCCGCCGTTAAATCGGAAGAAGAATATTACGCGTCCGACTTTTTCGGAAAGCAAGCGGGACTTACCGTTTCGGGACAGCTCGAGGGCGAGGTAATGGCAACGGCAATGGGCAAGATTTACACGTTCGGACCCACGTTCCGCGCCGAGAACTCCAACACCACTCGCCACGCCGCCGAATTTTGGCAGGTTGAGCCCGAGGTTGCGTTCGCCGAAATAGACGATATAATAGAAATAGCAACCGATATGATAAAGTATATCACCCGTTACGTGCTCGACAACTGCGCCGACGAACTCAAGTTCTTCGAGGAGCGTTTCGAGCAGGGGCTTACCGCCAAACTGCGCAACGTAGCGGAGAGCGAGTTTGCTCGCGTGGACTACGCCGAGGCGATTGAGCTTTTGCTAAAGAGCGGCAAAAAGTTCGATTATCCCGTGGAGTGGGGGTGCGACTTGCAAACCGAGCACGAGCGTTATCTCACCGACGAGGTGTTTTGCAAGCCCGTGTTCGTGGTGAACTACCCCAAAGAAATCAAGTCTTTCTACATGAAGCTCAACCCCGACGGCAAGACCGTTGCCGCAACCGACCTGCTTGTGCCGGGCGTGGGCGAGATAATAGGTTGCTCGGAGCGCGAAAACGACTATAAAAAGCTGTTAAAGGCAATCGAGGTGCGCGGCATGAAAATGAGCGACTACGAACAGTATCTCGACTTGCGCAAATTCGGTTCTGTGCCGCACAGCGGTTTCGGGCTCGGACTGGAGAGAATGCTTATGTACGTTACGGGCATAGGAAACATACGCGACACGCAGATATACCCCCGCACCAAAAATTATTTGGCGTAAATTGTATGCTTGTCATTGCGAGCGGCGTAGCCGCGCGGCAATCCCCTGCATGGAACATGTGCAGTAACTTTTATTTCCTCATGTTTGGGATTGCTTCATCAGGCTTGCGCCTTCCTCGCAATGACATGTTGGTGTGACGCTTGTCATTGCGAGCGGCGTAGCCGCGCGGCAATCCCCTGCATGGAACATGTGCAGTAACTTTTATTTCCTCATGTTTGGGATTGCTTCGTCAGGCTTGCGCCTTCCTCGCAATGACATGTTGGTGTGACGCTTGTCATTGCGAGCGGCGTAGCCGCGCGGCAATCCCCTGCATGGAACATGTAATGACGATATTGCCGTTTCGGAGAATTAAAAATGTATAAACTCAAAACCGTACAGGGCTACGCGCCCAAACTCGGACATCGCGATACGGAAAAGGCGATAAAGCTCGTTAAAGACGAGTTTCAAAAAAATCTTGCCGCCGCGCTCGGACTCGAGCGCATTTCCGCGCCCGTTATGGTTCGCGCTCACAGCGGATTAAACGACGACTTGAACGGCGTGGAACGACCGGTAAGTTTCGACGTGCCCGAAGCGGGTTTCGAGGTGGAAATAGTCCATTCGCTCGCAAAGTGGAAGCGCATGGCGTTGTACGAGTACGGATTTAAGCACGGCGAGGGACTGTATACCGATATGAACGCCATCAGGCGCGACGACGCAATGGACAATTTGCACTCGGTATACGTAGACCAATGGGACTGGGAAAAGGTAATAAACCGCTCGGAACGCAACGAGCAGTTTTTGCAAGCCGCGGTGCGCAAAATAGCGGGCGCGCTCGCCGACACCAAAGAGTTTATAAACGGCGTATATCCCGCGCTAACGCACGAGCTTTGCCGCGAGGTGTATTTTATCACGAGCGAAGAACTGCTTAAACGTTATCCCGATAAGTCGGCGAAAGAACGAGAGTACGAAATAACAAAACTGCACAAAACGGTGTTTATTCAAAAGATAGGCGGAACGCTCTCCGACGGAACGCGCCACGACGGGCGAGCCCCCGATTACGACGATTGGGAGCTTAACGGCGATTTGTTATTTTGGCACTCGGTGCTCGGCGAGCCTATAGAGATATCGAGCATGGGAGTGAGGGTAGACGAAACGAGCCTTCGCGCCCAACTTGCGGCGGCGAACGCAACGGAGCGCGAAAAGTACGCCTACCACAAAGCAATACTTTGCGGCAAACTCCCGCTTACCGTAGGCGGAGGAATAGGGCAGTCGCGCCTGTGCATGTTGTTGCTTGAAAAACTCCACATCGGAGAGGTTCAAGTTTCCGTGTGGAGCGACGAAATGCTTGCGGCTTGCCGCGAAGCGGGTATTCCGATTTTATAAGATTATATTTTTTCCACAGTGTAGCCGTCTTTCGAGTCGGCTATTTTGTATCCGAGCGCGGCTATTTCGTCGCGCAGTTTGTCGCTTTGCGCCCAGTCTTTTGCTTTGCGTGCGGCAAGCCTTTTGTTTGCAAGCTCAATCACGTTTTGAGGCACGGGTTCTTCCGATTTTTCGGGCGCGTGCGCTTTGTCGAGCGACAGTCCCAAAACGCGGTCGAAGTCGAGCGCGGCTCGGTAAACGTTCTTGCAAGGAGTTTCCTTTGCCATAGTCCAAAGCACGCCGAGCGCGAGCGGCAGATTTAAGTCGTCGTTTACGGCGGCGCAAAATTGAGCCTTGTAGCTTTCGAGTTTTTCGCTCGGTAAATCTTCTTTGGAAACTTTGTGTTTGTAAAGCGTTTCGAGCAGGCGAGTGTAGGCGGTTTGCGCCGCGTCCATGCCCTCGAAAGTGAAATTGAGTTTTTTGCGGTAGTGCGCGTTCAGGCAAAAATATCTGAACGCGAGCGGGGAGTATCCGCGTTCTTCGAGTTGCGCTATAGTGTAGGTGTTGCCGAGCGACTTGCTCATTTTGCCGCCGTCTACGAGCATGAACTCGCCGTGCATCCACACGTTAACCGTTTTGCAACCCTCTCGCGCTTCGCTCTGCGCTATCTCGTTTTCGTGGTGCACGGGTATGTGGTCTACGCCGCCCGTGTGGATATCGAAAGTTACGCCGAGATACTTGCGGCTCATTGCCGAGCACTCTATATGCCAACCGGGATATCCCATGCCCCAGGGCGACTGCCACTGCATAATGTGGTTTTTTTCGGCTTTCTTCCATAGCGCGAAATCGGCGGGGTTGCGCTTTTCGGCGTTCACCTCCACGCGCGCGCCCGCAATCTGGTCTTCGAGATTGAGTCGGCTGAGTTTGCCGTATTCGGGGAATGCGGAAATATCGAAATATATGCCGTCGCTCGTTTCGTACGCGTAGCCCTTGTCGAGCAAATCCGTCACGTACTTTATCATATCGTCTATGTGGTCGGTGGCTTTGGCGATTATTTCGGGCTTGCCTATGTTGAGCAGTTCGAGGTCGCGGAAAAAGATTTCGGTATAGCGGTCGGCTATCTCGCGCGGAGTCTTTTTTTGTTCCTTCGCCGCCTTTTCCATTTTGTCTTCGCCCTCGTCGCCGTCCGAAAGCAGATGCCCTACGTCGGTTACGTTCATTACGCCCTTGATTTTCAAGCCGTTGTATTTAATGGCTCTGCGCAACATATCCATAAACACGTACGTGCGCAGATTGCCTATGTGCGCGTAGTTGTACACGGTAGGTCCGCACGAATACATGGTTACTATGCCCGGCTTTATGGGTTGCAGTTCTTCTTTTTCGCGTGTGAGCGTGTTGTATACTTTCAACATATGGTTTTCAAGTCCTTGCGGAAATTTATTTGTCTGCGAGTTTGCGCTCGAGTGCGGCTACGCGCTCGCATAACGCTTTTATTTCGTCGCCCGTAGGGTCGGGCAGGCACTGGTCGAGGTCGTCTATGCGCTCGTTGCCGATTTTTACTATCTTTCCCGGTATGCCCACCACCGTTGCGTTGGGCGGCACTTCTTTGAGTACTATGCTTCCCGCGCCTATCTTGGCGTTTTTGCCCACGGTGAACGGACCGAGCACCTTTGCGCCCGAGCATATCATTACGCCGTCCTCTATGGTGGGGTGGCGTTTGCCTTTGTCTTTGCCCGTGCCGCCGAGCGTTACGCCCTGATAAATGAGCACGTTGTTGCCCACCTCCGCGGTTTCGCCGATTACCACGCCTTCGCCGTGGTCTATCACCACTCCGTAACCTATCTTTGCGGCGGGGTGAATTTCGATTCCCGTGAGAAACTTTGCGAACTGACTCACCATACGCGCGAGCAGTCTGTAGCGGTGTTTGTGCAAAAAGTGCGCGAACCTGTGCATTACAAGCGCGTGAAAGCCGCTGTAAGTGAGTATCACCTCGGCTTTGCTTCTTGCCGCGGGGTCGTGCTTGAATACCGCCGCGAGGTCTTTTTTTATTTTGGTGCTTGTGCGCATGGGGTTTCCTTTTTTTGGTGCTTTCGATTTCTCATGTATGGGATTGCTTCGCTGCGCTCGCAATGACGTTTGGGTTGCCTGTCATTGCGAGCGAACGCAGTGAGCGCGGCAATCTCTTGCATTAAACCCGTTTAGTTGCTACAAATACGAGAGCAGTTCGGCGGCTTTATCCAAACTTTCCGCAGCTTCGGCTTTTTCCTTTTCGTCGGTTATTACTTTGTCGAACTTTTTTTCTATGTCCGTAAGCCTGTCGGTTAGTTCCGTTTCGCCTTTTGGGGTGAGATAATAGGCTATCGCCCGTCCGTCGCTTTGCTTGCGCCGCTTTTCTATGAGTCCGTCGCGTTCGCATTTGGCGGCAAGCAGAGCAAGGTTGGATTTCGCCATGCCCAAAATTTCCATGAGTTCGCGTGGCGGCAGGGGAGAACGACGCAAGCAAAACAGCATGCGCTCGCGTAAGCCGAAATTGCCGCGCTCCGAAGCGGTGGTTTTGCGCGTATACAGCAACAAGTCTATTATTTTGTCGGCAAGCTCGGTTATGTGAATATTTCTCCGTAAATAATTTTTCTCATGCGTGGGATTGCTTCGTCGCTAACGCTCCTCGCAATGACGGGGTGAAGTTTCTCACGGCCGGGATTGCTTCGTCGCTAACGCTCCTCGCAATGACGTTCGAGTTTCCCGTCATTGCGAGGGCACTTGTGCCCGCGGCAATCTCCTGCATGGAACTTGTATGTAACTATCATTATATAGTATATGCGCGGATTTGTCAACTTTTCTCATATCTCCTTTTTATGGCAGTGTAAGCCCGAGAGTGTTAGCACTCGCATGGCTCAAGTGCTAATTTATATTTGAGATTTACCTAAAACAAATATTCGGCGGGTAAGAGCGCATGCCTGAAAACTGCCAAAAATACCCCCTTTTCGGGCGGTTTTAGGGTTTGCGCCCCTTTGCCGAAAGTTTTAGATGAGTGTAAAATAAATGTATTTCGGCGCGTCGCTATATTGACATTTTTGCGTAAATACTGTATTATTATAGTGACAAACCGTAAGTATACTCGAGAGAGGTTGAAAAATGGCTATTTCCGATAAAGTAATAGAGCTGGAAACCAAAAAGAAAGGGCGTACCGCTTTGTTTATAGTGCTTATCGCGCTGCTTGCCGCCGCAAGCGCGGCGTTTGCCGTGCTGTGGGTAATAAAAGCTCCGGCGGTAGACCCTCCCGCGGTGGAACGCATAGTAATATCGGGCGGCGACCTTTGCCAATCGGGTACTACTCAAGACTCTCAACCCATGTACAAGGTTGCTCCGAGTTGCAAATATTCGGTAGTGTTCGATATGGAGATAAAGGCGGGCTTTTCTGCGCAAGACGTAAACGCGCTTATAAACGTAACCTCAGAGCCCTCCAAAGAAGCGTTGGTAAACGCCAAAATAAATTCGGTTAAAGTTATGCAGGCGGAGGAGGGCGTTTCCGAACGCGATATATACCGTTGCGAACTCGAGTTCACCGTAAATAAAGACGCAAAGAACGATTTCGATATTATAGTTACGAGCGAATACTCCAAAGACGTGGGCTTAAGGCTGCCGTGCAAGGTGGATACCGCCTCTTACGCCGAGCATTTCGACGTGGTTTCGCGCGACGGCGTGCGCGTGCTTTACGAGAGCAACAACTCCAAAAACTTTGTGTCGCTCGTAAAAGACCCCGCAAAATCGTCGGATACTCTCACCTATCTCAAAGTAGACGAAAAAAATCAGCTCGTGTATTACGTACAGGGCAATTCGGGCGCGAAAGGAAACGTGAACTACCGTTTGGACTTAGAGCAACTCGGCGCGCTCGGCGAAAACGGTCAGTATGCCAAAGTGTATAACGGCGGCGACCAAAAGCTGGATATAATCAAAGTCGAAGCGGGCGCGGGAAGCGACTGGGAGTCGGCTCAATACACCGAAATGACCGAGAGCTTTTGGCGCACCGACTATCTGAATTTCAGAGATTTGAGCTACTGCCACAACGGCGTGGAGTTCAAAGCCGAGGGTGCGAACAACGGCAATCTCAGCTTTATCAAACTTACGGCAAACACCAAGCGCGACGGTGCGCCCGAGCTTGTGATAGTGCTCGAACTCGAATTCGTTTCGAGCGATACTTTGGATAAGATTACCGAAATAGTCGTTACCGACCCTTACACGGGAGAGGCTTTCGGCAAAGACGACCCCGCCGTGATAAATTTGTATAGGGGGAAGCTCGTGGACGCGTCCGATTTGGCGTTCACTCTTTCCGACTGCATTTCGGTAAAGCGCGGCGGCAGAATTGTTAAACCGAGCTGGGACACCGACGGCTTGAAGGGCACGTTAAGTTCGCCCAACAGCTTGTTTACCACCGACCCCAACGGGTACGGCATAGTTCTTAAAATCACCTCTTTATATGATACGGGCTCGTGCAAAGTGCAGGTGCGCGATACCGACCCCCGCGGTTTCAAGGCTTATAAGGATATCACCGTAAACCTTTTGGCGCACATAGAAAACGTGAGCATAGGCGGAAAGACCGCGCACATTATAGACACCACGTCCGACAAAGAGAATACTTTCAATTTGGATTTTACGCTCGCTCAAAACGTAAAATTCGCCGACGTTAAAAACAGCTTGAACGCCCAATTCAGCGTAATATATCCCGAGGGATTTGCGCCGCCCGCCGCGAACGCCACCGCCGCGCAGCGCGATAAAACTTTTGTGATAGACGGGCTCAAAAATTCCGCAATCACACCCGCGCTCACCGCAGGGCAAGCCGCCAACGCGTTTAAGGGCGGAGTAAAGATTAAAGTGGGCAAGAGCATTGCGAGCGGACAGTACGACTTTAAGTTTGTGCTTGCGTCGCAGGGGTTCAAAGACCACAAGAACGGCGTATATACGCCGCTTGAGAGAAAGGAAATAACGGTAACACTCAAAGTAACGCATATTGCGGGAAGCGTAGGCATTGCCCCCGAATTTGCGAAACTGTTTTCAAACGGACTCCCCACAGGCTCGGACTTTGAGTGCGACGAACACACCGTGGTGGAATCTAATGATTACTCGGAGAGTAAGCCGTACGACGCCCTTCTCACAATAGGCGTGGGCACGGGCAAAGACGGTTACACCGCTTTTGCCATAAGCGATATGGTTGCGTTTTACACCAAAAACGATAAAGGCGAAGACGTGCGCGTTACCGAATCGGGCGATATTACGGGAAACCTCGGCGAACTCGGAGTAAACTCCACGCCCGCGCTTTCTCAGAGCGGCGCGGTTTCCGAGCGCAAATTCGTTGTGCCGAGCGAATACAAAGCCGACGTTTACGACGTGCGCCTTTCGCTCGGAGACGATACTTGCGTAATCCGCGTGGAATACAAAATGCCCGTTACGGGCGTGTCGCTCAAAAATCCGGACGCAAAGCGCGAAAACTATTATAACAGACCAGCAAGTGCGGATAATGCAATCGGCGACGGGTATATTTCGAGCACGGGAACGCAAGATGAGCTTAAAATAAGTTCGGGTAACTTGCAGATAACCAACGCGAACCAAGTAAAACGCTTTGACCTTCTCAATTTCGATATTGCGGTTTTGCGTGCGGATACCGCCAAAATTCTTCTCCCCAAAAAATTCATAGACGGTGACTGGCACTACTTTTTGCCGGATACGGACTTAAACAAAGCGGATAAAAGCAAAGCGATTTTCCGCGTGGGCTACGCGAGCATACTCAGCGGAAACAACATAACGATTTTGCGCGACTTGTACGAACTCACGTTCAGAGCTAACAAAGTAGACCCGTCTTTAACGGGAACGGAATACGAAAAAGACCAAATAGACTTTCAGCACGTGTTCTGCTATTACAGCTACGGAACGCAAGCGCAAATCACAAATGAAATAACCGACGTAAATCCGCACGGCAACGTAATTCTTACAAACGGCAGAGATGTTGTGAGTTGGATTAACAAACAGTTTGTGGCTGTTGCGGAATGGAACTTTATTCGCAACATAGACGACGTAAAAATTTTCGACAACGACGATTACGATAACGAGATTGATTATAATCGGGAAATGAATGTTTGGTCGAGTGCCGATTTCGGAGTTTATTATTCCGGAATAATCAAATTCGGAAACTATTACGACGTTATTGTGGAAAAGTACGCAAGCAAACTCGAAAAATTCGCTTGCGGCGAGCTTGAAACCAAAATCGACGGAAACGCAAATATAACTCGCAAAACCGCAACCGGCAATGTGTTTACGGCAAGTTGTCCTACGGGTAAAAGCGCGAGCGGCACAATTAAGTTTTCTTACGGAAGCATAAGCAAATCCGTAAACATAAACGTATCCAATACCGCCGTAAAAGTGGAAAGCATAAAATTTTACTATACCAATCCCGAAATCGACACGCAGGCAAAAGAAATATCCGATTTGTCGCTTGTCATAGGCGGCGTGAACAGAATAGTTTTCTATTACCAAGTGGTATATGAGGAAAGAAAAGACACAGACAACAGGTTCGAGGTATTTTCGTTAAAGTATTCTTCTTTCGGCAACGGTATTGAGACTACGGCGGATTTGCCGTCCGATTTCAGCGTTCCGCCTTCGAGCAAGCCTCAAAAACACAAGCGTAGCGGAGAGATATCGTTTGAGCTGACCGACAAAGCGCAAACGGGCGATTACAAGTTCCGCATGGAAAATGCCGCCGGAAATATCGTAGCGGAAAGAAATTTGAGCATTACCGTGCCGATAATAGAAAAAGATTTCAAAGCTACGGGCGTTGACGGCGAAGGCAACAAGTGCGATATTTGGGCTTTTGAGAGTGCGGACATCGGAACCCAAAGCGTTGAAACGATAGGCTATGCTTTTGACAATGCGCCTAACGCAAACAACGAATATGACTTTGCATTTGTTTTCGGTAACGCGGATAAGCGCAATTTGACTTACGAGTTCGTAAATACGATAAACGGAGTAAACGCAACGTTTAACGGCGACGGTGCGGGGTGCGTAGGTTATAGAATTGCGCTTACAAACAAGAGAATAAAAAAGCAACTGCTCACCGTTAAAGTTACCGAAACGTATAAAGAATATAACTCCGCAACAAATGAGTTCGAAACGGTAACGCACGAATACTATTTCCACGCGTATATAAACGTAGACGTGCCCGTGACCGACCTTACGCTTACTATGCAGACGGGTACGGAAAGTGCGAAAACTTACAACAACGGCGACTCGGTTACGTTTACCGCCGACGGTGTGAGCGGCAAAGTTATGTATAACCTCGGCGCGATAATAAACAACGGCGACTCCGACCGCGTGCCTGCGAACCCTGCGTTCAAGTTTGCGCTTGCCAACGCGGGCGCGGAAAATGCGTTTGCGCTCAGCGGCAACGGCAATATTCTCACCGTTGATTTGAACGTGCTCAAGCCCCAAAGCGCAACGCTCAGCTTAACCGCGGGCAACAAAACAATAAGCATAACGCTTAGCACGCAAACAAACAAGCGGCTCATTAAATTTAAGAACGATAAATGGAATTCGGCTTTTGCCATTGCGGATAACAACGCCGTAACGGTGCTTGCGGGCATTTACGACGCGGGCAATCCGAGCAATGAAATAACGGGCGAGGACGCGCGCATAGAATATTCGGTGAATATTTTGGGCGGTTCGCTTACCGTTACCCAAACCGAAAATAAGGGTACGTTTACCTTATCGGGCGCGTACGGATTGTTTACCGTAACCGCAACTTACACGTACGGAAACGAAACCGTTTCGGTTACGAGCGGCGTTATAACCGTGTCCGTTCCTCTCGGCGATATCACCGTAAAGCAGGGCGAAAACGAAATAGACTATAACAGTGAGTTCACCGTGGTTAGCGGGCAGACGGCGGCGTTCGGCGCGTACCTGCCTTATACCGTGCCCGCCCTCGGAAATGTTACGAGCGGCATAACCGTAACGAGTTCGGATATAAGCGTTGCCGTGGCAATCGTGGATAACTCGGGCAATATTACGGTGCGCGCGCTCAAGTCGGGCAACGCGAACGTAAGCGTATCTTACGGCGACAAAACGCCCAAGGTTATAAAAATTCGCGTTACCGACGGACCGGAACTCGTGATTTCTGCGAACAAAACCGCGATTAACGCGTTCGATAGCTCTGCCGTGCTCACCGTAACGGCGGCGCAAGCGAGCGGCTACGATATGACCGTTTCTCTTCCCGCGGTAAGCGGCAACAACAGCGGACTGTTTGCGGTTGCTCGGGTAGGCGACGGCAACGAGTATACCGTTACTCTCGATAAGAGCAAAACCGCGGAGATAGCCGACGCGCTTGCAAGCAACGCGCAGTTTGCGATTTCCACTACGGCAACCGTGCAAAATCTCGGCAATGCCGTGCTTGTATCCAACACGGTGTATTTCACTCTTACCGCGAGCGGCTACGAGCCTACGATAAGTTTGGAGCTTAACGGCAGTACCGCCGCAAGCAACAAGCTCGATAAGAAAAATCTCGGCAACTACAAGTTCAAAGTAAGCTCGCCCGAAGGATTTACGCCGAGCGTAGTGTTCTCGAGCGATGCTCTCGATATAAACAACGATACGGAGAGCGGCAAGGTAATAGGTTTCAAAGCGGGCTACAACAGCGCAAGCGGTACTGTTGGCGCAACCGTAACCGTGCTGGGAAAAACTTATACCGCAAGCTACGGTTTCGAATTTACCGAAGAGCATGCGAATATAACGAGCACGCTTTATTACTCCTCTGATAGCGTAACCTCGGTGCAAGAACTTATAACCGAGAACGGAGAGGTTGATACAAGCAAGCTTTCTTCGGCGAACGGCGGCGTTAACATTGACTCGCCCAAATTCATCACCGTGGTGGTGGAATACACGAACGCGCCCTCCGCCGTGCTCGGCGCAACCAAAGACAATTTCAGCATTGCCGCGAGCGCAAACGTAACCGCGCTTGGTAACGGCGATATCGTGAAGAAAAATAACAAGTATTTCTACGTTGCGCAGTTCTCTGCGAATAAAACGGGCGAAGCGGTGTTTACGGCGTACACCTCGGCGATAGGCGGCGTGGCGTATAGCGCACAACCCGCAAGAGCGATAATCACGGCAACCGAGGCGGGATTTGCGTTGAGCTCCGCTCACGTATCGCTCGAGCCGGGCGCGAGCAAGACGGTTAGCGTTAGCAAAAACGCGAACTTTAGGGGCAACGTAGCTTATGAATGGCAGTTCTCCGACTCTAAAAACATTGTGACGGGTAGCGTTGCCGATACCGCGACGAATAACGACGCGTTCACTCTTACGGCGAACTACAACGTGACCGACTCCGTGAGCGCAACGCTCACTCTTCAAGCAACGGTGACGGGCGGCGCATACGACGGCGTTGTTTATACTCTTTCCGTTCCCGTTACGGTGGATAGATACGACGCGCCCGCAATAAGCGTAAAGCAAAGCACGGTGTGGCTCAAAAAAGGCGAAAGCCAAAACCTTAATGATTTGCTCGCAGTTTCCCGCGATTCGCGCGATACCAATCTTACGTATAAAGTTACGTTTACCGTGGGCGGCGTGGAAATAGCAGGCGGCGTATATTATGCGAACGCGACCGAAAACGTACCTTTGAGCTATTCGTACGAGATAACGGGCGGATATTTCAAGGGGCGCACGGGCAGTGCGAGAGAAGATATAAATATAATAGTAGCTCCCGATATTTCGTGGACTCACGAGGGCGATTACGGTATTACGCAGATACAAACCGCCGATTTGAGCGTGACGGTTTCGCAGGGTGCTTTGGAAAGCGTAACTTACGTTTTGGATAATCCCGCGGCGGGCATAATCGCGAACGGCGTGTTTACTCCGAGCCGCGACTTTACGGGCACGGTAAAGGTTACCGCTATTGCAACGGTAAGCTATGCGGGCGCGACAGGCGAGGCAATAGCTATAGAAAAGAACATTACGGTAAGCGAGAAACCCGCGCCCCAACTTGTGCTTAAGGGAACTGATAACAGCGGTTTCGAAGAAAACGCCGATAAGACGGGCGGCACGCTTGAGTTTGAATTGAGTGGCGGCTATACCGCGGATTGCGCTTATTCCACGGTGGGCAACGGGCTCACGCTTAACAGTAACGGAACGTATACTTATATAAAGGGTAAGGACGAACAAACGGTGAAAGTAATTATCACCGCCGTTATCAAAGAGGGCGAGGACAACAAGCCGTATGAAGGCACTGTGCTTGCTATAGAGGTTAGCATAACCGTTCCCGCCGACTCCAAACCCGAATTTGAGGAAGGTGCGCTTACGCTCGGCGTAAACTCGGGCGCGGGCACTGCGGCAAACGCGCAAATCACGGGTAAACTTAATTTAACAGTTCCGAGCGGCATGGCGTTTATGCGCTACGAGTGCGACTCCGAGCTTCTCGCAATAGACAACGCGGGCAACTGCGTAATCAAACCCGCGGCAACCGATACCGAGGTGAGCATTACCGTGCATTACGTGATAATCTCGGGCGCGTATGCGGGCACTGTGGAAAGCAAGGAATTTATCGTAACCGTGCGCGGACTCGGCGGCGCGGGAAAACCCGAGCTTAACGAAGCAAGCAAAACGATTGCGTTTGCGCCCGCGGGCTATACCGTGAGTTACTCCGTAACGAGCGGCGGCGAATATATAGTGCTTACCGCGAATACGGGCGGATATTCTTACGCGTTCAAGCCCCAAGCGAACGGCAAAGAAATTAAAGTAACCTTTACCGCAACGGTATCGAGCGGCGTTTACGCGGGCTACAATACTACCGTAACTCTCGATATTCCCACTCCGCCCGTAGTTGTTCCCACCGAATATACGCTCACTCTTGCGGTGGATTATACGGCTAAAACCGTTACGCCTACGCTTGAGGCAAGCGACAAAACCGACGTATCGGGAGCAACGTTTGCGTATTCGGTTGATGACCAAAGCGTTATCACCATAAACGAAAACGGCGTGTTCACCGTTGTGGGCGCGGGCACGGCGAAAGTTACCGTGACTGCTTCGCTCGGCGGTAATAAAGTCGCCGAAGCGGTATGCGATATAGTTGTGTACAGCGTAGAGGTGGAGAAACCCGTTCCCGTTCCCACCGTTTACACGCTTACCCTCGAAATAGACGAAACGAACGGAAACAAACTCGTATACGAACTTACCGCAAATCCGAGCTCGGATATTCCCGAGGGCGTAACGTATGAATTTACCGTAACGCAAGACGGCGATACGCCCGCCATTAGGTTTGACGAAACAACTCAAACTTTTGAGAAGATAGCGGAGGGCAAAGCGACAGTAACGGTAATTGCGAAACTGAACGGCGAAGTAATAGCTACGTCGAACGTTTTGGAAATAACGGTTACGGCGAGCGAGTTGCCTACGCCTCCTATCGAATGAGATTGCCGCGGGTACTGCGTACCCTCGCAATGACGTTTGGGTTACCCGTCATTGCGAGGAGGGCGTAAGCCCGACGAAGCAATCTCCTTCGGTATACCTTTGTCATTGCGAGGAGGGCGTAAGCCCAACGAAGCAATCTCCTTCGGTATACCTTTGTCATTGCGAGGAGGGCGTAAGCCCGACGAAGCAATCCCATACATGAGCAATAAAAAACACATACAAAAGGAACATACCCCAATGAAAGAATTTTACACCGTGGATATATGCGGCAGAAAAGAAGACCTTCCCGTGCTTCGGCTCGAAAGCGGACCTAAAATAGCGTTTTTCAATTTGCACGGCAACACAGAACTAACCGAATTTTGCGGCAGAGAGCTTGCGGCAAAAATAGGCGACAGGGCGGACGTGCTACTCACGGCGGAGAGCAAAGGTCTTCAACTCACGCACTGCGTTGCGCGTAACTTAGGGCATCCGTTTTATGCGGTTGCGCGTAAGAGCAAAAAGCTGTACATGCAAGACGGCATTTCGGTAGAGGTTAAGAGCATAACCACAAAGGAGAAACAGCGCATGTATCTTTCCGCGCACGACGCCGAACTTATGCGCGGCAAACGCGTGGCGGTGGTGGACGACGTTGTGTCTACCGGCGGCTCTATAGAGGCTCTCACCGAGCTTGTGAAAATGGCGGGCGGCTCGCTCGCGCTCAAAGCCGCGGTGCTTGCCGAGGGCGACGCAAAATATCGCAAAGACGTTATAGTGCTCGGCGATATCCCGCTATTGTAGTTTTCTACCGCCTGAGATTGCCACGGGCACAAGTGCCCTCGCAATGACGGGTGGGAGTATTATATTGTCATTGCGAGCGAGCCATGCGAGCGCGGCAATCTCCCGCATGGAGCATGTGTAGTTACTATTGCCATATAAAAACGGGTTGCGAAAAGCGCGCCCGTTTTTTTGTATTATTTTCCTTTCAATATCGCACAATATGCGTATGGAAAGAGTAGACGCCTTACTTAATTCGTTTGAAAATCCCAAAACCATCTTTCAAAGAAATTTTTCTTTGGGTAAACGCCGCGCAGTGGTGCTTTTTCATCCCGACCTAAGCGACACTTATACTTTGCGCTCCATTTTGCGCGCATGCGCGGGCAAGGGGAGCAAAGACGCGAGTCTGTATGATTTGCTCACCGATATTTTGGTGGTAAGCGAAGCCGAGATAGTAAAAGAGAGCGAAGCGGTTAATCACATTTTGGAGGGCGACGCCGTAATTTTTCTTAACGGCATACCCGACTGCATAACCGTAAACACCAAGAACTGGGAAAAGCGTTCCATAACCGAGCCGCCCACCGAAACGGTTGTGCGAGGTCCGCGCGAGGGATTTACCGAAGATTTCAAAACCAACATAACGCTCATAGAAAAGCGGTTGCGCACCCGCAAACTCGCCATAGAAAAATTTCATATAGGGCGGGAGAGTCACACCGCCGTGGGAGTTTGCTATATAGGCGGTATAGTTCGCCCCGGTCTTGTGCGCGAGGTGGTGGAGCGCATAAAGAGCATAAACATAGACTCCATATCGGACAGCCATTATCTCGTGCCCGTGCTCGAGGAACGACCGTATTCGCTGTTTCCGCAGGTGGGCACAGCCGAAAAGCCGGACGCCATAGCTTCCAAACTGCTCGAGGGCAGAGTCGCGGTTGTGGTCGACGGCTCGCCCATAGTGCTCACCGTGCCGTTTATGCTCATAGAGGATTTCCATTCGGGAGAAGACTATTACGAGCGCAACAGTTTCGCTACGTTTTTGCGAGTGTTGCGCCTTATAGCCGTGGCTTTTGCGGTGTTTTTGCCCGGGCTTTACGTTGCGGACTTAACATATCATTACGAAATGGTCCCGCTGAAACTGCTGATTACGGTGATTAACTCCCTAAAGGGAATACCGCTCACGCCTATGTGGGAAATACTGTTTATAATGCTGCTGTTCGAGATTATACGCGAAGCGAGTATTCGAATGCCCAAAAGTTTGGGTACTGCAATGAGCATAGTGGGTGCGCTCGTGCTCGGCGACACCGCCGTTAAAGCGGGCATAATATCGTCGCCCGGCGTAATGATAATCGCGCTTTCGAGTATTGCGCTTTATACCGTGCCGGCCATAGTGGGCACAACGAGTTTACTGCGCATTTTGTTCACGCTCGTGGGCGGACTCGGCGGCGTTTACGGGCTGTTGCTCGCGAGTATCGCGCTCGTGCACTACCTCGCCTCGCTCAACAGTTTGGGTACGCCGTCGCTCGCGCCGTTCGCGCCTTTTAT
The DNA here is from genome assembly GCF_943193005.1 of Pumilibacter intestinalis. GTDB lineage: Bacteria > Bacillota > Clostridia > Christensenellales > Pumilibacteraceae > Pumilibacter > Pumilibacter intestinalis. Next base: position 129,076 of record NZ_CALPCH010000001.1, read on the forward strand.
CTCCGGCGACTTAAAAGACGGAGTTGTGCGCGCGCCGCTGTTCAGTCTTAAAACGCGACCCGAGGCGATAGGCTCGCCCAACAAAAGGAGGATAGGTTGATTTCCACCGAAAAAAGAATAAGCACGGCGCAACTTTTCGCGTTGGTGTTCATACTCGGCATGAGTCTTAAAATGATGATGCTTCCCGTGCTGTTGCTCAAGTCTTGCGGGCGCGACTCGGTGATAGCAATGTTCGTTATACTCGTTGCCGAACTCGTGTGTCTTGCGGGCGCAACAGCGGCAATCGCGCTGTCGCCGCAAAAGAGCTTCGGGCAACTGCTTAAAGCAACGGTAGGCAAAATCGCGGCTAAGATAATATTCGCGCTTATGGCGGCTATGTTCTTTTTGAAACTGCTTTTGCTTTCGGGCGAGGTGCGAATATTCTTTGCCGAAAACCTGTTTACCGAATTTCCTTGGTGCGTTTACTCGGTGCCCTTTTTCGCGCTCACAACGGTGATAAGCATTGGCACGGCTCGAGCCATAGGGCGCACCGCGCAGTTTTTGTTTCCGCTCATTTTGGCGGCAACCGTTTTAATGCTCTTTTTAATCGGCAGGGGCGTAGACTTTACCGAGGTGCTTCCGTTCGGCGAGTTCGCCGCTCGCGACGTTGCCGCAGACTCTCTCAGATACGCTATGTGGTACGGCGACTATTCCGCGCTCGTGGTGTTTCTCGGCTCGGTGAAACGCTCGCGCAAAACGGTTGCAATCTCCATGATTTCGGGCGTTACGGCTTCCGCGGTGGTGCTGTTTTTCACTTTGGGACTTACCGCTTCTTTTTCCAACGTGTGCTATATAATTCATTTCGGGCAAAACGTAACGGGCATGTCGCACTACGCGCTCGGCAACATAATGCAGGGCAGAATAGACCTCATACTGTTTTGCGTGTGGATGATGTCGGTGTTTCTCAAAGGAGGAATGTTCGCTTACGCGGCGGCGTACTGCATACGCGCAATCGCGCCCATGAACAGGACTTTGCCCGCTCTCATACTCGGCGTAACGCTGTTCGTTATTTCCTGCTTTATTCCGTCGGCAACGGGACTGCACACGGTTATGGCGGACTACGTGGCAATCCCCGCGATAGCGTTTCAGTTCGCCGTGCCCGCGCTCATGCTCACGGTGTCTTTGCTCGGCAGGCGGCGGGAGAGAAAGGGCGAGGAGTGCGAACGAATGGGCGAGGACTGCGAACAAATAAACGAACGGGAGTGTGCGGAAGATGATGACGCGTAGGAGAAGAATACTCGTATACAAACTGTTTTGCATACTGTTCGGGTTGGTACTGCTGTGCCTGCCTTATCGCGGCATGCCGTATTCGGATTTGCGCGTTGTGGCAACGGTGCTCGGCATAGACGGCGGAGTGGGCGAGGTTTCCGTAGCCGCGCAACTTGCCGTGCCCGTTGCGCAAAACGGCGACGGAAAGGCGAGCACGGTTGCTACGGCAAAGGGCGGCAGTATAAGCGAAGCTCTCGAAAATTTGGAGATAGGGCTCGGGAGGCGCGTGGACTACGGACACCTTTCCACCGTGGCTATAGGCGAGGGCATGACGCTCGAGGACGTTACCGAGCACGTGAGCTATCTTATGTCGTCGGGCAAGGCTGGACCGGGCGCGTATCTCGTTTATTGCAACGCGTCAAAAGCGGTTGACTTTATAGAGCAGGCGCAACAGATGGGCGAAAGCTCGGACGCCGAGCTCGGCAGTTTGATTTCTTACAGCAAGAGCGGCAACCACGTAGCCACAACCACAGCTCTGCGGTTTTTGCAAACGCTCAATTCGAGCTCGCATGCGGCTATCATGCCGTGCGTGGAACTCGAAGGCTCGGAGTCGGACGCTCAACCCGCCGCGGCCGGCGGCACGGGCGGCGGAGGCGGGCAGGGAAGCTCGTCGGGCGGGCAGAGCGGACAAAGCTCGGGCGGCGGCACGGAACGCAAAAAACTCGTTGCCGCGGATACCGTAGCCGTGTACGGCGGCGAGAGTAAGTTGCCCGTAATGCTCGACGCCTACACCACCAAAGGAGTTGTGTGGCAGGATAAGAATTCGGATTTCGGCTTGGTGGAACTGCGAAACGTGCTCGTAGACGGCGAGGAGGTAAAGAGCCTGTCAACCCGCATTACGAAGAAAAAAGTGAAACGCTCGGTTAAACGCGAAAACGGCGAGAACGTAATGGAGTATAAAATAAAGATGAAATTGCGGCTCGACGACTCGCGCATTTGCGGCAGTCCGTTGTTTTACGACAAATGGAAAAACGCTATCGAAGACGAATTCGAAAGCGTTATACAAAACAATCTGCTTGCCGCCGTTTCGTTCTCCAAAGAGAACAAGGTGGACTTTTTGGGAATACGCGAAACATTTCGCAAGTTTTGCCGAGAGGGGTTTGACTCGTTCGAGCTCGATAACGTGGTTGTAACGGTAAAAGCCGACGTGAGCATTCAAACTTGATTTTGAGTTTTATTCCAAAGTGTCGAGCACCGTTTGAGTGGCTTTCGCGCTCAAACGCTTTGTGTCGGTGTACGTGCCGGCTATAACGAGAATATCGTCGGGCAGAAGCTCGCAATCGGCGGCGGGAGTTACTATAATTTCTTCGCCGCGCTTAACGAGTATTACCGATACTTTTTCGGTGTTGCGCAGGTTGAGTTGAATCAGAGTCTTGTGTTGCCACTTGAGCGGAGTTTTTATTTCCACTATGCGGAAATTGTCGGAGAGCGACATAACCTCTATCATGTTGGGCTTTACGAGATTTGCCGCGAGCTTCGCGCCCATTTCTTCCTCGGGCACTATCACCATATCCGCGCCTATCTTTTTGAGCACGTGGCGGTGCTTGTCGTTTTGAGCTTTGGTTATTACCTGCGGCACGCCCAGCTGTTTGCAGGTGAGCGTAACGAATATGCTTGCTTCTATATCGCCCGCCATACATACCACAGCTACGTCTAAGTTGCGTATGCCTATCTTTTCGAGCACGGCTTCGTCGGTTGCGTCGGCGCAAATCGCCTGCGTGCAATAAGGCTCTATATCGTTTACTTTGTCGGGGTCGCTGTCTATAACGAGCACCTCCGCGCCCTCCGCGTTAAGCCCGCGGGTGAGGGCTATTCCGAACCGTCCGAGTCCTATTACGGCGTACTGTTTTTTTATAGCTTTTGCCATTTGAGTTTATCCTTTGCGCTTTTGCGCCCTTGGTATTTATCCTATCATTAAATCCACTTCGGGGTAGGTTATGCGGTCGTCTATTCCTTTTTTGTGCAGGAACATAAGCCCTATGGTTACCATACCCACTCTGCCGAAGAACATAAGCAACGACATGATTATTTTGCCGGGGATTGAAAGCGTGCCCGTTATTCCGCACGAAAGTCCCGCGGTGGTATATGCCGATATGGTTTCGAACAGCACGTTTTCAAAAGTGAGCGTTTCGGGCGCGGCGTGACCCTCTTCGGTAATGAGCAGTATAAGCGTGGCTAGTATAACCGCGAGCAGACTCGCTACGAATACGCCCACGGCTTTGCGCGAGTTGCGCGAGCTTATCTTGCGTTTGAATACCGTTACCTCGTCGTTGCCGCGTATGCCTGCGATTGAAACGAGTATTATTATGGCGAGCGTGGTGGTGCGTATGCCGCCGCCCGTAGAGCCGGGCGACGCGCCCACGAACATCAACAGCATTGTCATAAACTTGCTTGCCGACGTCATGTTGCTTTGCTCTATGGTGGCAAAACCGGCGCTTCGAGGCGATACCGACTGAAAGAACGACGCGAGCAGTTTGTCGCCCGCCGTCATGCCGCTCATGGCTTGTCCGTAATATTCCGCGCCGAAATAGAACAGCCAACCTATTACTATGAGCACGAACGAGGTTATTATAACTATTTTGGTGTGATACGTGAATTTGCGGAAATCGCCTTTTTTTCTTCCTATATCCATAAGCACGGTAAAGCCGAAGCCGCCCGCTATAATAAGGAAAGACACCGAAAGGTTTACCGTAACGTTGCCCGCAAATCCCATGAGCGAAGTGCCCGCGCCCTGCGTTACGCCCATTACGTCGAAGCCCGCGTTGCAAAATGCGGAAACGGACGTAAACAACGCTTGCCACACGCCTATGCCGCCGTTGCGCTCTACGAAGGGGTAGAGCAGGAGCAAAAAGCCTATGCCCTCTATGCCGAGGGTTACGAGCATTATGTTGCGCCCCAGCCGCACCATGCCGCGGTTGTCTGTTTGGTTGAATTCGGCTTGCATAACCATGCGGTCGCTAATGGTTATCTTGCGGCGCAAAAGCATCATGATTAGGGTGGTTATGCACATAAAGCCCACGCCGCCGAACTGTATGAGAATTAGGAGCACGGCTTGTCCGAACGCGCCGAAATACGTTGCCGTGTCGCCCACAACCACGAGTCCCGTTGTGGAAACCGCGCTCGTTGCGGTAAATATCGCGTCCAAAAAGTTCATCCATTCGCCGCTTCTCGAGCTTACGGGCAGGCAGAGCACGAACGCGCCCGCGAGTATTACGAAAAAAAATCCGAGCACTATTTTATGTGCGGGGTTGAGTCGGAACTTTCTTTTCCGTCCGAATAATTTGCGTTGTCGTTCTGTATCGGTCATATATTTCGCGTTTATGTTTTCAGTAAAACAGCAGGCAGGTCGCGCTTGCCGCAATGCCTTTCTCTTCGCCCGTTATGCCGAGCGTTTCGGTGGTGGTGGCTGACACGTTTATTTGCGATATTCGTATGTTTGCGGCTTCGGCGAGCGTTTGCCGCATCGCTTCTATATGCGGCGCGAGTTTGGGTTTTTGCGCCATAATCACAGCCGATATATTTCCTATTATATAGCCGAGTTCGGTTATTCGCCGCACCGCGTCTTTGAGAAAAACCATACTGCTTATGCCCTCGGTTGAGGGGTCGGTATCGGGAAACAGCACGCCTATATCGGGCAGTCCCGCCGCCGACAGTATCGAGTCGGTAATCGCGTGGGCGAGCGCGTCCGCGTCGCTGTGCCCGAGCAGTCCTTTGCAGTGCGGTACGGTAACTCCGCCGAGCACGAGCTTTCGGTCGGGCACGAGCTTGTGCACGTCGAACCCCAAACCTATCTTGCTCCGAGCGGGCGCACCGCGAAACAAGTCCGCGGGAGTGGTGACTTTTACGTTTTCGTATTCGCCCGCAACTATTCGGGCTATGTTGCCCGCGTTTGTCCACACTGCGGCGTCGTCGGTGAAACTGCCTTGCGCCGAGTCGTATGCCGCGCATATGGCTTTGTAGTCAAACGATTGCGGCGTTTGCATGCACATGAGTTTGCTGCGGTCGAGCCCGCGCGTTATCACGTTCGCTTCGCACTCTTTCACGGTGTCGGTTGCGGGAACGGCGGCGATGCCGCTTCCGAATTTTGCCGCCGACTCTATCGTGGCGTTTATGAGAGCGGGGGAAACGAATGGACGCGCTCCGTCGTGTATAACGGCTATGCCGCAGTCCGCGGCGGCTTTAAGACCGTTTCTTACCGAGTCGGTGCGGGCGTCCCCTCCGTAAGCGATTGTTACGTTTGCGAATTTGTCGGCTATTTCGCGTATTTGCGTCTCGTCGCGCTCGTTTATTACGAGCACCGTGCGCGATACCGCCGAGCGGGAAAACGCGCCCAAAGTAAGTTCGAGCAGCGGAGTTTTGCCCATATGATAAAGTATCTTGTTGTAGCCGAGGTTTGTTCGCTCGCCCGAGCCCGCGCAGAGTATTATTGCCACGGCTTCGGGAAAACCGTTACACGATTTCATACAGCCGCGAGGCTTCCTCCTTGCTCGCTTTTTCGTTAAGTTCCTTTACCACAAAACGCAGTTCTCCCGAAGAAAACCGTACCCGCACTATATCGCCCACTTTGAGGCGGTAGGCGGGTTTTACCTGTTTGTCGCCCACGAACACTTTGCCGCCGTCGCACGCCGAATTTGCCACGCCGCGCCGCTTGAGTATTCGCGAGACTTTGAGAAACTTATCTATACGCATATCTTAGATTATATCACATTATTTTTTCTTTCGCAACCGAATTGCTCAAACTAAAATAGGCGTATTTTGCGCTTTTGTCGATAAATGCAATAAAATGTAACACTTTGAAACAAAATATAATTTTACGCCGAATTTATGTAAAATTATGTAATAAAGCGTGCAAAAGCGTTTGAACGTAAGTATTAAATATTTGACAAACACGGTAAAATGTGATATTTATATGTTGAAAAAGGGAGAGAAATACATAATATGTATGATTTGATAGCAGAATACAAGCGCGTGGATTTCGAAATGAAGCGCGACAGAATATTGCAAAGGAGCACGTTCGACGAAACGATAGACAAGTACGTGAAAAAGAAAGCGGAACTTCTCGGTAAAATGTCTAAAGAAGAATTGAACGAACTTATGAAAGACGCATGCGGATACGAGAAAACCGTATTGCAAGAATTTCTCAATCGGGCGTAGCCGTTTGCTTGGATTTTGTTCAACGCCTTTTGGCTAATCGATAGCGTAAACGTGCTTTGTTTACCCGTCGGTATCTTTTCGCGTTATCTAAACGCTTGAACGATTTCGTTATATGCAATTCGCGTTTTTACTGCGGCGGGCAATCAGCTCTCCGAATTTTTCTTAAAAACAAAAAACGAATCGTTTGCCTTTCGATTGAGTTGACATACGCGTTTAGGCGTGGTATTATATAGTCAATTAAAAAGACAGTTCGTTTGCGCCATCCTGTCGTTAAACAAAACCAGGGCATCTGAATGGGAAGAGTCTTTTTTTGGGTGCGGTCGTTTTGTTGCGACCGTATCTTTTTGCGCAAAAGGAGAGATATGTATTACTTAAAAACTTCGGCATGTTTCGACAGTGCGCACTTTCTTCACGGATACAACGGCAAGTGCGCGAATATCCACGGTCATCACTGGATTGTGGAAGTAAAGATAAGCGGTAACAAATTGCAGGCAAGCGGAGAAAAGCGCGGCATGCTTCTTGATTTCGGCGATTTTAAGCGGGCTGTAAAAGAGCTTGCGGAAGGCTTTGACCACACGCTTATTTACGAAAAAAACACCCTTAAACCCGCGACTGTTGCCGCGCTTAAAGAAGAAGGATTTTCATTGGTCGAAACCGATTTCAGACCCACTGCCGAAAACTTTGCCGCACGTATTTACGCCGACCTTTGCGAAAAGGGGTTGCCGGTTTGTTGCGTGACCGTTTACGAGTCGCCCGAAAACTGCGCGGTGTACGGTGAGTGATATGTTGCGTTATAAAGTTGCCGAAAAGTTTGTAAGCATAAACGGCGAAGGGCCGCGTGCGGGCGAGCTTGCCGTGTTTTTGCGGTTTTGCGGCTGTAATCTCGATTGCGGTTACTGCGACACGCGCTGGGCAAATACCGCCGACGCGGAATACGAGCTTGCTTCCGAGGAAGAGCTTGTTGCATACGTGAAATCCACCGGAGTAAAAAACGTTACCCTGACGGGCGGCGAACCGCTTTTGCAAGCGGGTATTGCGCGGCTTATAAAACTGCTTGGAGAGTCGGGCGCGGAAGTGGAAATAGAAACCAACGGAAGCGTGCCGTTGAAAGATATAGTCGCCCTTTCGCCCCGTCCCGCCGTTACCGCCGATTATAAGCTTCCTTCGAGCGGAATGGAAAAACATATGATTACCGAAAACTTTTCTTACCTTACGCAACGTGACGCGGTAAAGTTTGTGGTGGGGGATAAGCGCGATTTGGCGCGTGCGGAAGAGATTATAAACGAGTACGGACTTACGGACGGATGTCGCGTTTATTTCAGCCCGGTGTTCGGAAAAATCAGACCCGAAGAAATAGCGAAGTTTATGAAAGAGCGTAAACTTAACGGCGTACGTTTGCAATTGCAGTTGCATAAAATCATCTGGAAGCCCGATATGCGCGGGGTATAGGAGAAATTATGGATATTAAAGAAATAGAAAAACATATCCGCGGGCTATTGGTCGCCATAGGCGAAGACCCCGACAGGGAAGGTTTGCGCGAAACGCCCGCCCGCGTGGCAAGAATGTACGAAGAAGCGTTTGCGGGTATAAAATACACAAACCGCGAAATTGCGGAAATGTTCGGAAAAACTTTCGAGGTTCCGTCCGACCCGAATTCGGGCGGCGCGGTGGTAATAAAGGATATAAGCGTGTTCAGTTATTGCGAGCACCATATGGCGCTTATGTACGATATGAAAGTAGACGTGGCGTATATCCCGCGCGGAAGAGTTTTGGGACTGAGCAAAATCGCGCGCATCTGCGATATGGCGGCTAAGCGGCTGCAATTGCAGGAGCGTTTGGGACGGGATATTGCCGAGATAATTTCGCTTGCGGCTTTATCGCCGGACGTAGGCGTAAGAATAGAGGGTTGCCACAGCTGTATGACTTCGCGCGGGATAAAAAACGTATCGTCTAAAACGGTTACGAAAAATTATTTCGGCGCGTTCAAAGACGACGTTTCTTTGCAAAATCTTTTGGGGGACTGAAAATGAAAGCACTTGTTTTATTAAGCGGCGGCGTAGACAGCGCAACCTGTCTCGGACTGGCGGTTAAAGAATACGGCGCGGCGGAAGTTTGCGCCCTTTCCGTTTACTACGGGCAGACTCACTGTAAAGAACTCGAAGCCGCGCAAAAAGTTGCCGACTTTTACGGCGTTAGTCTAAAGCGGCTTGACCTGTCCGTAATATTCGAAGGTTCGGACTGCTCGCTTTTGGCGAGTTCGCCGAAAGATATACCGTTGCAAAGTTATGCCGAACAGCTTTCCGTAACGGGCGGGAAACCCGTTTCAACCTACGTTCCTTTCAGAAACGGGCTGTTCCTTTCGGCGGCGGCAAGCGTGGCGCTGTCGCACGGGTGCGAAGTGATTTATTACGGTGCGCACAGCGACGACGCGGCGGGCAACGCCTATCCCGATTGCAGCGAAAAGTTCAATTCCGCTATGGGCGAAGCTATTTATACGGGAAGCGGCGGGCAACTTAAAATTCTCGCGCCATTTGTAAACTTAAACAAATCGCAGGTTGTAAAAATAGGGCTTGAACTCGGCGTTCCGTATAAATATACTTGGAGTTGCTATTCGGGCGGAAGAAAACCTTGCGGCGTATGCGCTACCTGTCGTGACCGCGCCGCCGCATTTGAAATCAACGGGATAGATGACCCAGCTATAAAAGGAGAATAATATGCCGAGAGAAAAACATAACGAAGGTATTACCCTGCTCGGGAACAAAAACACGAAATATCCGCAAACTTACGACCCGTCCGTTTTGGAAACGTTTGCCAACAAACACCCCGAAAGGGACTATTTCGTAAAGTTTAACTGTCCCGAGTTCACAAGCCTTTGTCCCATTACGGGTCAGCCCGATTTTGCCACGCTATACATTTCGTATGTGCCGCGCGAAAAGATGGTTGAAAGCAAGTCTTTGAAGCTGTATCTTTTCGGGTTCAGAAACCGCGGCGATTTCCACGAAGACTGCGTGAACATAATTATGAACGACCTTATCGATTTGATGGACCCGGCATATATCGAAGTATGGGGTAAATTTCTGCCGCGCGGCGGAATTTCAATAGACCCCTTTTGCAACTACGGCAAAAAAGGAACGGCGTGGGAACAGGTTGCTTGGGACAGGCTTTCGCGCCACGATATGTATCCCGAAAAAATCGACAACAGATAATAAAATTCTTTATTTGCTTAAAGATTTATTCTGTTGTTAGGTTTTATCTGATAATACTTTTTGAATAATGATTTTGCCGTCCTTGATTTCTATTTGTAGTTTTACTTTGCATTTCGGACAATATATTTCTACATTCGAGCCGTCACCAGCCTTGAATAATTTATACCCGCAGTCGGGGCATACAACGTATGAGGTCATAGACTTTTCCGCTCCTTATTTGCTTTTATTCTGCCGTAAATTTCTTTTACTACAATAACGACACCGTAAACACCGCATATCAACAAAATAATATCTTCGTAAGCATTAGCAATAAACGCCTTTACACCTGTTAATCCCCAAATTGTCATTAAAATGAGTAGAGGTAAATTTCTTTTGCCGTAGCAAGAATATACTGCTATACTCAAAGAAATTATCGGACAAGGCATTATATAAGTTACCATATGCGGAAACTTATTGCCAAGTAAGAACGAAACAAGCGGGTAAAACAAATACAAAGTAAGTAAAAGCATTTGTATGATGTTCGGTTTATGTAAAGTGTCTTTCGGGTTTTTAATACACTCATAACAAAACAATAGTCCAACGCTTATATATAAAGGTGCGGCAAAAAAGAATTGTATGGGCATTTTTCCGAAAATTGCAAAATGTGTTATACCAATAAATAAATTAGTTATTCCCAAAGCAAATTTTACTGTCCAATTTGCAACACGACAATACGAAAGTATAATTGCCGTTATAATTGCGATTAACAGCACAATTTGAATTATATACGTTTGCTGATTATAGTTTTCTATAACTTGCCAAAAAACTTCTGCGTTCATTTTTATTCCCCGACATAACTTTTCAATATTTTAATCTGAAAAATATGTCAGATTAGATTATATCACTTAAATCGACATAAGTCAACTAATATGAAACTTTTGTCAGATTAGCATAGTTTAATTGACTTTTAACCTTATATCAGTTATAATCTTTACATTATGACAGAGATTAGACAACCAATAAAACGAACATCTATTGAGAAAAAACAAAAAATTATCAATGCGGGTTTACAAGTGTTTAGTGAAAAGGGCTATTATAACACTACTACCGCCGAAATAGCGCAAATTGCGGGTGTATCAACGGGAATAGTGTATAACTATTTCAAAGATAAAAAAGATATTTTATTACAAGCCTTACAGGTTTGTTTTGAAAATACTTTTAAGCCAATACTTAACGCTCTAAATCAATGTGATTTTAGGTGCGATTTTGAAGGCAGTATCAGAAAGTTTGTTTTAATATGTTTACAAGCCCATAATACTGAAAATAAATTTGCTCATCGGGAAATTATGGGTATGTGTATGTTAGACCAAGACGCGGGCGCGTTATTAAATCAAAAGGAAAATAATGTGATTAACGCAATTATAAAAGCATTATCCGATAATGGAATAACTGCGCCTAATATAACCGCAAAAATTAAAATCTTATATCATAATATTAGAGATTTTTGTCATACTGCTATTTTTGAGAACTACTCCGAAAATTATATAAATACTGTACTTAATGAAATTTTAGAAATCGCAAAAAATATGTTTTTCTCGTAAGCACTTTATTATTTTGTTATTCGCTTGTGCTTACCGTCTGTGGAGGGAATACGCCGCCTTGACAAATTATCAAGGGCGGCTATTTATTTCCCGTAGGGCATAAAGCCGCCGTCGCCTACGGCTTAATCTGAAAGGCGGTCAGAAAAACGAACTGCTTTTGAACTTGATTTTTCCCGATTACCCGGACGGGAACGGCGGCGAAAACGAGAGCGCGGACGAAAACAGCGTAAAAGAAAAAGAAACCGAAAATTCGGTTTCTCTCTCGGGGTGTTAGTATACCCCTGTTATGGTGCACCGTTTGAAAACAAAGTTGAACTTTCGAGTTCTTCAAGCGATACAATTTCTTCTTTACCGTTCGCGTTATATACGATTTTCATATAATCGTCGTAAAGGTAAATCGAGTTTATGAAGGTATCAATAATCTTTCGTTTTCCGTTCTGCGTGGATATATCTATCTTACGGAAGTTATATAGTGCCATTTTGAAATGGTCTTGCGTGAATATCGGTGTTTTTAACTGTTCCTTTGCAATCGCGTCCGTTATTTCTTTTTGCTCTGTTTCAAGGGCGGACAGCCGCTTTAACAGTATTTCCGTTGCATAACCCTTCTGAACGGCGTTCACGATATTCTCAATCTCTTTTTCTTTCTGCTTACACTGTTCTTGCAACTTGGGAAGTAGTGTGCTTTCCGTATATTGTAATTCAAACAGCTTTTCCGAAAGTCTTTCAATCACACCGTCGTCTTTCAAAAATTCCATTGTCTTATAAACGATAAAATCTTCTAAACAAATTAAGGATAAAATAACGCTTGAAAATTATTCTTTGATGTGCTATAATTTTATAGATTAAATTTCGGAGGAACACTATGGCATACTCATTAAAGAGTGTAACGATACGCACAGACAATTCCGAGAGCGGAATGGCAAAAATCAACGAGCTTTGGGCGGATATTATGACGGGCAAAATTCCGCTTGACTTTGTAAAAAACGGCGTACCTGTAAAAGGTCTGTCGCCTATATCTGCATACAGCGATTACGAGAGCGACGAGAAAGGCAAATATAACTTATCCGTTATGACCGTAACCGCCGCGTTTTTTGCAAAAATGGAAGAATTGGTTGCGCAAGGCAAGTATGTCAAAATTGACGAGAAAGGCGAAACGATTGCCGACTGCGCTAACAAAGCGTGGTCGAAAGTTTGGCAACTTACCGCAAGCGGCGAACTTAAACGTGCTTTTACAATCGACTATGAAAGCACCGTACCCGCCGAATATACCAAAGACGGTAAAGCGCATTGCTATTTATACATAGCGGTGAAGTAAAAAATTATGATTGACATTAAAACTTGGATTAAGGAATTTACAGACAAAGCCCTTCAAACTTTTTCCGAACGCGTATGGTTTATAGGTTTGCAAGGCAGTTACGGCAGAGGCGAAGCAACTCAAACAAGCGATATAGACGTGGTTGTAATTCTCGACGAACTGCGTATAGACGATTTGAAAGCCTATCGGGATATGCTCGATACTTTGCAGAACAGAGAACTTGTTTGCGGTTTCATTTCGGGCAAGGACGAACTTTTGAATTGGGAAACGAGCGACCTGTTTCAATTCTATTACGATACCACGCCCATAAAAGGAACGCTCGATTGCCTGCTTGAAAAGATAGATAAGCACGCTGTAATGCGTGCTATAAAAATAGGAGCGTGCAATATTTATCACGCCTGCGTGCATAACTTCGTTCACGAAAAAAGCGAAGATATACTGCGCTCATTGTATAAGTCGGCTGCCTTTGTTTTGCAAGCGGTATGGTTTTACGAAACGGGTAAATATATCAAATCAAAGGCTGAATTGCAAAATGCAATCAATCCGCCGTCTGCCGTACTAACAAATGCACAAGAGTTAAAGAACGGTGCAAGCGTAAAGTTTGAGGAAATGTCGGAGTTGCTACTGAATTGGGCGACGGCGCTAATAAGAGGATATAACGAATGACCATAGAGCTTATAAAGGAAAACGAAATACAAGAAACTTGCGATATGGTAGCCCGCGCGTGTAAAAATTCGGTTTTTGCCGAGTTTTATCCGCAACAGCCGAAATATTTTTCTATTGCGTATGACGAAATAAAGCAAAAAACCGAATACGGACATTTCTATGTTGTGAAAGAATGCGGCAAAATTATCGGATGCGGGTGTATCGGCGCTTATTGGGACAGTTTGACGGAAAGTTGGATAAACACTATTTTTGTTGAGCCGTCCCATCAACATAAAGGAATCGGCAAGAAAATCATAGAACATTTGGAAAGCGACGAATATGCGAAGAGAGCAAACCGCATTGAAATTCATTCGGCAATATCGGCGATACCGTTCTATCGCAAATTAGGCTACGAACATAAACACGGAGATTTGTCTTATAAGGACGGAATGTTCGACCTTGAAAAGTTTTTTAATAAATAGATTTTAACGGTTGTTCGCCACAAAATAAAAAGGAGTAAATAATGCCTTATATCAAAATCGAAAGCGGTAAATTGACCGACGAACAAAAAACGTTGCTTATAAAGCGCGTAACCGAAGTCTCCGCGGAAATTATGAATATTCCGCAAGAGTTTTTTACAACTACCATTACGGAACTGCCCGATACAAACTTCGGTATCGGCGGCAAAACCATCGATATTATCAAAGACGAGTACAAAAAATGAAAGATTGGTTTACAATAGATAAAATCGACGAAACGACTTATATTATAAGCGAATACCGCCATTGGGAGGAAACGCATTGCTATCTTTTAATCGGCAGTAAGCGTTGCCTTTTGATTGATACGGGACTCGGCATTTGCAATATTTATGACGAAGTACGCAAACTGACGGACAAACCCGTTACCGCAGTTGCAACCCATATCCATTGGGACCACATTGGCGGGCACAAATACTTTCCCGATTTCTACGTACATAAAGCCGAGTTGGAATGGCTAAACGGCAAATTTCCGCTTTCTATTCAAACCGTACGCGATATGGTTGTTGACCGTTGCGATTTGCCCGAAGGCTTTGACGCAAGCAAGTACGAGATGTTTCAGGGAACGCCGACAAAGGTGTTAAACGGCGGCGAAATAATTGATTTGGGCAATAGAAAAATCGAAGTCTTACATACCGCAGGGCATTCGCCGGGACACCTTTGCTTTTGGGAGCGAGAGCGCGGCTACATATTTACGGGCGACTTGATTTATAAAGATACGTTGTTTGCTTATTATCCGTCCACCGACCCCGAAGCGTATTTACAGTCGCTCGAAATTATAGCCGCATTACCGTCTAACAGATTGTTTCCCGCTCATCACTCGCTTGATATTCAGCCCGAAATTGCCGTGCGTATGCGCGACGCTTTTCGGGAACTGAAAGCGCAGGGCAAACTAAAACACGGCGCGGGTACTTTTGATTACGGCGATTGGGCGGTGTGGTTATAAAAATTATAACGGAGTTGAAATATGGAACAGTTGATATTCAGTTTACCCGATTTTGCAAACGGTGATACGTTTCCTATCGACCACACAGGCAGAGGGAAAGATTTGTCGCCCGAAATTGTAATTGAAAATCTTTCCGATAACGCCAAAACACTTGCGGTTACTTTGGAAGATATAAGCCACCCGATAAAAAACTTTACGCATTGGATTATTTGGAATATTCCGGCAACAAGCAAAATCGAACAGGCAATCCCGAAAGGAAAATACATTTCGAATATAGGCGCAACACAAGGTATAGCATACGGTATGCACAGATACGCCGGTCCGAAACCGCCGCACGGTAAAACGCATAAATATCGCATAACGGTTTATGCGTTAGATTGTTCGATAGACTTATCTGCGATTAAACGGAAAAAGCACTTTCTCAAAAAAGCCGAAAATCATATTTTGCAAAAAGGTTCTCTTGAATATAAGTTTGAGTAAACCAAAAGCCGAAAGATCTGTTGACCTTTCGGCTTTTTATTATTCTTGGTTTAACAATTCTTTTATTTGTTCTTCCGTGTACGGACTGACATAATCGGGCAAGCATAAATGCGTTTGGCTCCAAATCATCATTTGCGTAAGTACAGGCACAAAACTTTTACCGAGTTCCGTCAAAGTATATTCTACTTTCGGCGGAATTTCTTTATAAATTTCGCGGTGTATAAATCCGTCGTCCTCTAATTCACGCAACTGTTTTGTTAAGGTCGATTGCGTGATACCGTCCATTCGGCGTAATAATTCGCCAAAACGTTGCACTTTATAAAAAGCGATATACCAAAGAATAAGGAATTTCCATTTACCGCTTAAAACGGCTTGCAACGTATTCATAGGAACACACCGCGCCATAACTTCTCTTTTTCTAAACTTGTTATCTGTCATATTAACTCCTTTTTTTCATTATAGCGTATTAAGAAAAGTAAGTCAAACCTATTAGTATCATTTTTGATAGTACTACTAAATAAAGACAGTACTTGTGTTTCAATACTATTATGCTTTATAATAAAGAAAAACAAAAGGACGGTATTTTATTTATGCACTACACGGGAACAGTTTGGCGTCCACCTTATGAGGCTTGGTCGGCTCTATTGCAAGTTACAGCGGGTTGTACACACCATAAATGCAAATTTTGCACATTATACGAAGATATACCTTTCAAATTCAAAATGTCGCCTATTGACGAGATAGAGGACGATTTGAAAGAGTTGAATCATTTTACGCCCGATGTAACGAGAATGTTTTTAGTCGGAGCAAATCCGTTTGTATTATCAATGGAAAAATTACGGCAAATAGCATATTTATCTAAACAATATCTCAACCGATTAAACACTATCGGCTGTTTTGCGCGTATAACCGATATAGCGCCGAAAAGCGTTGACGAATTAAAACAGTTGCGTATTTGCGGTTATAACGGTATTACAATCGGCGTTGAAACGGGCGATGACGAAGCGCTGTCTTTTATGAATAAGGGCTATTCTTCTGCCGACATTTTAGAACAATGCCGCAAACTTGACGAGGTCGGGCTGGAATATAACTTTTTCTATCTTACGGGTATTTACGGCAAAGACAAAAGCAAGCAAGGTGTTGAAAATACATTGAAAATATTTAATCAACTTAATCCGAAAATCGTCGGCGCGTCTATGCTTACGATTTATACCGCGTCGGAATTGTACGGCGAAATTCAAAACGGAAATTGGACGGAAGAAAGCGAAACGGAAAAATACGAGGAGTTGAAAATGCTTGTAAACGGTTTAGATATTAAAACGCATTTTGCAGCTCTCGGTGCGTCTAATGCCGTACAATTACACGGTAACTTACCGACCGAAAAAAACGAATTGATTGCCATAATTGACGAGATTTTGAGCCGTTTTGGGGAAAGCGAATTGAAACGGTATAGGAAAAATTTGAAACACCTTTAATATGCCTTTCGACAAAAGTTTTCATAAAAAGTGTTTCACTGTCCGTTTATGGGCGTTGAACATATTGCAACGAACAAAAGTTTGTGATATAATGCACACTACCACAATGTAGTTTGTGGTGGAGTACCCTTAAAGGGTAGTAGTTCCGCGACAAGCGTTTGCTTGTAGAATGCGGAAGGTTTTGGGCGATATAGCCGCCCGCGTCTTAGCTTACGAAAAGAGCGTAGTTTTGTAATGTTACGCAAAATTCGTGAGCCGTGATAGGCTTTTATAAGTGTACAATTTTTTCGGTTAAGGAGTGTCTTTTGAGCTAAAACATTACTAACAATTCCATAGAATGGCTAACCACCATAGAGCAATTTAATGTTGCTAAATACGGTTAGAAGTCGGTGAAACGTTAAGCGTTCAGCGGCTTTTTTCGCGCCTTTTTTACAGTATCTATCCCGCGCTTTCTTGCGTGGACGAAGATATAAAAACTAACAATTCGGAGGTAAATCTATGACAATAAGACCGCCTTAATACGGCAATCAAACGGTAAGCATAGTTCTATCGTTCTGTGGACGGAAAGCCCCGCAGGGCGAACGAAACTTATGAAGCGAAGCGAAATAAGTGTAGTGAGCTACACTTAAAGAATTTAAGCCATTAGGAGGACGAAACTTACGAGGCAACCAATCCGCAAATAGACAGTTCGCGGACGAAAGACAACTACCACATTGTAACTCCGTCGGGCAGATATATGGATGTTATCGAACAGCGAATTGCAAGACTGCATTTGAAACGCAAGGTGCGCTCGGATGCCGTATATATTGTGTCGTTTGTTCTCGGTGCAAGTCCCGAATTTTTCAAGGTGTCCACATGGGAAAAACAGTATGCTTTCTTTCGGGATTGCGTCAAGTTCTTTCAAGACAAGTACGGCGAAGAAAACGTGCTGTCGGCTATCGTCCATATGGACGAAACAAATCCGCATATGCACTTGAACCTTATACCGATTACCCACGGCAAGCTATGTGCAAAAGACTTGTTAGACGGAAAACTCGCCGCACTTCAAACGGAGTTTTGGAAAAAAGTCGGAGAAAAATACGGACTTGACAGAGGCGAGCCAAACAGTCAAGCCGAACATTTGGATACTGCGGAATACAAGGCGAAAAAGATTGTAGAAGCTGCCGAGCAAAAACGCGCCGAAGCGGAAGAATATTCGGAAGCGTTACAGCAAGCCGAGCACGGCGAAATCGCTCACAGCAAAAGCGGAATGCGAAAGCAAATTGTAGCCGTAACTGCCGACAACGCCGACCTTAAAAAGCGGTTGGATAAAGTAATGCAGGAAACGCTTGACATTGACAAAGAGAACAAAGAACTCAAAGCGTATAAAGTCCGAGCGGCAAAGGCGCTTGAACTGCTTGCAAAGTTAGAGCGTGAAAACCCGTCGGCTTACAATGCACTCTTTGAAAGCAAACAAAAGCCGCCCGTACCATCATCATAGAATTAGTGGTCAAAGTAATTTTTATAGGAGGAAAATGTATCGAGTAAGTTATGTCGAGAAAGAAACAAGCACCCAAAACAGACTTTGATATTCCCGAATATCAAATGGAATCGCTTGCAAGAGTATTGCTACCGATTATGCAGGAATATCTATCGTCTGAACAAGGACAAAAAGACTATGCCGAATGGCAAAAATCACAACTTAATAATCAACAATCTAATAACAAAGAGTCCCGATAAATAGTATAGGGATAGCCGTTGAAATAAACGGTATAAGGAAAACCGCCGAAGTTGAGCGGTATAAAAATGAAAGATGTAAACCTAATCAAGTTAGGTAGCCGAACATAATATGATAGAAACGGCAACCGCCGATAGAGCAAACAAACTCTATCGGCGGTTTTTGTTTTACTCACTTGTTTTATAATTTGTTCCCCAAACGTACATAGCATCCAAAATAGGCTTTAACGATTGTCCAAGCGGCGATAAAGAATACTCCACTCGTGGCGGTACTTCTGCGAAAACTTCTCTTTCTACGAGTTTGTCTTCTTCCAAAGAACGAAGGTTATCTGTTAAAACCTTTTTGCTTATAGCAGGAATTGTTTTGATAAAATCTTTGAAACGTTGTTTATTATCGTACATTAAATTACGTAAAATAAGTAGCTTCCATTTGTTGCCGATAAGTTGAACAGTCGTTGCAACGGGACATTCGGGTAATTCGTCTTTAGTCAGCATAAGCGTTACTTCCTTTTATATTTTAATAGAGTATAGCAGAAATGAGAAATTATGTCAATAGTTCAAAAATGAAACTATGTTACTATTCTATTATCATATAATAAAAAAGTAACATTATGGCAAAGGTTTTCGGTATTTGGTATAATAGATTTACAAATTCATTTCGGAGGCATCATTATGAAAAACTACAACAAAATCAGCATTACGGAAGATTCTCGCATTGAACTTCACGACAAACTCGGTCTAACCGGTGCAGAAGTAAGCATAAACACCTTACCCGCTGGTGCAAATGTTCCTTTTATTCATTCGCATAAGAATAACGAAGAAATATATGCGATATTAGATGGAGAAGGCTTGGTTATTATTGACGGTGAAAAGATAACTATCAAAACGGGCGATTTTCTTCGTATTTCACCTTCGGCAAAACGACAATTTTTTGCCGCACCGGACAAAGGAATAAAGTATATATGTATTCAGGTCAAAGCCAACTCATTAACCGCTTACACGCAATCCGACGCAATAATCTGAAATCAAAAAATAATCCGATAGCACATAATGTTCTATCGGATTATTTTTTATTCTCGGAAGTTCTCAAATTCTTCCATTAAACAAAATAGCCCGAACGTTCTTTTTACGGTAAAGAAGTTCAAGCTATTAAGACTTGGTGCGGTCGACAGGACTTGAACCTGCATGGTCGCCCACAAGATCCTTAGTCTTGCGTGTCTGCCAATTCCACCACGACCGCTTAGCTTAGTTATTATACTCTAAGCGCATTTATTTGTCAAACGTTTTATCGAGCTCGAGCAAAAAAATGTTGCAATATTTTTGTTGCGATATTTTATTGCGCGGCGGCGGTTTGACGGCTAAGCATTCTGCGCCAGTTGTAAAAACCGTATAAGTCGTTGAACATGAACATCACGAAACAAAATATCATGGGAAGATAGGCTACGTTTTCCACGGTGGCGAGCACCCAAAGGATTATAAGCACGATATCGTTTGCCGTGTAGCCGAGCGCGTAGAGGGGAGAGCGCATCATGGTGAGTATTGCGGCGAGCAGGCTTGTGGCAACCGATACGGTGCTGAACGCGAGGTTTGCCGTGCCGAGCGCGCGCAGTATGAAATAGAAAGCCGCAGTAAGCGCGGCGGTGAGCGAAAACAGCAGGCATATCTTTTTGGCGTTCAGTTTTCCCACTTTCACCTCGGATTTTTTGTACGGGTGGCGCAACCACGTAATAAGCGAAATAACGGCGGCGGGGAGAGCCATGCAAAGATAAGTTATCATTTCGCCGTAGTAGCGGAAGAAGAACGAAACAATGCCGTAAAGCGAGGCGAAAACTATCATTATTATTTGCCCTAACGCGTTGCCCTTAGCTATGAATATGAGCGACGACACGCCCGCGAGCGACGCGGCGAGCGTAAGATAGTCTTTGTTCGGCGCGAGCAAAAAGGAGAGAGTCACCACCGCGGCGGAAACGCTCCAGAGCGCGATTTCGAATTTGGTGAGAGTTTTGAACGGGTTTTGTGCTTTCATAAGTACCCGCTATAATAGCACACAGCCCGTTTATTGTCAAGAAGAATGGCGGCGGAAAAGTTGACAAATGAGCAAATGTGCGGTATTATGGTATTGACAAACAAATATACATACAAAGGGCGTAACTCAAATGGTAAACGAAAAAGATTACGAGTGGAAAGTGTCTGCCGCGGGCAGAGTAAACATTATAGGCGAGCACGTGGACTATTGCGGCGGCAAGGTGTTTCCCGCCGCGCTCGACATGCGCAACACCGTGTATTTGCGGCGCAACGGCACGAACAAAATCAACCTGAGCTGGACGACGTTGCCCGACAAAGTAAGTTTGGATATAGACAAACTCGACTCTTACCGCAACCTCAAGTACGGCAACTATCAGGCGGGGAGTGCGCTTTTGTGGCAAAAGGCGGGGCACAAACTCGTGGGTTGCGATATGGTGCAAGACTGCACCGTGCCGTTCGGCAGCGGATTGAGTTCGTCGGCGGCAATCGAGGTTTCCACCATAGCCGCGCTCGCGGTTGCGGCGGGCGAGGAGTTCGACCCTGTGGCGGTTGCGCTCACGGCGCAGAGCGCGGAACGCGAATACGCGGGCGTGAACTGCGGAATAATGGACCAATACGCCTCTGCGTGCGGCAAGCGCGGCAACGCAATGCTGCTCGACTGCAACACTCTTGCGTGCGAGTACGTTCCCGTGCAAATAGGCGACTGCTCCATAGTGATAATAAATTGCAACAAGCCGCACAGTCTTGTGGAAAGCAAGTACAACGAGCGGCGTGCCGAAACCGACTCCGCGCTGGAAATTCTCGCAAAGCCCGCGGGCATAAGTTGCCTTGCCGAGCTTACGCCCGAGCTTTTCGAAAAGCACGGCAAACTGCTCTCGGGCAAGGTGTACGACAGAGTAAAGCACGTTGTGAACGAGTGCGAGCGAGTAAGAAAAGCCGCCGTTGCAATGAAGGCGGGCGATATGGTTGCGCTCGGAAAACTGCTCAACGAGTCGCACGCATCGCTTCGCGACCTCTACGAGGTTACGGGCAAAGAGCTCGACGCGCTTGCGGCGGCGGCTCAAAGTCACCCCGCTTGCCTCGGCTCGCGCATGACGGGCGGCGGGTTCGGCGGTTGCACCATATCCATAGTGAAAACGGCTAAAGCGGAAGATTTCAAAAAGCATACTGCGGAAAAATACAAAGCGGCGACGGGATACAACGCCACTTGCTACGAAACCGAAATAGGCGACGGCATCACCGTTGAAAAATTATAACAGGGAGGCAAAACATGAAGATACTTGTTACGGGCGGCGCGGGATATATAGGCTCGCATACCTGCGTGGAGCTTTTGGCAAAGGGGCACGAGGTTGTAATAGTAGACAACTTTGTAAACGCATCGCCAAAGAGCGTTGAGAGGGTGCGCAAAATAAGCGGCAAGAACGCGGAATTATACGAGGGCGATATACGCGACTCCGCGCTTTTGGACGGGATATTCGCCCGCCACAAAATAGACTGGGTAATACACTTTGCCGGCTTGAAAGCGGTGGGCGAGTCGTGCGCCAAACCCGTGGAATATTACGACAACAACATAGGCGGCACGCTCGTACTCTTGCAGGCGATGAGAAAAGCGGGATGCAAGAAAATAGTGTTTTCTTCGAGCGCGACGGTGTACGGCACGCCCGAGCGTTTGCCGCTCGACGAAACTTGCCGAGTGGGCGGAACTACCAACCCTTACGGGTCGTCTAAGTTCTTCCAAGAGATAATGCTCGAAGACGTGTACAAAGCCGACAACGAGTGGACCGTTGTGCTGTTGCGCTATTTCAATCCCGTAGGGGCGCACGAGAGCGGTCTTATAGGCGAAGACCCCAAAGGCATACCCAACAATCTCACTCCGTACATAGCGAAAGTGGCTATAGGCGAACTCAAAGAGGTGGGCGTGTTCGGCGACGATTACGACACGCACGACGGCACGGGCGTGCGCGACTACATACACGTTGTAGACCTTGCAAAAGGGCACGTTGCGGCGATAGATAAGATTAAGAACAGCGGCGTGCATGTTTACAATCTCGGTACGGGCGTGGGCTACAGCGTGCTCGACGTGATACACGCGTTCGAAAAAGCGTGCGGGCACAAACTCGCGTATTCCATAAAGCCGCGCAGAGCGGGCGACATAGCGGCGTGCTACGCCGACGCGGCGAAAGCCAAGCGCGAACTCGGTTGGCAAGCCGAACTCGGCATAGACGAAATGTGTTCGTCGCTGTGGAAATGGCAGAGCAAAAATCCCAACGGCTACAATTGAGAGGTGAAGATATATGAAGATAAAGAAGAGCAAAATAAACGATTACGCGAATATCACGGTTGAAAACGACTCGGGCATGGAGCTTGCGCTGTGCACGCTCGGCGCGGCGATACGCGATATTAAAGTTCCCGACAAAAACGGCGAGAGCGTTTCGGTTACGCTTTGTCCCGCAAGCGAGGAAACTTTCCGCGCGAGCTACTACGGCAAAACCATAGGGCGCACGGCGGGCAGAATAAAAAACGCCGCGTTTTCCATAGACGGCAAAACGGCTACGCTCGAAAAGAACAACCACGGGCAAGACAATTTGCACGGCGGCAAAACTGGCTTTCATTCCAAAATATTCGATTGCGAAACTTGCGACTGCGGCGAGCACGTAGACGTTGTGTTTAAGTGCTTTTCGCCCGACGGCGAGGGCGGATATTTCGGCAACGTGAACGTGACGGTTACGTACCGCGTGTGGAAGAAAGAAAACAAGTTCCGCATTTTGTACGACGCAACCTCGGATACCAAAACGCTGTTGAACCTAACCAACCACGTGTACCTCAACATGAGCGGAAACCTGCGCGAAAAGGCGAGCGAGCACACGCTCTTTATAAACGCGCCCAAAGTGGCAAAGCTCAACGAGCGACTCATAATAGAGGATATAATACCGGTATCGCGCGAAATGGACTTTACCGCGCCGCACGCCATAGGCGACTACATAGAGAGCGAGGAGGCTCAGCGTTACACTCGCGGCTACGACCACCCGTACTTTTTGGCGGAGAGCGGCATGGACAAAACGGCTTGCGCCCTGTATTCGCGGCACAGCAAAATCGCGCTCGAAATGTTTACCACATATCCGTGCGCGGTGTTCTACGCCAACAGTTGCCCGCATGAGGGAATGGAGCTTGTGGGCGGAAAGCAAGACGAAAAATATCTTGCGGCGTGCCTCGAGTGCGAATATCATCCCGACGGCATACACAACGGCATTGCCGATTGCGGAATAACCTCGCCCGAAAATCCCTACCACGCCGAGGTTGAATACAGGTTTTCGGTTAGGTAATTGATTGGGGCGTTTGGTTGGAAAGTTTTCTCATGTAATATACCGTAGCTATGGCAAGCAGTATTGCGGCGGCGAACCAGGCTACGGCGTCGCCCAAGCCGAGGCAGAAAAAGGAAAGCGACGACGCGCTCGAATTTATCGGTCCGCCGTTTGCGAGTAGCGGCAGGAAAATGCAAATAACTATGCGTGCTATAAGTTCGGCTATGCCCGCAAGGAAGGGAAACAGCGGTTTGCCCAGTCCTTGAATTACGTTGCGCAGTACGAGCAATACGCCCAAAACAAACGCAAACGGCAGGGCGGAATATAGGTACGTGTTCCCGAAGCGTATGGTTTCGGAATTGATTTTGTCGCTTGCCAAAAAGAAATGCTGATACATGCCGTTTACGGATAACAGCAAACCCGCCGTAATCTCAATCGCGCTTATAACGAGCATGATTAGCATGGTTTGCATAATTCCGCGCCTGATGCGGTCGTGTTTTCCCGCTCCGTTGTTCTGACCCGTAAACGATATCATGGCAGTGCCGAGCGCGTTGAACGGCGTGAAAAATATGTTGTCGAGCTTGCAAGCCGCGCTGTAACCTATTTGGGCGGGAGTGCCCGCAACCATTGCGCCGTTTGCGGTTTTATCGAACGATATCACCCCGTTAGACATGGTGAGTATGCCGAACGAGAGCACCGAAAACTGCAAGCCGAGCGGAATGCCCTGCCAAAGGGTGCGGAGCGACGTGCGCATATCCATTGCCTTAAAGTCGGCGAGTTTTAGTCGCAGTTCTTTGTAGCGCACAAAAGTGAATATAAAGCAGGCTATTGCCGAAAGCAGTTGGGATATAACCGTTGCCGCCGCCGCGCCGGCCACGCCCCAGCCGCACGCCATGATAAACACGAGGTCGAGCGCGATATTGAGCGCTGTGGAAATAACGAGGAAAATAAGCGGAGTTAGGGAGTTTCCGAGCGAGCGGAGAACGCAACAAATGAGATTATAGGCGAACTGTCCTATCATGCCGCCGCAGATAATGGAAATATAGGTAAAAGCCGCGTTATATACGGCGTTGTTCACCTCGCTTGTGTCGCTCGGAGTAACTCCGAGCAGGGCAAGCAACGGATTTATTGTGAACAAACTTATTACCGTTACGGCAACCACTATAAAAAAGCTGAGTACGATTTGGGTTGCGAGAGCTTTGCGCACTCCGTCGGAGTCGTTGCGCCCTATGCGGGTGGAAAGTATTACGCTCATGCCCGCCGTGCAACCGAATGCGAACTGCAAAAAGATAAACGATATGGAGTTTGTGTCGTTTACGCCCGCCACCTCGCTCGCGCTAAGCGTGTAGCCGCAAATGGCAGCGTCGGCAACCGAGTAAAAGTTTTGCAATAAATACGATAAAAGAATGGGCAGACTGAAACGAACTATAGTCTTCCAAATGGAACCTTGCGTTAAATCGCGGTTATTCGACCTTTTGCGGTCTTTTTCGATTGATTTCGTCATAATCTCTTTTGCAATTATACATCAATCGCAGAAAATGTCAACGATTTTAACGTGTGTTTGAGCAAATGAATTTATTAAATTTGCTTGACATATTGTGTGACGCGAGTTATTATATATAAAATCCATACTAAATTAGTAGGAATTAAGGGAGGTATAAGCTATGGCAATTTACAAAAGCGTATCCGAACTTGCGGGCAACACGCCGCTGTTCAAAGCGGAAAGGTACGCCGAATTTTGCGGCGTAAAAGCGGCGATATTCGCTAAGCTCGAATACTTCAATCCGGCGGGCTCGGTAAAAGACCGCGTTGCCGTTGCAATGATAAACGACGCGGAAAAGAGCGGACGGCTTAAGTCGGGCGGCACTATAATAGAGCCCACGAGCGGCAATACGGGCATAGGACTTGCGGCGGTGGGAGTGAGCCGCGGCTACAGAGTTATACTCACCATGCCCGAAACCATGAGCATTGAGCGGCGCAAACTTATAATGGCTTACGGCGCCGAAATAGTGCTTACCGAGGGCGCAAAGGGAATGAAGGGCGCAATAGCCAAAGCCGAAGAACTAAACGCGCAAATACAAGGTTCGGTTATTATGGGGCAGTTCGTTAATCCCGCCAATCCCCGTGCGCATTTCGATACCACAGGACCGGAGATTTGGCGCGATACCGACGGTAAAATAGATATATTCGTTGCGGGCGTGGGTACGGGCGGAACGGTTACGGGCGCGGGAAGGTATCTCAAGAGCAAAAACAAGGATATAAAGATAGTTGCGGTAGAGCCCGACGGCTCGCCCGTTTTAAGCAAGGGCGTTGCGGGACCGCACAAATTGCAGGGAATAGGAGCGGGCTTTGTGCCCGATATACTCGATACTTCGGTTTACGACGAGATACTTGCCGCGAGCGCCGAAAACGCATATGCGGCGGCGCGTTCGTTTGCCAAAACCGAAGGGATTTTGGCGGGGATATCTTCGGGCGCGGCTCTTTGGGCGGCGGCGGAATTGGGCAAAAGAAAAGAAAACGCGGGCAAAAACATAGTTGTGCTTTTGCCCGACGGCGGCGGAAGATACCTGTCCACCGAACTTTTTGAGTGAATGCGTTTTCTATAGCATGGGATTGCTTCGTCGTTCTGCGAACTCCTCGCAATGACGTGAACACCCAAAAAAGTCATTGAGTGAATGCGTTTTCTATAGCATGGGATTGCTTCGTCGTTCTGCGAACTCCTCGCAATGACGTGAACACCCAAAAAGTCATTGCGAGCGAACGCAGTGAGCGTGGCAATCTCCTGCTACAGAACTGTTCAGTTGAATTCGAATACTTTTTCGAGCAGGGGTTGCGCACCCGTTACGGGGTCATGCTCCATTACTATTACGTCGCGCATATACTCGTCCCATTCGGCAACCACGGGCGAGTTTTTTTGCACGTTCGCGGCAAATTCTATTCCTTTTTCGCACTCGTAGTAGCCGAACAGTTCGTTGCCGCAAGTCCATATGCTGTAATTCACAATGCCCGCCTCTTTGAGCACGTCTTTCATTCTCTGCCAAATTTTATTGTGCCGAAGAATGTATTCGTCGCGTTTGCCTTCTTTTATCGTTGCTTTCCAAGCGTATTTTTCCATTTTTTAATCCTTAGCCGCCTATGATTTTTACTGCGTTGGCGGCGATTTCTTTTAACGCGCCGTTTTCAAACGGAGAGCAAAGACCCGCCTCGCTCACGAGCGCGGGGAACTCCTTTTGCGAGCCGTGCTTTACAAACCGAGCGTAAGCCTCGAAAGCCGAAGAGTAGTCTTTGCGGCTTGCAAAGTAGAACTGTACGGCAACGCTTTGCGCAAGGCAGTAATCTATATAGTAGAACGGGTTTTCGAATATGTGCGCCTGATACTGCCAGCGCGTGCCCTTTTCGAGATAGGGTATGCCGTCAGAGTTAAGCCACGGGTGAAACTCTTTTTCCAACCTGTTCCAAAGCGCGTTGCGCTCGGCGGGAGTCATTTCGGGATTTTGATATACGAGCTCTTGGAAATAGTCCACTATAGTGCCGTAGGGGATAAAGTTTATCGCGTCGAAAAAGTGATAGTGTTTGTAGTCGTCCGCGCGGTCGCCGAAGAAATCTTTCATGTATTTGTAGCAGAAAAACTCCATGCC
The DNA here is from genome assembly GCF_943193005.1 of Pumilibacter intestinalis. Taxonomy (GTDB): domain Bacteria; phylum Bacillota; class Clostridia; order Christensenellales; family Pumilibacteraceae; genus Pumilibacter; species Pumilibacter intestinalis. Next base: position 156,402 of record NZ_CALPCH010000001.1, read on the forward strand.
CATGGAGTGGGTTTCGGCGGTTTCCATGCCGAGACTTATATCTTGGTCGTGCTCGAGAACGAAACTCATATACGAGGCGAACGCATGACCCGCCTCGTGGGTGAGCACGTCCACGTCGCCGCTCGTGCCGTTGAAATTGGCGAGAATAAACGGTTGCTTAAAGTCGGTGAACTGCTCGCAGTATCCGCCGCCCCATTTGCCCTCGCGGGGGAACACGTCGAAAGCCTCGGATTTAAGCATCATATCGAAAAACTCGCCCGTCTCGCCGCTCATATCGTGATACATTTTGTTGGCGGCTTCAAACATTTCTTGCGCGTTGAGCACCGGCGCGGGGTTGCCGTTTTCAAAGTAAGTATCGTTGTCGTAAAGCATGAATTTGTTTATGCCCAGCTTTTTGCCGAGTTGGGTTTTGAGTTTCGCCACGGCGGGAACTATATCGGATTTTACGTTTTGGCGGAACGCGCGGAGCATATCGCGGTTGTATGATATGCGCCCCATGAGATTGTCGCCGAGCTCTACGAAATTTTCGTAACCGAGAGCTTTTGCGGTTGCGGTGCGCACCTTTACCAGCCTGTCGAATATATCGTCGAGCTTGTCGCTTATAGCCTCGAGCGTTTTGCCGAGCGTTTCATACGCCGCCTTGCGCACATTGCGGTTTGTGTCCGCCATGTATTTGCGGAGCGAGGCAAGGGGAATTTTTTGCCCGTTATACTCGTAGAGAGTTTCCGCCATGAGTTTGGAATACTCGGTAACTATCTTGTTTTCTTCCACGCGGAGCGGCACGGTTTTGTCGTTTGTGCACTTCGCGCTCAGTTCGTATTGCTTTATCACAAGCGGATTTACGAGCTTTGCCGCTTCTTTAATGTGCGCGTTCTCGGTAAACGCGCGTTTGAATTTAACGAATTCGGCATCCACTTTGGGAAACGTTTCGTCGTAGTAGTCCTTTTCCGCGCAGTAAAACTCGTCGCGGGTGTTGAGCGTAAAGCGGGTGAAAGCGAGATTTGCCATTGTGGAAAATCTCGATATGGGCTTTAGGCACTCTTCGCGCAGTTTTACGAGTTCTTCGCCGCTTAGCGCGAGTTTTGCTTTTTGCGTGCACTCGTTTATACGCTTTACAACCTCTTTGCCGTCTACGCGCTCGTAGGGCAGTTCGCTTACTTTTTGCATGGTGTTTCTCCTTGAACGTTTTTCGCATACAGTATACGCCAATTACATAAATTAGTCAAGCATGCGGCAACCCGTACGTGTTCCATGAACGGGATTGCCGCGCTCACTGCGTTCGCTCGCAATGACATTATGGCGGTTATCTTGTCATTGCGAGGAGGGCGTCGCCCGACGTGGCAATCTCAGCCGAGAGAAAGGAGTAGTAACTTTAAGTGTTCCATGAACGGGATTGCCGCGCTCACTGCGTTCGATACTCGCTACGCTCGTGGCGTTCGCGCTACGCGCTCGGCTGAGCGCAATGACATTCGGATTCCCCTGTCATTGCGAGGAGGGCGTAGCCCGACGCGGCAATCCCATACGGGAGAAGGGTATAATATACATACATGTAAAAAATACTATATATATGAAAAAGACTATATTGCTTTTGGCGGCGGCGTTTATTGCGTGTTGCGGCTTTACTCCCGCCGACAACGCTTCGCAGTCGCGGAGAGTTCCCGTTATAATGTATCACAGCGTTTGCCGCACCAACGTGGGCGAGTTCGTAATATCGCCCGACAGCTTGCGGTCGGATTTTCGGTATCTCAAAGAAAGGGGATATACGGCGGTTTCCATGCGCGATATAATAGAATACTGCGACGGCAAAGGCGATTTGCCGCTCAAACCCGTAGTGCTCACGTTCGACGACGGGTTTTACAACAATTTGTATTACGTTGACAAATTAGCCGAGGAGTTCGGCATGAAATTTTCGGTGAGCGTTGTGGGCGCATATACCCAAAAGGAGAAAGGCGAAACAAAGCGCAGTCCCGTTTATTCGTATTTGAGCGAAGAGGAAATTAGGCAACTGCATACGGGCGGCAGAGCGGAACTGTGCAACCACACTTACGATATGCACCGCACGCACCCGCGCAAAGGGGTAAGCCGCAAGGCGGGCGAGAGCGACGAAGATTACCGCGCCGCCCTTGTTGCCGACAGCGAAAAGTGCCGCGCCATGCTCGAAAAGGCAATCGGCGACAGGGTGGAGGTGTTTACCTATCCGTTCGGAAGCTACGGCAAGGGAACGGCGGAAATTTTCCGCTCGCTCGGATACCGCGCGCTTTTAACCTGCAAAGGCGGCGTGAACGTGTTCTATAAGGGCAGTACGGAGGGGCTGAATTGCGTGATGCGCTACAACCGTTCGGGCAGAGCGAACACCGAGGCGTTTTTCAAAAAAATAGGGGTGTAGGGTGAGTGTTAACGCGAAGTCGATAAAAAAATATCGAAAAAACTCAAAAAAATTTCAAAAAGGGTATTGACAAATTAAGTAATAGGTGATAAAATATAGGTAAGATAAAAATCGCCGAAAGGGGCATGCCCCTTTTCTACATTGTGAAACAATGTAGAAGTAATAAAGATTAGCTATTTACAAATTACAAGAAGAGATGAGATATGGTGCTTGGGCAGAACTTCAGATGCGGGTTCTATGAAGTATCCGCAAACGAACGGTTGAAACAAATTAAGCGTGCCGGTTTCGACGCCGTTATGTTTTGGTGGGGCGACGAATTCGAAGCTACCGACGGCAACCGTTACGATTTGATAAACTCCGCTTTCAAAGAGGGGCTTAGCGTAAACACGTTGCATTTCCCTTCTTTGCACGCCGATTATTTGTGGCGCGAAGAAACTACGAAAGCGTACGCCGAGCAACTCGTTGCGGCAATACAAGACTGCGCGAAATACAGGGTTGAAAATCTTGTGGTGCATACTACTCGCTATCTCATTACTCCGCCTTACAATCAAACGGGACTCGATACCATGGGCAGAGCGGTGCAAGTCGCCGAGCGCGAGGGCGTGAATATCGCGCTCGAAAACACGCGTTTTCCCGATTACAACAAATTCATTTATTCCAATATAGAGTCGCCTCGGCTCAAACTTTGCTACGACACGGGGCACGAACACTGCTACACGCCGAAGCGCGATATACTCGGAGAATTCGGCGACAAACTCGTTACCACGCACATACACGACAATTGCGGCAAAGAGGACGACCACCACGTGATGGGAGAGGGTAACATAAATTTCGCGCCTATTTTCAAACGCTTGCGCGAGTTAAACCTAAAGTATTATAACACCGAGTGCTATTGCAACGAAACGAGCAGATACTACGGCAAAATAAGTTTGGAGCAATTTCTCAAAATATCGTACGATACGTTGAGAAACGCTGTAGAGAATTCAAGTTGCGGCGGGTAATTCCTTCGCGTTTGGATAAAAAAATTTACTATAAGGAGAAGGAAAATGAAAAAAGTGTTAACCTACCTACTTGCAGTCGTGCTCGGAGTAGCATGCTGCTTCACGTTTATCGGCTGCGGCAAAGACGAAGACCGAGATATCACTCCTCAAATTAACGAAGGTCAGAACATGACCGCAACCGAACTGTTGGAAAAAGCAAAGACCGAAAGCGGCAATTTCGTGGCTTACGGCAACACCTCTCGTATCACAACGGCAATGTCTAATTTCATTGCTTCCGATTACGGCAAAGCTCTCGGGCTTACGAGTTCCAACGCTATGGCGCAAAAGCAGAACGACTCCGCCATATACAAATTGCTCGAAAACGAAAAGAGCACGCCGGGCGGCAGCGATAACGCGTCTATGGTGCTCATTCAAGACAGTGCGTCGCTCATGCTGTACCGCAACAGCACGAACTTGCTCGCCAACTACGTTCCCAAAGATATGAAAGACAAAGTTGACGAAAACAATCAGCTTCCGCTCGCTCATCAGTTCATAAACAAACTGTTTATGTACAACGTGAAAGACGCGAACAACACTCTTAAGTTCACCAACGTGTGGGAACTGACGGATACAAAGTATAAGAACAACATATATTTCAAAAATCCCAACAACGAGCAAGTAAACAAAAACTTCCTCATAATGCTTACCAAAGAGGATTGGTCGGCTAAACTCGAGGCGGCTTATAAAAAATTGCACAATAACGCCGCCGCCGAAGACGTAGGTTCGGCAAAAGCCTATAAGAATTACGGCTACAAGTGGGTTGCCGAATTCCTCAAAAATTGCAATTTCTCCATAAACAGCGACACCACCATTGCGCAAGACCTTTCCAAAGATACCAACGCGGGAAAAATGGGATTGTTCGTTTTGAGCAAACTGCGCGACGCGTCGGTTAAAGGCGAGAACTTGCAGGTTTCCGCTTGGGATAAGAAAGCGGGAAGCGACACCGAATTCGAAACCATAGAGCCGTTTGCCGGATTTATGTATTCCATTTACGCGCAACTTTGCACCTACGGACCTCGCCCGTACACCGCAATGCTTTTCGTTAATTACCTTATGACCGAAGAAGGTTTCAAACCTTGGAAATCGCTCGGCGGATACTCTTCCAACAAAGACGTGCCCGTATACGAAGGTTCTATAACCACTCCCGTGTATTTCAAAGACACCGGCAAGCAGATATTCACCGACAACAACAAAAAACAGTTGGTTGAAACGGGCAAAAACGGCGATAAGAAAGTTTACACATATATAGAGAACGGCGAACTTACCGACAAAACCGTTACCGAAGGCGATAAAATAACCGTAGGCGACAAACAGGAAACTCTCAGTCTTAAGGGCGTTACCGAAGAGGTAACCACAGTGAAAGACTCTCCGCTCAGCTTCTGGAATCAAACCCTCGTGGTAGAGGACGGCAACTATATAAACACCGCAATAGCCGACCACGTAGACGATTGGATTAACCAACAAATATCCCAAAAATCCTAATTGAATTAAACCCGAATGAGAGGGGAGCGTTTCTCCGCTCCCCTTGATTTTACAACTTTGAAAAGGAGAAAATCGATGAATGACGATAACAATGTCGAAATCGAACGGGAAGAAAGCGTAAAAGCGGGCAAATGGCTTAAATTTCGCTTTTGGCTTAAACGCTTTTTTACAAATCCCGCAAACATAATACTTGTAGTATTTTTCGTATTTTTGGCATTCTTTATTTTTTACCCGCTCATTACGCTCGTTTACGACACCTTTGCCGTAAGTTCGGTTACCGAAACGCGGTACGGCGTGAAGATGGGCGAACTGACGGGCTTGTGGTGGTACAGAATGATAGCTTCCGAGTACAACACCATGTACTTTTGGAAGCCGCTCGGCAACTCTATGCTTATGTCGTTTTTGGCGAGTATAATAGCCATACTGTACGGCGGCATAGTGGCGTTTTTCATAACGCGCACAAACATGAAAGGCAAGAGCATAATATCCATGATATTCGTATTTCCGTATATCATGCCGAGCTGGACTCTCGCCACGTTTTGGAAAAACTTTTGGCAAAACCCCGATATAGGCTCGGGCACGGGCGGAATGGTTTATAACCTTACCGGATTGAAAGTGCCCGAAGGCATGGTTTACGGACTTGTGCCGTGCGCAATCGTGCTGGGGCTTCACTACGCGCCGTTTGCCTATATTTTGATAGGCGGCATACTGCGCAACATGGACGCCAACCTCGAAGAAGCGGCAACCATACTGCACGCTTCGAGATTTAAGATAGTGCGGCGCATAACTCTTCCCATAGTGTTGCCCGCTCTAATGTCTACGTTTTTGTTGGTGTTCTCAAGTTCTATGAGTGCGTACGCCGTTCCGCAGTATTTGGGAAGCGGCAGGTTTTACGTGCTCACAACCTACATGAAGAGCTTTCTCAATCAAGGCTATTACGGGCAAGGTTACATCATGGGTCTTGTGATGATACTGTTCGGCGTGGCTATTTTGGTTGCCAATCAGTACGTAACGGGCAAGCGTAAATCGTTCACCACCGTTTCGGGCAAGTCGGGTCAGGTTTCTTATATAAACCTCGGCAAAGCCAAATGGGTGGTTTCGGTTATACTCATTGTGCTCAGTATTTTCTTTGCGGTTATGCCGCTTATAACTTTTGCTCTCGAGTCTTGTTGCGTGGTTGCGGGCGACTACAGCACGCTCACGCTTCAGTATTGGATTTCCAAAACTCCCACCGACGCGCAAAACGGTTTGGTAGGACTGTTCTTCGAAAAGCAGGTGTGGCGCGCGTTCGGAAACAGCCTGTTGCTATCCTTCCTGTGCGCTATTATCGCAGGTTCGAGCGGCGTTCTCATCGGCTACGCGGTGTCGCGCAGGCGCGGCACTAAACTTGCCAAGGGAGTAGACAGTTTGGCATTCTTGCCTTATCTGTTGCCTTCTATGGCTTTAGGCGGCGCGTTCCTCACAATGACCACGATATTCGGCATAGGAAAGTCGTTCTTTATACTCGTTTTGGTGGGCGCGATAAAGTACCTGCCCATGGCGAGCCGAAGCGGCATAAACGCAATGCTTCAGCTCTCGGGCGAGATAGAGGAAGCGGCGGTTATAGTGGGCGTTCCGTGGTGGAAGCGCATGGTGCGCATAATTTTCCCCATACAAAAATCCACGTTTATATCGGGCTACCTGTTGCCGTTTACATCGTGCATGCGCGAGCTTTCGCTGTTCGTGTTGCTCGTAGCTCCCTCCACAACGCTTATGGCAACTTTGCTTGACGAATGGATGCTGTGGTGGCCGCAGTCGGCTAACGCGCTCAATCTGCTTATAATAGTTACCGTGCTCGTGATAAACTTTGCCGTAAACAAACTTACGGGCGCGTCTATAGACAAAGGCGTAGGAGGTTAATAACATGCCTGAGATAGTATTGAAAAACATTACCAAGCGTTGGGGCAATTTCGTGGGCGTGGATAATCTTTCCATGACAATCGAGGACCGCGCGTTTATAACTTTGCTCGGTCCGAGCGGTTGCGGCAAGACTACCACTCTTCGCATGATAGCGGGTTTGGAAACTCCCACCGAAGGGCTCATCACCATAGACGGAGTGACCGTTTTCGATTCCGACAAGGGAATAAACCTGCCGCCGCAAAAGCGCGACGTGGGATTTTTGTTCCAAAATTACGCGCTGTGGCCGCACATGACGGTGTATAAAAACATAGCGTTCGGACTGGAAAACCTCAAGTGGAAAAAGCCGGAGATAGAGGAGAGGGTGGACGAACTTTGCAAAATGCTCAAGATAGAGCAGTTCAAACAGCGTTATCCGTCGGAGCTCTCGGGCGGTCAGCAGCAGCGCGTGGCTATAGCCCGCACGCTTGCGCCGCGCCCCAAAGTTCTCTTTATGGATGAGCCGCTTTCTAACCTCGACGCCAAACTGCGCCTCGAGATGCGCACCGAGTTGAAGCGTTTGCACGTAGACACCGACTCCACGTTTGTATACGTAACTCACGACCAGCTCGAAGCCATGACTCTCGCAACCAAAGTGTGCCTTATGGAAACGGGCGTTATGCAGCAGTACGACCCGCCGCTAGTAACGTACAGTTTGCCCAACAACCTGTTTGTTGCCGATTTTGTGGGCAACCCCACAATGAACTTTTTGGATGCGAAAGCCGAAAGGGACAAAAACGGCAAGTTGCGCATAAATATGTACGGTATAGAGGCGGAAATGCAAACCGAGGACGTATTCGAAATGCCCGTTAAACCCGAGGGCGAGGAAAACGCGCAGTCCGACGTGAACGTAGTGGTGGGCGTGCGCCCCGAATTTTTGGAGATAGGCTCGAGCGGCATACAAGCCAAAGTTCATGCAACTCTGCCGTCGGGCATGGAAACAACGGTTAAGATTGCTTACGGCGAACAAATATTCACGTCGGTTGTGTTCGGCGGCGTGGACTACGCAGTAGACGAGCAAATCAAAGTTTCTTTCCGCGGCAACGGCATTTTGCTGTTCGATAAATTTACGGGCAAGCGGCTTTGCTCTGGCGCGCTTAAGCTCGCAAAATAGCAAGTATTATTCGCAAATAGGATATAATAATAAAAAAAGCCGATTTGCACGTCAAATCGCTTGACTGTTTTTGAAATCGGCGTATAATAGTGCAATATCGTTTCTTTTCGGAGGTGGACTTTTATGCCCGATTGGGGTGTTTATTTGCTTAGAATGTTGCTCGCTTTGGGGTTGGGGTTCGCCATGGGCGTGGAGCGCAAAATTCGCTTTAAGGAAGCGGGAATGAGAACCCATTCCATTGTGGCTGGCGGAGCGGCTCTCTTTATGCTCGTTTCCAAATACGGTTTTGCCGATATTCCCAATTACGACGCCGCTCGCGTTGCCGCGCAGGTCGTTTCGGGCATAGGCTTTTTGGGCGCGGGCATGATATTGCACCGCAAACAAGCCGTGCACGGACTCACTACAGCCGCGGGCGTGTGGTTCACCGCCGCCATAGGCATGGCGTGCGGCGCGGGCATGTATTGGGTTGCCGCGGGAGCTACCGTTATAATAATACTCGTGCAGTGTTTACTGCATATAAATTGCGGTTTTTTGCGCGGCAGGCGTTATATACAGTTCAAAGTTGTGTATGAAGAGCGCGGCGACGCAAGCGAACAAATACGCGAACTTTTCGGCGTGAAGAGCTTTATAGAGGTTAACGCCCGCAGGAGCGAAACCACCGACTGCCTTGTGTTTAGCGTGGTGCTTCGCACCGAAAAAAATCCCGACGCTTCGTTTATTGCCGGGATATTGCGGGATTATGCTTTTGTGCGTTCGGTAACGAGAATAAACGATGAAGAATGATTAAATGTCATTGCGAGGGCGCTTGCGCCCGCGGCAATCTCTGACGAGAGAACTTTTCGTCACGGTTGCGGCGCACGGTCTTTGTATTTTAATTCGTAATTGCGTATGCACGTTTCGATTATTTTTATCGCGGCGCGGCGGTCGGCGACTTCGTCTACCGCCGTTTGCTTGTTTTCGAGTTGTTTGTACACCGAAAAGAAATGCCGCATTTCGTCGAATATGTGCTTGGGCAGTTCGGATATATCTTTGTATTCGTTATACGTGGGGTCGGAAAAGGGGATGGCTATTATCTTTTCGTCGCTCGAGCCGTTGTCGAGCATGGTTATAACGCCTATGGGATAGCACCGCACCATGCTTAGCGGCTCGAGGCTTTCGCTGCAAAGCACGAGCACGTCGAGCGGGTCGCCGTCGTCGGAGAGCGTGCGGGGAATAAGCCCGTAGTTTGCGGGATAGTGCGTGGACGTGTAGAGTATGCGGTCGAGAATGAGCAGACCCGTTTCTTTGTCAAGCTCGTATTTTTGCTTGTAGCCCTTGGGTATTTCTATTACGCCCACAAAGTCTTCGGGCGAAATGCGCGACGGGTTGATATCGTGCCAAATGTTCATTATATGTATGCTCCTTTACGTTTTTACGTGTTTTTTCGCGTTTGTATCCGCATACTATTTGCGGAGGAATTTGTTATGCGCAAAATCGAAGATATTCTCAAAGACGAAGACGCCGACCCTATGGGCAGTTATACGGGAGTGGTGACCGACGAGTTCGGTAACCCGCTTTACGAAGAACCCGTTCAAGACGCCGACGATTTGTAGCCGCAAACCATGTCATTGCGAGGGCGCTTGCGCCCGCGGCAATCTCAGCCGAGAGAACGGTGCAGTGACTGTACATGTTCCATGCAGGGGATTGCCGCGCTCACTGCGTTCGATACTCGCTACGCTCGTGGCGTTCGCGCTACGCGCTCGGCTGAGCGCAATGACACGGGTATAAATGTCATTGCGAGGGCGCGGGGCTATAATGTCATTGCGAGGGCGCTTGCGCCCGCGGCAATCTCAGCCGAGAGAAATGTGCAGTGACTGTACATGTTCCATGCAGGGGATTGCCACGCTCACTGCGTTCGCTCGCAATGACACGGGTATAAATGTCATTGCGAGGGCATTTGGGGTGCATTGTCATTGCGAGGGCATTTATGCCCGCGGCAATCTCAGCCGAGAGAACATTACATCAACGGTGCGAACAGGCGCAAAAGCGAGCGGGCGAGCTTGGTAAACGCGGTAACGTCCGTTGCGTCTTCGTAGGTAATTTGTTTGCACCTCTCAAGCGTGGCGAGGTAGTCGGCTTTCATGTCGGCTATTTCGGGCACGTCGTACATAAACGCGCCGCACTCGTAGTGCAGGTAAAACGAACGGTAATCGAGGTTGCAAGTGCCTATATATGCTATAGAGTCGTCGCACACCGCGCTTTTCGCGTGCACGAAACCGGGGAGATATTCGTATATTTTTACGCCCGATTTGAGAAGAACGGGATAGAACGAGCGCGACATAACGAATATCAGTTTTTTGTCGGGCACGTGCGGCATGGTTATGCGCACGTCAACTCCGCTCTCCGCGGCAAGGCACAGCGCGGTAACAAATTCGTTGTCGGGTATTAAATAGGGCGTGTTAATATACACGTAGCGGTCGGCGTTGTGTATCATGGTCATTAGCCCTTTTTCTATCAATTGAAAATTTTTGCCGGGGTCGGAGGATATGGGCTGAACGAGTCCGCGCGTGTTTTGCTCTTTGGGCGCGGGCAGGTATTCGCCTATGGGTGCGCTTTCGTTGCCTATCATAAGCCAAAACTGCAAAAACATTATGGAAAACGAATGCGCCGCTTCGCCCTCTATGCGTATCGCCGTGTCTTTCCAGTGCCCGAAACGGTCGATTTCGTTTATATATTCGTCCGCAAGATTAACGCCGCCCGTGAACGCCGTTTTGCCGTCTATAACGGTGATTTTGCGGTGGGTGCGGTTGTTCATGCGTATGTTGAACGTGGGCTTGAGCTTGTTGAATATTCGCGTTTTTATGCCCGCGTCGGTCAGCTTTTTGTGATAGTGCCACGGCAGAGTGAACAGACACCCTATATCGTCGTATATAACGCGAACGTCAACGCCCGCCGCGGCTTTGCGGGTGAGAACGTCGAGAACCGCGTTCCAGCACTTGCCGCGCTCTATTATGAAATACTCCATGAATATATAGTTCTCGGCTTTTTCGAGGTCTTCGATTAGCGCGTGCCAAAAGTCTTCGCCGAGCGGATAGTATTTAACCGTGCAGTCGGCGTAGGCGGGATAGCCGCCCTGCGAGAGCATGAGCTCGCTCAGCTTTCGCGCGTCGTCGCGCAAGTTTTGCGAGAGTTCCTGCGAGCGCGTTCTTGCGGTGTTGTAGTAGTGGTTTGTGTCGCGCTCCACCCGTTTTAAGCGTTTGCGGGCTTTGCGCCTCAGTCGCGCCGTTCGACCGAACGAAATATACAGCATTCCGCCGAACAGCGGCATGAGCAAAATGGGCACTACCCAAGCGAGTTTGTAGCCGGGATTTGCGTTTTTGCCGAGTATGAACAGGCACACGAAAAGACTTAAAAGACTGAACCCGAAATACACCCACGCGGAAATTGCCGAAAGCAATATCAGCAAAGCCGCCGTAAACAGTATTTGCAGTAAAAAGAAGAACGCCGTTACGGCGATTTTATTGGTGAGTATCTTGAAAAGTTTTTTCATTAAACTATATTATAACACCCGCTCGGTTAAATATCAAATCTTTTTTTCAAATTGTTGCATATTCGTTGTCGATTTGATATAATTGATTTATGAACGGCAACAAGACAAGACGTATTCTCGCGATTATCGCGCTGGTTTTCATGGCGATTTTTTCCGTAACCCTCGTGCTCACCTTTGTGTCGCCCGATATGTGGAACGGCGCGGTTGCATACGCGGCTCTCGTTTCGGGGCTTTTGGGAGCGGGGCTGTTTTTGGTTTTGCGCTTTTTGCTCAAACCCGAAGAGAGCAATCCCGACGGCGAACGGGAGGGCGAACAAGAGAGCGAACCGGACGACGAACAAAAATAATTCACCCGTTGCGCTTTTTGGCTTTTAGCTTTTCGGTAATGTTGAGCCGCGACAGCAGTGCGAGAGTGAGCGAAACCGAGGCTATAACCACGTAAAACACCGAGTAGGGCATAAAGCGTGCGAACAGCAAAGTTATCACTGCGGAGAAAAGATATCTGCGTGCGTTTTCGCGGGCGAGCGCGCCCGAGAGCACCGCTCCGAATTTCTTCTTTCCGCTTGCGAGCTTTAGCGACTCGGTGGGCGCACAGCCGAGGTGCGAGTAAAAATCGTATACTTTGGCAAAGTCCCATATTTCCGCGGCGGGAGTGCCGAGCAGTCCGCAAAATTCGGCGGCGTCCGCCTGCGCCCCGTAAGCCGAGAGTATAACGAGCCGCGAGCACTCGTTTTTGGCGGCGGCGGCGTAAACCGAGGCAAGCTCGGCGCAACTTATTTTTTGAGGAGTGAGTTTTACCGAAAACGCCGTTTTGCCCGCTATTATCAGTCCGTCGCGCTCAATCGGCTCGCGCTTGCGGCGTATGGCGTTAAGCGTGAAATCATAGGCGTAGTCGGGCATGGAAAACAAAAATTTGTTGAGTATCTCTTTTTGTTTTTGGCGCAGTTTTTTGGGACGGGCTCTGTGCGCCGAAAGTTTGCCGGTAAAGAAAGTTGCGGCGAGCGCGACTATGGCGGCGGATATCGTAACGGCGAGCGTATCGCGTGCGAAATAACCTATCACCGCGGCGGCGAGCAAAAACGTGGCGGCAAAAGTCAAAAACGCGTCTATAATAACCGAAGTTTTTTTCATACCTCAATTATTTACCGAACGTATAGATTATATAACCTAACGCAACAAAGGAAAGAAAATGGAAACACGCATACTCCAACCCAACCCCGAAAACATACGCCTGTGCGCACAAAGAATAAAGAGCGGCGGCGTTGTGGCTTTTCCCACCGAAACGGTGTACGGTTTGGGCGCGTCGGCGTTCGAGCCTCGGGCGGTGAGAGAGATATTCCGCATAAAGGGCAGACCCAACGACAACCCGCTCATAGTGCACGTGAGTTCGCTCGAGCAAATACGCGAGGTTGCGGACCTCGTTTCGCCGCTTGCCTTAAAGCTGATATCCGCTTTTATGCCGGGTGCGCTCACCCTCGTTATGAAGCGCAAATCCTGCGTGCCCGACTGCGTAACCGCGGGGCTTGACACGGTGGGGGTGCGCATGCCCTCCAACGAGGCGTGCCGCAAGTTTTTGGCGGAGTGCGGCGTTCCCGTTGCCGCGCCGAGCGCGAACACGAGCACCCGTCCGTCGCCTACTTGCGCCGAACACGTATACGACGATTTGCGCGGAAAGATACCGTACGTGCTCGACGGCGGCGAATGCGAGATAGGGTTGGAGTCAACCATACTCGACGTGAGCGGCGTTGCGCCCAAACTCCTGCGTGCGGGCGGGATTTCCATAGAGGAACTCGAGCGCGTTTGCGGACTCAAAATACAAACGGCGTCGAGCACGGGCAAGGCGTTGTGCCCCGGCATGAAATACAAACATTATTCGCCTAAAGCCGAGGTTTATTTTTCGGCGTATTACGGCAATATGTTCGGAGGAATAAACGCGCATTACGACTTGCTCGTTAGCTCCGGTAAAAATCCCGTGATACTTTGTTTAGATAAAAACGCATCTTTGTACGGCGCAAGGAAAGTGTACCGCATGGGCGCGGATTATGGCGATTATGCCCGCATGCTTTTTGCTTCTCTCCGCCGTGCCGATTCCCAAAATTACGACTCCGTAATAGCCGAGGGCGTACCGAGCGAAGGCATAGGCGCGGCGATTATAAACAGGCTTGTAAAGAGTAGCGGGGGTAAAATCATCTAAATCGGCGGGCTTGCCTGTCATTGCGAGCGTAGCGAAGCAATCCCCTGCGGGTAACCATGTCATTGCGAGGCATGAAATGCCGAAGCAATCTCCTGCATGAGAAAGCAATAGCTACTGCTTCGTTCTCTCGGCTGAGATTGCCACGGGCATAAATGCCCTCGCAATGACGCTCCGCCTACAACAAACAATTCCCAAGGTTGTGAAACATGAAAAAACAAACGGCGAAAAAGAAAAAGATAATATTCGTGTGTACGGGCAATACTTGCCGCAGTCCCATGGCGGAAGCGTTGTTCAGATATTATTTGGGCAAAAAGCGCAAACTTTCCAAATACGAGGTTATGAGCGCGGGGCTTGCGGCAAACGAGGGCGAACCCATGACGGATAACGCGTTGAACGCGCTCGGAAAACTCAAAGTTTCGGTAAGGCGCAAACATTCTGCCAAAATGCTCACGCGGGAAATGTGCGAGCAAGCCGACTTGATAGTGTGCATGACTTCGTCGCACGCCCGCGCTCTCGCCGAGTTCGGAAACAAAGTGCGGTCGGTGGGTGAAATTACGGGAGCGCACGACGTGCCGGACCCGTACGGGGGCGACTTGAAAGTGTATCTCAATACCGCCGAATATCTGCTTTACGCGTGCGACGACGTCTTTGCTTTGGCGGAGTCGGTAAACGCCAAATCGCTTTCATAAGTATTTCATACAAAGCGGATACGAAATTTCTTGCAAAATAATGCGCGTTGTGGTACAATATATATTATATAGTTTTATTCCATTTCGAACGGAGAGCAAAAAATGATTGCCATAGCATGCGACCACGCGGCGTTAAAACTCAAAAACACCGTTAAAGAACGCCTTGAAAGCAAAGGTTTCGAGGTGAAAGATTTCGGATGCCACACGCCCGAGGCTGTGGATTATCCCGACTACGCCAAAGCCGCGGCTTGCGCGGTTGCGAGCGGAGAGTGCGAAAAAGGCGTGCTTATATGCGGCACGGGCATAGGCATGAGCATTGCGGCAAACAAGGTAAAGGGCATTAGATGCGCGCTTTGCGGCGATACTTTTTCGGCTCGCGCCACGAGAGAGCACAACGACGCCAACATGCTCGCGCTCGGCGAGCGCGTAACGGGAGTAGGGCTTGCGCTCGAAATAGTAGACGTGTTCTTTTCAACCGAGTTTTCGGGCGAACCCCGTCACGCTCGGCGCATAGCGGGAATAACCGCGATAGAGGAAAGCGCGAAATGATAGAACAGGTTCTCGCCGAAATAAGAGCCGCGGAAGAAAAAGCCGCGCTCATAATAGAGGAGGCGAACGCGAAAGCCAAAGAGATTGCGCAAAACTCGGCGGCGGAGTGCGACGCGCTCAGAGCCGAGATAAACGCCGAAATAAAACTCGCGGTGAAAGAAATTTTGGCGGAGGCGGAAAAAGAAGCCGAACTCGAAGCCGCGGAGGCGCAAAAGAAGGCGGAAGCGGCGGCGCAGGAGCTTGTGAGAAACGCGCAAAAGAACGTGCGCGGCGCGGGCGAATGGATAGCCGAAAACATAATAAAAGGAAAGATATAGGTGGGCGTAAATGGCGATAGCAAAGATGAGCCGACTCCGCATTTTGGGGCTGAAGTCGGACAAAAACGCTATAATGAACGAGCTTATAGAAAGCGGAGCGTTCGAAGCTGTTCCTTCCGTGAGCGGAAAGGAAAATTTTGCCGACCGCTCGCATCTCGAAAAAGCGTTCGCTCGTCAAGCCAAAGTTGCGTTTGCGATAGAATTTCTGGATAAATGCGCAGACGAATACGAGAGTATGCGTTTCGCCGCCGCCAAAAAGGGCAACGCCGCGCTTGCGGAGTTTCCCGAAACGGAAATAAAAAAGAGCGGCGGGCGCAAAATAATAGGGTACGACGATTTTTACGACGTAGCCGCCAAAGAATACGAGCTCGGAGCGGTGTGCGACGAGCTGGAAAAATTGAGCTTCGCGCGGGTGGAATACAAATCCGCGATACAAAAAAGCAAAAACAAAGTTAAGGCGATAGAGCCGTATTCGGCGTTTCCGCTGAAGTTTTCGCAACTCGGCGACGGCGAGTCGGTTTCGGTCATGCTTGCGTTTCACCCCTCGGGCGCGGCGGTGAGTTTTGGCGACTATCCCGCGTTTACCGAAAAATATCCCTGCGCGAGCGGTTCGCTTACGGGCGTGATAGTACGGCTGTGCGATAAAGAAAAGGCGGTTGCCGCCCTTTCTTCGGCGGGTTACTCGCTTTGCGCTCTTACCGATAACTCCACCGCAGAGCAATTGCTCGGCAGTTACGGGGAGGAGATACGCGCCGCGGAAACGAAGAGCAAGGAAGCTCTCTTGCGTGCGCTCGGCTACCGCAAATATTATTCGGACTTGAAAATACTGTACGACGTTATAGGGCGCGATATAGAAAAGACTTCCGCTGAACTGGAGTTCTCGTCTACGCAAAGCACGTTCATAGCGGAAGGGTGGGTGCCCTCCGACGCCGCGGAGTCTGTGCTCGAAAGGATAAAGAGCAAAACGGAGCGCATAGTTGCGAGCGTGGAAAAGCCCGCGGATGGCGACTCGCCGCCCACTTTGATAGTGAGCAACAAAATAGTTAAGCCTTACGAAGACGTCACCAACATGTACAGCGTGCCCGCCTACAACGAGATAGACCCCAACCCGTTTATGGCCGTGTTCTTCTTCGTGTTCTTCGGCATAATGATAGGCGACGCGGGCTACGGCATTATATTAAGCATAGTCGCGGGGCTCGTTCTCAAATTCGTTAAGCTCGAAAAGGGTACGGCGCGACTCGTTGCGCTCGTTGCAATGGGCGGCGTGTCGGCAATAATATGGGGCGCGTTGTTCGGCGGATTGTTCTCAATTTCGGGCATACCGCACCTGTGGTTTAATCCCACCGAAGAGCCGCTTATGATGCTCGGCGTTTCCATAGTGCTCGGCGTGGTTCAGCTCCTCACGGGTTACGCGTTAAATTCCGCAAAAAAGTTCCGCGAGCACAAACCGCTCGACGCCATACTCGACAGCGCGTTTATATTCCTGCTGTTCGGCGGCTTGGCGTGCTTGGCTCTTTACATGTTGCTCAACCTATCAAAAACGGTTATGACGGTAGGTTTGGGGCTAATGATAGCTTCGCTCGCGGGAATACTGCTCACGGCGGGCAGACACAATAAAGGCGTGCTCTCCAAAATAATGGGCGGCTTCTCGGGGCTTTACGGGCTTGTAAACCTTTTGAGCGACGTGTTGAGCTACGCCCGACTGTTCGGACTGGGGCTTGCGAGCGGCGCGATAGGAATGGCGTTCAACACTCTCGGCTCTATGTTCTTCTCCATACCGATAGCGGGCTACGCGATAGGAATAATAATTCTCGTGCCGCTGCACGCCTTTAACCTCGGCATAGGAGTGCTCGGAGCTTACGTGCACAACGCAAGACTGCAGTTCCTCGAGTTTTACGGAAAGTTTTACGAGGGCGGCGGCAGACCGTTCAGCCCCATGGGCGAGAAAACCAAATACGTGCGCTTTTCGTAATTTTCACGTTGTTATCCCGTCATTACGAGGGCACTCGTGCCCGTGGCAATCTCAGCCGAGAGAAAGTTATCGTTACCGTAAGCTTTCTGTGCAAGAGATTGCCGCGGCGCCTACGGCTCCTCGCAATGACACGTAAAAAAATCATTACAAAAAAGAAAGGAGAAATATTAAAAATGACAATGGGTTTGTTTTGGGCGCTCTTGGGCGCGGCGGTAGCCGTAGTGTTTTCGGGAATAGGCTCGGCGATAGGCGTGGGGCGTGCGGGTCAGGCTTCGGCGGGACTCCTGAGCAAAGACCCCACAAAATTCGGCAGCGTGCTACTGCTGCAACTTTTGCCGGCAACGCAGGGACTTTACGGCTTTGTAATAGGCTTTATGGTGTTTATCCAAACGGGCGTGATGGGAAATCCCGCGCCGCTCGAGCTCGCGCACGGACTCTCATACTTTGCGCTGTGCCTGCCCATAGCTTTTGTGGGACTCGGCTCGGCTATAATGCAGGGCGCGGTTGCCGTGGGCGGCATAAACCTTGTGGGCAAGCAGGATAAGCAGATGGGACACGCAATGACCATGGCGGTGCTCGTTGAGATATTCGCCATATTCGCGTTTATTATATCGTTCCTCGGCGTTATGACGCTCTGACGGCTTATACTTCGCGTATCTAAGCCGTCGGCGTTAAAGGAAAGTTTTTATATAGGAGTACAACATGGACGGAAAAGAGGCAATAGTATCCGATATAGTGGAAAAGGCGAACCAAACCGCAGAAAATATCACTGCGGAGGCTCGTACGCGCCGCGACGAAACTATGGATAAACTCAAAGCCGAGCTTGCGCGTAAACGCGAGCAGGCTCTTACGAACGCCCGCAAGGACGCCGACGATATCGTGGCTCGCCGCCGCACGCTTTCCAATTTGGAGGCTCGCAAAACCGAGCTTGCGGCGAAACAGCGCGTTATAGACGCCGCGTTCGACGAAGCGGCTAAAAAGATGCTCAACATGACCGACCATATCTATCGCGAGTTTATAGCCAACCTCATGGAAAAATTCGGCGAAGACGGTGACAA
Source organism: Pumilibacter intestinalis (assembly GCF_943193005.1). Classification (GTDB taxonomy): domain Bacteria; phylum Bacillota; class Clostridia; order Christensenellales; family Pumilibacteraceae; genus Pumilibacter; species Pumilibacter intestinalis. The sequence goes on from NZ_CALPCH010000001.1 coordinate 174,667, forward strand.
AGTGATAGTAGCCGAGCGCGACGTTAAGCGTTTGCACCCCGAGTGGCTGGATAGCGTATGTAAAGAAACGGGCAAGAATTTTACGTTCTCCGACGAAACGCACGCGGGCAAAGGGGGCATAATACTCTCTGGAGTAAAGTGCGATAAAAATCTTACGTTTGAAACAATGCTCGACGCCGCTCGCGAAACCTCGCTTTCGGGCGTGGTAATGCGCATATTCAAAAATCGCTGAAATGGTAACGAGGATTTACGCAAACGCGGTCGCGCGGTATAACGAAGGAAAACTTTTGGACGGCGAAAAGCTCAATAGGTTGATAGACGCCGAGTTTTCCGACGCCGTGAAAATGCTGTGCGACTACGGCTACGGCGGCGGCACTGCGGACGAAAAGAGCTACGATATAGACGCGTTCATTTCGCGCGAAACGGCGGCTCTCATAGATTACGTTATTTCTTCCGCGCCCAACGAATACGTTGCGAGAGTCCTTATAAACGGCTTTTTGTACGGCAACGCAAAAGCGTATTACAAAGCGCGGGTAAGCGGCAAGGAAAACCCCGCCGCGGTTTTCGAAATGCAAGACGAGGAGATAAAGGCGGCTGTGTATAAAGGCGATTACGCGGCTTTGCCCGAGCCTATGGCGGACGCGCTCGAAAGGTTGGACTCGATGTTTACCGAGCAAAAGCCCAATCCCAAAACCATAGACATTATGTTGAGCAAGGCGAGATTTGCCGACTCGATAGAGTGCGCAAAAAAAGCCAAAGACAAATCCCTCGTTAAATACGCGGTGAGCGAAATAGATTTGGCAAACGTATTATCCGCTTTGAGAGCGCGTGCGCTCGGCATGAGCGAAGCGAGTTTTGCCGAACTTTTTATAGAGGGCGGCAAGCTCGATTACGACGAAGCTCTCGCGGTGTTCAAAGCCGACGACGCGGTAAAGGCGTTGCAAAACACCGAATACGATTTTATTGCGGATAACGCCGAAACTTTGAGTTTGCCGCATGCGGAAGCCAAAACGAGCGAATACCTCGCCGAGATTTGGGAGCGCAAAGCCGACGATATGCGTTCGCTTTCGCCGTTTGCGGGATATTTTTTGGCTCAAATGAGAGAATACAAAACGGTAAAGCTGATACTCGCGTGTCTTAAAAACGGGGCGCGTTCGGAAATATATCCGCGGCTTTACAAAGGAGCGTAACCGTGTCCGTAAACGGAAAGATAGCGGTAATAGGCGATAAAGACAGCGTGCTCGCGTTCAAAGCCGTGGGAGCGGATACTTTCGGGGCGCAGAGCATGTTCGAAACCAACGACCTGCTGCGAAGGCTCAAAGACGAATACGCGGTAATATTCATTACCGAAGATTTGGCGGCGCAAGTGGCGGAAACCATAAACAAGTTTAAGACTCGCGCATATCCCGCCGTGATACCCATACCCGGTTCGGCGGGCACGAACGGGTTCGGAATTAAGGGTATACGCCGCGACGTGGAAAAGGCGATAGGCGCGGACATCCTTTGAAAACAGGAGAACGACTCACAAATATGAAAGGTAAAATCGTAAAAGTTTCCGGTCCGCTTATAGTGGCGGAAAACATGCAGGACGTGAAGATGTACGACGTTGTGCGCGTGAGCGAACGGCGGCTTATAGGCGAGGTGATTGAGCTTCGCGGCGACCGCGCTTCTATTCAGGTTTACGAAGAAACGAGTATGCTCGGGCCGGGCGAAGAGGTGGTTTCCACCAACGCGCCGCTTTCGGTGGAGCTTGCGCCGGGGCTTATAGAAGGAATTTTCGACGGCATACAACGCCCATTGAACCAACTTGTGAAAAAGAGCGGCGACCGTATCGGCAGAGGTATAGGGGTAAGCGCGGTGAGCCACACCAAAAAGTGGAACTTTGTGCCCAAAGTAAAACCGGGCGACAAAGTGATTGCGGGCGATATAATAGGCACGGTGCGCGAAAACGAGGTGATTGAGCACCGCATAATGATACCGTTCGGCATGAGCGGCAAGATAACCGCCGTGTACGAGGGCGAGAAAACGGTAGACGATATAGTTGCCGCGCTCGAGGACTCGGAGGGAAATTCACATTTCGTTACCATGCTTCAAAAGTGGCCGGTGCGAAAGGGCAGACCGTATCGAGAAAAGACCTCGCCCGAAATGCCCATGATAACCGGTCAGCGCGTAATAGACACGCTGTTTCCCATAGCGAAGGGCGGAGTCGCCGCCGTGCCCGGTCCGTTCGGAAGCGGCAAAACGGTGGTGCAACATCAGCTCGCCAAGTGGGCGGACGCCGATATAATAGTATACGTGGGTTGCGGCGAGCGCGGCAACGAAATGACCGACGTTCTCAACGAGTTTCCGAATCTACTCGACCCCAAAACGGGTCAGCCGCTCATGAAGCGCACGGTGCTCATAGCAAACACTTCGGATATGCCCGTTGCGGCGCGTGAAGCGAGCATATACACGGGCATAACCATTGCCGAATATTTCCGCGATATGGGCTACAACGTGGCTATTATGGCGGACTCGACTTCGCGTTGGGCGGAAGCTCTGCGCGAAATGAGCGGGCGGCTCGAGGAAATGCCGGGCGAGGAAGGATATCCCGCATACCTCGGCAGTCGACTTGCCGAATTTTACGAACGCGCGGGTATTGTGAAACTGCTCGGGAGCGACGACCGCACGGGGTCCGTAACCGCGATAGGCGCGGTTTCTCCTCCGGGCGGCGATATGTCCGAACCGGTGAGTCAGGCAACGCTTCGCATAGTAAAAGTGTTTTGGGGACTCAGCGCGTCGCTTGCGTATAAAAGGCATTTCCCCGCGATAGATTGGCTTACGAGCTATTCTCTGTATTCCGACAGGCTTGCGGGTTGGTATGCGGACAACGTTGCGCCCGACTACAACACCTACCGCGCCGCGGCTATGCGAGTGCTGCAGGAGGAAGCTCAGCTTGACGAAATAGTTCGGCTCGTGGGCGTGGACGCGCTTTCGCCGCGCGACCGCCTGACTATGGAGGCGGCGAAATCCATACGCGAAGACTATTTGCACCAAAACGCGTTCCACGAAACCGACACTTACACCTCCATGACAAAGCAGTACAAAATGCTCAAGTTGATTATAGATTATTACCGTTTCGGTTTGGAGGCTCTCGAAAAATCGGCTTCATTGAATGATATTCTTTCTATAGCGGCGCGCGATAAGATAGGGCGCAGCAAGTACGTGCCCGAGAGCGAAATAGAAACGCTCGATAAGGTTTTCGCGGATATGAAAGTACAGCTCGGCGAACTGAAAGCCTCCGAAACTTTTTGATTTTTACGAGTAAGGAAACGACAAAATGCAAAAAGAATACCGTACCATAAAAGAAGTAGTAGGGCCTTTGATGCTCGTTGAAAACGTGGAGGGCGTTAAGTATAACGAACTCGTGGAAATCGAGCAGGCAGACGGCGAAGTTCGGCAAGGCAAAGTGCTCGAAATAAACCGCGACCGCGCTCTCGTGCAGTTGTTCGAAGCGAGTCAGGGTCTTAAAATATCCAGCGCCAAAGCGCGGTTTTTGGGCAAGAGTATCGAACTCAAAGTTTCGCCCGATATGCTCGGGCGCGTGTTCGACGGCATGGGGCACCCCAAAGACGGGGGTCCCGAGATAATTCCCGAGAAAAGCGTGGATATAAACGGCACGCCCATAAATCCCGCGGCTCGCGACTATCCCGACGAATTCATTCAAACGGGCGTGTCGGCTATAGACGGACTCAACACCCTCGTGCGCGGGCAAAAGCTCCCCGTGTTTTCGGCGAGCGGGTTGCCGCACGCGAACCTTGCGGCGCAGATAGCGCGGCAAGCCAAAGTGCTTAACGCCGACAGTAAGTTTGCCGTGGTGTTCGCGGCAATGGGCATAACGTACGAAGAGGCGGATTTCTTCATTTCGGATTTCCGCAAAACGGGCGCGATAGACCGCACGGTGCTGTTTATGAACCTTGCCAACGACCCCGCCATAGAACGCATCGCAACGCCGCGCATGGCTCTTTCAGCCGCCGAATATTTGGCGTTCGACCTCGGCATGCACGTGCTTGTTATAATGACCGATATTACCAACTACGCCGAGGCTATGCGCGAGGTGAGCGCGGCTCGTAAAGAGGTTCCGGGGCGGCGCGGCTATCCGGGATATTTGTACACCGACCTTGCCTCTATCTACGAACGCGCGGGCAAAATACGGGGCAAAGAAGGCTCTATAACGCAAATCCCCATACTCACCATGCCCGAAGAAGACAAAACGCACCCCATTCCCGACCTTACGGGATACATCACCGAGGGGCAAATAATATTATCTCGCGAGTTATACAAAAAGGGCTTTAATCCGCCAATCGACGTGCTTCCCAGCCTAAGCCGACTTAAAGATAAAGGTATAGGAAAGGGCAAGACTCGCGAGGACCACGCCGATACCATGAACCAGCTTTTTGCGGCGTATGCTCGCGGCAAAGAAGCCAAGGAACTGAGTTCTATACTCGGCGACGCCGCACTCACCGACGTGGACAAAAAGTATGCGAAATTTGCCGAAGAGTTCGAGCGCAAATATATTTCGCAGGGGTTCGACTGCAACCGCAGTATAGAGGAAACTCTCACCATCGGCTGGCAACTGCTTTCCATTCTGCCCGTTTCCGAACTCAAGCGCATTAAAGACGAATATATAGAAAAGTATCTCGGGAATTGATTAACCCGAAACTGTAAAGGAGCTATATGGCAAGACTTGCGGTAAATCCCACGCGAATGGAACTCAGGCGGCTCAAAACCCGACTCGCCACAGCCACGCGCGGGCACAAACTGTTAAAAGACAAATCCGACGAAATGATACGCCGTTTCATGGAACTCGTGCGGCTCAATAAGTCGTTGCGCGAAGAAATAGAAGGCGAGGTGAGCGACGCGCTTCGCAGTTTTATGCTCGCCCGCGCCGTATCCTCGAGCGAGGATATAGAGCAGGTGCTGTCTATGCCCAAAGTGGAGGTTAAGCTCGAAACGTACTCTAAAAACATAATGGGGGTGGACGTGCCCGATATGCGCGTTACAATGCCGCCCGCCGAAGATTTGTTGCCTTACGCGTTTGCGGGAACTCCGTCCGACCTCGACTCGGCGGTGATTAAAATATCCAAACTCACCGAGCGGCTTTTGCGACTCGCCGAGGTGGAAAAAACATGCAACATGCTTGCCGACGAAATAGAGAAAAACCGCAGGCGTGTTAACGCGCTCGAATACGTTATGATACCACGGCTCAACGAAACCATTAAATATATTTTGATGAAGCTCGACGAAAACGAGCGCGGCAATCTTACCCGACTTATGAAAGTTAAATCCATGATGAACGACCAACAGCTTTAACGCAAAAAGCGACTGTGCGCATACGCAGTCGCTTTTGTAATATTCGCTTATATCGTTTTTGCCGAAATTATCTCGACGATTTTTCTTCGGGGTGAGCCTTGCGCTCTTTGTAGTCCATGAGAGCTTTTGCGAGTTGGTCGGGGCAGGAGGTGCGCTCGCGGCAAATGATACCGCCGAGTTTTTCTATCAAATAGTCTATCTTTTGCCCTACGGCGAGTTTGGCTATGCCCTGAAGATTGCCGCTGCATCCGTTTATGAATTTAACGCTTGTGAGTACGTCGTTTTCGTCAACCTCGTAAATTATCTGGCGGCAGCAAGTTTTTTGCGTTCTGAAAGATTCCATTTTTCGTTTCTCCTGATTTTCTCTTTTTTAGTCTACAAGCTGCTCGTGTAGCGAGTAAAACACTTGAGCGGCCTTTTCTTCCCATTTGTTGTAAACGAGTTTGGCAATATGGCGGTTGGACACGTTGAGTTTTATTTCGAGCATAGTTTGCGCGGGGTCCATGATTTTGAGCTGTACGGTGTAACTGCCGTCGGCGTTTTTGTAGTAGTTGCGGAAATACTCCTGCTTGCGCCGAAAGCTCATGCGGTTTTCTTTTACATACTCCGTAATCTCGGCGCGGAGCGAGGAGGGGATACGGGTGTAAAAGTGCGATAAGCACATGCGACCGTCGGGCGTAATGCTGTAATAAACTTTGTTTTCGTGCACGGACTGATATATAAAGCCCGTTTCGAGCAGTTGCGCAACCGTTTCTTTGCATTCCATCCAAGATATCCAAGAATTGCTCATGGTGCACAAATTGAAAACCGTATCTTCCATTATGGGAAAATCCATTTTGTCGAAAACGAACAACATGATTAACTTGTTGATTGTCGTGTTACCCGACAGTTCCATGCTCTTTCCCTTTTATCTTCAGATAAAAAATCCGCTTAAGTTAAGACGCGGTTTATTTATTATAGCATATTCGCAAAAAAAAAACAACCGTTTTGCGCTTAAATATTTGCAAAGCGCACCGCTAAATGATATACTGTTTTCATGACAACCAAACGACTCGTTCGAATAAGTTATTTCACCATGCTCACCATAATAGGCGGGCTTATAAGCATACCCATACCGGGTGCGCCCATTAAACTTACATTTCAAACGCTGTTCGTAATTCTTTCGGGCATGATACTCGGCGGCAAAGACGGCGCGTTTGCCCAAATAGCTTATATGGCGATAGGACTTATTGGCTTGCCGATTTTTTCGGCGGGCGGCGGTTTCGACTACGTTTTGCGCCCGTCGTTCGGTTATATTTTGAGTTTTCCGCTCGCGGCTTTCGTTACGGGCGCGCTCATCTCCAAACAAAAAACGCTAAATCCCTTTAAGCTGTTTTTGTGCGCCTTTTGCGGCTGCCTTTGCAACTACGCAGTGGGGGTAAGCTATCAGGTGCTGATAGTGGCTTTTTATACGGGAAGCGGCATTATAGCCGCGCTCGGCGGGCTTGCAACCATTCCTCTCATGTTGCTTAAAGACGCGGTGCTCATATTCCTTGCCTGCCTGCTTTATCCGCGCATAATGACAATGATAGGAAAGCCCAACGAACAAATCGAGAAGAACGAGGAAACGGGAGTACAGCCTTAAAATCCGACAGTGCTTTTGGCGGCTAAGCCGATAGAACTTTTAATTGTTCGCGGCAATCCTCTGCGGGAGAACCCGTAACTCAAAATGTCATTGCGAGCGGCGTAGCGGGAGTTAAATACGACAACAAAACATACGTATATCGCAAAAACGCGCAAGGGGATATAATAGCACTACTTGACAGCTCGGGCGCGGTTGTGGTAAATACTGTCATAATAACAAAAAGCTCATTTCAACGAAACGAGCTTTTTTTGTGGTGTTCCCGCCGGGAGTCGAACCCGAAACTACGCCTTAGGAGGGCGTCGTTATATCCATTTAACTACGGAAACGCGATAAAGGTATTTTACTATATTTGCTTATCGTTTGTCAAGAGTTATGAAACGAGTGAATTGAGAATGGCGGGGATTTCCGAGTAGTCGTTTACCCATATTACGTTTATGCCTATGGATTGGAAATAGTTGTTTCGCACGTTGCGGTCTATGTCGGAGTATATTTTTATGAGGTCGTCGTTGCAAGAGTCGGCGGCGAAAGTTTTGTTTTTCATGAAAGCGAAATGCTTGGCGTTGTCTTTGTTTTTTACGGCTACGTCGAGCAGGCGGCGAAGATTGGGGTCGGTGAGGGAACAGCCTATAAACAAACAGGTGCTGCTCTTAAATGCGTTTAACTGCGCTATGTTGGACCAACAAAAGGAGTCGCGGTATATGCGGTGATAGTCCTCTTCCGAAAATACTATTTCCGAGCTCGAGTCGTAGGAGTCGTTCAGCTCTTTGGACAGGTAGCCGTGCACGTGATAAATATTGAGGTCGCTGTTGCTCGGCTCGTCCTGTTCGCGATAAACCACGTTGTGAGCGAGCTTGCCGAACTGCTGTTCGAGCAGGTTGTCGAAATTATATGTTATAATGCTTTTCACGCCCATGTGATGGCGACGCGGCGTGCTCACGTTTGCTATGGCGGAGAGAGCATGTTGTTTATGAGTTCGTTCCAAAGCGGCACGCCCGCGCTCATGGATACTCCCGCGCCCAAACACAAAGTGACGTCTTCTGCGTCGTATGCCTTTTTCAAAGCCGCAAGCAATTTCGCTTTGGTTGCGGCTTCTTCCGCGGGCGTGGGCAGATTGCGTATCGCGTCTTCGAGCAACGCTTTTTTGGGGTTTTCGAGATAGGGAGAGGAGTCGTTTTCCGTCCGTTCGAGTAAGTCGTCGTAATCCCAAATTTTTACAATTCTATTTCTTTCGGAGTTGTCTATGCTTGCCGCTATGTTTTGTTTTTGCGCTTCCGACAAACTGTCAGACACTTACCAAATCTTTGTTTTGATTTTTCGCATACTTGAAGAGGACGGAGAGCGCAAACTTTTCAAACGCCTTGCCGCTCTCCAAATTTGTAAGCTCGGGGCTTTCGCGAGCTTTGAAACGCTCTTTTCGCACCTGCCGTTTTATTTCGAACACGTCTGTTTTGTCTATTTTGTTTGTATCGAAATTTTCGGCAAAACTCCAAACGTGCGGCTTGGGCGATACTATAATTCCCGCCTTTTTCAAGTAGTTGCGAGTCCAAGTAAGTCTGTATTCCACCTCGGTGAGCTTGGACGCCGCCGAGTGCATGGCTCGGCATATCTCTTCGGATAATCCCATTACCTGCTCGGTCTTGCGGTTAAGCTCTTTAACGGTTGCCGTTCCGCCCAAATCCTTTTGTATTATTTTGTCAAGCATTATATGCGCTAAATATGATATGCTTGTATAAATATTCATGCAATTGCATAAATATACGAAAAAAGTATGTTGCGGCAAATCGAGACGAAAAACCGACCGAAAAAATGCATAAATATGTAGCGCAAAATGCTTGAAAAAAAGTGCGGCGGTATGTTACAATGATATAGTTGTGCAACGGCAGGCTGTTGCACGCTTACTACTAAGACGACTGCAAGGAGGAACGCAATGCACGATTACAGCGCAGGCGATATCAGGGTACTCGAGGGGTTGGACGCGGTAAGACTGCGCCCCGGCATGTATATCGGTACTACCGGTATCAAGGGCTTGCATCATATACTTTGGGAAATAGTGGACAACTCCATGGACGAGGTTGCCAACGGGTTCGGCGATACCATAACGGTTACGCTTTACACCGACGGCAGCGCGAGCGTGGAAGACAACGGGCGCGGCATACCCGTAGACGTTCATCCCACGCTGGGTGTTTCGGGCGTGGAGGTTGTGTTTACTCAGCTTCATGCCGGCGGCAAGTTCGATAACGAAAACTACGCGCACAGCGGCGGCTTGCACGGCGTGGGCGCGTCGGTTACAAACGCGCTCAGCGAGTGGGTTACCGTAGAGGTTTACAAGAACGGCAAGACCTACCGCATGGAATTCGAATCCAAAGAGGTTAACGGCGAGGTTAAGGGCGGCATACCCAAGTATCATTTGTTCGATACGGGCGTAGCAACCGAAAAGCGCGGCTCGTTCGTGAGATTTTTGCCCGATAAGCGCATATTCGAGTCCACTCATTTTCAGATAGAAACCATATCGCGCCGACTCAAAGAGCTTGCGTTTCTTAATAAAGGCGCGCGCATAATTCTTATTGACGAGCGCGTTCCCATGGGCAACACCGTGCTCAAGCGCGAATACTGCTACGAGGGCGGACTCAACGATTTCGTAAAGTATTTGAACGAAACCAAGATACCCGCTTTCGAAGAGCCTATTTTCCTGTCGGGCACGAAAGACAACATCGATATGGAGCTGTCTTTTCAGTATACCGACGCGTACACCGAAAATATTTTCTCGTATGTAAACAACATACCCACAACCGAGGGCGGCACGCACGAAACGGGATTTAAGGCGGCGCTCACAAAGGTAATGAACGACCTTGCCCGCAAGACGGGAACTCTCAAGGAAAAGGACGCCAATCTTTTGGGCGACGATTACCGCGAGGGACTCACCGCCGTGCTTTCGATTAAGATGCAGAACGTGCAGTTCGAGGGGCAGACCAAAACCAAGCTCGGCAATCCCGAGGCGCGGATAGCGATAGAATATCTCGTTAACCAAACGCTTTCGGAATTTTTCGAGAAGGACACTAAGGGACTTGCGGATATCATATTGAAAAAAGCCGTGCTTGCGGCTAAAGTTCGCGAGGCGGCTCGTAAAGAAAAGGAAATTACCCGCGCCAAAAACAGCCTTGACAACAACTTTAACCTTGTGGGCAAGCTGTCGAGCTGCACAGGCAAAAAGCCCGAAAACAACGAACTTTTCATAGTGGAGGGCGACAGCGCGGGCGGCACGGCGAAACAGGCGAGAAACCGCAGTTTTCAGGCGATACTGCCGCTTCGCGGAAAGCCGCTAAACGCCGAGAAAAAGCGCATAGACCAAGTGCTTGCCAACGAGGAAATCCGCACCATAATATCCGCGCTCGGGAGCGGCATAGGCGAAGATTTCAACGTGGATAATCTCAATTACCACAAAGTAATAATTCTTTCCGACGCCGACCAAGACGGAGCGCACATAAGGGCGATACTTTTAACTTTCTTCTTCCGCTACATGAAAGACCTCATAAACGAAGGGCACGTATATATAGGGTTGCCGCCTTTGTACCGCATTTCCAAAAAGGACACCGTGGAATACGTGTACGACGACGTGGCTCTCGAGGACGCGAAGAAGCGTTTCGGCAAGGGCGCGGGGCTTCAGCGTTACAAAGGTTTGGGCGAGATGAGTGCGGAACAGCTTTGGGAAACCACCATGGACCCCAACCGTCGCACGCTCGTGCAGGTTACCATAGAGGACGCGGCAACCGCCGAAATGCTGGTATCTACGCTTATGGGCGACGCCATAGATTTGCGGCGCAGATACATCATACAAAACGCGAATTTCAACAAAGAAGACAATTTCAAAGTTCAGGAGGCTAAGTAGGAGGGCGTATGGCGGAACAAAAGACACCGAGCATTATAGCAAAAACCATGGAAGACGTCATGCACGAGTCCATGATGCCTTACTCCGAATTCGTTATTCTCGACCGCGCGTTGCCGCGTGTGGAGGACGGCTTGAAACCCGTGCAAAGGCGCATACTCTACAGCATGTCCGAACTCGGAATTACCCCCGATAAACCGTACCGCAAGTCGGCTCGTATCGTGGGCGATTGCATGGGTAAATTCCACCCGCACGGCGACAGCTCCATATACGGCGCAATGGTGAGAATGGCTCAGCCGTTCAGCATGGGCGCGTGCCTTGTGGACGGTCACGGCAATTTCGGAAGCGTAGACGGCGACAGTCCCGCGGCGATGCGTTACACCGAGGCGCGACTCACTCCGCTCGCGCTCGAACTGCTCAGAGATATAGACAAAAACACCGTTAAGTGGAGTTGCAACTTCGACGACACGCTAATGGAGCCGGATATGCTCCCCGGCAGGTTTCCCAACCTGTTGGTAAACGGTGCGAGCGGCATAGCTGTAGGCTTATCCACGAATATCCCGCCGCACAACCTAATGGAGAGCATAGACGGCGTGATTGCCTATATAGACAATCCGCGCATTAAGCTCTCCGACATGATGAAGATTATCAAAGGTCCGGACTTTCCAACGGGCGGTTTCGTGATAGGCGGCGAAGAACTCGTAAAGGCTTACGAAACGGGCAAGGGCAAAGTTATAATGCGCGCCAAACTTCACATAGAGAACGGCGACAACGACAAAAAGCTCATAGTTATAGACGAGCTTCCGTATCAGGTTAACAAGGCGCAACTGCTCGAGAGCATACTCAAGGCTCGCGAGGAAAAGAAGGGAGTGCTCACGGGCATTACCGAAATTACCGACGAAAGCGACCGCGGCGGCATGCGAGCCGTGATAAAGGTGAAGCGCGACAACGACCCCAAACCCATTATAGACGCGCTCATGAAATACACCAATCTTTCCACGTCGTTTGCCATAAACATGGTGGCAATCGCCGACGGCAAGCCCCAGCAGATGGGACTGCTCGATATCATAGCCTACTATGTGAATTATCAGCGCGAAGTGGTGTTGCGCAGAACCCGTTACGAGCTTGACGCCGCAAAAGAGCGCGAGCACATTTTGGAAGGGCTTGTGATAGCCGTTCGCAACATAGACGAGGTTATAAAGATAATAAAGGCTTCGGCGTCTACGAGCGAGGCGAGGGAGAACTTGAGAAAGCGTTTCGACTTGAGCGAACGTCAGGCTCAGGCAATACTCGATTTGCGCCTTGCCCGTCTTACTCATTTAGAGGTTTACAAGCTCGAAAAAGAACTTGCCGACGTTCGCGCTCTCATAACAAGGCTTACGGCGATAGTTGCGAGCCGAAAATTGCAAATGGACCTCGTAAAAGCCGAACTCGCGCAGATACGCAAGGCGTACCGCGAAAACCGCAAGTCGGTTATGCTCAAGGCGACGGCGGATTACGTTGTGCCCAGCGAAGACGACGAAAAGCCCGTTGAGGATTATATAATCGCCGTTAACGCTAACAACAATATCAAGCGCATGTTTGTGAAGAATTTCACAATGGCAACCAAAGACTTTACCGAAAATTCGTCGCGTAACGAGATATGCTCGGCTATAGTAAAGGCAAACAGCCTCGAGAGGGTGTATTGCTTTACCAACCTCGGCAACTGCTACAAGCTCGACTCCGAGTCTATACCCGAAGGCAAGTGGCGCGAAAAGGGCGTACCGCTCAAAAAGGTTGTGCCCGAAGCTCTCGACGGCGAGCGCATTGTGTTTATGCAGACGGTTGCCGACAATCTTCCCAAAGGAAACCTGCTGTTCTATACTCGCGCGGGCATGGTTAAGCGCAGCGAGTGGAAGGAGTACGGCGTGGTTAAGAGCGCGTTTGCCGCAATCAAACTCAAAGAGGGCGACGAGGTAATCGCCATAGAGCACGAACGCAAAAACTGCACTCTCATGTTCGTAACAAAGAGCGGCATGTGTCTTAACGCCGATATGAGCGATATTCCCGTTCAGGGCAGAATTGCCGCCGGCGTAAAGGGTATTCAGCTCTCCGACGGCGACGACTGCCTGTTTATAGGTCAGATAAACGGCGACGGCGAGGTGGTGCTCGTATCCGACCGCGGATACTCCAAGCGCGTGCTCGTATCGCAGATAGACGTAATGGCGCGTTACCGCAAAGGCGTTAAGATAGTTGATTTCAACAAGAAAGACAACGGAACGTCGCTCGCGTTCGTGTCGTACGTTACCGAGCCGTACAAAATAGTGCTCGTATTCGAAGACGATTATCTTTCGAGCTATTCTACCGAAGCTCTCAGCATAGAGAACCGCACTCACAGCGGCAGACCCATAATAAAGGGGCGCGCACGCATTAAAGAGGGGCTTATATACAACGACAAGGTAACAAACTAAATTTTACGGCAACGTATAGCGGCACATCTGCGCACTACGTGCTTGTGCCCACGTGGTCACGTACCTCAAAGTACGCTCCCGTGCGGGCACTGCGCCTGTTGTGCGCATCTGCACCGCTCTACGCCGCCTTTACGGCGGTATCCGTGCGTGTGCGCACACAGCTGTGCCAATCCGCAACCCTTCTTCGCCGCCTTTGCGGAACACCCCTGTCATTGCGAGCGAGCAACGCGAGCGCGGCAATCCCCTGCATGAGGAACTTTGTCTACCGTGTCCTCAGCCGAGCGCACGCAGTGCGCGAACGCCACGAGCGCAGCGAGTATTGCGAGGCATGAAATGCCGAAGCAATCCCCTGCATGGAACAGGTACAGTCACTAATGCCTTCTCGCGGTTGAGATTGCCGCGGGTGCAAGCACCCTCGCAATGACATTATGCCGCGAGTCTCCGGAAAAAGGAATTATATGTTCAAAATTTGGGCGAAAACAATAAAGAGTCATAAAATAACGCAAAGTTATATTTACCATAGCGCGGATAAATTCGACAGCGAAGAATTTTTGCAGTATCTTACCGAAATTTGTCACGATATGGATATTCCTACGCCCGTGATACTTAAGAGTCATATCCGCAATTACAATTTGTTCAATATCGCAAAATTCCGCAAAGAGGATTTCGTGGAAAGCGTACCTTTCGACCTTTTGCAACTCGAAAACGCGGGCGACTGATTTTTACGTATATTTCGCATTGAATTTTCATATATTTAACCGACACCATAAAACTCGGAGATAAATATGAAAACAAAGCGAATTTGTAAATTTATGGCAATACTGTTTGCCTTGGCGGCGGTAGCGGGCTGTTTTGCGGCGTGTTCCGAACAGGGCGACGAGCCGCGCAGTTCGTATACGATTACCGCGCAGGTGGACGCTCGGCAGATGTCGGTATCGGCACTGTGCGAAATAGAATACGTAAACCGCACCGAGGTGGAACTTACCGAAGTGTGGTTTCACCTTTATCCCGCGGCGTACCGCGACGGAGCGCGTTACACGCCCGTGAGCGCGGCGGAGGTGGAAGGAGCGTATCCGCACGGCGTTTCTTACGGCGGCATAGAAATAAACGGGGTAACGGGCGGCGAGTACGAAATAGGCGGACTCGACGAAGACATACTTATAGTTAAGTTGCCCGAGTCCATTATGCCCACCGAAAGCGTGCGCATTACGGTGGACTACAAGTTGAAATTGCCCAACATGCGCCACCGTTTCGGATATTGCGACGACAAAATAAATCTCGGCAATTGGTTTCCCATAGAGTGCGCGTACGAGGGCGGTTTTGCGAGCGCGCCGTACTACTCGAACGGCGACCCGTTCAATCTTCCGGTTTGCGATTATAACGTAACGATAATCGCGCCCAAAGAATATACCGTGGCAATGCCCGGCGAGTCGTCGCGCACCGAAGAGCAAGAGCAGGGCACGGCTCGCACCGTGTGCAAACTCGATAACGCGCGGGATTTCGCCGCAGTTCTCGGAAAATTCCAAACCGCAACGGCGAACGCGAACGGCGTGGAGGTAACCTATTACTACACGTTCGACGACAAAGCCGAAGAACATCTCAAAGCGGCTTGCGACGCGTTGAATTATTTTTCGGGCGCGTTCGGAGCGTATCCCTATAAAACTTACAGCGTGGTGCAAACGCCTTTCAATCAGGGCGGAATGGAATACACCGGACTCGTATACATATCCGACGCGGCTCGCGACAAGATGATTACCGAGGTAATCGTGCACGAAACGGCGCATCAGTGGTGGTACGGCATAGTGGGCAACGACCAAGTGGCGGACGCCTGGCTTGACGAGGCTCTCGCCGAATATTCCACCTCGCTGTTTTACAAAAACCACGCGGACTACGGCGTAAAGTACGAGGACCGCATAGCCGACGCGATGGGCGGGTTCTCGCTGTACTGCGAGCTTAGCAAGTGCTCCGACACCTCCATGAACAGGTCGCTCGCCGATTTTGCCAACGCTTCGGAATACACGTACATGACCTACGTTAAAGGTCAGCTCATGTACGACACGCTACTGCACATGCTCGGCGAAAAAACGCTTGTAGGCGGACTCGAAAATTACGTGTCCAAATGCGGATTTACCACCGCCAAGCCAGATAATCTCATAGCTTGTTTGGAAGAAACCTCGGGGCGTAACTTAAAGTCGCTCATGACGAGCTATATAGACGGAACAGCCAAACTTTACAGCATAGGCGGCTGACGGGAGGGAGTAAAGCGTGTTTATCTTACTGAAAAGACGTAATATATTGATAGGACTGCTCGTAGTCGCGCTTACGGTGGGAGTGTGCTTTGCCGTAACCGCTACGGCAACGAGCGCGTACTCCGTGCCCAAAATCGGCAAAACCATAGTGATAGACGCAGGGCACGGCGGGGCGGACGGCGGCGTGGTGGGAGTTACCACCTCGGTTAAAGAAAGCGATATAAATCTTTCTGTGGCGCGTTCGCTTAAGCACTTTCTCAAAACCAAAGGTTACGACGTTATCATGACCCGCACCACCACCGACGGTCTTTACGGCATGACCACCAAAAACAAAAAGCTCAAAGACATGCAGGAGCGCAAAAAGATAATAGAAAAGGCGAACGCCGATTTGGTGGTGTCGGTGCACTGCAATTCTTATCCGAGAGCGGACCAAACGGGCGCGCAGGTGTTTTACGCGCCGGGCAGCGAGGACGGAAAGCAAAAAGCCGAAGCCATGCAAAGCGTGCTGTGCAATTCTCTCGGTTCGCGCCGCAACGCAATGAGCGGAGATTATTTCATTTTGCAGTGCTCGAAAACTCCGTCCCTTCTCGTAGAGTGCGGTTTTCTCACTACTCCGTCCGAAGAAAAGCAACTGGTTACGGCGTCTTATCAGGAAAAAGTGGCTTACGCCATATTTACGGGCATTCACACCATACTCGAGGGGTAGTCGGCTCGAAAAATAGGTGGAAATTTTTGAAAATTTGTATAAAAGGCTTGCAATAATATACGTTTTGTGGTATAATAACTGCGATATTTATCGGTGCAAGGGAGCATATATATTGCTCCCTCTTTTTTATTAAGCGTGTAAAACGCATGAAATCGCCATGAAAGCGGCGTGAAAGCGTATACGTTATTAAAAATGCTTGCCAAAATTGCGCCGCGTATGGTATCATAATATGTATGCGAGTTGCATGGTTTTTTCGGCTTGCAATTCGGAGGGCCTTTACAGAATGAAAAAGTTACCGAAATTCATAGTATTCATACTCGTTGCGCTGATGTCGTTTAGCAGTTTTACCGCTTGCGGCGATTTCGGCAAGGAGGGCGGTGCGTCGAGCGGAGCGGATAGCGGCGCGGTTACGGAGACTCCCGAGGAAATTCTCGGCAGTCTTAATATGAATTTCATAGACGATTTGAACAAAGACCTCGTAAAAAAGATTGACGACGGCGACGTAAAAGGCGACGTGAACGTAATTGTCACGCTGTCGGACAGTTCGCTCGTTTCGTTATATAATGAAAAAGGCGCGGAATACGAGAGCGTAAGCGAATTCGGCAAGTCCGAAAGCGCGCGCGAATACCTTTCCTCTTCGGCTTCTCGCAGGGCGAGGGTGGAAAGTCGCTTAAAGTCGGCGGGGCTTATTTCCGAGGTTGTGTACGGTTATGATACCGTGCTCGACGGCTTGTGCGTATCCACTACATACGACAAGGTTGCCGCGATATGCGACGTTCCCGAGGTGGAGCGCGTTATGATATCGCAAACTTACGCGCCCAGCGAAACTGTTACAAACGAGGTAAACGTACACGATACCGGCATTTTCGACAGCAGCGACGTGCCGTATACGGGCAAGGGCACGGTTGTGGCGGTGCTCGATACGGGTTGCGACTACACCCATTCCGCGTTTACGTCGCACCACGTTGTAGAACCGCGTTTGGACAAAGACGATATAGAAGAACTTTTGCGGGACACCAAAGCGTACGGTTATAATTCGAATATCGCCGCTCGCGACGTTTATTACGGCAACGTAACCAAAAACAAGATAGCGTTCGGTTTCGACTACGCCGACCGCGACGCCGATATCATGCCTTTCGAGCAGTCGCACGGCACGCACGTTGCCGGCATAATCGCGGGTAGCGACAGCCGCATAACGGGCGTTGCGGTAGACGCGCAACTTGCCATAATGAAAGTGTTCAGCGATTACAAATCGGGCTCGGAAGAGAGCGATATACTCGCCGCCCTCGAAGACGCGGTTATTCTCGGCGTTGACGCGATAAACCTCAGCTTGGGTATGTCTTGCGGTTTCAGCGACGAGTCGCACGACGAATACAAAGACGGAATTTACAATTCCATTAACGACGCGGGCATTTCGCTTGTGGTTGCCGCGTCCAACGATTACAGCAGCGCGTTCGGTTCGGAACTCGGCGACACCAACAAAACGAGCAATCCCGATTCCGCCACCGTAGGCTCGCCGTCCACCTATGCCGCCGCTCTCAGCGTTGCCTCCATAGAAGGACAAAAAGAGAAATTCATGGTGTCGGACGCGGGCAGAGAGATATTCTTTATAGAGTCGTCTAACCTTGCGGGCAAAGAGTACGACTTTTTCCAAATGCTCGGAGTGAGCGAAACCAACACCCGATTATCGTATCAGTACGTAACCGTGCCCGGCGTAGGCTCGCGCGACAATTACATGGGGCTTGACGTTAAAGGCAAAATCGCGCTCGTTCGCAGGGGCGATATTTCGTTTGAAGAGAAAGTTCGTTTTGCCGCGGAGGCAGGCGCGGCGGCGATAATCGTGTATAACAACATATTCGGCGATATCAAGATGTCGGTCGGTAACAACCCCAAAATACCCGTAATATCCATAGGCAAAGACGACGGCTTTGCTTTGGCGGAGAAAAAAGAGGGCACGCTCGTTTTCGATTTCGGCAACGTGGCGGGTCCGTTTATGAGCGATTTCTCGAGTTGGGGACCTACCCCCGATTTGAAAATCAAACCCGAGATAACCGCTCACGGCGGCAACATACTGTCGGCTGTGCCGGGCGGCGGATACGATTCGCTCAGCGGCACGAGTATGGCGTCGCCCAATATGTGCGGCATAACCGTGCTTATCCGTCAGTACGTTAAAGAGAAATTCCCTTCGCTCACCGTAAACGAAATGCGCGATATGGTGAACAGACTTTGCATGTCTACCGCAACTATCGCTCTCGATAAAGCGGGCAACCCGTATTCGCCCCGCAAGCAGGGCGCGGGACTTGCCAGCCTTTACAATTCGGTAAATACCAAAGCGTATTTGTACGTAGACGGAATGGATAAGTCTAAGCTCGAACTCGGCGACGACCCTTCGCGCACGGGCGTGTACGAAATGAGTTTCAATCTCGCGAACATTTCGAACGAAACGGTAAGTTACCGTATAGACGATTTTACCATGACCGAAACTCTTTCTTCTACCGATAAAGAGTTCGTTGCCGAAATGGCGTATATGCTCGATAACTCCACCGATATCACGGTAGAGGAGGGGGGCACTCTTTCGGGCTCCACAATAACCGTGCCCGCGGGCGATACGGCTAAAATAACGGTAACGGTGCGGCTTTCAAAATCGGACAAATCTTATCTTAACGCGAATTTCGAAAACGGTATGTATGTTGAGGGATACATTACTCTTAAAAATACCGACGCAAACGGAGTGGACTTGAATATTCCGTATCTCGCTTTTTACGGCGATTGGGCGGACGCTCCTCTTTTCGACAAAACATATTACGAGGTGGAGAGCGAGGCTCACGACGGCTCGATTGACGAAGACGACAAGCTCAAAGCCGACCACTATGCAACCACGCCGCAAGGCAAGTATTTTTACGATTACGTGTTCCCGCTCGGAACTTACGTGTACAATCTCGACGAAGACAAATATTCGGCGATACCCGCAACCGAGGAGCATGCGGCTATGTCGTATTATTCGGACAGCATTTCGGGACTTTTCGGACTGTATGCCGGACTTTTGCGCGGCGCGAAACAGCTCGATTTGGAAATGATAAACACCGCCACCGGCGAGGTTGTTTGGAAGAATACCGAGTATAACTGCTATAAAGCGCACAACACAAAGCCGTATTTCAGCGAGATAGAATTGAGCGCCATGGATATCGGCGAAAACAATATGCACTTTCAGGTGAACGTAAAGGCTACGCTCGATTGGGACGGCGACACGCGCAACAGCCGAGATACGTATTCGTTCTCGTTCTATATAGATTACGAGCCGCCTACCATAGTGAATTCGGAATTCCGCACCGAATACGACAAATCGAACAAAAAGAACCGTTACTACGTAGACTTAACGGTGTACGATAACCATTACGCAATGGCTGTGCGCCCCGTGTTGGTATATTCCACCAAAGACAGCGACGGCAAGACCAAAAGAACGTATACGTCGCTTTCCGAAAGCGCGATACCCATATATCAAGACGAACGCGGAAGCGAAAGCAAAGTAACGATTGAAATCACCGATTACATGCAGAGCATCAAAGCGTCGGATATTCCCGACGGAATTGTGTTCGCCATAGACGATTACGCGCTCAATACGAGCGTGTGCTACGTGCCTTTCCCCGAGACCGACTCCGAAACGCTTGCGTTTACGCGAAGCGAACTTTCTCTTTGTCCCGGCGAAACGCAGGACCTCACGAAATTTGTAACGGGTAACGAAAACGCCACCGTAGACAGCGAACTTTACTATTCTTATCTCTCGCACCTTAAGTGGAATTCGAGCAACGAAAACGTGGTAAAAGTTAGCGGCGGTCAAATCGAAGCTGTTGCGGCGGGTACGGCTACCGTAAGTTTTACTTGGAAAGATATGGGCGGCAAAGAACATACCGCCAATATTAAAGTAACGGTGCAGGGCGATAAAGTTACCGATAATCCGCAAGCGGGAAATAACGTAAATCTCAAAGAGTTGAAATTCACGCATTACGATACCGTAAAGGCTTTCAACGGCGATATTTCGCGTTCCGATATAGGGTCTACAGGCTCGGTGAATTATTTCGACGGAGCGTGCAACGTGTCGTTCTATCCGTCCGAGCAAATCAGATTGCACTATTTGCTCGAACCGTGGAATTTGTCGCCCGAAAGATATACTTTGAAATATTCTTCCGATTCGCCCAAAATAGCAACCGTGGACCAAAACGGATTGGTTACGGCGCAAGCGGAAGGCAATTGCACCATTACTCTCGAGATTACCGTAGACGGAAAACTTTCAATCATTGCCGCAACTTGCGACGTTGAGGTAAAGAACGAATTCGTAATCGAACACAACGAGCTCGTTGCATATAAAGGCAAAGGCGGCGACGTAGTGATACCCGACGATAAGGGCATACTGTATATCGGCTCGTTCGCGTTCTGCCACTATGATATGGTAAACGACCGCGAGGTGGAAGACGATTACGATATCGACGCAAAGAAAGACCCGCTCGGCAACGACACCGTAACCTCGGTTGTGATACCCGACGGCATAGAAGAGGTGCGCAAGTACGCGTTTTATAATTGTACCGCGCTCAAAAAAGTTACGCTCGGAAAGGATTGCGAAAGACTGCTCGATTATGCATTCTACGGCGATACAAAACTCGAGAGCATAAACCTTGAAAACGTGCTCGTTATAGGCGCGGCAGGCTTCTTCGGTTGCACGAGCTTAGAGAGAGTAAACACGTCGAACGTAGTTTCCTTGGGCATGTACGCTTTCTCGGGTTCGCATATCACGTCGGTAAATCTTACTAATTTGCGTTGGTGCGGAACTCGCGCATTCGGCAGAGTGCCCGACCCCGAAGACGAAAGCAAAGTTTTGGCGAACGGCGCGGTATGGCTTACTACCGTTACCGTAGGCGCAAACACTCAACTTTCGGTGGGAATGTTCGAAGGTTGTTCCCGTATAGCAACAATAAGGGGAGATATAAACGCCGTGCAAATTCCGGATAAGGCGTTTGCGGGTTGCTACAGCTTAAACAGCGTTTCTTTCTCCAACAACATAACATATTTGGGCGTAAATGCTTTTGCCGATTGCACAAACCTTTCTTCGGTTACGTTTAAGGGCGAGTGCGAGTATATTGCCGACAGCGCGTTCAGCAATACTCCCAAACTGAAAACCTTTACTTTGCCGAGCGGCGAAATTACGTTCGGCAACATGGTGTTTGCGCGAAGCGGCGTAAGTAACGTTGTTTTCGCAAAGACCTCGCGCATTAAAGATATCGGCGTGTCTGTTTTCTCGGGCATGACGAACGCAGTTTCGCTTACCGCTACGGGCAGCGATTATTACGAGTCTAAAAACGGTGATTTGTATTCCAAAGACGGCAAGACTTTAATACTCGTTGCTCCCAATAAGAATTTGGGTGCGTTCACGCTTCCCGCCAACGTGGAAGAAATAGGCGCGGGCGCGTTTGCGGGCAACTCTTCGTTAACCTCGTTTACCGCGAGCGGTTCGGCTCTTAAGAGCATAGGCAACGCCGCGTTCTCCGATTGCGTAAATCTTACGAGCGTGACTTTGCCGAATACTTGCACGTATATAGGCGATAACGCGTTCTTCGGCGCAAACAAACTCGCTTCGTTTACGGGAAATAGTGTAACGCATTTCGGAGAGTATTCGTTTGCAAATACCGCTCTTACCTCGGTTACCGTTCCCGCGGGGGCGGAGGTGGGTGAAGCTGCGTTTGCCGCGGTTGGCAACTTTAAGTCGGTGCTCAAAACCGTGAACGTCGGCGCGGGGGCAACTCTCGGCGAAGGCGCGTTTATGGAGTGCGGCGCGCTCGAAACGGTTAATATGCCCAATGCGGGCGGCGTAACGATAGTGGGCATGACTTTCTACAATTGCGCTAAGCTTACCACTATTGATATGAGCAAGATAGGTAGCGACGGGGAAAACTGCATAGTAGGATACGCAAGTTTCTACGGTTGCTCGAGCTTGACTACGGCTGACCTTGCAAACGTAACCGCTATCGGCGATTATTGCTTTGCCGGTTGCCGTTCGCTTGCAACTGTCAGTCTTCCCAAAGTGCTGTATATAGGCGCGGACGCTTTCACGTCTACGAATTACAGCGTTAACAATGCGCCCGTAATCACGGAGCTCGATATGCCCGAAGTGCAGTATATCGATACGGGAGCGTTCGACGGCTTGAAATCGCTTACTACGGTGAGCATGCCGAAAATTGTGGAAATAGCCGACGGCGGGGCGTATACCATGGGTTCGAACCAATCGTATATATTCTCGGGCGCATTCAGCAACTGCGAAAATCTTACAAGCGTTGAAATGGGCACGCTTGCTCGTTTACCCGATTTCGTGTTCTACAATTGCGGCAAACTGAGCGACATAGACCTTTCGAAAGTGGAATATATAGGCATAATGGCTCTCGGCGGCGTGCCGATTACCGAGGCAAATCTTACCGAGTGCATAGAGATAGGAACACAGGCGTTCTCGCTTTACAATCAAAACAACGAAAAACTCGTTTCGGTAAACGCACCCGAATTAGCCGTGCTTAACGACGGCGCGTTTAGCAGCTGCGTAAAGCTCGATTCGGTGAATATGCCCAAGCTCCAAAGTATGGGCGTAAGCGCGTTCGGCGGTTGCACGAGCCTTACCGAGTTCGCTCTCTCGGCGAACTTGAAAAACGTGGATTACAGGGCTTTCTACGGCGCGGCGGCTCTTACCGGCTTTACCTACAACGGACAAAGCGACGCCGCAACCGATAACTTTGTGCTCGATAAAGGCGTGCTGTATACGGTATTGCCCAACGGCGGCTATCAACTTTCGGTATATCCCGCGGGCAAAACCGATAGCGAGTACAGCGTGATAGAAAATACTCGCCGCATAGAGTTCGGCGCGGCGGAAGGCAATAAGTGGCTTCAAAAAGTTATATTGCCGTCGTCGCTCAAAAACATAGGCAACATGGCGTTCTACGAGTGCTCCGCGCTCAAAGAGGTGGTGTTCAACTCTTACTACGCGCCGCAACTCGAAGGCACGGTGAGCATAGAGGTGGAGATTACGCTTGAAAACTTGAGCGAATATCCCAAGTATGCGGAGCTGTACAAATATAATTACAATTTCCTTTTCGCGGGCAACGTGCACATGTCGGAAGCGTTCTATTACCAAAATTTCGTGGATACCGTAACGAGCAAAAACGCGTCGGAACTTGTATACACTTATCCCAAAAACGGAAGCGGCTATAAAAGCCCGCTCTACAGAGCTTATTTCAACGATAACTTAGACAGCGAGGGAAACCGCGTAGACTCGGGCACCGCTACGGGCGCGAACGTGTTGGCGTTCCTCGCCGCATACGAGAAACTGCCGAGCGGAAATATCGCCACCCGTTTCGATGCGGATGCGATAATAAACGCGCGCACCGCCCTCAACGCGTTGAGCGCGAGCGAACGCGCCGAATTGGACCCCGCAAAGGTTGCCCGTTTCGAGTCGCTTGAAAAAACTTATAATGCGGACGTGGTTTCGTACGCCATAACGCGTATATTCGACGTTGACCGTTCGGAATATTCGTACAACCTTATCCGCGATGTATTCAAGAGCTACAACGCTCTCACCGAAGAAGAAAAATCGCTTGTTACCAACTATTCGGTTCTGCAAGGCAAGTTAAGCGACTTGAGAAACGAAATGGCGAACGAAATAGATTTTAACAAAGACTATTCCGAATACACGTTCCCGAGCGAAGAGAAAGGCGGTTGCGGATGCGGTAGCGCAATGGAAACCACCGCTACGTTCGGCGGCATTCTCGCCGTATGCCTTGCCATGGTTGCGGGTATAATTTTCGGTCGCAAAAGGAGAACGAACAGATAATGAAGCGGCTTAGGTTTGTTTTATTATTATTGCTCTTTGCGTTGTGCGTAGGCTCTTTCGCCGCGTGCAACAGCGTAGGCGATATAGACTACGAGAAAGAGGGGTATACCGCCGTAGTCAAATTCGACTTTCAGGGCGGCAAGATGAAAACCGACGTTTTCGAAGCCAGCGGCTACATTACTTACCGATATAAGCCCGGCTCTCTCGCGGTAGACCCTCTCACCATGGACGATTATTCGCTTACTCTCGAGGGAAACCGCTTTTTGGGTTGGTATATAGACGAGGCGGGCACGAGAGAATGGGATTTCAAAACCCCGCTTAAAGACCACGAAACCGTTACGTTATACGCAAAGTGGGAGAAGAGAATAAGATACAGCTACTCCGTTTGCTATAAAGACGAAAACGGCGAAATCAAAGAGCTGTATAATTACGCGGTTAACCCCGGCAATAAGTTTAATTCGGAAATCGCTTTATCAAATCTCAGGCGCGAGGGCTATACCGCTCATTACGACGTGAGCGAACGCTATTGGAAAGACGCCGAATGTACGCAAAAGTGGGATATGGATTTCGAGCATCCGGGCGGAGATATCGACCATGCCGAGCGCGTGTTTGTTAAGTTTATAAAGGGCGAGTGGGAATACGTAAAAGATTTCTCGTCGCTCAGAAGCGCAATCAACGCCGACTTAAACGCGTATATGTTGAACGACATTGACTGCAACGGCAGTGCTTTTCAGATAAGAGATTATTCGGGCGTTCTCGAGGGCAACGGACATACCGTAAGCAATATCACTCAAATTTTGGACAGCCCCGTTGCAAGAATTTGTCTGTTCGAAAAATTGAACGACGGTGCGCAAATACAAAACATTACGTTTGCCAACGTAAAAATATTTACCGAAAAGAACCGCAATTACAGCGATTTCATGGTTTCGGCGTTGGCGCTCGAAGCCGCAGGCAATGTAAAAATAAACAGTGTTAACGTAAACGGTACGTTTACTATGGCGGAGGGCGTGCGACTGAACAGCGCGGCTCTCACCGCAAAAGATATCGAGAGCATAAAGAGCGGGCTGAGTAAGCCGTTTGTAAGCGGCGATAAAGTAACCGTGGAAGCGTTCGCGGCTCAAATAGCCTATGCGGAAAGTCTATAGGAAAAAGTAAAAACGCACGAGAAAGAGGTGTATTAAATATGAAAGGTTTTAAGAAAAAATCATTGGCGCTGCTGTGCGCGGTTATCATGAGCGTAGTCGGCTTGGGCGGACTCGTAGGTTGCGGAAGCGACCCTATTTCCAACGAGTCTACCCGTTTGGTGCTTACCACGCAGGCGCTCGACGGAGTATTCAATCCGTTCTATTCCGCAAGCGCGCCCGACAGCAACATTGTGGGCATGACTCAGCTCGGCATGCTTACCTCCACGTCCGACGGCAGTATTGCCTACGGCGACGACGAGGCATGCCTTGTGTATGACTACGAAGAAACCGTTGCGCCCGACAACAGCAAAACCACATATAAATTCGTGCTTAAAAACAACGTAAAGTTCAGCAACGGCTCTCCCGTAACCATGAAAGACGTTCTTTTTAACCTTTACGTTTACTTAGACCCCATGTATTACGGTAGCTCTACCGTATATTCCACCGATATCGTAGGGCTTAAAGAATACCGTACTCAGCAATCCGCGGGTTCGGCGGAAATAGAAGATTTCGAAAGCATCTATCTCGAGAAAGGTATTCGCAGATTGCAAAGATTGAACGATATGTTCGTTAAAATTTATAAAAACAACGTATCGTATACCGACGAAGAGATGAAGGCGGAGATTAAGAAATACGAGCAGGAATTCGGCGGTAATACCGACAAGTATTCCAAAGATTACGAACAGGCGAAATATCGCTTGAAAACCGTTGCGGAGTCTACTTGGAACGCTTCCGAAGGCACCGCAAAAGATATTAAGCACTACGACGACAACAAGAAAGAATATACCCTCAATACCGACGCCGAAGCCTTCTTGTATAACTGGGGCATTATTACTTGGAACGAAAAAGAGAACAAGTTCGAAAACGCTTGGGCGCCCGAAAGCTCGAATTGGAGCAAACAGCAGGTGCTCGACGGGATTTATAAAAGACACGTTCCCAACAAAATGACCGAAGTTATTCAGATGTATGCTTACGAAGACCTTGTTTCCGATTTGACCGCGTTTGAAAAACAGGATTATTTCGATAATCTCGAAGACTCCGACAAAGTTAAGAACATAAGAGGTATAACTTTTGCCAACCTCGGCAAATCCGTAGAGGTTAAGAGCAAAAAAACGGGAATTACCACTACTTACCCCGCAATAAAAAAAGACGCGGATTATAATGCCGACGGCAGCATTCAAACAGGCAACTACGAGGTATTGCAGATAGAGGTTGAAAAGGTAGACCCCAAAGCTATATGGAACTTTTCGTTCCCCGTAGCCCCCATGTATTACTATTCCAACAGCGAGCAAATAGGACTGTTCGATTACGAAGAGCATTTCGGCATTAAGTTCGGCGACAGGGACTTTATGGACAACGTAATAAAGTCGCCGGATAAAATAGGTTTGCCCGTAGGCGCGGGAGTATATAAGGCTACAACGCGTACCGGCGACTCCAAAAACGTAACGCCTACCACTTTCAGCAGCGACAACGTAGTTTATTTCGAGAGAAACGAGCATTTCATGTTCCCTTCGAAAATAAAATACGTTAACTATCAGGTTGTTGCAAGCCGCCAAATGCTTACGTCTTTGTTCTCGGGCGACGTTCACTTTGTTGAGCCCGAACTTAAAGACGAGTACGTGCAAGAGCTTGACCGCAAAAGCAAAGACGGATTTTCGTATACCACGGCGCGTTCAAACGGCTACGGCTATATAGGCATAAACGCGTCCAAAGTACCCGATTTAAGCGTTCGTAAAGCAATAATGCACGCGATAAGCACCGATTTAATGGTTAGTTATTTCGGAGCAAACGCGCAAAAGATAAACCGCTCCATGTCGAGAGCAAACTGGGCTTATCCCGAATACAACAGCAGAGAGCCCGAAGACGTGCATCTTGACAGTTACGTTGAAAACGACGAACAGTATTATGAGTTTGACGAAACCGGCGACACGAGCTACAACCTCGTATACGAAGACGGTTACAGACCGAGCGGAAGAAAGAACAGCGAGGGCGTTGCCGTTCTTCAAAAGAAAGGGCACTACCTTAAGTATACGTTTACCGTTTCCGGAGAAACCGAAGACCACCCCGCGTTTACCGCATTGTTCCGCGCGGCTCAGATACTCAACAAAAAAGGTTTCGATATAGAGGTTAAAACCGATATCAACGCGCTTAAAAAACTTTCCACCGGCGATTTGGCTGTGTGGGCGGCGGCTTGGAGCTCTACCATAGACCCCGATATGTATCAGCTATATCATAAAGACTCCACCGCGGGTGCGGTAAAGAACTGGGGATATAACGCCATTCTTTCAAGACCGGATAAATATCCCGAGGAAACCAAAATACTTGCGGATTTGTCGGATAAGATAGACGCGGGCAGAGAAACGCTCACAAGGTACGGCGAGGGCGGCAGAAAAGATATTTACGCGCAGGCGCTCAAACTCGTAATGGACCTTGCCGTGGAGCTTCCCGCATATCAGCGTAGCGATTTGTTTGCTTACAATTCTTCCATAATAGACAAAAGCACGCTTATAACCACGGATGAGCAAGGATTGTCGCCTTTCAACGGTCCGCTTTCCAAAATGTGGCTTCTTTCCTTTAACGAAACCAAATAAGCGGTAAGAAACATTATGTTGAAATATATAGTAAAAAGACTGCTGCTGTCTATCTTGATTTTGTTCGGCGTGTCGCTCATAATATACTTTTTGGTTCGCATGATGCCTATGAGCTATCTCGATACCAAATTTTCGGCGCAAATTCAAGCCGGCACGATAAAGCAAGAGCAAGTGGACGCGTTCAAGGAAATATACGGTTTGGCGGATAATTCCTTTTTGGGAATACTGAAGGGCTATTTCGTGTGGGTGGGTAATATGCTTAAGCTCGATTTGGGCGTTTCGTTCGTGCATAGCGAGCCCGTCGGGAAAGTTATAGCCGAGCACATGTGGGTGTCTTTCTTCATTGCTTTTGTGGCAACCGTATTGCAGTTCCTTATCGCCATACCTCTCGGTATCACGAGCGCGACTCATCAGTATTCGGTTCGCGACTACTCGGTAACCGTGCTTACCATGGTGGGCATTTCGCTTCCGTCGTTCTTCTTCGCGGCACTGCTCATTCGCGTGTTTGCGAGCGGACTCGGTTGGTTTCCCGTTCAAGGTCTCGTTTCGGGCGGCGCGTCGTATTCGGGCATAGCCTATTACCTCGATATGCTGTGGCATCTCGTGCTTCCCATGATAGTGCTCGTGGTGCTTTCTATAGGCGGACTCATGCGCTATACCCGTACGAACATGCTCGA
This sequence comes from Pumilibacter intestinalis, assembly GCF_943193005.1. Classification (GTDB taxonomy): domain Bacteria; phylum Bacillota; class Clostridia; order Christensenellales; family Pumilibacteraceae; genus Pumilibacter; species Pumilibacter intestinalis. The sequence continues at coordinate 203,247 of NZ_CALPCH010000001.1, forward strand.
GGTTCTCAATTCCGATTATATCCGTACCGCTCGCGCGAAAGGACTTTCGGAAAAGAAAACCATATACGTGCACGCTTTTCGTAACACCATGATACCGCTTGCAACATTGCTTGCGGGCATACTGCCGAGTTTGTTCGGCGGCGCAATGATTACGGAAGAGGTCTTTGCAATTAAAGGTATAGGTCAGTTGGCTTATGCGTCGCTAAAGCAAGCGGATATACCGTTTATTATGGGATACAACATGTTTTTGGCGGTACTTACGGTAATAGGCACGTTGCTGTCGGATATAATGTACGCCATAGTAGACCCCCGCGTTAAGCTCGGAAAGTAAGTCGGTAGGATAAATAATGAGTAACGAACAAAAACAACCGAATAAATTCGTAACTAAGGTAAAAGCCTTTTTCGGCAAATTCAAGAGAAAGAAAAAGTCGGAAGGGGTGCCTTTCGAGTCGCTCAATATATGGGAGCAATCGGTTTACGCCGCGGCGCAAGCCGAAATCGAAGAGGAGAAAGCTCGCGTTGCCGTAGAAAAGGCGGAAGAAGCTCGCATAAAAGCGGCTATCATGACTCAGGCTGAGCACGCCGCGGCTACTGCGGAGCAAAACGAGATAAGCGGAGAAAAATCCGCCGATAACAAAAAGGGCAAGGAGCTTTCGCCCGAGGAAGCCGCAAACGCAGCCGCGGAGGTTGCGAGAGAGGCTCAAAAAGCCGCGGATGAGCAAACCGAAAGGGCAAAGCAGGCGGCGCAAAGGCTTATAGACGCCAAAGCCGCGGTATCTCAAGCCGCGGTGAATTGGGAAGAGTATCGTAAATCCGCCGCAGAGCGACTTACGCGCGAGAACGAACTTGTAAAAAAAGAGCAGGCGCAAAAGTCTAAGGCGGAAAAAGAGCAACGAGCCGCGGTGCAAATTGCGGCGGACTCCGCAGTATCGGAAACCGAACCTACCGAACCTCAAGCAACCGAAGGCGGCGAAGCCGCCGTGTTTTACAAAGAGATGTCGCCCACGAGAATGCTTTTCAGGCGGTTTTTCCGCTCGCGGCTTTCGTTGGTGGGGCTCGTTATGCTTGTTGTGCTGTTCCTGTTCTCTTTCTTGGGTCCGCCCGTATTCCACATGTTCGGATACAATTGGGGCGAGGTGACCATAGACACCACCCGCACGCTCAACACAAACGTGGTTTTGGTAGAAGCGGAAGACGAAGCGGGCAATAAGGTGGAAAGTTATCAGATAATAGAGAGCTATGTTGATTTGAACGCGAAAGCCGCTCCGAGCGCAAAGCATTTGCTCGGCACGGACGAGCGCGGAATGGATATATTCATACGCCTTATGTACGGCGGCAGAATATCGCTCACGCTCGGATTTGTAGTTGTAATTCTCGAAACCATAATAGGCATTATAATGGGCGGACTCGCGGGCTATTTCGGCGGGTGGGTAGACCAAGTAATAATGCGTATCGTAGATATACTGAACTGTATTCCCACGCTTCCCATACTGCTTATAGCAAGTGCGGTGCTCACGAGCTTTGAAATACCGGGGCAATCGAACATATACTTTTTGATGCTCATACTGACGGTGTTCGGGTGGAGCGGTACTGCGCGAATGGTCCGAGGGCAGATACTGTATCTACGGGAACAGGAGTATATAGTCGCGTGCGAGGTTATGGGTATTCCTACCTGGCGACGGATATTCTTGCACCTAATTCCCAATATTATGCCACAGCTCATAGTGTCCATGACTTTGGGACTCGGCAGTATAATATTGTATGAGTCCACTTTGAGTTATCTCGGGCTCGGCGTGCCGAAACCTTATGCCGCATGGGGAACTATGATATCTTCGGCTTCCGACCAAATCATGCTTGTATATTATCCCAATTTTTGGATACCTGCCGGCATACTCATAATAATAGCGGTTTTGGGCTTCAACTTTGTGGGCGACGGATTGCGCGACGCAATGGACCCCAAATCCAAGAGGTAATAAGAATTTGAAAAGCACGGAAAAGAAAAAAAATCCGTATCTGCTTTCGTTTAAGGAAAGCCGCGCGATTATAAAAAGCAATATGAAGGCAATGAAAACTTACGAAAAGCGTAAGCGTGCCAAAGTATTGCCCGAGCAGTACACCACCGTTATGAAGAATGCCGACAACGTGCTCGAAATAGAAGACCTGCACACCTATTTCTTCACCGATAACGGCGTTGTTAAGTCGGTAAACGGCGTTTCGCTCGAGGTTCCGCGCGATAAGATAGTGGGCATAGTAGGCGAGAGCGGTTGCGGCAAAAGCGTAACCAGTCTTTCGGTTATGCAGCTTGTGCAAGCTCCGCAGGGTCAGATTACAGGCGGGGAAATACGTTTTAACAACGACACTCTCGGCTACGACGAAAAGGGCAATCACAAGTGCTACGATATAGTTAAAATGCCCACGTCGGCAATGTACGGAATTCGCGGCAAAGACATTTCCATGATTTTCCAAGAACCTATGACCAGCCTTAATCCGGTGTTCACCATAGGCAAACAGCTCGACGAAGTAATACTTTTGCACGGCGAAAACATGGATAAAGAAAAGGCGAAAGCTCATTCTATAAATATGCTGTCGCTCGTGGGCATACCCATGCCCGAAAAGATATACGGCTATTACCCGCACCAGCTTTCGGGCGGAATGCGTCAGCGCGTAATGATAGCCATGGCTCTCTCGGGCAGTCCCAAACTGATAATAGCCGACGAGCCTACCACTGCGCTCGACGTTACCATTCAGAGCCAAATACTCGACCTACTGAAGAAGGTGCAACGCCAAAGCCATGCGGCGGTAATGCTCATCACTCACGATTTGGGCGTGGTTGCCGAAATGGCGGATTACGTTGTGGTAATGTACGCGGGCAAGATAGTGGAGAAAGGCACGGTGTTCGATATTTTCGATAACCCGTTGCACCCCTACACCATGGGTATACAAAAGGCGAAACCGAGTTTCAGCGCAGATAAAAAGAGCGGGCACGAACAGCAGGATTTATACAGTATTCCCGGCTCGGTGCCCAATCCCATCAACCTGCCCGACACCTGCTTTTTCAAAGACCGTTGCGACAGGTGCAAAGAGTGTTGCTCCGGCGGGTATCCCCGCGAGATAAAAGTGAGCGAAACGCACAGCGTGTTCTGCCACTTATATGAGGACGCCGAATAATATGGAACAAGAATTGCTTACCGAACAACCCAATACACAGCCGCAGGAGCTTTCGCCCAACATTTTGGAGGTTAGCGGCTTAAAGCAGTATTTTCCCATGAAGGTGAACTTTTTGGGCAAGCCTTTGGCGTACGTGCACGCGGTAGACGGAGTGAGTTTCAACCTCGAGCGCGGCAAAACCATAGGCATAGTAGGCGAGTCCGGTTGCGGCAAAACCACTCTCGGCAAAACCATACTCAAGCTCTACAAAAAGTATGACGGAAAAGTTATTTTCGACGGAAAAGACACCGACGAACTTACCCGCGCGGATATGCCCAAATTCCGTTGCGACATGCAGCTCATATTCCAAGACCCGTATTCGAGTTTGCCGCCGCGCATGACGGTAGGTTCGATTATAAGCGAAGCGGTTAAGGTTCACAACATTGTGCCCAAAGAGCAGGTGCGCGAATACGTGCACGGCGTTATGGACAGGTGCGGCTTGCAACAGCATTATTTCGACAGGTATCCGCACGAGTTCTCGGGCGGTCAGCGCCAACGTATTTGTATAGCGCGCGCGCTTGCCGTTAAGCCCAAACTCGTTATATGCGACGAGCCCGTTTCCGCGCTCGACGTTTCCATTCAGGCGCAGATAATAAACCTACTCAAAAAATTGCAGAAAGAAGAGGGCATGTCTTACATGTTCATCTCCCACGACTTGTCGGTAGTGAAATACATTTCCGATACAATCGCGGTTATGTATCTCGGCAACATAGTGGAATACGGCACAACCGACCGCATTTGCGGCAATCCGTTGCACCCGTATACGCAGGCGTTGTTTTCCGCCGTTCCCAATCCCGACCCGCACGCGAAGTCGGACAGAATTGCGCTGGAGGGCGACCTGCCCAGCCCCGCAAATCCGCCCAAAGGGTGTAAATTTCATACGCGTTGCAAATACTGCTCCGAGAAATGCACTTTGGTAACTCCCGAATTCAGAGAGATTGCGCCGGGGCACAGCGTGGCTTGCCACTTGTACGCAGATGAGTAAAAACAAGAACAAACCCAAAGTGGTATACAAAGAGGACGACGGGCGCACGCTCTATCCCGTGCTCGGCAAAGACGGCAAGCCCGTATCCGAGCAAAAGAAAAATTCGGTAAAAGTGAGCCGCAAAGAGAAGCGAGCCATGATATGCGCGGCGTATAAAGCCGCACTCCCCGCATTTTTATGTATTGTGGCGGGCTTCGGAGTGGTGTTCGCTCTGTTGTATTTAATGTTGATATAGGAGGTCAGGCATAATTATGAAAAAACGTATTTCGGTAATTTTGCTCGCGCTTGTCATGTGCTTTGCCGCAGTCGGTTGCAATAACACGCCGAGCGACGAAACGGGCGAAGAGTATAGGCTCGTAGCCGCGGGCACCGATATAGAATGCATTATAGGTCAAACTCCCGATTGGAGCAAGGGGCTTATGTTCATGCTCGGAGAACAGGTGTTTCCTTTCGATAACGCCAACGTGGTTGCCGCAAACGTAGTGGGCGGCAGTTTGCCGAGCGAGGTGGGGCGTTGCAAGTATCAGGTAACTTATGCTTACTTGGGAAAGGAATACAAGCAGGTTGTTTGGGTTCGCTACACTCAAGAGCAACAAAAACCGCCCGTTGACCCCGACGACGAATTGCACGAGAGCAACATGACCGAAGCTCAGCGCGAAGTTCTCGAAACGGCGTTTAACCGCACGTATAAGTCGTTCCTGTTTAACATGGACGTGGATTACGGCTTTGCTAAGTTTATCAAAACGGAAAACTTCGCGGTGCGTAGAGAAGAGAGCGAAGACGTTTCCAAACTTATACGCGAAGAAAAGCACAACACTAAGCGAGTGTACACCGTTACGACGCCGGACATTCATGACGACAAAGTTGAATTCACCGACGAATGGTATCTCAAGCGCACGCAAGAGAGCAAAGGCGGAGAGGTTACCGACGATATGATTTCGGTGTATTTGCCGCTGAGCGAAAACTCGGAAAGCGAAACCGCCGCAACCGAGGGCGAGGGCACGGAACAAAACCCTGCATACAAATGGGTAACGCGTACCGTGGAATACTCGGAGTTTACCGCCAACACCTCGGTATACGAAAGTTTCTATCCCGCAAGTTTTGCCATGAGCGACCGCGAGGTTAAACTCGATTGGTTTGACGCGGCGGAAGGAAAAGACCGCGTGTATAACGTTCACACCGACTACCTTCTCAAAGTTGCGAGCGCGATTTTCGGAGTTATGTCGGACGAATTCCCGCAAAAAATCGAGCTCACCGTATCGCCGAACGGCGACGTGACCGATATGCTTTACGAGTACGAAGAGAGAGACAGCAGCAGCGTTCAAAGCATAACGATTAACGCAAAATGGGAGAACTTGGTGTTGCAAGACAGCTCCGCAGCTCCCAAGGTGGATTTGCCGCCCGCAGAAGAATATACTATGCCTCCGCCCGCAGATTATGACGAGGCTACTATGAAGCCGAGTAGCGGCGAGGCTATCTCCGACGAAGACGAACTCGCGAAACTCAATAGTGCGTTTGATAAAAAGTATAGCGACGTAACGTATAAGTCGGAGCAAAATTTGCAGTCCATTAACACCTACACGGAAGGAAAGACCGTAGGCAACAAACGCTATAATTCGGAAAAACAGTGCGTTGACAATCTCGGCAACGAAACTTTGATTAAAACCAACGGAATGTTTGCGGAGATAAACGCAAGCGGCTCTACCGTGTATCAGCTCAGCGGAAATCAGGGCGACTATCTCAAATACGAGAGCACCGCGGGCGCGGATAAGTTCGATTTCTTTATTCAGCCTAAGGATATGAAGCTCAACGCCGAGTGGTTTGCTAAGAAAGGCGAGAGCAAGACCGAATACGTTATTACCAAAAGCGCGTTGCCTGCTCTTAAAATGAATATACTCGAAATTTTCAGCGGCGTAGACAAATTCATTAAATGCGAGCCCGAAACTTTCACCGTAACGCTTGACGAACAAGGCAATTTGACGGCATGGTATATGCTGTTCGAGTATCAAGAAACAAAGAATTCCATACCGTCGTATTGGAAATTCACGTATGAATATTCTAGTATAGGCAAAACCTCTATAGTGTTGCCCGCGGGAAACAACGGCGCTCTCATTGGGCTTGACGAAACCAAAAAAAATACGCTCGCCGCGTTTACTACGGCTGATGTTTATAGCAACGTAACCGTGACCGATACCGCTACGGATATAACCGCGACGTTTGACGAAGATAGGTCCGTAAGAACGTACTACGAAGACTTTATAGGCTATCCCATCGAGATTACGAGCGATTACGAAAAAAGGACTGGTACGGAAGGCGACAAATACGTTAGAATAGACTACAATTACGAAGAGGGCGAATACGAAGAAACAGAACTCGACGCAACGGGTACGGGCAGTTACGCCTATTTCATGCCGTATTTCGATTTCACGGCTCTTAAGGCAGACGTTATCGACAAAATGGGATACGACTCCGCCGCAAAAGCGTTTGTTCTTTCGGTAAACGATACGTTTACGCTTGAGAACATGAGAGCGTTTATCAAGCAGTTTGCATACTATATCTACGACGAAAACTACGTGTACGATGCCGTTGTGATAGAGCTTACCGCCGACAAAAAAATATCCAACATAAGAGTTGCCGTTAAAACCGTGCAAGACGGAAGCGAGATTTTGAGCACTGTAAGCGCGCAATTCGACAAATACGGCACTACTGTGGTTAAGTACGCATATGAAAAGGACGCCGAGTCAGTGACTGCGAAAATAGACGCACTGCCTACAGTGATTAACGCCGATAATTACGAAAAAGCTAAGAAAGCAATAGAAGCGGCTCGCGCACAGTTAGACGACCTTGCGGAAAAATCAAAACCGCTTGTGTCGGCTGATACATTGAAAAAACTTACCGATGCCGAAGCCGCGCTTAAAAGTTACGAAGCAGGCTTACAGCAAGCGGCGTAAAAGCAAAAACGCAATAAAACGCGAAACGCTCCCGATAGATTGAGTCGGGAGCGTTTTTTGCTTGACTTTATATTTTTTAGCGGTTATAATGGGCGGACAGGTGCAAAAATGAAAATAAAACTTTCCGACAGTTTCACTTATAAAAAGTTGTTGCGCTTTGCTCTGCCGTCGGTGGTGATGATGGTATTCACGTCGCTTTACGGAGTGGTGGACGGACTGTTCGTATCCAACTTTGCGGGCAAGACCGCCTTTACGGCGGTAAATTTCATCATGCCCTTTATAATGATACTCGGCGCGGTGGGCTTTATGTTCGGCGCGGGCGGCAGTGCGCTTATAAGCAAAACGCTCGGCGAAAAGAAACCCGAAAAGGCGAACGCGCTCTTTTCGCTGTTCGTATATTCGTCGTTTGCTTTGGGCGTTGTTTTGGCTGTTGCGGGCGTGTTCGCGATTCGCCCCATAGCCTCGCTTCTCGGCGCGGAAGGAAACATGCTTTCCGACTGCGTGCTTTACGGGCGCATTATTTTGATAGCTTTGCCCTTTTATATGTTGCAGTTCGAGTTTCAAAGTTTCTTCGTAACGGCGGAAAAACCCAACCTCGGACTTGCGGTTACGGTGATATCCGGTTGCACTAATATTGTGCTCGACGCGCTGTTGGTGGGCGTATTCAAATGGGGCGTTGCGGGCGCTGCGGCGGCGACTGCGGCGAGCCAAGTCGTGGGCGGGATAATTCCGCTGTGCTACTTCTTTCGCGCCAACAGCAGCCTTTTAAGGCTGGGAAAAACGAGGTTTGACGGAAAGTCGCTCGTTAAAGCGTGTACGAACGGTTCGAGCGAACTGCTTTCCAACATATCCATGTCTATAGTGAGCATGCTGTATAACTCGCAACTTTTGCGCTACATAGGCGAAGACGGCATTGCCGCGTACGGCGTGCTTATGTACGTAAACTTTATATTCTTTGCCGTGTATATAGGTTACGCCGTGGGCACCGCGCCGGTTACGGGTTATCACTACGGAGCGGGCAATTACGGAGAGCTTAAAGGAGTGCTCAAAAAGAGCGTTGTTATAATTTCGGTAACCTCGCTTGTAATGTTCGGTGCGGGCGAGGGACTTGCCGTGCCCATGTCTAAGATATTCGTAGGTTACGATACCGAGCTGTTCGCGCTTACCAAAAGAGCCTTTTTCATATGCTCGTTCATGTTCCTGTTCGGCGGCATAGGAGTATACGGCTCCTCGTTTTTCACCGCGCTGAACAACGGACTTATTTCCGCGCTCATATCCTTTTTGCGAACGCTCGTGTTCCAAATCGCCGCGGTGCTGTTGTTGCCGCTCGTTTGGGGAGTAGACGGCATATGGGTTTCCATAGTTGCCGCCGAATTCCTGTCGGCAGTAGTCACCGTGATATTCTTATTTGCGTACAGGAAAAAATACCGATACTGATATCGGTATTTTTTATTGCGCTTTTAATCAGGTTTTGTCTATAAGCCCCAACTTTTTAAGCGTGGGGAACAGGAACACCGTTGCGGCGGCGTTTACCGCTACCATTACGGCTTGAGATATTCTGTCTACAAACATTACCCAAAACGGCATGTTGTAAAAATCGGCAAGGGCGTAAGTGGACAGTCCGAGCGTGCACACGCAAATAACCACAGCAGTGCCTATAAGAGTTTTGAGCCTTAAGTTGAGTTTGGGAATTTTGAACGCCAAACCCATAATGAGTCCGAAAAGGGAATTCGATACCACTATAAGGGGTAACGGCAGTCCTACCGTAGGCAATATTAACGTGCCTATAACGTCCGTTGCGAAACACACCGTCATGCCGCCTATCGGTCCCATAACCAAAGCCGATAATATCCAGGGGATATATACTATGGTGATTTTGAAACCGCCGAACGTGAGCACTTGTCCCAATAATTTGAAAGCAAGTGCGGCGGCAACGAGTGTGGCGAGATACGTTATCCGCTTGGTAGGGTTGAGTCGTTTTTTTGCAGTGCCGTATTCCGCTTTCGTGTTTACGGTTGCAATTTCCTGTGAACTTTTGTCCATGTCGGGCAACCTCCTATTAAGTTGTTACGTTTAGTATAACTTGCTTATGCGTTTTTGGCAACCGATTTGAGGGCTTTTTTGGGATTTTTTCTTCCGAACACAATTCCGAGGTCTATAATGCCGAACACCATAGAAAGCACGAACATGAATACGCAACCCACTATTCCCGCAAGCGCGATAGAGAACAAAAGCGGCATAGGTCCGCACAGCGAGAATACCGTTTTGGTGAGAAAGGCGGCGGGTATTATAAGCATGGAAGAAACAACGATATGAGTTATAAAACCGAGTTTTATGCCGGTGCGCTTGCGTATGCTGAGAATATCGAGCGCGCTCGAAACGCACAAACTCGCGCCCAGCCCGAGCGAAAGTATTTCTATGGAGAAATTTTTGCAAAAGGCGGCGATAAGTCCGAACAGCACCGCCGAGCCTATCATGTAGTTGAAAAATCCGCGCTTTTCGAGGTCGAGAGAGTTGAGCATGCTCGAAGCTATGTTTTCAACGCTTATCGGCACGAGTAGCCATGCCGAGTATGATAGAAATCTGCCCGCGTCGGCGTTGTCGTACACGAATTGCCCTATGGGTTTGCCGAGCGCCCAAAACGCGGGCACGAACATTGCCGCAACCACTACCGAGAATTTAATCGCCGTTTCTATCTGCCGCCGCGCGGAGTCCATGTTGCCCGAGGAGTACGCCGACGAGAGCGTGGGTATCATGACGTAGGCGAGAGAGCCCACAACGGTGATGGGGATATAAAGGAGCGGCAGAGCCATGCCTATGCTCGAGCCGAAAATATACATTGCCTGTTCGTTGGTGTGCCCCATGCCCACGAGTATCATGGGCACAACGAGAGCTATCACCGAGTTTACTATGCTCGAGGAAGCTCGCACGAAAGTTATGGGCACGGAGGAGGCGATAAGGGGAACTATTTTCCCTTTGGGCGAAGCCATCTTGCCTTTGCCCGAGAAATAGCAGGCGATACAGCAAACTGCCGTTACCGCGCAAGACGCGCTGAGCGACACCGCGGTAACTTTGAGTTTATCCAGCCCGATAAGAAACAAAATAACGGTGAGCAGTATTCTCGCCGACTGTTCTATAACCTCAATCACGCTCATTACGGTGTATTTCTGCTTGCCCCAAAGGTTGCCGCGGAAAGCCGCGTACACGCCGGAGAACACCACGCCCGGCAACATGAAAAACAGTATCACCATGCTTTCGGGGCTTGCCATGAGTTTGCCTATGGGCGCGCGCAAAAGAACGGTTGCGCCGCATACGAGCACCGCGCTCCCGAGCCCCACGATTAGCGCGGCGGAAACCACCGAGTGCGACTCGCGCGGATTTCTTTCCAGCTCGTACTTAGCCGTAAGTTTGGAAACTATGAGAGGAATTCCGCTCGTAGTGGCGGTGAGCAGCAGAAAAAATATGCTCAAAGCCACTTGATACACGCCCATGTTTACCGCGCCGAGCTCGCGCGAAAGATATATTTTGAAAATAAAGCCGAGCACTCGGTCTATAACGGTAAAGAAAGTGACCGAGAGTACCGCCTTCATAAGATAATTTTGTGCACTTTTCACGTTTTCACCTCTGTATGCGTAGGCATACCTATGCATATGTATATTATTGCGGGCATTGCCGTATTCCTAAATAGCTTTGTAAAAAATTCGTATAGCGGCAAGGTTTTCTCTCGGCTGAGATTGCCACGCTCACTGCGTTCGCTCGCAATGACAAGAAACCCCGTGTCATTGCGAGGCGCATCGGTTGCCCTGTCATTGCGAGCGGCGTAGCCGCGCGGCAATCTCATGCATTAAACACGTACAGTTGCTTTTCATTTCTCATGCGTGGGATTGCTTCGCAGTTCTGCGCACTGCTCGCAATGACAAATAA
>NZ_CALPCH010000002.1 GCF_943193005.1 Pumilibacter intestinalis
TATCTTTTACCTCTTTAAATTTATCAATAGCAACCCGAATTTCGGTGTTCATAATTTCTCGCCTCACTTGTAAATTATTGTTTATCGCTCTATTATTATACAACAACCCAATAAAAAGGCAAAGTAAAATAGCGGCAATTTTTACAGGGCGGTGGAGAGTATCAAAAAGAGAAGATAGGCGGATACCATAATCGTGCCGCAAGATACGGAGGAAACGTGACCGAGCATCTTTTTTGCGGGTGCTCGATTCTTTATTAAAAGCATTATTGCGGCAAAGACCGAAGCCGCCGCGCCGAGTACGAGCAGCAGCATGGATTGAAAGCCCGCGGAGCCGCCGGTAAAATGCGGGTATATCGAGGTGTTGCCGGGGCGGAAGCTGAGCAGGTCGGCAAGAAAGAGTATGAAAAAGTTGAATATGTTGCTGCCGAGAATGTTGCCTACCGAGGCGTTGAAATTTCCTCTTTTGCACAGCGATACGGTGGACACGAGTTCGGGCAACGAGGTTGTGAGCCCTAAAAGCAACGCGCCCGCAAAAGTCTTGCCGAGGTCGAGCTTGTCCGCGATGTCGTCGGTAACGTAGGTGATGCAAATGCTTACCCCTATTAGGAGAAGCGCGGCTATTATAAAGCGCACCGTTAGCTGTTTTACCGAAAGCGAGATTTCCGCTTGCTCGCCCGACTCCTCGGTTTTGGGCGTTATAAGCAGGCAGATAACATATATCGCGAAGATAAAGGGCGAAACGATATTCACAAAACCTATGTGCGGCACGTTTTTAACGAATACGGCTACGGCAATAAGCGCGTATACCGAAATACAGCACAGCAAAGTTACAACGTGATGTTTGCCGACTTTGGCTTTATGAAAGCCGCGAAACATTATTGCGCAACATGCGCCGAGCGCCGCAAGGTTAAATAGATTACTGCCGAGTATATTGCCGGTTACGAGATTGTTTTCGCCTATAAACAGCACGGCGGAAAGCGAGGTGAACAGCTCGGGCAAAGAGGTTACCGCGGCGAGCAAAACGCCTCCGATAAACGCGCCGGACACTTTGGTTGATTTGTCGAGCAAATCGACGTATTCGGATAGCTTTACGGACAAAAACACGATAGCCGCCGCAAGCACAAAAAAGGCAATGTATGACATAACAATGATATTATACCACTTTTTTGTAAATATGCAAACGAAATAGCTTGATTATTGCTTCGGTTTATACTATAATTATTTGAAAGGACACTGAAAGGAGCGAGCGTTATGAGCAAGTTTTTTTGCGATACCAATTGCGAACTTTGGTATACGAGGTTTGACGATTTCGACGCCCAATGTATCAAAATGCCGTATACCGTAAACGGCGAAGAAAAATTTTACGATTTGGGGCGCGAAACCGACAATCGCAAGTTTTTCGACGCCATGCGTGCGGGCGCGAGCGTTAAAACGCAGGCACTCAACGAAAACGACTACTTGGAATATTTCGAACCCGTGCTTGCCGCGGGCGAAGATATTTTGTACGTACATTTTTCGAGCGCCATGTCGGGCACTTTTCAGAGCATGGAAAAGGCGATGGATACGCTCAAAGAAAAGTATCCCGAGCGCAAGATAACCGTAGTAGATACCAAAAACATAAGCATGGGCGCGGGAATGACGGTATATTATGCCGCCAAAATGCATGAGTCGGGAGCTTCGGACGAAGAGGTTGTGCAATTCGTGGAAAAATTCCGCGAGAAAGTGCGGGTGTATTTCACGGTAGACGATTTGGTTTACTTAAAGCGGGGCGGGAGATTGAGTGCGTTTAAGGCAATGATGGGCACAATACTCAAATTAAAGCCCATAATTTCCACCTCCGAAGAGGGGAAGCTCGTAAACATACTCAACGCCAAGGGGCGCAAAAAAGCGTTGCACACCCTTGTTGACTATCTTGAAAGCGACAGGGTGGACTTGAATTATCCTATATCCATAATGAACGCGGACACCGATGAGGACACCGCCGTTATAGTGGAGATGATAAAGGAAAAGTATCCGAACGCCGAAATTTGGGAACAGCTCGTCGGTCCCGTGGTGGGTTGTCATTGCGGACCCGACACGATAGGAATGATTTTCGTTGCCAAAGAAGATTAAAGCAGTATTTGCGTTTTCGGTTTGGCTTATCGCGCTCTTGCTGTGCGGGTGCAACGATTTTTACGATAAGCCGCAGCAGTTCGAGTATTACGATTACAGAGAAAAGGCGGTTTTCGGCGATATTACTTTTTCGGCGGCGGTGCGCGGCGGCGACGAACAAGCCGCGCTCGACCGAATGACAGAGCTTCTCGAAAGCATAGACGATGAAATGAGCCTTACTCGAGCGGACAGCGCGTTTTCGCGGTTCAACGCAATGGGCGCAAACGAAAGTTACACGCAAGGATACGAGAGCGAGCGGGTGGAAATATCCGCTTCGGCGTACGAACTTATAGAACTTTCGCGCGAATTTTACGCAAAAACCGACGGCGCGTTAAATATAGCCGTTCGACCGCTTACCGAACTGTGGGGCGTGGCGGCGGGCGACGACGGCGAATTGCAACTGCCTTCCTACGAGCAGATAAACGAGGTTAAAGAGTATTGCGACCCGGCGTATCTTAAAACCGAGATAAAAGACGGCAGATATTACGCATACAAAACTCATCCCGCTTTGCGCATAGATTTGGGCGCGGTGGCAAAGGGGTTCGCCGCCGACAGGTGCGTGGAAATAGCGAAAGCCAACGGCGTGGAAAGCGCGCTTATAAACATAAGCGGCAACATTTGCGTGATAGGCGATTGGTATCATCCCGACGGCAAAGTATACGAGCGTTGGGCGCTCGGCGTCACCTCTCCGCGCCCGCGCGGCGGCAAGGGCGGCGATATGTGCGCGATTAGCGTTACCGGCGGCAAAACTATAGTTACGAGCGGCGATTACGTGCGCTATCGCAAAGCGGAAAATTCAAAAGGCACGCTTTATATTCCGCACATAATAAACGGCGTAACGGGCATGCCGCTCGGCGTGGAGCAAGACGGACTCGGCGGTTACGTAAACACGAAAAATCACATAATATCCGCAACGGTGATATGCGATAACTCGGCTGAGGCGGACGCCTACGCTACGGCTGTATGCTTAACGGACGGGAGAAAAGCCGCGGAGTTTTTACAGAGCGAAAACGCGCTCGGCATACTCGTATCGGAGGACGGAATTATGACCCTTTCCGGAGTGACCGAGAGCGACGAAAGCGGCGAAGCGTATTTTATATACAAGAGCGGCGACGACGCTTACGACGCCTACAAACGATATGAAATAGAGGAATACCGCTATTGAACGTAGACAGAGCACAAATTATACGTTCGCGCAAAACGCCGTTTGCGGCGGGCGATATAATAATATTCGCCGCCGCGGTAATTCTCACCGTTGTGCTCGTGCTTACCGTTGTGCGAAAGCCCGGGAGCGGAGTGGAGATTGCTTGCGAAGATTTCCGCATAGTGCTTCCGCTCGATAAAGACTGCGAGCGGCGTATAGCCGACCATCTGACCGTAACGGTAAGCGGCGGCAAGTGCAGGGTATCGGAGTCGGACTGCCGCAACCGCACTTGCGTTAAAACGGGCGAAATAGGGCGCGTGGGCGAAAGCATAGTTTGCGCACAGTACGGAGTTGTTATCACGGTGATAGGAGAGAGCCGAGTGGCGGGCTCGGTAGGGCAAAGTTAAAGGAGATAATCACAACGAACGCAAGACGAATAACAAGAATAGCTTTGTTTACAGTTGCCGCGCTCGCGCTCGCGCTTGCGGAGTCTTTGTTGCCGCCGCTTTTGCCATTTGCGCCCGGCGCGAAAATGGGACTTTGCAACGTTGTCACTCTCGTAGCTTTGGTGTTGCTCGGATATGCCGACGCCTATCTCATACTCGCTTTGAGGTGTTTGCTCGCAAGCGTTTTCGGCGGAAACCTCGCCGCGCTTATGTACAGCGTTCCCGCGGGTTTTGCGAGCCTTACCGTGCAAGTTATCTTGTATCGTTTCGCGATAAAATTCGTGAGTATTGCGGGCATTAGTTTTTTTGGAGCGGTCACTCACAACGCGGTGCAGGTGGGCGTGGCGAGCTTAATAGTTCAAACAAATCTTACGGCGATGTTGCCGCTCATGCTTGCGGCGAGCATAATAGCGGGTCTTGCGGTGGGAGTCGCGGCGTTTTTCGCAATAAAGTACATACCGCAAAAATTCTTTGTTAAGGAGTGAATATGAATTCGGAATTTGCGAACAGAATGGCAAATCTAAACGGCACGGCAACGCGCGAGATTTTCAAGCTGTTGTCGCGCCCCGAAATTATTTCTTTCGCGGGCGGTTTGCCCGCAACCGAAGCGTTGCCCGTAAAAGACGTGCGCTCTATAGCCGCCGACGTTCTCGGTAGAGCGGACAGTTACAAAATTTTGCAATACGGAACTACCGAGGGCTATGCGCCGCTTACGGAGCGGAGCAAAGAATACGTTGCCGAGTTCGGAGTGAAAGCGCAAGACAATTCGCAAATGCTCGTTATAAGCGGCGGACAACAGGGCATAGACCTGATGTGCAAGAGCTTTTTGAACGCGGGCGACTGCGTGCTCGTGGAAGACCCGACTTATCTTGCCGCGCTCCAAATATTCAATTCCTACGAAGCGGCAGCGGTGGGCGTAAAGGCAAATTCCGACGGTCTCGACATAACCGACCTCGAACAAAAGATTAAAAAGCACAAGCCCAAATTCATATATCTCGTGCCCACGTTCTCCAATCCTACGGGCAAGACTTACACGGCGCAAAATCGCCGCGAAATAGCGCGGGTCACCGCAAAATACGGCGTGCCCGTCCTCGAAGACGACCCTTACGCGCGGCTGCGTTTTTCGGGCGAAAAGGTGAACGCGCTCAAGTCGTTTGACTTAGACGACAACGTGGTGTATATAACCTCGTTCAGCAAAATACTTTCGCCGGGATTGAGAGTGGGTATTGCCGTAGGCAATCGCGATATAATACGAAAAATGGCGATATGCAAGCAGGGCACGGACTTGCACACGAGCTTGCTCGCGCAGGCGATTGTAGCCGAATATTTGGCGAGAGGATTGCTCGAGCCGGCGGTGAAAGCGAGTTTGCCGCTGTATAAAGAGCGAAAAGACGCTATGATGCGTGGCATAGAACGGTACATGCCGCAGGAATTCAATCACACGTCACCCGACGGCGGGCTGTTTGTGTGGGGCGAATTCGAGGGGTGCGATATAAACGCCGCGGAGCTGTTGGCGGAAGCGGTTAAACGCAACGTGGCGTATATTCAGGGAAGCGTGTTTTATGCCGACGGCGGCGGCAAGAATACTATAAGGCTGAACTATTCCAACGCAAGCGCGGAAAAAATCGACGAGGGCATGAACGCGCTCGGAAACTTTTTCAAAGAGATAATATCCAAGGAGAAATAAAGATTATGGCTGAAAAGAATGTGCTCGACACTCTTTACGAGCGCGGGTTTATAGGGCAAACGGTATACGAAGAAGATATGCGCAAATTGCTCGGCAGTGAAAGCGTTCCCTTTTACGTGGGGTTCGACCCGACTGCGGACAGCTTGCACATAGGGCATTATATTCCCGTAATGGCTATGGCGCACATGCAGAGGGCGGGGCACAAACCCATCGCGCTCATAGGCGGCGGCACGGCCATGATAGGCGACCCTTCGGGCAGAACGGATATGCGCAGTATGATGACAAAGGAAACGATAGCGCATAACGTGGAGTGTTTCCGCCGTCAGCTTTCGCACTTTATCACCTTCGAGGGCGATAACGCTGCCGTAATGGTGAACAACGCCGACTGGTTGCTTTCGCTCAACTATATAGATTTCTTGCGCGAGATAGGTCCGTTTTTATCGGTAAATAAAATGATAACATGCGATTGCTTTAAGCAACGTATGGAAAAGGGGCTAAGCTTTCTCGAATTTAACTACATGCCCATGCAGGCGTACGATTTCCTCACGCTGTACAGAAAGTACGGTTGCAAGTTGGAAATAGGTGGTAACGACCAGTGGAGCAATATACTCGCGGGCGCGGACCTCATACGCCGTTTCGAGCGAACCGACGCTTACGCAATGACCTTTAAGCTGTTGCTCACGAGCGACGGAAAGAAGATGGGCAAGACCGCGAAAGGCGCGTTGTGGCTGGACGGCAACAAAACCGCGCCTTACGAGTTCTATCAGTATTTCCGCAACGTGGAAGACGTGAAAACCGCGGAGTGCATGAAACTGCTCACCTTTATGGAACTTGACGAAATAGAGGAACTTACCAAGCATTGCGACGAGCGCATGAACGAGGCGAAAAAACGTCTTGCCTACGAGGTTACCAAACTTATACACGGCGAAGAAGCCGCGGAGCAGGCGCAAAAGCAAGCCGCGGCGGCGTTCGGCGGGTCGGCGCAGGATATGCCGCAGGTTACCGTTTCCGCGCCGCAAAACGCGCTTATAGCCGATATAATGACTCTTGCGGGAGTCGCGCTTTCCAAATCGGAAGCCCGCCGACTTATAGACGGCGGCGGCGTGAAGATAAACGACTCCAAAGTGCTCGGCTCGGCGGACGCGCTCGACAAATACACTGCGGAGAAAGAGTTCGTGTTGCATAAAGGCAAAAAAGTTCATTTGCGCGTAACCCTTAAATGAATTCGTTCGTTACGGTAAAGGGCGGAGAATACGAGTTCGAAATATCGAAATCGCGCTTTATTGCTTTTTGCGGAAGGGTGCGCACCGACGCCGAAGCAAACGGGATACTTGCCGAATTGCGCAAAAAATACAAGGACTGCACCCATATATGTTACGCATACGTCTCGGGTGAAAGCGCGAGGAGCAGCGACGACGGCGAGCCTGCGGGCACTGCGGGCGCACCAATTGCCGAGTGCATACGCACGGCGGGACTGAGCGAAACCATGGTTTCGGTAGTGCGCTATTTCGGCGGAGTAAAGCTGGGCGCGGGCGGACTCGTTCGCGCGTATACCAAAGCGGCGAGCGAGTCCATAGCGAGAGCGAAACGCGTCGAGGCGGCGGACTGCGAACTCGTAAGGGCGGAATTCGATTATTCGGTTTGGAAAAAAATCGAAAAAAGGGTAGTTCAATCGCTTTATAAAATAACGGCTTTGGAGTATAATAGAACGGTAGACGTAACTTACGCCGCAATAAGCGCGAGCGATTTGGAAGAGGAACTCTGTTCTCTCACTCAAGGAAAGTGCGCGTTTAAGCGGCTCGGCAACTGCCGAGTGGAACGGGATTTATAAACGGAGATACATAGAAATGGAACTCAAGATAATCGAAGCAAAGAACAAAAAAGCGAAGCCTGCGGGCGCGCTCGGGTTCGGCAAATATTTTACCGACCACATGTTTGTTATGGAATACGGCGACGGAGAATGGCGCAACGCGCGAATACAGCCGTACGAGCCTTTTTCGCTCGACCCGAGCACGGCGGTGTTTCATTACGCTCAGGCTATATTCGAGGGAACTAAGGCATACAAGAACAAAGAGGGAGAAATACGGCTTTTCCGTCCGCGCGAAAACTTTCTGCGTTTGAACAATTCGGCGGACAGGGTATGTATTCCGCCGGTAGACGTAGACTTTGTGCTCGACGCGCTTAGTAAGCTCGTGCTAATGGAAAAGGATTGGATACCTTCCGACGAAGGCACCGCGCTGTATATCCGCCCGAGCATAATAGCAACCGACTCCGCGCTCGGAGTTCACGCGGCGCACAATTATATCTTTTTCATAATCTTGAGTCCGGTAGGGGCGTATTACGCGCACGGCCTCGAGCCCGTGGGCTTATATGTGGAACAGGAATACGTTCGCGCCTCAAAGGGCGGCACGGGTCATCACAAAGTTGCGGGCAACTATGCGGCGAGTCTTAAAGCGGGCGAAAAAGCGATACAAATGGGATACGACCAAGTAATGTGGCTCGACTCCAAAGAGCACAAGTACGTTGAAGAAGTGGGGTCGATGAACATATTTTTCGTACTCGGCGGCAAAGTGGTTACGCCCATGCTCGGCGGCAGTATTTTGCCTGGTATAACTCGCAAGAGCGTTATAGAACTGCTTAAAAGCGAGGGCATGGAGGTGGAAGAACGCCTTGTGCCCATAAAAGAGGTTATAGACGGCATAAAGGACGGAACTTGCACGGAGATATTCGGCACGGGCACGGCGGCGGTTATATCGCCGGTGGGCAAAGTGGGATACGAGGGCAAAGACTATATCGTGGGCGGCGGAAAGATGGGCGAAATATCCCGCTTTACCTACGACCGCGTGACTGGCATACAAACGGGCAAAATCGAAGATAAATTCGGTTGGGTAACTCGCATAGACCGTTAGCGCAAAGTATGGGCAGCTTAACGGAGCTTATAAAAGAGATAATATATCCGAGCGGCATAAAGTGCATAGTTTGCGGTTGCGAGCTTGATAAAACCGTTCGTAACTGCGTGTGCGATAAGTGCAAGTTGCCTCTTATCACCGAATACTGCACGGTGTGCGGCAGAGCCGTTCCGCCGCAAAACGCCGTTTGCGACAACTGCAAACAAAGAGAGTATCCTTTTTCGGCGGCGCGTTCGAGTTTTGAGTATAACGGCGGCGCGGCGAAACTCGTTCACAGGCTCAAATATCGCGACGCGAGATATCTCGCCCCGTATATGGCGGAATACATGGCGGATACCTACTATTCCGCGAATTGGAAGCCGGATATAATAACAAGCGTGCCCGTTCACAAGAGCCGCAGGCGCACCCGCGGCTACAATCAATCCGAACTGCTTGCTTGCGAACTCGCTAAGCGCATAGGCATAGAGAGCGAGGTTTTGCTCGCAAAGACCGTGAAAACCAAAGACTTGGTAGGACAGTCGCGAGCCGAGCGGGAAGAAACGGTAAAAGACAGTTTTGCGCTGTCCGAAAAGGCGGACGTGAAAGCAAAGAGCGTTTTGCTTATAGACGACGTGTTTACTACCGGCTCTACGGCGGCGGAGTGCTCGCGCGTACTGATTAAAAACGGAGCGGCGGAAGTGTTCGTGCTTACGTTCGCGTCTGTAAAATAAAAAGGGAGGCTGTATATGGAACAGGAAACCAAATGCGTACAAAGCGGCTACACGCCGGGCAACGGAGAACCGAGGGTGTTGCCTATCTCTATGTCCACCACGTTTAAGTACGATTCCACCGAGGACGTGGGCGACTTGTTCGACCTTAAGAAAGAAGGCTTTTTTTATACGCGGCTTTCGAATCCCACCGTTGCCGCGGTGGAGGCGAAGATAAACGACCTCGAGGGCGGCGTGGGCGCAATGATGACGAGTTCGGGGCAGGCGGCAACGTTAATCGCCATAACCAACCTCGCGCAGGCGGGCGACCACATAATATCGGCGAGCGAGGTATACGGCGGCACGGTAAATCTGCTTGCCGTGACTCTCAAAAAATTCGGTATAGAAACCACGTTTGCGGATATAAATAACGAACGGGAGCTTTCTGCGGCTATTAAAGACAACACCAAACTTATATTTGCCGAAACAATCGCCAATCCCGCCGTGACCGTTACCGATATTGAAAAGGCGGCTCGCGTTGCGCACGAGCACAAAATACCGCTCATAATAGATAATACGTTCGCAACGCCGGTTATTTGCCGTCCGTTCGATTTCGGAGCGGATATAGTGGTGTATTCCACCTCTAAGTATCTCGACGGGCACGCAGTTGCGCTCGGCGGCATGATAGTGGACGGCGGGCGTTTCAACTATGCGGCGAGCGGCAAATTCCCGGGACTTACCGAGCCGGACGAGAGCTATCACGGCATAAGCTACACCCAAACTTTCGGCTCTGCGGCTTACATAACAAAAGCGAGAGTGCAACTCATGCGCGACCTCGGTTCCGCGCCCAGTCCCATGAACGCGTTTTTGTTAAATCTCGGGCTTGAAACTCTGCATTTGCGCATGCCCGCGCACAGCGAAAACGCGCTCGAGGTTGCGCGGCTGCTCAAGAGCAGTAAAGCGGTAAAATCGGTGCGCTATCCCGCGCTGTACGGCGATAAGAGTTACGACCTTTGCCGCAAGTACTGCAAAGGGAAAGGAAGCGGAGTGATTTCGTTCGAGCTCGAGTCGCGCGAAAAAGCCGTGAAATTCATGGACGGATTGCGCCTTGCGGCCGTGGTGGTTCACGTGGCCGACGCTCGCACCTGCGTGTTGCATCCCGCTTCGAGCACTCACCGCCAACTTACGAACGAGCAACTCGCGGCGGCGGGAATAACCGAGGGCACAATTCGCCTTTCGGTGGGAATAGAGTCTAAAGTGGATATTATGAAAGACATAGAACGCGGGCTTAGTAATTTGTGATGACTCAATTGTTTTTTGAAACCTTAAAAAAGATAAAAGACGCCACGGGATTGGACACGGCGGTTTTTGCGCCCGACGGAACGGTTGCGTTTCGCTCGTCGGGCGGTTTAACCGTGGATACGGAGCGCGTAAAAGAAACCGCGCGGGTTGTTCAGTATCCCGACTGCGGCATAACCGTTGTGCCGCTTGCGAGCGGGCATAAAGCGGTGCTGTTCGGTTGCGGCGAGGAGTATCGAAACTACGCCGAATTTATAAAGGCGTTGTGCGGCGGCGCGGCGGAGCCCGTAAGAGAGCTTACGCACGCCGAAAAACTCAAGATGTATTTGCTCGGGGAACTCGGAGAAAAGGAAGCCGAGGAGCTTGCCCGCAAGTATTCGGGGCCGTTCGACGGCTACGTGCTCACGCTCGTTACCGACCTAAAGAGCAAACTCGACGAACTGAGAAACTTTTTGGAAACCATGCGAGAGTCGGGCGATATAATAGTTCCGTTCGACGACAGGAGCGTTGCTTTTATAAAGCGTTGCGGCGAGGAAGACGAATACCAGTCCGCAACCGATTTCGCGTTTACGCTGTACGACAACATAAAAGAAGAGCTTAGAGTGGATTTTGTGATAAACGTGGGCGGCACGGCTCATTCTTTTTCGGAGCTGGGGTTGTATTTCGGGCATTGCGCGCTTGCTTACGAATTCGGCAAAATGCTTTCGCCGAACGGCAAAATATACTCATACAAAGAATACATCATGATGAAATTGTTGAGCGAAGTTCCTCGGGAGTCGCTCGCGCGTTATCTCGACACCATGCTTGACCGCGACAGTACCGATATACTCGACGACTCCGAACTTATGAACACCGCCGAAGAGTTTTTGAAAAACTCGCTGAACATATCGGAAACGAGCAGGAGCATGTATATGCA
This sequence comes from Pumilibacter intestinalis, assembly GCF_943193005.1. Taxonomy (GTDB): domain Bacteria; phylum Bacillota; class Clostridia; order Christensenellales; family Pumilibacteraceae; genus Pumilibacter; species Pumilibacter intestinalis. The sequence goes on from NZ_CALPCH010000002.1 coordinate 11,239, forward strand.
CCGCAACACTTTAATTTACAGGCTCGACAAAATAGAGAAAGCCACGGGACTCAATCTGCGCCATTTCAACGACGCCGTGGCTTTTAGGTTGCTTACCATACTTAACAAGCTCGTTAAAAACAAGCAGGGAACGGATAAGCGTAAAGACGTCAATTAGTTTGCGCCGTTATGAAATATTTGGCGAGTTTGCCGAAAATTTCCGCCGAAGCTATATCGGATACGGGAGCAAGTCCTTGCGGGGCTTGCTTTTTTTGTTCCATAGCCATGTTCATCACGGTGCCTATATCCGGCTTTTCGCCGTGCGCGAATTTCATGAGCGTGTTCATTTTATCGCCGCCCACGCCCGATTTGCTCATAAGCAGCGGCAATATAGAACTTAAATCCATTAAACGTACCTCCTCGCTATCACTATTATGTATATGACGGCATATCTATAATAGTAACGGAGGAGCGAAAAATTATGAAACAATTACGCGGATACGAAGCTAAAGGCAAAAGCAGTCGGGCGGATATGCTGTACGGCGAGGCGATGCGCAAGTACGGCAATCTCGGCGAAGACGCGCTCATAAGCAAACTCATGGAAATGGTGCAGGAGCAAAAACGCAACGGCACGTTCGACGAAGTGCAGCTGCTCGGCTTTGTGAACACTGTTTCGCCGCATCTCAACTCGCAGCAAAGAGCAAAACTCGAAAGTCTGCTCGGCATGCTTTAACGCGCAAAAATTCTTACATACGGTTGTTTTTTTCGGTTTCGGCAAGCTCGCGCACCGCACGCAGGAAAAAGTCGGCTTCGCCGAAGGTGTTGTCGCTCGATACCGAGGCGCGAATTATTCCGCTGTCTAAAGTTTTCAAGTGGCGGTGAACGAGGGGAGCGCAGTGAAGCCCGCCGCGCACGGCTATATCGTAGTGCGAGCTTAAAATATTGCTTGCTTCCATAGAGCCAATGCCGTCTATGTTAAAACTTATCAGTCCGTTATACGTATCGGGCGCGGTAAACACCGTTACGCCGCGAGTTTTCTTTATGCCGTCGAGTATGTACGCGCTGAGTTCCCGCAGTTTGCGCCGCTTTTCGGCGCGTGTTTTTTGGTTGTGCACTATCGCCGCGCTGAGAGCGGCTATTGCGGGAGTGGGGAGAGTGCCGCTCTCGAGAGCTTCGGGCAGTTCGAGAGGCTGAAACACGTTTTCGGACTGCGTTCCCGTGCCGCCGTATAAAGTGGGGCGGATATCCGTGCCCGCGCCGAGCGCGAGTATTCCCACGCCCTGAATGGCGCACAAGCCTTTGTGCGGAGCTACGGCAAGATAGTCTATGTGTTGCTCGCGCATATCTATATCGCCGTATCCCACGCTTTGCGCACCGTCTACAAGGAATTTAATTCCGCGACTGCGGCAAAATTTGCCTATTTCGTCTATGTTGTTAATCGCGCCCGTTACGTTGCTTATATGATTTACGGCAACCAAGTAGGTGCGGCTCGTCACGGCGCGTTCTATTTCCTTTGCGGTTATTACGCCGCGTTCGTTTGGCTCCGCTATGCTGACCGTAATGCGCCCCGCACGCTGAAGCTCGAACAGCGGTCGTAAAACGCTGTTGTGCTCGAGCGCGGTGGTAACCACGTTGCCGCCGCTTATAACCGTGCCGAGTATAGCCATGTTGAGCGCCTGCGTGCAACCCGACGTAAAAATTATCCGTTCGGGTTCGCCCACGCCGAGCATATCCGCCGCCTTTTTGCGGGTGGAATATACGAGCATGCCCGCGCTTACCGACAGGCTGTGTCCGCTTCTGCCCGGGTTTGCGCTCAAATGCCGTATGGCGTTTACCACCGCGTTCACAACGCAATCGGGCTTAACGCCGCTTGTTGCCGAGTTGTCGAAATAAATCATGTTTTTACCGCCTTTTCGAGTGCGCTGCGACAAACCTTTTTTGCGCACTTTTTGCGAAATTATAATATAATGTAGTATATTATACTTAAGTAGGCTACGCAATATCACTGATTTTGTCGTACAAAAGGAGAACGAAAAACATGTATTTGTTTGCTTTTCGCAGTCGCACGCGCTCTATGAGGCTGTACGACCTGTTGCGCTCGGGCGGAGTGGAGTGCGAGATAATAAACACCCCGCGCGAAGTGTCGGCGTCGTGCGGGCTTAGCGTGCGCGTGCCCGATACCGATATAGACCGCGCAATGGGAATATACGAGTATTACCGCTTAGACGCCTTGATAGGCGTGTTTTATACCGACGGCAACGGCTATAAGAGATACAGATAGAAAAAAGCCTTGCCCTTTTGGGGCAAGGCTTTTTTTCTAAATCCACCAAGCGGCGGCTGTGTTCGCTTCCTTTATTATAATGCCTTTGAGATATTCCACTGCTTTTATGAGTCCTTCTTGGGGCGGCATAAGACTGTCTTCGTGCTCTATTGATATAGGTCCGTCGTAGCCTACGGCGGCGAGCGCGCTTATTATCTTTTTCCAGTCGCCGTTGCCGTAACCCACGGTGCGGAACACCCAACTGCGGCGCAAAACGTCGGCGTAAGACTTTGTGTCGAGCACGCCGTTCACTTTCGCGTTGGCGGAGTCTATCGCCGTGTCTTTGGCGTGGAAGAAATGTATTGCGTCTTTCAGTTCTTTGATTGCGCCTACTATGTCGACTCCCTGCCAAATGAGGTGCGAGGGGTCGAGATTTGCGCCCACCGATTTGCCTACGGCTTCGCGAAGTCTTAGCATGCTTTCAACGCCGTACACCATAAAGCCGGGGTGCATTTCCAAACATATCTTAACGCCTTCGCTCTCTGCTATGCGTGCAATATTTTTCCAGTAGGGGATTAGTACCTCGTTCCATTGCCATTCGAGGAGGTCGGAGAAATCGTTGGGCCACGGGCAGGTAATCCAGTTGGGGCATGACGAGGTTTTATCGCCGGGGCAACCCGAGAAAGTCACCACTTTGTCCGTGCCGAGCTTTTTAGCCGTGCGTATTGCCGCGGTGAGCTCGTCGGTGGCTTTCTTTGCGATTTCTTTATCGGGGTTAACGCCGTTGCCGTGCACCGACAGGGCGGAAACGGTCATTTCGTTTTTATCGAACGCCGCCTTAACGCTCTCGAGCGCGGCTTTGTCTTTGCTTATTACGTTTATATCGGCATGCGCCGTGCCGGGGAAGCCGCCGCAACCGAGTTCCATTTGCTCAACTCCCAAACCGTGCAAAAACGCAAGCGCGTCGCCAAGGTTCATATCTGCGAGAACGGGACTGAAAACTCCGAGTTTCATTGCTGTGTTACCTTCGTTTAGTCGAAATAGTACGGCTTGCCCGTTTTGGCCGACGTGTATATGCCTTCGAGTATGCGGGTTACAACCGCCGCTTGCTCGGGCAGAACGTAAAGTTTGCCTTTGCCGAGTACTGCGTTTACAAACGTGCGAGCTTCTGCGTCGCCCGACGATTGAGCTTTGCCGTCGAAGAACGCAACGCCGCCCGCAGAGAAATCGGGGGTTTCAATGTATTGAGCGTTGTTTTTCACGCCGTTGAGTTCGAGCTTTTCTCCGCGCTTAATGGTTGCGCCCGCCTTTGTGCCGCAAAGAGTTACGGCGGCTTCGCGCACGTCGGTTATGTTGAGAGCCCAGCTTGAGTCCACTTTTACCGTTGCGCCGTTTTTCATCACCACGAAACCGAACGCAGAGTCTTCCACCGTGAATTTCTCGGGGTCCCATTCGCCGAAAGCGTTTGCCGTTTCTTTGTCGTTGTTGAGCTTATGATAAACGCTTCCGCAAGCGTATAAAGGCTCGTAGTTGTTCATCATGAACAGCGCGAGGTCGAGCGCGTGAGTGCCAATGTCTATGAGCGGACCGCCGCCCTGTTTTTCCTCGTCGAGGAATACGCCCCAGGTGGGCACCGCTCTGCGGCGTATCGCGTGCGCGGTTGCTACGTATATCTCGCCGAGATTGCCTTTGTCGCACTCCTTTTTGAGATAAACGGCGTCGCTGCGGTAACGGTTTTGATAGCCTATGGTGAGCAGTTTTCCCGACTTGTCGCGAGCCTCTATCATTTTCTGCGCTTCGGCGTAGTTCATCGCCATGGGCTTTTCGCACATTACGTGTTTGCCCGCGTTGAGAGCGGCTACGCTTATCTCGCAGTGAGAGCAGTTCGGGGTGCAAACGAATACCGCGTCAAGTTCGCGTTTTATAAGCTCGCGATAATCTTCGGTTACGAACGCCTTGCCGTCGGCGTATTCTTTGTTGGCTTTGTCGGCTCGGTCTTTTATTATATCGCAAAATGCCGCAAATTCAACTTCCTCGATTTGTTTGAGGGCGGGTAGATGTTTGCCGTTGGCTATGCCGCCGCAACCTACAATTCCTACTTTCAACTTTTTCATTTCTTTTTACTCCTTGATTATTTGTATTTTATAAAATTTTCGTTATTTTTCGTCGGCTTCGAGCATGGGGCAGTCGAGCGGGGTTTTTCTTATATCGGGGTTGTATGCCCACCGCACGGCGTTGCGTAAAATTTTCTTTACGTTTTCGTCGCGGTAGGTGGGGTGCGTTTCGTGTCCGGGTTGGAAATAGAACACTTTTCCCAGTCCGCGCCTGTAGGTTACGCCGCTGCGGAACACGTTGCCGCCCTTGAACCAACCTATAAATACGGTTTCGTCGGGCTCGGGAATATCGAAAGGCTCGCTGTACGTTTCTTCGTGCTCGAGCACCGTGCAAACCGGCACGCCGTTTGCTATGGGGTGGGCGGGCGACACCGTCCAAAGGCGTTCGCGTTCCGCCGCTTCGCGCCACCCGAGAGTGCACGTGGTGCCCATAAGAGCAATGAACGGCTTAGACATATGCGCCGAATGAAGAAAAATAATTCCCATGCCGCGAAGAACTCGGCTCTTTATCTTCTCAACGAGTTCGTCGCTTACGTCGCCGTGATGACAGTGCCCCCACCATATTAGCACGTCGGTTTTCTCGAGCAACTCGTCGGATAATCCTTGATGAGGCATTTCCATGGTTACGGCCGTTACGCTTACGTCTTTGCCCTCTACGGCTTGCTTTATGGCTTCGTGCATTGTTTTAGGGTAGGCAGCTTTGACTGCGCCGTTGTCCTGCCCCTTAAATTCGTTCCAAACGGTTACGTTCATGTTTGTTGCTCCTTTTTATTTTTTTTATAAATTTTTAAGTTCGTCTTTTATAACTTTGTTTTCTTTGCTCGAAATTGCGCACAGCTCCATTATTCGCAGTATTTTGCGCACGCTTTCGTTGCTTACTATCGGCTTTTCTTTTCCGCGAACGGCGGCAACGAAATTCTTGTAAAACGCGTCGCCGTCCACGCTCGGGGCGGGAATATCCGATTCGGAAACGCTGTCGTGCGGGCGGTAAGCCATGGTTTTGGTGAATCCGTTGCCCGCCTTAATTCCCACTATTTCCACCTCTTTGCCGTATACGGGCAAAATAATCTTTCCGTTTAAGTCCCAATCGTTTATTACGGCAGTGCCGTCTCTGCCGTATATTATCCAGCGCGGCATGGGCGTGAAAGTGTTGGTGTCTACGCGCACGTTTACGGTAAGGTCGTTTTCGAACCCTATCTGCGCGTCGAATCCGTCGTCTACGTCAAACCCGAGCGCGTGCGAGTATTTGCAATACAGCGAAAGCGGCTTTTCCTTTATAAAGTCAAATATTTGGTCGAGCAGGTGAACGCCCCAGTCGAGCATCATGCCGCCGCCCTGTTCGGGGAGTTTGCGCCAGCCGCCGGGTATGCCGTTCGCCCCGCAAACGTGCGAGTCTATGCGGTAAATTTTACCGAGCTTTCCGCCGTTTATTATGTTTTGCACGGCAATGTAGTCGGCGTCCCACCTGCGGTTTTGGTGAACTTCCAACACAACTTTGTTTTTTATGGCTGCCGCCGTCATTTCGTCCAATTCCTCGCACGAGAGCGCGACGGGCTTTTCGCAAATTACGTGCTTGCCCGCGTTTGCGGCGGCAACGGCGTAAGGGCGGTGCCAATCGTTGGGCGTGGCTATAAGCACGGCTTCGGTTTGCGGGTCGGCAAACAACGCTTCGGCGGAGGGGTAGGCGGTCATGCCGTCTTTTGCAGCCGCTTGCATGCGCTTTTCGTCGGTGTCGAACGCGCCTACGAATTTCACAAGCCCGAGTTTGGACAGGCGCGAGAAATGATATCCCGCCATGCCGCCGTAGCCGAGTATGCTCATTTTAAGCGGTTTGGAGCTGTTCATTTTACCGCCTCCCGCATATAGTCTATTGACTTTTTAAGATAAATTATATCGTCGCAACAAGGTTTCTCGTATTCGAGCACCGCCCATTCGCATCCTTTCGATTTCATGTAGCGCAACACTTCGCCCGCGCCGGTAGCTCCGCTTCCCACTATGGGAGCGGGAGCGTCCGCGTTCTCGCCGAATTCCTTAATGTGTATAAGCGCGATATTGTCGCGGTTTGCGCGTACAAAGTCGAGCGGCTCTATTCCCGCGGCTTTCAGCCAAAATATATCGGGTTGCAATTTCAACCCGCGTATCTCGCGGGGAAGGGCTTCGAAAACGCCCGCTTTTTCAAACTCGAAATTGTGATTGTGGTATGCCAAAACCATGCCGAGCGCGTTTGCGTTTTCAAGCGCGTTGCCGAACAGTTCTTTGCGTTTTTCGTTGTCGAAAAACTTTTCTTTATCCATCCACGGTATAACCGCGATTTTCAAGCCGAACGCGTCGCGGAGTCTTGCGAGTTTGTCCTTATCCGCAACGGTATTGTAATCTATGTGCATGGAATAGGCTTTCAAGCCGTTTTCGCGCATTATGCGGGCAACCTCTTCGTAACCTACGCCGTAGTCGTCGCATATCGGTTCTATGCAGTCCGCACCGCACTCCGCAATGTTTTCGAGAGCCTTTTTCACGCCCTCGGTTTTTATGTATTCGCGCAACGAATACATTTGTACGCCGATTTTCATGTAAACATCCTCCGCCCTTGGGAATTATTTTTATAGCTAAATTATACATCAAAATCTTTGCGCGTTCAATGCCATTACAGCGTATTTTATTGCCAAAAGTTGCGCTCAATTCTTGCGCTCGCCCCAAATTTGTGGTATACTTTGGGTATGAACGGATTTTACGAGTCGGTGCGCGATATCGAACATCGCGATATAGAAGTTTTCGAGTCGCAGGGAACAAAACCGCATTTCCACGCGCAGGTGGAAATACTTTGCATTACCCATGGAAACGTGGAAGCTACGATAAACGGCGAAACCTACGAATTGAAAGAGGGCGATATTTGCGTGTCGGGAAGTTACGACGTGCACGCCTATACGGTAGAGAACGAAAACATAGCGATGTGCGTGATATTTCCGCTCGATTTTCTCCAACGCTATCTTGCGGCGGTTAAAAACCGTTGCGTTACTCGGCATATTTTGCGCGACGAAAAAACATACCGAGACGTTTGCGGACTGATTAAACTTTATTCGGAGCAAAAGTCGCGCAGCGGTCTTTTCAAGGCCGGCTGGGCGGATACCGTGCTCGGACTGCTTATAGACAAACTCGAGCTTGCGCCCATAGCGGCGGACGGCAGGGTGGACACGGTGCGCGAAATACTATCGTATATATCCGAGCATTTCGAAGAAGAGCTTACTTTGAAGGGATTGAGCAAAAAATTCGGCTACAGTTCGCATCATTTTTCCCGAGTGTTTAACGCGTTTACGAACATTAGTCTTAAAAAATACGTTAATTCGCTCAGGCTTGAGGCGGCGGCAAGCAGGTTGCGTGCGGGCGAGAGCGTTACCGACGCGGCGTTTGATTCGGGGTTCGGCAGTATGCGCTCGTTTTACAGGGATTTCACCGAGTATTACGGAGAAACTCCGCAAAGGTATGTGCGAAGTAACGAGGCGGGCAATGAAAAATCGCGTGACAAACGGCGCGGGTTATGATATAATCATAACAATATGGATAACAGCGTAACCATACATACCAAAGAAGAACGCGCGCGAGGAATTTTGAGCGCGCTTGCGGCGGAATATCCCGCCGCGCAGTGCGAACTCGAATACGATAATCCCTTTCACTTATTGGTGGCGGTGATACTTTCGGCGCAGTGCACCGATAAGCGCGTAAACGAAGTTACCAAAGAGCTGTTTCGCGTTTACGATACGCCAGAGGATTTTGCGAACGCCGATATCGAAAATTTGCAACGTCTTATATTCAGTTGCGGATTTTACCGCAACAAATCGGCGAGCATAATTTCGGCTTCGCGCGATATAGTCGGCAGGTTCGGCGGGCGAGTACCCGATAATTTCGACGATTTGCTGTCGCTTAAGGGCGTGGGGCGTAAAACCGCAAACGTGGTGATGAGCGTGGCGTTCGGCGGTAATAACATAGCGGTTGACACGCACGTGTTCAGGGTGAGTCACCGGCTCGGTTTCAGCGGCGGCAAAACTCCGCTCGACGTGGAAAAAGACCTTATGACCGCGCTTGCGCCCGAAGATTGGTCGCTTGCGCACCATTTACTTATATTTCACGGAAGATATTGTTGTAAGTCTCAGCGACCGCAGTGCGGAGAGTGCAAAGTTGCGGCTTTTTGCACGAACTCCGCCGCCAAGCTGTGAATATAAAAGAGCAAAAGGGAGGGCGAACATGAACAAAATACTCAAAAAGACTCGGCTTGCCGAAAACGTAACCGAATACGTTATTTCCGCGCCCGACGCGGCTCGGCACGCGCATCCGGGGCAATTCGTAATTTTAAGAGTGGACGAAGAGGGCGAACGCGTTCCGTTCACCATTTGCGACTACGACTCTCAAGCGGGCACGATAACCATACTCGTGCAGGAGGTGGGCTACAGCACGCTAAAGCTCGCTCGAGTGCCCGAGGGCGGATACATAGCGGATTTCGTAGGTCCGCTCGGCAACCCCACCGATTTGTCGGAATTTCAAAACGTATTGCTTGTGGGCGGCGGCATAGGCACGGCGGTGATATATCCGCAGGCTAAGGCGTTGAAAGCCAAAGGCCGACCGTCCGACGTGATAATAGGCGCGCGCAACGCCTCGCTGCTTATGTATGAAAAAGAATTTGCGAGCGCGGCGAAAGAACTTCGCTTTATAACCGACGACGGCTCGAGCGGCGTGAAAGGATTTGTGACCGACGAGCTAAAGCGCATGGCGGCGGAAAAGAAATACGATTGCGTGTTTGCGGTAGGACCTCTGCCCATGATGCGGGCGGTGTGTGCGCTCACAAAAGAGTTGGGCATAAAAACGGTTGTGAGCATGAACTCCATTATGGTGGACGGCACGGGCATGTGCGGCTGTTGCAGGCTCACCGTGGGAGGCGTAACCAAATACGCATGCGTTGACGGACCGGAGTTCGACGGGCATCTTATAGATTGGGACGAGGCGATAAATCGCGGCAAGACTTATCGCGAACAGGAAGCGGCGCACAAATGCCGACTTACGGGTGAGGTGAAGTAATATGGCTTTTGAGAAAAAACCGAGAAACAAAATGCCCGAGCAAGAGGCGGCGGTACGTGCGCGCAATTTTAACGAGGTTGCGCTAGGTTACTCCGCGGAAACGGCTAAAGCGGAAGCCGCACGGTGCTTGCACTGCAAAAACTCTCCTTGCATGCAAGGCTGTCCCGTGTCGGTAAACATTCCCGAATTTTTGAGAGCTGCGGCGGCGGGCGATTTCGATAAGGCGGGCGAGATAATAGGAAAAACGAGCAGTTTGCCTGCCATATGCGGCAGAGTGTGCCCGCAGGAAAACCAGTGCGAAAAGATGTGTTTGCGAGCAAAGGTAGACTCGCCCGTGGCGATAGGAAACACCGAGAGGTTTATAGGCGACTACATGCTTGCGCACCGCAAAGAGCGCGAGAAAGCTCCGAGAACGGGCAAGCGCGTGGCGGTGATAGGAAGCGGGCCTGCGGGTCTTACGTGCGCGGCGGAACTTAGCAATCACGGCGTAGAGGTTACGGTGTTCGAGGCGTTTCATAAAGCGGGCGGAGTGCTCGTATACGGTATTCCCGAATTCAGACTCCCCAAATCGTTGGTTCAAGCCGAAATAGACAAACTTTGCGGCGGCGGCGTGGAAATAAAACTCAACACCGTTGCGGGGCGCACCGTGCCCATAGAGGAGCTTGCCGAAAAGTATGACGCCGTGTTTATAGGAAGCGGCGCGGGACTGCCCATGTTTATGAATATTCCGGGCGAAAACCTCAACGGCGTGTATTCGGCAAACGAATACCTAACCCGCATAAATCTTATGAAAGCGTATCTTCCCGACAGCGCAACGCCGGTGCAACTCGGCAAGCGCGTAGCGGTGATAGGCGCGGGCAACGTGGCGATGGACGCCGCCCGCACCGCGCTGAGAATGGGCGCGGAAAGCGTAAAAATAATTTACCGCAGAGGCAGGGAAGAAATGCCCGCTCGCGCCGAGGAAATTCATCACGCCGAGCAGGAGGGAATAGAGTTTTGTTTGCTTTCCAATCCCGTTTCCTTCCAAGGCGAAAACGGCTGGGTTAAGAGCACGCGTTGCGTGAAAATGGCTCTCGGCGAGCCCGACGCGAGCGGTCGTCGCAGACCCGAACCGGTTGCGGGAAGCGAATTCGATATAGAAACCGATATGGTGATAGTGTCGCTCGGAACCCGTCCGAACCCGTTAATCAAAAACAGTTTCGCCGCATTGCAAACCTCGCCTAAGGGAACAATAGTGGTAGACGAAGAAACGATGCGCACCAACATAGACAATATTTACGCGGGCGGCGACGCGGTGACGGGCGCGGCAACGGTAATACTCGCAATGGGCGCGGGGAGAAAGGCGAGCAAGGCTATACTCGAGAGGCTCGATATAAAATAATGTTTGTAGACAGGATAAGAATATATATACGCGCCGGCAACGGCGGCTCGGGTTGCACGAGCTTTTATACCGAAAAATACGTAAGCAACGGCGGACCCGACGGCGGCGACGGCGGCAACGGCGGCGACGTTGTGTTCGAAGCCGACGCGCGAATGACCTCGCTTTTGGACTTTAAGTACGAGTCGCATTTCCGCGCACCCGACGGCGAACGCGGAAGCGGCAGATACTGCAACGGAAAGTCGGGCAAAGAACTTGTGATAAAAGTTCCGCGCGGCACGGTTATTACCGACTCGGAAACGGGCGGCACTATTGCCGACCTGTTTTCGGACGGCGAGCGCATAACCGTGCTGAAAGGCGGCAGGGGCGGCAAGGGAAACGCTCGCTTTAAGTCCAGCCGCAGACAAGCTCCGCACTTTTCGCAACTCGGCGAGCAGACCGAAGAAAAATGCGTTGTGCTCGAGCTTAAAACCATAGCCGACGTGGGGCTCGTGGGATATCCCAACGTGGGCAAAAGCACGCTTTTGTCGGTGGTGTCGGCGGCAAAGCCCAAGATAGCAAACTATCATTTCACCACGCTTTCGCCAAACCTCGGTTCGGTGCGCTATTACGACCACGGATTTGTGGTAGCCGATATTCCCGGGCTTATAGAGGGCGCGAGCCGCGGCGCGGGACTGGGTACCGACTTTTTGCGCCACGTGGAGCGCACTCGGCTGATAGTTCACGTAATAGATATTTCGGGCAGCGAGGGGCGCAATCCCGTTGAGGACTACAAAAACATCAACCGCGAGCTTAAGGACTTTTCGCCCGAACTTATAAAGCGTCCGCAAATAGTGGCTCTGAACAAAGCCGAGCTTTTGCCCGACGACCGAGCCGTAACCGAATTCAAGCGCAAAGTGAAAGTGCCCTGCTTTCCGATAAGCGCGATAACCAAGCAGGGGCTTGACGGGCTGATTAAGTGCGTGTGGGAAACTTTGTGCGAACTGCCGCCCGTTGCTCCGCTCGAGTTCGAGCCGTATGTGTACCCCGAGCGCGACACGCGCGGATTTACAATCGAACGCGACGACGACGGAGCGTACGAGGTGTGCGGCGGCATGATAGAGGAACTCGCGCGGGGAGTCGTGCTCGACAGTTACGACAGTTTCAATTATTTCCAAAAACGATTGCGCGACGACGGCGTAATAAAAGCGCTCAAAAAAGCGGGTGCGGGCGAGGGTGACACCGTTCGCATACTCGACGTCGAATTCGAATTCGTAGAATAACCCGAGAGGATAAGTATGACAAACAAAGTACAGAAAGTTGCTGTTTTGGGCGGGAGTTTCGACCCCGTAACCAACGCGCATATAAGCGTTATAAAGAACTTGAGCAAAAAGTTTTCGCGCGTGGTGGTGCTTCCGTGCCGCATATCGCCGTTTAAGCAAGACGGTTGCACGGCGAGCGGCGAAGAGCGCGTGGCGATGCTGAGAAAGGTGACCGCCGAGCTCGAGAACGTGAAAGTTTCGAAGTGGGAAATAAAACGCGAAACGGTGAGTTACACCGCCGACGCAATTCGCCACTATCGCGAAAAATACGAAAACGCCGAAATTCATTTCGTGATAGGTTCGGACTGTCTTGCGGGTTTGCCCGATTGGAAAGACGCCGACTATCTCGCCGCAAACGCGGTGTTCACCCTCGTGCGCAGACCCGGTTACTCGGTTTCCAAAAAGGTTATGGAAAACCTGCGCGAATTGGGCTTTAACATTAAGTCGGCGGGCTTTAAGGGCGAAGAAGGCTCGTCGAGTTTGGTTCGCGCCGCCGTTGCGTTCGGCAAAGAGGAAGATTTTGTTCCTAAGGAAATTGCCGAATATATAAAAGAGCGTTCGCTCTATACCGAATACGTTCCGTTCGTTAAGGCGTTTTCGGTGTTCGGCATGAAGACCGAGCGCATAGAGCACACTTTCCGCGCCGTAAAAGAGGGCATAAGACTGTGCAAGATATACGGCGAGGACGTGCACGAGGTTATTACGGCGCTGATACTGCACGATATAGGCAAGTACGCCGACCTCGAAACTTTGGAAAAGCACAAGGTGCGTTGCGAGCGTTACGGCGAAATATCGGTTACCGCGCCGCAGGTGTTGCACGCCCACGTGTCGGCGGCTATAGCCCGCGACTATTTCAAACTCAACGACCGCATTGTGAGCGCGATACGCAAGCACACCACGGGCGACGAGGAGATGAGCATGCTCGACAAGATTGTGTATCTTGCCGACGCGGCGGAAGAGGGGCGGGACTACGCGGGAGCGAAATCGCTTCGTTCGCTCGCCTCGCGCGATATAGACAAAGCCATGCTGCGCGCGCTCCGCGCAACCATACGCAAGGTTAAAGAGGAAAAGCGCATGCTTTGCGTAGACACCGCTTTGGCGTGCAAAAAGTTTGCCGAAAGGGTGAAAGCAAAAAAAGACGCGCTTGCCGCCGCGCCCGTATTTGCCGAGAAAAACGAACGACTCGCAAAAACCGAAATTAAGCCGCAAACAAACAGGCAATCGGACGAAAAATTCGCCGACCTAAAAAGCAAGGGCGGAAGAACGCTTGCCGAATTCATAGCCGAAAAACTTTCGGAAAAGAAGGGCAGAGATATAGTTATAATAGACGTGGCGCAAAAAACGGTGCTTGCCGACTGTTTTGTAATAGCGGGCGCGAACTCCACCACCGCGGTAAAAGCAATGGCGGACTACGTAGACGAGAAACTGAGCAAAGACCACGGAATAGAGCCTTTGCGCAGAGATATATCGCCCAAGTGGGCGGCTCTCGACTACGGCGACGTAATAGTGCACGTTCAGCACGCCGAGGCTCGCGAGTTCTACAGGCTGGAAAAGCTGTGGGACAACGGCGACAACGTTACCCGTTTTAACGACTGAAAAAACGCTTGACAAATATACGAAATAGGTAGTATTATTATATTGCAAACTTAGGGGCGGGGTGTAAATCCCCACCGGCGGTTACAGTCCGCGAGCGCGACAAGTCGCGCATGAACGGGTGAAATTCCCGTACCGACGGTATAGTCCGGATGAAATAAGTTGCATTGTTTTCGTGTGAAAGAAAACGCCCCGAAAAAAATATCGGAGGCGTTTTTTTATGCGCGAAAAATTCTTCACTACCAAAAACATTACCATGACGGCTGTATTCACGGCAATATCTTTCGTGCTTTACATGTTCGTGAAGTTTCCGTTGCCCTTTTTGTTTCCGGCGTTTTTGGACGTGCAGTTTTCCGAAATGCCCGCGTTGCTCGCAGGGTTTATGATGGGACCAGTTTGGGGCTGTTTGGTAATAATTCTCAAATGCCTTCTCAAAATGCCTTTTACCTCCACGGCTTGCGTGGGCGAGTTCGGAGATATGATTATGGGCGTTGCGTTGGTGCTCGCGTCCGCGCTCATTTACCGCAAGTTTCGCACCAAAAAGGGCGCTATAATCGCCCTTATTGCGGGTACGCTTGCCGAAACCGCAGTAGCCGTATTGGTTAACGGTTTGTTGCTCATTCCGTTTTATGCCAAAGCTTTCGGGTGGGACGCTATAGTGGGTATGCTTACGAGTCTGTTTCCGTCCGTAACCCGCGAGAGCATATATTTGTACTATCTGCCGCTGTCGGTAGTGCCTTTCAATTTGATGCGGCTGTCGGTTTGCTCGCTCATAACTTTTTTCGTATACAAGCACTTGCACAGGCTTATAGACAGGATGTTTGCGCCGCGCAGCTCGCAATGACGGATTTGGTTACAACGTCATTAGTAGGGGATTGCCGCGCTCGTTTCGCTCGCTCGCAATGACGGGTTTGGGTTACAACGTCATTAGTAGGGGATTGCCGCGCTCGTTTCACTCGCTCGCAATGACGGGTTGGGCTACAACGTCATTGCGAGGGCACTTGTGCCCGTGGCAATCTCAGCCGAGAGAATAGCGAGAGTTGCGAATAGTGTTCGCTTATAATTGACATTTTGCGCGAAATGCTGTACAATTATATGATAGAATACCTATACTATATGTAGGCAGGTGACGCGCAAATGCAGAGCAGAGAACAAATACAAAAAGAAATCGAAACGGTAAAGACGCAGTTGAGTTTTGCCGATATTTCCGCAATTACCGCTCCCGAGTCGGAGAGAGAGAATTGGGAACAAAAGCGTTCCGATTTGAAAAACAAACTTGCCGAACTGCAAAAAAATCTCGAGGAGTGCGTTGTGTATGACGGTGAGAACGCCGCCGCAATTATAGACGACGCAACCGCCGACGCCATGCTCGAGCAAATACTCGCGGCGGGCGAGCCCGAACCCGAGCCCGTCATAACGCCCGATTTATCTGCCGAGAGCGCAGACGAGGTTGTGCATAACGCGCCCGATAATGTTATTTTCGACTTGTTTGGAAAAACCGAAGAAAAGGAAAACGCCGCCGACGAAACAAACGAAGCGTCGGTGCAGGCAATGATAGACGAAATACTTATGGCGGGCGAAAACAACGACTATACGGTTGCGGAGCACAAATCGCAACCCGAAGAAGAAAGTCCGGCAATAGCGGCAATGCCGAGCGACGGCGAAAAAGAAGAACAAGCCGCAGAGCTAACCTCAGTCGATAAAATAATCGCCGAGCCCGCGCCTGTTATGCAAGAGCCTGTTATGCAAGAGCCGCCCGTGTCGCCTTGGCAACCCGAAGACGACCGCTCGGAAGCCATGCTCAAAGAAATATTGGCGGCAACCGCAGAGCGCGAAAGAACGGCGGAGCGAAAGCCGGAGCCTGCGGCGAGCGAGCCTATAGCGATTACGGCTGACAGCCCGTTTGTTACCGCATCCCGTTTGCGCACAACCGAGCCGATTGCGTATGCGGATATAACCGAGCCGCTTTTTGCCGACGATTTTGCCGAAAGACTCGCTTCCGTTAAAGTAACGGGTGAGAACAACGCCGAACTTTTGCTTGTGATAGAAAAGCTCAAGTTGGAAATAGAAACCGCGTACCGCAGGGCGCAGGCAATGATAGCCGAGGCGGAGCGCGTAAAAGAGGAAGCCGCGCGAATAAAATTGAACGCCGAAACCGAGCGCGCAATGTACGCCGCGGAAACCGAATTGCAACGCGGTTTGAGAAATCAAGAAGAAGCATTGCGGAGCGCGGCGGAGCGAGCGGACAAAGAGCGTATCGCCGAAAAGATTGCTCGCAGAAAGGCGGAAATAACCGAAATACGCAACGGCTTGCAAGACGTGAAAGACTCCGAAAGCGCGTTTGCGTTGCGCGAAAAATTGTTTTCGGTTCAGCTTGTGCTCGACGACGACGAGCGCAACAGTCCCGAAATTTCATATTTACTCACCAAGTCGCTGGACGATATGACCCACGCGCTGGAGATATCCGACCTTAAGCGCAGAATTGCCGCAATGGTGGCGTCGTCCAAAAAGCAGTCGGCGCAAGCGGCGGCGGCAAAGAAGAAAGCCGCGGTGAAAAAGGCGGAAGCAAAGAAAGCGGCGGCAAAGAAAGCCGCGGCGGCTAAAAAGAAAAAGGCCGCGCTTGCGGCGCGTAGGCGGCATCACGGCTTGCATGCCGCGCCGCGCAGAACTCCCCCGCGCAGATAGGACTGCTCTATGATATATACCACTAAAAGCGAAAGCGAAACGGCGGATTTGGGGCGCAAAATCGGCGAACAACTGAGCGGAGGCGAAATAATCACGCTTTCGGGCGACTTGGGAGCGGGCAAAACCGCGCTTACAAAAGGTATTGCGCTCGGGCTCGGCGTGTGCGAAACCGTTGTGAGTCCCACGTTTACGCTCATGAACGAATATTCGGGCAGACTTACTTTGTATCATTACGACGCTTACCGACTCGGCGGCGGCAGAGAGGCGTATGAAGCGGGCATAACCGAATATTTCGGAGAGAAAGAGGGCGTGTGCGTTATAGAGTGGTGGGAAAACATCGCCGACGCGCTTGCCGCGTATCCCAAAAAGCATATCGCCATAACGGTTAAAGACCAAAACACGAGGATAATCGAAATTGTTGACAAGTAAACAAAGGGCCGCGTTAAGAGGCGCGGCGTCTACGGCAGACACGCTGTTTCAGCTCGGTAAAGAGGGAATTACCGACTCTTTTTTGGATAGTTGCAATTCCGCGCTTAACGCCCGCGAACTTATAAAACTGTCGGTGCTCAAAACCGCGCCCGTATCCGCTCGCGAAGCGGGAGAAGAGGTTGCAAGCAAGCTCCGCGCGGAGTTTGTGGCGGCCATAGGAAATAAATTCATACTGTATCGGTTCAATAAAGACAAGACCGAGCACGTAAAACTCGTATGAGCGGCGCACGCAAAATTTTAGCGGTGAACACCGCGGGTCCTGCGGTTGAAGTCGCGCTTTCATGCGGGGGATATTTCCGCGACGAAAACGGCAGAAACGCCTCCGTTTCGCTCATGCCCGCAATAGACAAACTTTTGACAGATGCGGGAATGGCTTTGAGCGAGCTTGACGCAATCGCGTGCGTGATAGGACCCGGCTCGTTTACGGGCATACGAATTGGAGTGTCGGCGGCGCGGGCTATGTGCTACGCGCTCGGCAAGCCCGCCGTTGCCGTTAACTATTTGCAATCGCTCGCATATAATGAAAGAGCGGACGGGTTCGACAAAATTTTGTGCGTTTGCGACGGAAGCAACGGCACCGCGTATATTGCGGAGTTCGACTCCGAGCGCAAGCCTTTGCGTGAAACCGTTTGCGTTACCATGGGCGAGGCGGAAAAACTTGCCCGCGGTTACGGCGGCGCGGTTTGCGCTTGCGAGCGCACGGTAAAAATATGCGAAAACGTGATACCGCCCGCGCCCGACTGCCACGCGCTTTTGCGAGCGGCGGAAGCTATGTTTGCAAACGCCTGCGATTTCAAAGATTTGATACCGCTGTACGTGCGCGAGTCGCAAGCCGAAAAAGACCTTAAGGAGAGCGGCGCGAATGCCCGAATTCAGAGTAGCGACTCGCGGCGATAGCAAATTGATTGCCGAAATGGAGCGAAAGTACATAGAGTGCCCTTGGTCGGAAGAGGTTATATTAGGCACGTTTTCCGATGAATCGAGCGCAATATACATTTTGCAAAGCGGCGATACCGCGATAGGTTACGGCGGCATAAAAACGGTGCTCGATACCGCGGAGATATACAATATAGCGGTGGAGGAAGAGCACAGGCGCAAAGGCTACGGCGCGGCGATACTCGATAAACTTATCGAGCACGCGGTGAGCCGCGGCGCGGCGGAGATGTTTTTGGAGGTAAACGAAAACAACGCGCCCGCCATCGCGCTCTACACCTCGCGCGGGTTCGAAATATCCCGTATTCGCAAAAACTATTACAAAAGCGGCAACGCGTTGGTGCTCAGAAAACGGGTATAGCAACGCAAATAACATTGCGGAGTAAAACATGCGCTATAACGGCTTAGAAGTGTTTTACAAAGGAAGCGGCGGCGTGGAAAACGCGATAGTGTTGCTACACGGCTGGGGCGCGTCGAGCGGCGCAATGGACGGAATATATAATTATTTGTGCCGAAACGGCAAGAGCGTGTACGCGATAGATTTTCCCGGTTTCGGCAAGAGCGACGAGCCGCCCGAAGATTGGGGCGTGTACGACTACGCCGACTGCGCGCAGTTCGTTATAGAGAGTTTGGGACTCGTGAAACCCGTTGCTGTGGGGCACAGTTTCGGCGGGAGAGTCGCGCTTATACTCGCCGCGAGAAAAAAGGTTTCCAAAATAGTCCTTGCCGACTCCGCGGGCTTAAAGCCCAAAATATCGCTCAAAAAGCGGCTTGCCATAAGAAGATACAAGGCGGCGAAACGAAAAGGCAAGCAAACGGAAAACGCGGGGAGCGACGATTACCGTGCGCTTTCGCCATCTATGCGAAAAGTTTTCGTTCGGGTTGTCAATACTCATCTTAATAGCCTGTTGCCCCGAATAGACGTGCCCGCGCTCATATTTTGGGGCAAAGAGGACAAAGACACGCCGCCTTATATGGCTCGCAAACTCAACAAGGGCATAAAAGACAGCGGGCTTATAATGCTCGACGGCGCGGGGCATTTCGCCTATGCCGAAAGGCACGACGTATTCAACGCGGCGGTACGCGCATTTACCGAGTAAAACGGAGAAAAACATGATATACTTGGCTATTATTACGGCTTTCGCCTTGATAAGCGGAGCATTGCTCACCGTTATGAGCTTTAAGATAATGCAAATCTTACAGCTGTCCTCTTATCGCGTTAAGGGGGTTGCGCAGTGGTTTAAGTCTACAAAATTCGACTACATGGTGCGCTACTTTGCCGCCGCGTTCTTCGCCACGGTGTGCATGCTCGTATACGTGGGCTGTTTCGGAAAATTTATATATGCGGAATGGATAGGTATGGCGTTGTTCTTCTTGAACATGATGGCTTTTGCGATTATAGAGGGCAAACAGCGCAAAAAAACGCCGCTTAGGTTCACGCCGAGAATAATCCGACTCACCGCGCTTTCGTTCGTACTGTTTTCCGCGGCGGCGTTCGGGCTGTTGTTTGCGGGCAAATACATTATAGTTAAATACAGTCTTGTAGGGCTGTTGCCGCTAATCGTTCCGTTTATAGTGATTGCCGCGCACTTTGTGCTGTTGCCGTTCGAAACTCTCAATAACGCGCGTTACGTGCGCAAAGCCAAAAAGAAACTTGCCGCAATGCCTATGCTCATAAAGATAGGCATAACGGGCAGTTTCGGCAAGACTACCGCAAAAAATATCCTCGCCGCAATGCTCGAAAAGAAATATTCGGTGTTTGCCACTCCGTCGAGCTACAACACGCCTTTGGGCATAGCTCGGTCGGTTAACGGCGGACTGCAAAGCTCGCACGGCGTTTTTATAGCCGAAATGGGGGCAAGACACGCGGGGGATATTGCCGAACTTACCCGCCTCGTTGCGCCGAATATAGGCGTTTTAACGGCGGTGGGCAATCAGCACCTCGCCACGTTCGGCTCGGGGGAAAACGTAGCCGCGGCTAAATACGAGCTTATAGAAGGGCTCGGCGCAAACGGTTTGGCGGCTTTTTCGTGCGACAACGAGTATACTCTCGATATGTACGGGCGCACCGAGGGCAAAAAACTGCTCGCCGGCTCGGGCGAGTGCGATGAAGCGCAGGTTAAATATTCCGCCGTTTCGTTCGGTCCGTTCGGCACGGAATTTACTTTGCGGGCGGGAGACGAGAGCGTAAAAATCCGCACGTCGCTACTCGGACGGCATATACCTTCGCTCGTATCGCTGTGCGCGGCGGTGTCGCTCGAACTCGGCGTATCGCTCAAAGATATAGCCGTTGCGGTAGAAGACTTGCCGCAGGTGGAGCATAGATTGCAACTTATAAAGAACGGCGACGTTACCGTAATAGACGACGCCTACAACAGCAATACGCAGGGAGCGAAAAACGCGCTCGAGGTTCTGCGCGAGTTTGACGGCACGCGAATAATCATAACTCCGGGGCTTGTGGAGCTCGGCGAGGAAGAAGAAAACGCAAATTACGATTTGGGGCGTTCGGTTACCGGTTGCGCGGATTACGCCTATTTCGTGGGGGCACGCGCGCAAACGCTCAAAAACGGAGCGATAGACTCGGGCATGGACGAAAACAAGGTGTTCGTGTGCGGTTCGCTTGCCGAAGCCGTGGAAAAGTCGGGCGCGATAGGCGGAAAGAAAACCGTTTTGTTTGAAAACGATTTGCCCGACAATTTATAAACTTTTGCGGCGGTTGCATTGCGGAGGGCGTATGAAAAACGATAATAACAGTTGCGAAAAGCGGACGGCGTTCGTTACGGGCGGTTCGGGCGCGATAGGCGCGGAAATATGCCGCGCTCTCGCTCGCGACGGCTTTTGCGTGGCTGTGGGATACAATAAAGGCGAAACTCGCGCCCGTAGCCTTGCGGACGAGCTGTGCGCTATGGGCGGGCGTGCCGTTGCGGTAAAATGCGACGTGGCGGCATACGGCTCGATATGCGCGGCGAAAAGCGAACTCGATAAAATATTCGGATTTACCGATACCGTGGTGAATTGCGCGGGAAACGCCGCCTACAGGCAGTTTTGCGACGAAACGGAAACAACGGTGCGAGAAACCGTTGCAACCGACTTAACGGGCGCAATGCTCGTGTGCAAGGCGTTTTCTCCCGATATGGTGAGCAACCGTTTCGGTCGGATAATAAATATCTCGTCGGTGTGGGGAATACGCGGCGCGGCAATGGAAACGGTGTACTGCGCGGCAAAGGCGGGACTCATAGGTTTTACCAAATCGCTTGCTCTCGAACTCGCGCCCTCTTGCGTTACCGTAAACGCGGTAAGCCCCGGCTTTATAGACACTCCCATGAACGCACGCTTTTCGGAAGAGGAGCGCAGGGCGATACTCAACGATATCCCCGCGTGCAGGTTCGGTACTCCCGCCGACGTTGCGAGCGCGGTGCGCTATTTGGCCGCCCGCGACTCGTCTTACGTGACAGGTCAGAATATAGCGGTAGACGGCGGTTTTGCAACGTGATAACAAGCAAGCAGCTTATAATAATCAAATAACTTATAATGAAAATACTATAATAAAAAAATCCTCGCACAATTCCGCGCGGGGATTTTTCGTTTGTTTTTTTGCTTATTTGCTTAGTCGTCGAAACGGTCTATGAACGAGGTGTCTTGCTTTTGCTGAGCTTGTTCGGGTTTGGGCGTTTCGGCAGTTTGGGGAATTTCCTCGGTTTGAGCGTCGCTTTCCGAAGGTTGCTCGGCGGGCTGTTCGCCGTCGGCGGTTTCTTCGGCTTTCTGCTCTTCGCCGTTTTCGATTTCGGCTTCGGGCTCGGTTTGCTCGGCGGATTTTGCGGGAGCTTGCACTGCGTCGTCGTCAAACGCTTCGTAGTGTTCGTCGTCGTCCGCAACCGTGCTTACTTTCTCGCTCTCTTCGTCGGCGTTCTTGTTGTGCTCGCGGTTGAGAGTGGCGGTGCGGTCGTAAGAGGCGTACTTTTGCACAACGCCTTTCTTGCTTCTGCGCTTCTCTACGAGCTTGCGAACCATAAAGCCTATAATCGCAATGAGTATGGCAACCGCAAACAGGATAGAGGGGATAAGCCACCAGTCGAGCGTGTTTTCGGGATTGTCGGAGTCTGCGTTGTCGTCTTCGTCCGCTTCCACGGTGAGGTCGGCGAGCACGGCGAATTTGTTGCCGTCGTCTATATCGTTCTTGGCTTCGCCGTAAGCCGCTTCGGTAATATCGGTGTAAGTTATATCGTTGATATAAACTATGCCGCTACACTGCTTGTTGTAATCGCTTTCGCCGAGCGACAGTCTGAGCGACAGCGAGGTGTCGGCCGAATTGGGCTTAATGAAGAACGTGTAAGTTCTGAACGCTTCGTTATCGGTGTAGCCGTCGATTTCGAGCGCGGTGCTCTTTATATCCTTGAACCGAATTTCGTTAGGTCCGCCCGTGAGCGCGAGAGTTGCGCCTACGGCATTTTTACGCAATTGATTTTTGGGAATGTTTACTTTGAGCGAAACCTCCACTTTGTAATAGGTGTCGGCTTTCGCGTTGATTGCGCCGCCGTAGGTGAGGGAGGAGTACGCTTCCGTGCCGTTGCGGAGCATTAACACGTTGCGTTTGTCCGACGTAAAGTCTTTAGGCACGAGTTTGTTTTCTTGCGCGCCCACTTTGGCGGAGTCGAATATTCCGTACTGCACCGCGTCGGTGTCTACGCTCTTGCTTTCGGCGAGTTGCCAGTTAAACGGCTGTTTCACAAACGAGGAGTCGTATAAGTCGTAAGCGTACAAATCAACGCTCTTGTACGAGTAAGCCGCTTTGGTTATTTGAGTTTCGCCGAGCTTTTCTGCGTCGCATTCGGTTTTTTGTTCCGCGAATTTAGCCGCCGCCGTTTTTGTTACCGTTTCGCCGTCTTTATCGTCGGTGAACGCTGTGTAGGATACGCTCTTAACGAATACGTGACCTGCCGAAAGTTTTGTTTTGTTTTGGTTGCGGTCGTTTCCGCCCAACCATATTTCCACCGCAAGAGTGGATACGTCCGCATTGGCGGGTTCGACGAAGAACTTGTAAGTGCCGAATTTTTCGCTCTTAATTCCCTCAATGGTGGCGAGTACGCGCTTGTCGTCTTTGAGTACCAAACTTGCGCCGTAGTCGTCCGCGCCCATGTTTTGAGTGCCGAGGGTTACCGCGATTTCGCCGGGCGTGCTTGCCGACGCCGTAAACACGGAGGAGCGATAGCAGAACGCGGTGGGCGTTTTGCTGTAAAGCATGAGTACGTTGCCGTCGGTAAGAGGTCTTGTGGGATTGCCGAATTTGTCGTTGTAAGCATAGAAAGTATCTTCGTCGGTGGGAACGATACCGCTTACGGCGTCGTCGGTTTTAACTGTTTCGGAAGAGTATCCGTCGGAGCCTACCGAGTCGGTGGTGTGCTTTTCCCAACCTGCGGGAGCGATGGGGTAGGAGAACTCCTCGTAACCGTCTATGTTGTAGAACATGCCGTTGGTTATGCCTGTGTCGGGCAGTGTTACGAACGCATTTCCGTCCGCGCCGTTGTAGGTGTCGAAATCAACTGCCGTGCCGTTCGAGTTAAACGACGAGTAGCCGGCGGGCGAAATTTCTTCTACGGTTATGTTGTCGAAAATGGCAACGCCGCTGCTCTGATTGCCTTTAACGCCAAGCCAGCACTCGATATACGCGTCGTAGTCTTTTATAGCCGAACCTTTAACGTAGAAAGAGTATTGCTCGAAACCGCCGCGCGATTTGTTGTCGGCATTGCCGTTGCAACCCGTTATCGTCGCGAAAAGGTTGTTGCCTTCTCTCGGTTCGTCGTTTTCGTTGCGGATTGCCGAAAGCGCGAAAGTCGCGCCCGCGCCGCCTTCGATTTTTTGCGACTTAATCCACGCGGATATGCGGTAGTAGTGATAACGCTCGATTTTTATCGGCGTTTTGAACGCCATGCCTTTGGAAACCGTTTTGTAAGCGTCTTTGGTTTTGTCGTAAGAAGAAACAACGAGCACTTTGCTGTCGCCGTCGTTATTCTTGCCGAGCGAGGACGCGGGGTCGGATACCAGCCCGAACTTTTTGTCTTCGGTGAAGAGGTCGGAGCCGTCGTATATGTCGCTGAAAGTATTGCTCAGGTCGGTGTCTGCGCTAACTTGTTGCCAATTCGCCAAACCGTTGGTAAAGGCGAAATCGCTTTCGTAAGCCGCATAATCTTCGGAAGTGTGAGCCGAAAGGTCTATAACCTGCGTTTGCTCGGTTGCTCTCGCGCCGAGGAAAGAGGAGGGAGCGATTTCAAACGCCGTCACGTTGTCGAAAAGCGCGTAGCCTTTCGCTGGGCGGAATTTCTTTTCGTATTTGTCGCCTACCTGAAGACTGAGGGTGACGGTCTTGTCTTCGTAAGAGGAAGAGGCAACGTAGAAAGTGTAATCTTTCCAACCGAAATCATTCGAGGAGTCTATTTTGTCAAGACCCGAAACGGTGTTTATGTTTGTAAACGCAATATCTTCGCCGAGACCGTTAAGGCGTATCGCCGCGCCGCTGTCGCCTGCGAAATCTCCGGTGCGCACCCAAGCTTTAACCATATAAAATTTGTTTTTGGAGAAAGTGAGTTCGCTCGAGGTGTAGCCGTATGCCGAGCCTGCGCTCGTGCCGTCGTCGCGAATGTTAACCAAAAGCACGTTGCGGTTGGTGTTGTCGTTTGCGCCGCCCTTGCCGAAAGGGGAGTTTATAATATCGTCTTCGGGGAGCTTGTACTTGTCTTTATCGTTGGCGTAAGTGGAAAGGTCCAACACGCCGCTAATCGTTTTGCCGCCCGAAAGTCCGTCTACGCCGCCGCCCGTCCAATTGCTGGGGGTTTTGGGAATATCGCTCGAAGACGTGTCCTTGAACTGATTGTTCGAAGGGTGCATCGCCGTTTGCGTAAACGTTACGTTCTCTTCGGTATCGTCGGCGTAAGCGAAAAATCCCGAGCTCGATATGCCCGCGAACACGCTTACGATAAGAGCGAAAATTACGAGAAAACATAAAATCCGCGACGTTTTACGGTTTTGAGTCTTGTACATCATGAGTTACCTTTGAGTAGTATTTGATAATTTGGAGCGGATATGCAACGGAGCCGAATTTCTCCATAGCATATACATTATATAATTATATAATAAACGCGCTTTTTTTGCAAACGTTTTCGGGGGGGGGAATTTACTTTTTTTATCTTTTGTTACAAAATTTCACAATGTAAAAAGGATAAATGCGCCGCCTTAAGTAAAGAATTTAAGGTATGGTTTTGAAAAAAGGCGTAGAAAGAACGGTTAAGATAGGCGGCGGACTTTTGGTGGGGTTCGTAAACGGCTTTTTCGGCGGCGGAGGAGGCATGCTGTGCGTTCCTCTGCTCGAAAAAGCGCTCGGCGAGCCAACCAAAAAGGCGCACGCAACCGCGATACTCATAATATTGCCCATAAGCATTGCCAGCGCGATAACCTATATCGCAAGCGGGTATTTTTCGCTTTTCGGCACTCTCGCCACGGGCGGCGGCGTGGTTGCGGGCGGCATAATAGGCGCGTTACTGCTCAAAAAACTGCCGCCTTTTGCCGTGGGAATTACTTTCGCGGTGATGATGATAGGCGTAGGCGTAAGGTTGGCGTTGTTCTAAATGAAAGTTTTGCTGTATATTATAATAGGCGTAACGGGCGGCGTGATAGGCGGCATGGGAATGGGCGGAGGAACTTTGCTTATTCCGCTTCTCACTCTTGCCACCGGCACGGAACAGCACGTTGCGCAGGCTATCAATCTGATAGCGTTTATCCCCATGTCTGTAGTTGCGCTCATAATACACGCTCGCAACAAACTTTTGGACTGCAAATATCTGCTGTGGGTCGCGTTGCCTGCGGTTGCGGCGAGCGTGCCCGCCTCGCTGTTGATACGAAAGGTGGGCGGCGGAAAACTTTCGGCGTTCTTCGGGTGGTTTCTCGTGATTTTGGGAGTTTATCAACTCGTTACGCTTATAGTCGGCAAGATACGCGCCCGCAAAGCCGCTCGAGAAAAAGACAAAATAAGTCTTTACAAAAGCGTTTATAAATGATATACTTGTTTCCGTAAAAGTTTTGTTTGCAAAAGGAGTGGCACACAGTTGAATACTTTTCCGCACGGAATACATCCTCCGGCGAATAAAGAGCGTTCGGCGCAAGTCCCCGTATCGGAACTGCCCGCGCCGAATATCGTGCGAATATCACTGAGTCAGCACCTCGGTAAAGAAGCGTTGCCCGTTGTGGCGGCGGGCGATTACGTGAAAGCGGGGCAGAAGATTGGCGAAGCCGACGGCTTGATTTCCGCCGCTGTGTTTTCGTCGGTTTCGGGCAAGGTGCTCGCGGTGGAAAAACGCGCAACGGTAAACGGGCACGCAAATCACGTTTGCATTGAGAACGACGGAAAATACGAAGAAATCACTCTTCCTCCGCTCAAAGACCCCAAGCCCGAAGAGATAATAAGCCGCATAGCCGAATGCGGCATAGTGGGAATGGGCGGCGCGGGATTTCCCGTTGCCGTAAAACTCAATCCGCGCGAAAAGATAGATTCGTTTATAATTAACGCCGCGGAGTGCGAGCCGTACTTAACCTGCGATTACAGAATTATGCTCGAATATCCGCGCGAGTTTTTGCTCGGAGCGCAGTATATGGCGCGTTCGCTGGGGCTTTCGAGGTTTTACATAGGCATAGAAGATAACAAGAGCGACGCGGTGGAAATACTCGAAAACGCGGCAAAAGAGGCAAAAATCGACGTTTCGATAATATTATGCCACACAAAGTACCCGCAGGGAGCGGAGAAACAGCTCATTTATGCCGTAACTAAGCGAAAGGTGCGCGTGGGAAAGTTGCCGTCGAGCGTGGGCGTGATAGTAGACAACGTGCACACAGCTTTTTCGGTGTATGCGGCTGTGGAAAAAGGCGTGCCGAGCTATAAACGCGTGCTCACCGTTTCGGGCGGCGGAGTGAAACATCCCGCCAACTTTTGGGTGCGTACGGGTACGGATATAGGCGAGGTGTTGAACGCTTGCGGCGGAATAGACGAAAACGCCGTAAAACTTATAGTTGGCGGTCCCATGATGGGATTTGCTCAAAGCGACGAAAACGCCACCGTAACCAAAACCACGAGCGGCATACTGCTTCTCACCGCAGAAGAGGCGGCGGGCGAGGAAGCGAGTTCTTGCATAAACTGCGCGTCATGCGTTAAGGCGTGCCCCATGCGGCTCATGCCCGTGTATATAGACGGGTGCATACTTTCGGGCGACGTTGCGGGCGCGGAGAAATACGGGGCGATGAACTGTATAGAATGCGGTTCGTGCGCATACGTTTGCCCCGCGCACCGTCCGCTTGTTCAGTCCATAAGACTTGCCAAAAAGAAAATAAGAGAAAAGGGGAGCGTAAAATGAAAAACCTTGCAGTGTCGGTTTCCCCGCATATAGCGCAAAAGAGCAAGACCACTCGCAGTATAATGCTCGACGTTATCATAGCGCTTACGCCCGCGCTCGTAATGGCGGTTGTGTATTTCGGATATCACGTTGTGATTAACGCCGCGGTGTGTATGGGCAGTTGTTTCGCGTTCGAGCTACTGTATACTTTGGCGATTAAAAAAGATTTTTCGCGCAAGGCGGTGAAAGAGTCTTCGTGTTGGGACTGCTCTTGCCTCGTTACGGGGCTTATACTCGCGTTGAACCTGCCGCGCGTTATAGTGGTTAAGAGTTGGGACCTCAACGTATACGGTACTATGCCTGACGTGGGCGGTATAAATAGAGCGGATTACGTGCTTTTCGGCGGCGATACGGTGATTTTGTGCATTATAGCGAGCCTTGTTGCCATTGCGCTCGTTAAGATGCTTTTCGGCGGAATAGGCAAAAATTTCGCAAATCCCGCGGCTACCGCGCGCGTGTTTTTGTTCCTCGCGTTCTCCTCGAGCTTCGTTGCCACAAATACGACCGGCTTGGGCAGTCTGCTTTCCGCGTCGAGCGGAGCAACATGGCTTTCCGGCGATAAGCTCACAAACGGCGAAAATTTGTTTTTGAATTTGCTTACCGGCAACCGCGGAGCGGCGGCTGTGGGCGAAACTTGCATGATTGCGCTTTTACTCGGATATTTGTACTTAAGCATTAAAAAGATTATCGATTTTCGCATTCCGCTCATTATTATAGGAAGCGCGGCGGTAATGGCTCTTTTGTTCGACGGCGTTGCGAACGGGCTTACGGGCGGGCGACTGTTCGAAAACATGCTTGCCCACGTAATGAGCGGCGGGCTTGTGTTCGGCGCGGTGTTTATGGCAACCGACTACTCCACGAGTCCCAACACTTTTTGGGGAAGCGCGTTGTTTGCGTTCGGCATTGCTTTGTTTACTATGCTTATACGCTGTTTCGGCGGGTATCCCGAAGGCATGAGTTTTGCCATACTCGTTATGAACGTAACCGTGCCGCTCATAGATAAGTTTATCGTGCCGCGTCCGTTCGGGTACTCCAAACCGGCAAAGGCGAAAGGAGGAGAAAAGGCATGATTAACCGCAAGTCGAACACTGTAAAAAACACTCTCAAGTGCGTTTTGGTGCTCGGAATTATAGCAGTGGTGTGCGTGGCTCTTTTGGCTGTGGCAAATAAGTTTTTGCAGGTGGAAATAATGCTCGACAGGGCTACGAGCGATATGATAAATTCCATAGCACCCACGGGCTTAGACGACGAAAAGGCGTTTAACGAGCGATATATCGAAATGGTCGATTTGAGCAAAGGCGAATACGCGATAAAGAGCATAGACGATTTCAATGAAAAAGGCTCCAACAAAAAGGTTCGCGCATTGTATAAGAGCAAAAACTCGAGCGGCAAAATCACTTACGTTGTGGAGTCGGAAGGCAAAGGCTACGTTGACGCGATTGTGTTGCTCATTGCTTACGACTCTCAAAAGAATATCACGGGTATGGCGGTCAAGTCGCAAATGGAGAGCTTTTGGGACCATATTTCGGATATAAACACGGTATACGGTGCGTTTATAGGCACGTCCGCGAGCGCGACTCATACGAGTTCGCAAATTGCGGCGTCTACGGGCGTTACGGTAAAGAAAACGCTTGCGGGCATTACCGACGGCGTGAACGTCGCAAATGAATTCGTGCTCGCTCTCGGCGATTTGCCCGACGCGGAAGGGAGGGCTTAAAATATGGATATTAAGAAAGTTAAAGAAACCGCGCTCGGCGGACTGCTCAACAATCCCGTTTTCGTACTCGTGCTCGGAATGTGCCCCACAATCGGCATGTCTACAAACGTGACAAACGCGCTCGGATTGGGGCTTGCCACGGCGTTCGTGCTCGTGTTTTCCAACGTGTTCGTGTCGCTTTTGAGAAAGGTAATACCCGATAAAGTGCGATTGCCGTCGTATATAATAATCATAGCTACTTTCGTTACGCTCGTGCAGTTGTTTCTCGTAAAGTTTTTGCCGTCGCTCAACGCGTCTATAGGCAGATTTATACCGCTTATCGTGGTTAACTGCATAATTTTGGGCAGGGCGGAAGCGTTCGCGAGCAAAAACGGCGCAGGGTATGCCGCGCTCGACGGACTTAGCATGGGGCTCGGTTTTACCTGTTCGCTCGTGTTGCTCGGAGCGGTGCGCATGGCTCTCATTGCCGCGGGTTTCGGAATATTCGAAACCGCCGCGGGCGGATTTATAACGCTGGGGCTTATGATGGCGTTGTTTAATTACGTGCTCGGACTGTATCGCAATCACGCCAAAGCAAAATTGCTTAAAGGAGGAAGCTCGCTGTGAGTTGGGCGAACATAATAACGATAATAATATCGGCAATACTTACCGACAACATTGTGCTGAGTAAAACGCTCGGCATATGCCCGCTTTTGGGCACGAGCAAAAAAACGGACTCGGCGGTGGGCATGGGACTTGCCGTTACGTTCGTTATCACTGTTTCCGGCCTTGTGTGCTACGGGCTGTTTCAATTGCTTTTGGCTTGGGATATAGTCTATTTGCAAACCATAGTGTTCATACTCGTTATAGCTTCGCTCGTGCAGTTGCTCGATATAGTGCTAAAGCGTTTCAGTCCCACTTTATATAACTCTTTGGGTATTTATCTCGCGCTCATAACCACCAACTGCGCCGTGCTCGGTTCCGCAAACATGGTGGTCGACCAAGGCTATAACCTAATCGAAACTTTCGTGTTCGGATTTTTTACGGGTATCGGCTTTACTATGGTGCTTATTCTTATGTCGGGCATTCGCGAAAAGCTGGAGCGTGCGCGTATTCCCAAACCGTTTGCGGGTTTTCCCATAGCTCTCGTAATCGCAGGCATTTTGGCTATGGCGTTTTCGGGATTTACGGGTTTTCAATTTTGAAAAAGGGGTAGAGTAATATGACGTTTTTTATGACTTTCGTCTTGCCCGTGCTCGCGGTGGGCGTGCTTGCCGCGGTATTTGCGTTTTGTTTGAGCTTTCTCGGCGAAAAACTCGCCGTAGACCGCGACGCTCGCATAGACGAGATAGAGCGCAATCTTGCGGGCGCGAATTGCGGCGGGTGCGGATATCCCGGTTGCGCGGCGTTTGCCGAAGCTCTCTTTAAGGGCGAAGCCAAGCCGTCGCAGTGCAATCCCACAAGCGCGGTGAACAAAGCCAACATAGCTCGCATACTCGGTATGAGCGAGGAAAAGAGCAAAGAAACGGTTGCGGTTGTGCATTGCATAGGCGGAAACAAGTGCCGCAACAAATGCGCCTATCAAGGATACGGCGATTGCGAGTCGGCACAGCTCATAGCGGGCGGAAACAAGGCTTGCGAGGTGGGGTGCATGGGGCTCGGAAGCTGCGCCGAAAGTTGCAAGTACGACGCCGTTTCGGTGGATAAAGACTTGGGATTTGCCGTTGTGGATACCAAAAAGTGCACGAGTTGCGGCGCGTGCGTTGCGGTGTGTCCCAAAAAAATCATAGGCAGAATTCCCAAAGACGCCAAAGTGTACGTTGCGTGTTCCAACACTCACCGCGGCAAAGAGGTCAGCTCGGTGTGCGAACGCGGCTGTATAGGTTGCGGACTGTGCGCGAGAAACTGCCCTACGGGCGCGATAGCTCTCGACAACAATCTCGCCGCCATAGATTACGACAAGTGCATAGGGTGCGGAAAATGCAAGGAAGTGTGCCCGAGAAAGTGTATTTTGCCCTTCTCGTATGCGGACAACGCCGCTTTAAGACTCAAAGAAAAGTAGAATTTAGCGGTAAAGAGGAATATTTCAATCTATGATAAAGGATATGACAACCGGAAAGCCGGCAAAAGTATTGTTGGCTTTTTCGCTACCCATGCTGCTCAGCACTGCTTTTCAGCAAATGTACAACATAGCCGACAGCGTGATAGCGGGCAAATTCGTGGGAACGTCCGCGCTTGCGGCAATCGGCGCTTCGTTTCCCGTGACTATGCTGTTTTTGGCTGTGGCTCTCGGCGCGAGCGTGGGAAGTTCGGTAATAATATCGCAATATTTCGGCATTAAAAAGTTAGACAAAATGAAAACGGCGGTGTGGACGAGCATTATAAGCATAATGGCGGTTGCCGCGCTTTTGACTGTTACGGGACTTATAATTTGCCGACCGGTTATAAAACTGTTGCAAACGCCGTCAGACGTGCTCGACGACGCAAACGCGTATTTGTATATCTACATAGCGGGCTTGCCGTTCTTGTTTTTGTATAACGCCGCAACAGCCATATTTACGGGCTTGGGCGACAGCAAAACGCCGCTGTATTTTCTCATATTTTCGTCGGTGTTCAACGTTGCGCTCGATATAGCGTTTGTAACCGCGGTAAAATGGGGAGTGCGAGGCGTGGCGTGGGCTACGTTTATAGCGCAGGGGCTTAGCGGCGTGCTTGCCATGGCAACTTTACTCGCCCGCATTGCCAAGATTAAAACCGAAAACCCGTACAAAAAATTCGATTTCGCCATACTCAAAAAGATAGCTTCGGTGGCGGGTCCGAGCATATTGCAACAGTCGTTCATTTCGGTGGGGCAACTGTGCGTGCAAGGGCTTATAAATTCTTTCG
Source organism: Pumilibacter intestinalis (assembly GCF_943193005.1). GTDB lineage: Bacteria > Bacillota > Clostridia > Christensenellales > Pumilibacteraceae > Pumilibacter > Pumilibacter intestinalis. The sequence goes on from NZ_CALPCH010000002.1 coordinate 43,051, forward strand.
GCACAGAGGTTCTTGCGGGATACAGCGCGGCTATAAAAGTTAATATTTTCTGCGTGGCGATATTCAACACCATGTCTAACGCGCTCAGTTCTTACACTGCGCAGAATACGGGCGCGGGCGATTTCGAGCGGGTAAAGCAGGGATATAAGTCGGCTATGCTCATTATAGCCGCGGTTGCCGCCGTGTTCATAATGTTGCTCGTGTTTTTGGGCGATAAGCTGGTTGCCATGTTTACCGACGGCAAAGACGACGCGGTTGTGATAGCGGAGGGCAGAAAGTTTTTATGGTTCGTTGCGGCGGGCTATCCCGTAGTTGCGTATAAAGTGGTAACCGACGGGCTGTTGCGCGGCTCGGGATACATGCTCGCGTTCATGATATCCACCTTTACCGACCTTATAGTGCGGGTGGGCGTGTCGTTTATCTTTGCGGGCGGTTTGGGCTTTGCCTCGGTGTGCGTTTCGTTCCCGGTAGGCTGGGTGCTCGGCGCGGTTGCGAGCTTGATTTTTTACCTTTCGGGCAGGTGGAAGAGCAAATCAAAAGTGTAGCGGCGGTTATATTGAGCCGCGAAAGTCGTCTTTTCGGTCTTTCGGTTGGTATCGAAAGACTTTTTTGTTCTAACGCGTTATATCGAGGCATACAATAAGGCATACCGAGGTTTTGCGGACTGCGTTTCGAAATCGGGAAAAATAGCCGCAATTCGACATTTTTTGCCGTATTATACGGTACAAAAGGTAGTATCATAAAGGAGTCGTGAGCACGGGATGAGGTTTTTGGTTGTAAAGAAGTCGGGCATTATAAAAACCGCCGTTATAGCGGTTTTGGTTGCGCTGTTGATTTCCGCCGTGAGTATAACGGGAGCGGCGGCGGTCTACGGAGGCAAAACTACGCGCAAGTTGCCCATTTATTCGGTGGAAACCGAAGAGAAAAAAGTGGCGATATCGTTCGACGCGAGCTGGGGCGCGGACAAAACGCAGAGCATTTTGGATACGCTTACCCGTTACGACGTTTGCGCCAACTACTTTGTGGTGAGCTTTTGGGCGGAGAAATATCCGGAGCAGCTCAAGGCTCTCGCAGACAGCGGCAGGGTGGAGATAGGCACTCACAGCAACACTCATCCGCACATGCCCAAACTTTCGCGCAACCAAATAGAGCTCGAACTCAGTTCGTCGGTGAAAATAATAGAAAACGTCACGGGCAAGAAAGTAGAGTTGTTCCGTCCGCCTTTCGGCGACTACAGCGACACCGTGCTCGAAGAGGCGGAGAAACTGGGACTATACACCATACAGTGGGACGTGGACAGTTTGGACTGGAAAGACCTTTCCGCTCAGGCAATGGCGGAACGCGTTTTGAGCGGAGTGAAAAACGGAAGCATAGTGCTCATGCATAACGACGGCAAAAATACGGTATCGGCTTTGCCGCTCATTATAGAAGGATTGAAAAACAAAGGCTACTCGTTTACCACGATAGGCGACCTTATCTACAGAGAAGGCTATGAAATCGACCACACGGGACGCCAAATAAGGAGATGAATTACTTATGAATGCAGAAATCACGTATCTGAAAAACAACAAAGTTTATCTTTGCGGTACGGTACACAGCGAACCCAAGTACAGTCACGAGCTGTACGGAGAAGGATTTTACGAGTTTGTTCTTAAAGTGCCGCGGCTTAGCAACCAGTGCGATTACATACCCGTTACCGTGTCGGAACGGCTTATGAGCGGCGTGAACATAGAAAACGGCGCGACTCTCGCTCTGAACGGTCAGTTCCGCAGTTACAACAAAATGGAAAATCTGAAAAGCAAGCTCATGCTTACGGTGTTTGTACGCGACTTTACCGAGCCGCAGGAGGGGCAAAACCCCAACACGGTGGAGCTTAGCGGCTATATATGCAAAGAGCCGGTATATCGCACAACGCCGTTCAACCGAGAAATTTGCGACTTACTGCTTGCCGTAAACAGGGCGTACAACAAGTCGGACTATATTCCCTGCATAGCCTGGGGGCGTAACGCTCGTTTCGTGCGCGATATCGAGGTAGGGCAAAAGATATGCGTGTTCGGCAGAATACAAAGCCGAGAATACACCAAAAAACTGTCCGAAACGGAGTCGGAGGTGCGCACGGCTTACGAGTTGAGCGTTGGCAGAATTGTGTGCGGAGAGCAGGAAGAAGAAAACTAAATTTTGGTTTCGCCGCCTAATCTGCGGTTGCGTTTAACGTATAGGAAACGCGCAACGAGTATGCCGCCGAGTATTACGGTAAGTATGATTATTATTACCGCAACCACGGCTACCATGTTGAGTCCGTCGTATTCGAGGTTGGCGGTGTACACGTAAAACTGCACCGTGCCCAAGCCATCGTGATAGTATTTAATAAGAGTGAATTTTTCGGAAGAGTCGAACGTGCCCACGACCTCAACCTCCGTGCCTACGGCAAGAGGGGGGAACGACGCGTCGTCAACTTCCTTTATGTTCCCGTCATCATCCATATCGAACAGGGTGGCGGGAATATTTTTGCCCTTTTCGAGCGAGATTATTTTGGCGTTTACGCGGGGGTACACGTTGCGGTCGTTGGGGATTTCGCCGCGAAGCCTTATATATTTGCCTATAACGTACCCCTCGTAGGTTTTGCCGTCCGTTCCGTCATACGCCACGCGATACCAAACCGTGCCGCGGTTGTCGGTGTAGCCGTAAGTTTCGTTGCCGTTGTTGTCCGAATACACGAAATCGAGCAGTTTGTAGCGGGTGTCTTTTTCGTGCTCGTCCACAACGGGCGAGTTGTAGGTGGGGTATTTGTACACCTTAACGCCTATAAACGAATAGCACACCTCGGTTTTGGCGGGCTTGTAGGCGAGTTTTTCCTTTACGAACGATTTGTGAACGTATCCCGTTACGGCGGGAACTCCGTCGCCCGAACCGTCGGCGAGATTGTCTGCTATAACGAGGTTGAAATTTGCGGTCGAGTCGTACGCTGGCATTATAACGCGCATATCGTTGCCGAGTTTGTCTGGCAAAGCGTTTATTTCGGCGGCTTGCGGATAAATTTCCGCGCTCGCAACGGTGAATATTATTTCTTTGGATTTGCGGTTTGCGTTGTATTCGGTGCGCGAACCGTCTATTTCGGGCGGATTATCGTTCATTTCGAAACCGTCGTTTACTTTCAAAACGTCGCTTTTTATGCACTTAATCGCGTGCGCTCCCGTGTCCGATACGAGCAAATCCCCGTAAGAAAGAGAAATATCTTGAGTAAAGCGCACAGTGTTCATCTCTATGGCGGTTGCGTAAACGAATTTTGCGGACGTGCTCGCCGAAAGGACGGGGGAGGAAGAACCGCGCTCGAATTTTTTTACGTCGCCGCTCGGAGTAAGCACGTAAAAACTCCCGTTATGGTCGGTGCAAAAATCGGTTATTCCGTCGGCGCACGTAAAGATTTGCGCGTCGTTGCCGAGTTTGCGTACGGTCGTGCCGTCGGATACGTACACGGTGTTGTCTTTTTGCGATACCGCAATGGATTTTACGTTCGCGCTTCCTATCGGCTCGAAGGGCAAATCGTCGGCTTTGTATACCTGTCCCGTTTGGGCGAGGGCGTAAAGGTTGTTGTCGGAATCTATTACGAGCGCGGTAAACTCTATATCTCCGAGGTTTTCGGCGGCGTACGCTCTCTTTAGAGTAAGACTCTCTCCGTCGAACACGCTTATCTTGTTGCGGCTGTGCGCAACGAATATGTTGCCCGAGTATCCTATGGCAACCGCTTTGGGGAGAGATATGCCGTCGGTTATAATTTCCGTTCCGTCGTTTCGTATCAGTTGCACGCGGTTGTTCAGTTCGTCGGCAACGGCTACTGTGTTTTTGCGGGTGGTGAAGCCTGCGTTTTGGCTGAAAAATCCTTTTTCGTCGTGCGCCGAAGCGAGAATTTCCTTTCTTGCCGAAAGCGACGAGTCGGATTCGAAAACGCTTTTGAGTTCGCTTATGCCGTAGATTTTGTTGCCCGACGACGAAATTGCCGCTACGTCGGTGCAGGGCAGGAAGGCAGTTTCCACAAGTTCGTTGTTGCCTGTGAGTTCGTACGCCGTAATTCCTTTGCGGGTAAGGCAGAATATGCCCGACGATTTGGCGCACATTTGAAGAACGTTGTTAGAGGAGGTAAAGCATATGTTCGGCTCGGTAAGATTGCTGTCCGATACCGAATAGCGAACTATATCGCTCAAATAACGATTGAGGCGGTTGTACTTGCTTACGTATACTCCGTCCGAACCCGCGGCGATTTTGAAGAGCTTTTCGCCGTATGCCGCCGCTTCGGTTTGTGCGATAATTTCGGAGTCGAGCGAGAACTTATAAATTTTGCCGCTCGTAAGTCCGTCTATGGCGTATACGTAATCGCCGTACACGTCAAAATCGGTAATCCCTTCGAATTTTGTCTCGCCTATGCTCAATACGTTGTCCGATAAGAGTATGAGCGTACTGCCGTGTTTGGCTATTTTGTCGGCATATTCGCCGTCGAACGATTGCCGTTCGGGTTGTTTGCCGAGGTTGTCGGTGTCGAAAGAGTAGAGCGAGTTGCCGTCGGCTACGGTGAGAGAATTGCCCGTTGCAAACAGGGCGGAGGGATAGTCGAAATAGGTGTAAGCGCAGTTTGTTTTGTGCTTAATCACGGTAACTTCGGGCGGTTCGGTTTGGTCGGCGCGTGCGTTAAAAGCGGAAAACGCCGAAGAGAAAAGAACGGAAAACGCCGCTAAGATTACCGCAGCCATAACCGCGGCAAATTGTATACGATTATTTTTTCTTCGTGCGAAATACATAACGAATATATTATAACACTTTTCGACAAAAAAGCAAATAAATTGTCGATAATGCGGCTTTATTGGGGTTAAAAATTGCTATATTGTAAAATATGTACGAAAAAATGTTTGCAATTTTAGGCAATTTATTTTTCGAAAGGGTCTATACAAGGTGAAATTTTTGTGATATACTTTATAAGGATTATATATCAGCTTCAAGGTGAGGGCATATACAGTGGAAAGAATAGCAGTTATAGACTTAGGCAGTAACTCTGCCCGTCTTGTTATCGCCAATATTTTACCGAACGGTCATTTCGTGGTTTTCGACGAATTGAAAGAATCCGTCAGGCTCGGTCAGGACATGGAGCGTGACGGATTTTTGAAGCCCGCTCGCGTGGCTCAAGCGGTGAAAACGCTTAAGATGTTCAGAAAGCTGTGCGACAGTTACAATGTGGACAAGGTATACGCCATAGCCACGAACGCGGTGCGCAGGGCTAAAAACCAAAAAAGCTTTCTCGAGGAGATAAACTCGGTTTGCGGTTTCAAGTTCAAGGTGCTCACCGAGGAAGAGGAAGCGTTGCACATCTACCACGGAGTTATAAATTCGCTCGACGTGCCCAAAGCGGTTATAGTGGATATAAGCGGAAGCAGTACTCAGCTTATTCATTACAATCGCAGAAACGTGCTTAACCGCGAAAATCTTCCGTTCGGCACGATAACTTTGAGCGACCTGTTCAACGACCCCAATCTTACGCCGCAGCAACAGTCCAAGATGATAGAAACTTACGTGCACGACCAGTTTTCGCAGATTGCCTGGCTTAAGGAAATCGACCCCGACGTGCAGTTTGTGGGCGTGGGCGGTTCGTTCCGCAATCTTGCAAAAATATGCAAGCGCATGAAGCGTTATCCGCTCGATATGGTACATAACTACAATATAAGTTCGGACGATTTCAATTCCATATACGATATGGTGAAAGTGCTCGACGCGGACAAGCGCACCAAAATAAAGGGGCTAAGCGTGGAACGAGCCGATATTTTCAGTTCCGCGCTTGCGTGCATAAAAGGATTTTTCGATTTTACCGGCTTTAAGAACCTCGTTGTATCGGGTTCGGGTATACGCGAAGGAATAATTTTCAATCATGCCGTGCCCACAACGGTGGAGAAGCCCATTTCGGACGTGCTCGGTCATTCGGTTTACACCATGATGCACTATTTCGACGTGAATATTCCGCACGCGGAGCACGTTTGCAATTTGTCCATTCAGCTTTACAAGCAGTTGCGCGTGTTGCACAAACTGCCCCGTCAGTACGTTAAAGTGCTTAGAGTTGCGGCTTTATTGCACGACGCGGGCATGCGCATTAAATTCTACGACCACCCCAAACACTCTTTTTATTTCATTCTTAACAGCAATTTGTACGGCATAACGCACCGCGACCTCGTGCTTGCGGCGTTCGTGGCTTACTGCCACCGCATGGATGAATTCCCCGCGGGAGAGTGGAACAAGTTCAAGGAGTTGCTCCGCGAGGAAGATTTGGTTGCGGTAATGAAGCTCGGAGTGATATTGCGCATAGCCGAGAGTTTGGACAGACCCATGTCAGGCGCGGTTAAAACGCTTAACTGCGACGTGCTCGGCGACAGCGTGATAATGAAAACCGAGGTTGAGGGCGACTGCTCGCTCGAGATAAAAGACGCGCTCACGGCGGGCGCGGAGTTCGCGAGAGCTTACAAGAAAAATCTTGAAATTTTATAATGTGGTCTTGGCTTCGGCGTCGCCCAGACGCGCGGAGCTCATAAAACAGATACCGTGGCTTCGCGCCGCGGTTTTTCCCTCGAACGCGGATGAACCGCCTTATACGGGCGGCGGCGTTTCGGATTATGCTTGCGGACTCGCCAAAGCCAAAGCCGAAAACGTGTTCGGCAAAACGGGCGGCATAGTTATAGGAGCGGACACCGTTGTGTGCGCGGGCGGCGAAATACTCGGAAAGCCCAAAGACAAATCGGACGCTCAAAGAATGTTTCGTTTGCTTTGCGGAAACTCTCACGAGGTGATAACCGGCATATGCGTTACAAACGGAGTTAAAACCGTAACCGCATACTGCAAAACGCTCGTTACGTTCGGAGAGTATAACGAGGCCGTTGTTTGCAAATACATAAATTCGGGTGCGCCCATGGATAAGGCGGGCGCCTACGGATTGCAAGACGAGGCGATAGCCTCGCTTATAGAGCGGGTGGACGGCGACGCCGACAACGTTGTGGGGTTGCCCGTGGGTACACTTGAAAAAACGCTTAAGGAGTTTCTCTGAATGGCTGTGATGGAAATAGCTGTGGAAATAGGGACGGGGCACACGTCTATATACGTGCCGGGCAACGGCATAGTGTTGCGCGAGCCTACCGTGATTGCTTTTATAGGCGAGCCGAGCAACAAGCGCGTATACGCGGTTGGAACTCAGGCCGAAAAGATGCTCGGAAAAACGCCCGAGCGCACGAGCATAGTAGAACCGGTAACCGACGGCGTTATAACCGACGCGGAAGCGTGCGGACTGCTTCTCAAAGAATTCATAAAAAAGATACTGCCGCCCAATTACATTTTCTTTCCGAGAATAAAGGCGATACTCGGCGTTCCCACGGGTTTGAACCTTGAAGAGCGCACCGAATACGAAGACGTGTGCGCCATGGCGGGAATAAGCGAAGTAACTATGATAGACAACATCATTCTCTCGGGCATAGGGCTGGATTTGCCGGTAGGGTCGGCGGGTTGCGGAGTGGTGGTTAATATAGGCGCGGGTACAACGGAAATAGCCGCGCTAAGCCTTTCGGGCGTGGTTTCGGGGTGCGGCATAACCATAGGCGGTAAGATGATGGACAAAGCCGTTATGGACTTTATAGCCGGCAAATACGACCTCAAAGTGGGCATAGGCACGGCTCGCAAAATCAAAAACGAAATAGGCAGTTTGTATGAAAACGACACCTCCGAACTGCTTGTTTCGGGCAGAAACGTGAAAACCAAAAACACGGGCAGCGCGTACGTTACGGCGGCGGATATTTGCGGCGTACTAAAGCCGTACTATCTGCGCATTGCCGACGCGGTTGAAAGCATAATAAACACCTGCCCGCCCGAGATAGTGGGCGAGATTAACAACAAAGGCATATATGTGGTGGGCGGCGGTAGCAAAGTGCTCGGGCTTGAAAAAGTATTCTCCGAGCGGCTCGCCATAAACGTATACACGGTGGAAGAGCCCGCTTACTGCGCGATACTCGGCGCGGGCAAATTGCTCGGCGATAAAGAGCTACTGCGCGAAATTTTGATACAAAAGTAGTGAAAAATGCAATTATGTCACGCATAATACCGCATAAAACTCGATTTTGTCCGTTTTGCGGTATTTTTTTGTGGATAAAATCGACCGTGTTGCATAAAAACATTATGTGCGTATGATTGACAATCGCACCGCCGAATGGTAGAATAAATCGTTAAATCTAATTTTCCAAGGAGAAAACATGGGCAAATATTTCGGAACGGACGGATTTCGCGGAGAAGCGAACGTTACTCTCACAGCCGACCACGCTTATAAGACGGGCAGATTTTTGGGTTGGTATTACGGCGAACTCAAGCGCAGAAACGGAGACGACAGCGCACCGCGGATAGTTATAGGAAAGGATACCCGAAAGTCGAGCTACATGTTCGAGTATACGCTCATAGCGGGGCTTACGGCGTCGGGCGCGGACGCCTATATGTTGCACGTTACCACTACGCCGTCGGTGGCTTACGTGGCGCGTGTGGACGAATTCGACTGCGGCATAATGATATCCGCGAGTCATAATTTATATTACGACAACGGCATAAAACTGCTCAATTCGCGCGGCGAAAAAATGGAAGACGACGTGATTGAGCTTGTGGAAAATTATATAGACGGCAAGCTCGAGGTTTTCGGCAAGAAGATAAAAGAACTGCCTTACGGCACGCGCGACAAAGTGGGCAAAACCGTTGACTACGCCTCTGGCAGAAACCGTTATATAGGCTATCTCATATCGCTCGGAATGTATTCGTTCCGCGGGGTAAAGGTGGGACTCGATTGCGCGAACGGCAGTGCGTGGAATATCGCCAAATCGGTATTCGAGGCGTTGGGCGCAACCACCTACGTTATCAATGCAAATCCCGACGGACTCAACATAAACAAGGACGCGGGCTCTACCCACATCGAAAAGCTCGCCGAGTTCGTAAAGGAAAGGGGGCTTGACGTTGGCTTTGCTTACGACGGCGACGCGGACAGGTGCTTGTGCGTGGATGAAAAGGGCAACGTAATCACGGGCGACCACATTTTGTATATCTACGCAATGTACATGAAACAGCGCGGCAAGTTGCTCGGCAACACCGTTGTTACTACGGTTATGTCTAATTTGGGTCTATATAAGGCTTTCGAGCGAGAAGGCATAGATTATATCAAAACTCCCGTGGGCGATAAATACGTATACGAGAGCATGGCGGCGGGCGGTCACCGTTTGGGCGGCGAGAACTCGGGGCACGTTATATTCTCCAAATACGCCACCACGGGCGACGGCATACTTACGAGTCTGAAAATGATGGAAGTTATGCTTGCGAAAAAGCTCCCGCTTTCCAAACTTGCCGAACCGCTTGTGATTTATCCGCAAGTGCTCAAGAACGTGGCGGTAAAAGACAAACAAACGGCTCTGTCGGACGCCGACGTTGCGGCGGCTGTGAAAAAAGCCGAGCAAAAGCTGGGCAATAGCGGCAGAATTCTCGTTCGCCCGTCGGGTACCGAACCCGTGGTGCGGGTAATGGTGGAGGCCGAGAGCATGGAAATGTGCAACGAGTGCGTGGACGGCGTTGTTAATACCATGAAAAGCAAAGGGTTGACGCTCGCCTGAAAATCCCACATTTCGACAATAAGAGTTAAAATCGAAAAAAATGCGTGTACTATAATGTTTGTACACGCATTTTTTACGGTTGGACGTGAAGGAGATACGAATATGGCGAGAGTAATAGTTGTAACGTCGGGCAAAGGCGGTGTGGGTAAAACCACTGTTACCGCCGGCGTGGGGCGCGCTCTTGCGAAAAGGGGCAAGCGCGTGGTGCTCATGGACGCCGACTTGGGTCTTAACAATCTCGACGTTGTAATGGATATAGAGAACAGGGTTGTGTATGATATTCTCGACGTTGTGGAGAACCGTTGCCGCCCGCGGCAGGCTCTTGTGGAGGACGTTGCCGTATCGGGATTGTTCGTGTTGCCGGGCGCGAGCTACGACGACGGAGCGAGAATAGGCGGGCAGAATTTACGCGCAATCATCAATTCGCTTTCACCCTCTTTCGATTACATATTTATAGACTGTCCTGCGGGAATAGAGGCGGGATTTCACCGAGCAGTAGCCGCCGCCGACGAAGCTCTCGTTGTTACCACGCCGCACATTTCCGCACTGCGCGACGCCGACAAGGTTGCGGCGATAGTTAAAAGTTACAAGATTAAAGCAAGCCTTGTGTTGAACCGCGCTCGGGGCGATATGGTGATAGGGCAAGAGCAACTCGACTATGCGGACATATCCGACTTGTTGCAAATACCCGCTTTGGGGGTGTTGCCCGAAGATGACGCCATAAATACGTATAACTGTTTTTTAACCGACGAAAAGGAAAAATCGGAGGGCGACGTGGCTGTAAACATGCTTGCCGACAATCTTTTGAGCGGAAACGTGAAAATTTTCGACGTTACCAAAAAGTACCGCGGTTTCTTCGGAAGCATAAAGCGGTCGCTTAAAAAGATAGTTTAGTGCGGAAAAACAATACTATGTCACGCATAAATAACATGAAAACCCGCCTCGGAGATATGTTTTTGAAAGACAGGGGCAATGTAGACGAAAGGACCGCCGAACTTATAAAGAGCGAGGTGCGCCAAACGCTCGAGCGGTTTTTCATACTGTCCGAATTTTGTGCCGAGTTGAAGCCGTGCGATACGGGCGAGGTGGAACTCAATGTAAAGTCGGTGGGGCTTAGGCTGAGAAATACGCAGGAATGATTTCTATTCCGCGTTGCTTCGTCATATATATAAGCGAGGTGAACGTATGGACAAATACAGCGGAATGAATAAGGTGCAAAGCCGAGTTGCGGCGAACGACCAAATCGTGAACAAAAAGAAGCCGCAAGGCGGCGGTTTTCTTAAAACGCTTTTCGTGCAAACGCTGATATGTTTGGCTATCGGCGCGGCGTTGTTCGTGGGTAAGTTCGTGGATATAAAATATCACGCCGCCGCGGCGGAGAAGGTGAAAGACGCGGTGTGTTTCGATGCGTTCGGGTATATAGCCGAACTGTTTGAAAAGGATTAGCCGATAAGCCGTGACGAAAATCAAAATTTCGCCGCTTGTTTTTGTCTTTGCCGCGGTGATGGTATTTTTGGGTTACGGATTTACGCTAATCGGCTATTTCGTAGCTGTGGTGATGCACGAGATGGCGCACGCGGAAGTGGCGCGTAAACGCGGCTACGTTCTCGGCAAAATCAAGATAATGCCGTACGGGGCTTCGCTCACGGGCGAATTCGAGGGGATGAATTGCCGCGACGAATTTCTCATAGCTATTGCCGGACCCTTATCCAACGTTTTTATTGCCGTGCTCTTTACCGCGGTGTGGTGGCTTGCGCCCGCCGCCTATTTTTTTACCGAAGATTTCGTTTTTTCGAACATATTTACGGCGTTAACGAATTTGTTGCCCATATTCCCGTTGGACGGCGGGCGTGCTCTTTTGGCTATTATGTCACGCAAACTACCGCGGCAAAAGGCTTATAAGGTTATTAGATACTTCGGGTACGTTGTTTGCGCGGGATTTTGTGCGCTTTTTGTTTGCTCGGTTTTCTATTCGGTAAATTTTTCGTTTGCGCTCATGGCGTTTTTCGTGCTTACGGGAACTTTGTTTCCCGATAAAAACAGCAAATATCAAAGGTTGTACAGTATGGCTTACAGGAGCGAAAAATTGAAACACGGGCTAACGGTGCGCGAAATAATGGTATCGGACGAGCTTACGCTCGACGCGCTTTCCAAAATGCTCAACGGCAGTTATTATTGCAAATTCGATATAGTTAATTCGGCTTTGGAACACGTGGCTTATCTGTCCGAAACCAAACTCGAAAACTGTTTGACCGGATTTGGGCGGGATACCAAAGTGCGCGAGTTGCCTTCGTGGGTATTTTCTGCATAAAATAGCTTGAAAACTTTTTGCGTGTGTGTTATAATTAAAAGCATACAAGGAGTGGTATACATGACTCACGCGCAAATAATATCGTTGCTCGGAGAAGCGGACTCGTCGGCGGATACGGCGGGGCGCGCTTTTTTCGCGCCGCAAACCTCCTCGGAGGACCGCAAGCGCGTACTCGAATTCATGCTCGGAGAAAAACGCTACGGGCAGATAGTAAGTCTTATGTATTGCGCCTGTCTTAACGGGCGCGTGGATATGAAAAAGACGAGTGCGGATTACGTTGCCGCAACGGGCGGCAACTCCACCATAAACACAAGGTATTTCAGTTTGTTTGTGCAAACCGCACTCGATTGCGGTATAAGCGAGGCTAAGTTTATACCCATGATTTTCCTTGCCGCAACCTCGGATAGAAAGAGCAGGTTGTACGTTTGGAAATCGTCTTCGGAATGGTATTTGTCAAAACTCGCGGTTTCCGACTACGGCAGAGCATGGGAATATCTCGGAAAGAACGATACCGATTTTAAGCTGTTTTCCATACTGATAGCCGCCGACAGGGAACGGGCGGTGCGCGACCTTACCGAACTTGCCATGTTCGGCAAAGGGGTCAACAAGGTTGCCGCTCGCAAAATACTCCGCGGATACAAATCGGAAGTTACGGCTTACGTGCGCCCGCTTTATTCGTCGCTTAAAAACGACGGCAAAGTTGCCGCGGTGCGCCTGCTGCTCACTCTCAAAAACGACCCCGACGTGAGCGCGTTTTTGAGCGAGCTCGCCCAAACCGAAAAGTCGAAATCTGTGCTCAAGTTACTCGGCGACAGGACTTTGCAAACGAAAGATATAGGCGAAAATCCCGATAAACGGCGGGTGGAAGCCTTTTTTTACGAAGCCATGGTGCTCGGCACGCCTTTTTCGCCCGAGCAATTCAAAGAAAAACTCATTTTGTCGCCCTTTCACGAGGTTGCGGACAAGCTGTTTTTCGGCGTTTATCGCGGCGGCAATTTAACCGATATCGCGGTGGTTGACTCGGGGAAGATATTCGATATAGAAAACAAGCCCATCGAGTTGCCCGCGGACTGCGAGGTGAGAGTGCTGCATCCCGCCGAACTCAATTACAAGACCGAATTTATAAAGAGGTTAAACATAGTACAGCCGTTTGAGCAGGTAAAGCGAAAAGTTTACGTTGCGTCCGAGGCGGATAAAAGCAATAACGCTTGTTTCGGTATAGCGGGCATGATGACGGAATTCGGCGAATTCAAGAACGCAATGCGCAAAATCGGCTTTCGCGCTCTCAACCGCGACAGCGAGAGTTTTACTTCTCAGGTGGGAATTTGCCGCAACGGCATACTTTGCGTGGTAAACATAGCGCCCTTCGATTTTTCTTCCGCGCCTGCGGATTTTGCGGTTAGGGTGCAGAGCGTAAAATTTTACCGAGAAAGAGACGTTGTGCGTTTGGGCGGCAAGCAGTTTGTCGACGGCGTTGCACCGCTTTCGCTTGCGAGAATGGACGCGAGGACTTTCAGCGAATTCATGTATTCGGCATACGAACTCATGGGGTGCAAATGAAACCCGAAATAAAAGATTTATTGCTTAAAGTGGATAAGCCCGCGCGTTATTGCGGCGGGGAATTCAACACGCCGATTATAAAAGAAAACGCCGACGTGAAATTTTTGATGTGTTTTCCCGACGTTTACGAAGTGGCGCACAGTAATCTCGGCATTAAAATACTGTATTTTATGCTCAACGAACGCCCCGACGTTGCTTGCGAAAGCTGTTATATGCCATGGGTGGATATGGCGCGGGAACTTAAAGAGCGCAACATGCCGCTTTTCAGTCAGGAAACGCAAACTCCCGTAAGCGAGTTCGACGCGGTGGGATTTAGCTTGCAGTACGAAATGTCTTACACCAACGTACTTGCAATGCTCGAGCTCGGCGGCGTGCCTATTTTGCGCACCGAGCGAAGCGAGGACTCGCCCATAGTTATAGCGGGCGGACCTTGCGTTATAAATCCAATGCCGCTTACCGATTTTATAGACGTATTCAGTATAGGCGACGGGGAAGAGGCGATAAGCCGACTTGCCGACGTGCTTGCCGAAAAGAAGAAAAATGGAATGAGCCGCGCTCGAACTCTCGAGAAAATTGCCGAGATAGACGGAATGTTTGTGCCCGGCGTAAGTCGCGGCAAGGTGCGTCGCGCGGTTATAGACAGTCTCGAAACGGCGTTCTTTCCCACAAAAGTGCAGATACCCAATATAGAAGCGGTGTTTCAACGCGCGGTTTTGGAAATTTTTCGCGGTTGCACGCGCGGATGCCGCTTTTGTCAGGCGGGCATGATTTATCGCCCCGTGCGCGAGCGCACTCCGCAAACGCTCAAACGCTATACCGAGGAGCTTATAGACAATAACGGTTTCGACGAAATAACGCTTTCCAGTCTTTCCACCTGCGATTATCCGTGTTTGCGCGAACTGCTCGCCGAAATTAAGCCGATTTGCGACGAGCGGAGAGTTAATATTTCGTTGCCGTCTACGCGTGTGGACAGCTTCGAAGCGGAGTTTGTGGCGTCGGGGCGATTGAGTTCCATGACCTTTGCGCCCGAAGCGGGAACGCAACGACTGCGCGACGTGATAAACAAGAACGTAACCGAAGACGATATTCTCTCGTCTTGCCGCTATGCGTTTGAAAAGGGCTATCATTCGGTGAAACTTTATTTTATGATAGGGTTGCCCACCGAAACCGACGAGGACCTTGCGGGGATTGCCGATATAGTAAAAAAGATAAAATATTGCTATAAAAAGCATGCTACGTCACGCAAACAACTCTCTTTAAGCGTTTCTACCTCTACGTTTGTGCCCAAACCGTTTACTCCTTTTCAGTGGGAGGCGCAAATATCGCTCGAGGAAATAGAACGCAAACAAAACTATCTTAAGAGTATACTTCGCCCGCTTAACATAAAATACAGTTATCACGACGGAAAAACTTCGCGCATAGAAACCACGCTTGCCCGCGGCGACGAAAGAATGAACGGCGTTATAAGAGCGGCGTATGAATCGGGTTGTATTTTCGACAGTTGGACCGAATATTTTAACTACGACAAATGGACGGCGGCTTTCGAAAAGTGCGGAGTGAACGGCGAGGATTATTGCGGGGAGCAGTCGCTCGAGTTGCCGCTTGCCTGGGAAAGGGTGGAAACGGGAATATCGAGAGAGTTTTTGCTCGCAGAGCGCGAGAAGTCGCGCAAGTGCGAGCTCACCGCCGATTGTCGCAAAGGTTGCAACAATTGCGGGATAAACAGAGAATATCCCTCGGCGTTCAAGAAAAACTGTGCGGGAGGCGGAAAATGCTGATATGTAAGTATACCCGTTTGGGAAACGCCGTTTTCGTGCCGCATCTCGATATGCTTCGCGCCGTTACCATGGGAATAAGGCGGGCTGGAATAAAAGCCGAGTACAGCGAGGGTTTCAATCCGCACATGAAAATATTTTTCGGGCAACCCCTTCCCATAGGGACGGAAAGCGAGTGCGAGTATTTTTGCGTTTACGCGCATGAAGAGCCGCATGCCTTTATGGAAAAGCTGTCGCGTACTTTGCCCGAGGGGGTAAAAATTACTGCCGCCGCCAAAGCGGACAAAGACCCAAATGTGGCAAAAATTATGTGTTTTGCCGATTATACCGTAACTATGCGTGGCATAGAACCCGACTTAAAAGAGGTTGAAGCGTTTTGCGGCGGCAAAGAGTGCGTTATAGAGTATGTTGCCAAAGGCGAAACGCGCGTGCAAGACGTTAAGTCGCTTATAATTTCGGCTACCGTGCCCAATCGGAATACTGTAAAAATTCGGCTTTGTTGCGGTAACAAAAATCTTCGCGCAGAACGGTTGATGGGATTTTTGAGCAAAAAATTCGGTTTTGCCTACGGATACGATATACGTAAAACGGCTATGTATGACTTAGGCGGAAACAATTTGGATAAAATACTATTCGGGAGTGTCTTTTGAAGCGTTCTGTCTTGATTGACGTGGAACTCGATATGTCGAGCGTGGCTCTTATAGAGGACGGCAAACTTATCGAGTTTCACATAGAATACAAGGAAAAGAACCGTTTGACCGGTAATATATACAAAGGAAGAGTAGAGAACGTCTTGCAAGGTCTCGAGTCTGCTTTCGTAAATATAGGGCGGTCGAGGAACGGCTTTTTGTACGTGGGAGAAACTCTCGACGACCGCTCCGACTTAAAGCGGGTAGTGCCGAGTGCGCTCAAGGAAAAAGCGGGCGACTTCGTGATGGTGCAGGTCACCAAAGAAGAGTCGGGGCAAAAAGGTGCGCGGCTTACCTCCAACATTTCTTTGCCCGGTAGATATGTGGTGCTCTTGCCCGATATAGACTTTGTGGGCATATCCAATAAAATCACCGACCCCGACAGGCGGGAAATGCTCACGAAACTGCTCGTGAAACACAAGCCGAGCGGGGGCGGACTGATTGCTCGCACGGTGTGTATAGACGCAAAAAAGAACGATATAGTTTCCGAAATCAAACGCATGCAGGCTATGTACGATAAAATCAAGTGCGACTACGACGCCGCCGACGGCATAGGACTGCTTCACAGCGAGGACGACCTTGTGTATAGAGCGGTGCGCGATATGCTCAGCAGCGACGTTGAGAGAATTGTTTGCAACGACGAAAAGACGGTAAGCCGCCTTAAAATGCTTCTGATGGAATTGAATTCCGAATACCGCAACAAGGTGGAATACTACACGGGCGCATACGACGTTTGGGACTTGTTCGGAATAGGCAGAGAGGTAGACAAGTTGCTCGAGCGCAAAGTGTCGCTTCCGAGCGGCGGCACTCTATTTATAGACCGCACCGAAGCACTCACCTCTATAGACGTGAACACGGGGAGTTTTACGGCGGGCGCGGACAGAGAAGAAACGGTGTATTTCACCAATATGGAAGCCGCCAAAGAGATAGCGCGTCAGCTTAGGTTGCGCAACATAGGCGGCATAATCGTTGTCGATTTTATAGATATGGCGGACGAAGAACACAAAGCCGCCGTGGTTGAAGCGCTCCGAAACGAGGTGATACGCGACAGGATAAAAACCCGCGTGCAAGATATGACCCAACTCGGGCTTGTGGAAATCACGCGCAAAAAGGTGGGTAAACCGCTGTACACCAAACTGCTCGACGTGTGCGAGCACTGCAACGGCATGGGATACGTGCCCAACGGCGACTACGTGGCTCGCAGGCTCAAGTCCGAGCTCAAGCGGCTGTTTGCCGAAAACGGGTTTAAGAACGCCGTGGTTACGGTGAACACCGATATAATGGACAGAATATTCGCAAGCCGCTATTTCTCTGCCGTATGCGAAAACGAATGGCGGGACAAGCGCATTTATTTGTCGCCCGACCGAAAAGTCAAGCCGCTCGAATTCAAAATCACGGGCAACGACGAAATCTCTATGACTTTGCCGGTAACGGCTAAACTACTGTACTGACGGGAGGGTATATGCGGTATATAAACAAAGAATACGGTTTTGCGTTCCGTCCTCCTTTCAACGATAAGTTCTACGAGGAAAAGAACGAAGGCCCGCTAATAGGCGAAGAGAACTTTCCTGGGCGTTATATTCAGGGCGTGGGCTACGATTACGCCGCCATAAACGGCGCGATGCTCGTGGGTAAATACGGCTCTATGTGGGGCATAAAAGTATGCTGTTTCGACGGAAAGAAATGGCTGGATAACGACGATTTCGTAAACAATTTGAGCGCGAGTTGCGCCAATACCGCCGACGGCAGCTTTGCTCATTTTGCGAGCGGCGCACTAAGCGCGAAATGGGTTAAACACAACGAACAAAGCGTTATACTGCGCGTTTCGGCGCGTAAGAAAATGCGCGTGCGCGTTATATTTTATCCCTTTTATTCGGCGTTCAGCGAGCTTAGCATAGAGGGCGAAAACGTGCAGGGCAGATGCCCGTATATGGCGGTAGTACCCGGCAACGTCACGCTAGGCGACTCTACGGCGGTGTTTACCGACCGTTATCTTGCCGTGGGCGACGCAGAGCCCGAGCGCGAGTATTTTATGGCGCAAAGTTTCAACAAGCCGAGCGACAGCGCGAACGGCGCGTTCAACGAAGCCATAATGGAGTTTGTTATAAACAAAAACCAACCGAGCGTATACGTATACGCGGCGGTGGGCGACGAAAAAATATTCACGGCGGACATTCCGCGCATGGATAAAATAATAAGCCAAATCGAAACGGCGGAACTGCGGTACGGCGTAAACAAAACCATGGGCACGGGTGTGCTCGGCGCACCCGCGGAACGCATGTTCAACTCGGTGCTTTGGTCACGCATATATTATCCGTATTTGCTCACCGAGATATATTCGCCGCAACGCTCCGTTCTCACCGGATATTTCGATATTAAAGGGTTGGAAGAGAACTGTTGCGCCGTGCTCGGGTGTCTTACGGGCATAGATAAGGCGGTAAATCAGCTTGTTTATACCGTGGAAGATAAGGTTATGGCTTTGCTTGCCGTGTGGCACGTATACGCCCACGCCACGGAAAAGTCGGATATGCTCAAGCTGTATAAAAAGCTCGCAAAGCTGTATCCGCCCGACCCCAATCCCATAGTGTGCGGGTCGGACAAAAAAGAAGTGGCGTATAAGTGGCACGACTCGCCGCTCAAAGAAAAATACAACACAATGCAGATGTACAGCCTCGACCTCACGAGTCTAAAACTGCTTGCCTTCGATATACTCGAGCGCATATGCTGTATGTTTTCGCTTTCGGACGAAAACAAGTATGCCAAAGCCCGCCGCGACCTCGTGCAGGTGGTTAACGATATTTTTTGGAACGACGAAGAGGGGATATACATGGAGCGTTATGTAACGGGGCAATGGGCTACGGGTTACGGCGCGAACAGCTTTTATCCTCTTATCGCGGGCGCTGTAGACACTCCGCGCAGACTCGGTGCGCTCGTAAACACGCTTACCGACCCTATGCGTTTTTGGGGCAACTATATAATACCCACTTTGAGCATAAACAATCGCGAATACGGGGTAAAGGGGAAGCCCACCAACAACGGACACCGCAACCCGCCGTATTTGCAGTACCGCGGCAGTATAGTGCCGTATGTAAATTACATTATTTACCACGGGCTTACCCGTTACGGATTGGACGAGATTGCGGGCATGGTTGCGTACAAATCCGCCAAACTGTGGCAGAACAACGAAAACGACAACGTGGAAAACTATTCGCTTTATCTTCCTAACGGCAAGCGTTACAAATCCAAAGAATATCTTTCGGCTTACGGCAATATGCTCGCCATGATAGGATTGCAGGAACTGATAGACCTCGAATATTTCCGTCCCGACCTTAAAACCCACGCGCTCAAATTCGGCACTTTCGTGCCCGGCGACCACTCGCTCACGAATATAAAACTGCTCGGCAAATCGTACAGCATAGAGGTGAACGACCTTTCCACAAAGCTCGTTGCCGACAATCTGAACATATTCCACGGCGAGGGAGGAAAGTTTGCGGTGCGCAATTTCCTCGAAACCTCGGGAGGATGCGAATTCATGATTGACGCGCACGAAAACATAACGGTGCACTTAAATATGCCTTGCGCCGATAAGAAAACCACCGTGAAATATTTCTTTATCGTGCCCGTAGGGCGCTCTAAAGTAATCGCCGCCGACGGCATGGTGAACATACAACCGGTATAAAACAAAAGAGACTTTGCAAAAAACTTTGTAAAGCCTCTTTTAATATTTATGCAAGGCGTCGATTTGCTACGCATGAATTTTCGTATCGACGCCTTGCACCTTACTCGAAGTTCCATAAAACGTAACCGTTGTATTTTTCGAGTGACCAAGGAGTCGTTTTATCGGTTGTAAACAATCGGAAAAAATTTTGTAACAGACCGTTGCCTTGTACTTATAGATTGAGTATGCCGTGCGATTATTATACGGTATCCGCAAATTTTCTTTTTGTAAAGATTTTACAAATCCCGACGCTTCGCAAAAACGTATATTTGAAAAACAAATAAAAAAGGACGCCCATACGGGACGCCCTTTCATTTAATTTTTTAGTACATTCCGCCCATTCCGCCGCCTGCGGGAGCTGCCGGCTCGGGTTCGGGAATATCGGCAACAACGCTTTCGGTGGTGAGGAAGGTTGCCGCAACGCTTGCCGCGTTTTGAAGAGCGGAGCGGGTAACCTTGGTGGGGTCGATTATGCCTTTAACCACAACGTCGCAGTATTCGTCTTTGAGAGCGTCGTAGCCGTAGTTGGCTTTTTTGGACGAAAGAATGGTGTTTACCACAACGCCGCCGTCTACGCCTGCGTTGTGCGCTATCTGACGGATAGGCTCTTCGAGTGCTTTGAGCACAATGTTCGCGCCCGTCTTTTCGTCGCCCGAAAGGGTTTCGACGTGTTTTGCGATTGCGGGAACTGCACCGAGCAGGGCAACGCCGCCGCCGGGCACCATGCCTTCTTCGACTGCCGCGCGAGTAGCCGCGAGAGCGTCTTCTATGCGGAGTTTCTTTTCTTTCATTTCCACTTCGGTTGCCGCGCCCACGTTGATTACGGCTACGCCGCCCGCGAGTTTTGCAAGACGCTCGGCGAGCTTTTCTTTGTCGTAATCGGAGGTGGTGGTGTCCATCTGAGCGCGTATCGACTTGATGCGGGCTTTGATGTCCGCGCCGTTGCCGTTGCCTTCCACGATGGTGGTGTTTTCTTTGTCAACCTTAACTTGCTTTGCTTTGCCGAGCATGTTGAGGGTAACGTCTTTGAATTCGAGTCCCGTTTCTTCGCTTATTACCGTGCCGCCGGTGAGAACGGCTATATCTTTGAGCATTTCCTTTCTGCGGTCGCCGAAACCGGGAGCTTTAACGGCTACGCAGTTGAACGTGCCGCGAAGTTTGTTCACAACGAGGGTGGCGAGGGGTTCGCTTTCGATATCGTCGGCGATTATGAGTAGTTTTGCACCCTGATTTACTATCTGCTCGAGAACGGGGAGTATCTCCTGAATGGTGCTGATTTTGCGGTCGGTAATGAGTATCATGGGGTTTTCGAGCACGGCTTCCATTTTGTCTTGGTCGGTAACCATGTAAGCCGAAGCGTAACCGCGGTCGAATTGCATGCCTTCCACTATGGAAAGGTTGGTGTCCATGGTCTTGCTTTCTTCAACGGTGATAACTCCGTCTTTGCCCACTTTTTGCATTGCCTCGGCAATGAGTGCGCCAACCGTTTCGTCGCTTGCCGAAATGCTCGCAACCTGCTTGATTTCCTTTTCGGACTCAACCGTTTTGGAAATGGTCTTTAAGTGGTCAACGGCAACCGCGGTGGCGGAAGCTATGCCTTTTTTAAGTATCATGGGATTTGCGCCCGCCGCTACGTTCTTGAGTCCTTCGCGGATTATGGCTTGAGCGAGCACGCACGCCGTGGTGGTGCCGTCGCCCGCAACGTCGTTGGTTTTGGTGCTGACTTCGCGCACGAGTTGCGCGCCCATGTTCTCGAATTGGTCTGCGAGTTCGATTTCTTTGGCGATTGTTACGCCGTCGTTGGTGATAAGGGGTGCGCCGTACTTTTTGCCGAGCACAACGTTTCTGCCCTTAGGTCCGAGCGTGATTTTTACGGTGTTTGCGAGAGCGTTTACGCCGGCTTCGAGTGCCTTGCGTGCTTCTTCTCCGGTTTTGATTTGTTTAGCCATGATAGTTTGTCCTCCGATAATTTTTTATTCCACTACGGCAAGCACGTCGCTCTGGCGCATTATGGTAACGTCTTTGCCGTCGATTTTGAATTCGCTGCCGGCGTACTTGGAGTAAAGCACTTTATCGCCGACTTTAAGCTCCATTACAACGTCTTTGCCGTCCACGTTTCCGCCGGGGCCTACGGCAACTACCTTTGCCATTTGGGGCTTCTCCTGGTCTTTCGCCAAAAGCACTATGCCGCTTTTGGTTTTCTCTTCGCTGTCAATCGGTTCTATTACAATCCGGTCGAACAAAGGTCTGATTTTCATAGTTATATCCTCCTGAATAGATTATTAACTTATTGGACTTAAATATAATAGCGTAAAAGTCAAAAAATAGCAAGTGTTTGCAAAAAGTTTTTGAAAAGTCAAACGTTTTTAACTTTGACTTTCTTTGACCTTTGACTTAGAAAATATTATAACGCCGCCAATTGCGTTTGTCAAGAAAATTTTACGGCTTTTGTAAAAAAATTTTAACGCGAGTATTTTTGCGGCAATAGGGGGGGGCGAGGTACGCGAAATTGCTTGCGAACTTTGGGCTTATGTTATATAATAGGTAAAAAGGTACGGAGAGAAAAACATATCATGGATAAATGGGACAATAGATTTATGGAGGTTGCCGACCTCGTTGCCTCGTGGTCGAGTTGCTTTCAGGAAAACAGGCAGGTGGGCGCGGTTATCGCTCTAAATAAGCGCATACTCACAACGGGATATAACGGCGCAAGCAGCGGGGTAAAGAGTTGCAAGGAGCGCGGAGTGTGCCTCAGGCGCGAGCTCGGTATTCCGTCGGGCACGCGGCACGAGGTGTGCTACGCAACTCACGCGGAGCAAAACGCCATAATTCAGGCGGCAAGGCTGGGGCTTAGCGTAGACGGCGCGACTTTGTACTGCACGCACCAACCTTGCGTTATTTGCGCTAAAATGATAATAAACAGCGGCATAAAGCGCATAGTTTACCGCGAAGGATATCCCGACGAATTTTCTTTGCAACTCTTAGGCGAGGCGGGCGTACAAATAGAAAAGTTCGAAAAGTAAATATTTGTAAAATTACCGAGGATAAAAATTATATGTTAAGAAAAAAAGCAGTTAATAATACTTTGCTTGCGTTGGCGGTTTTCGTTGTTTTAACGATTGCATACTTTTTGTCCTTTTCGTCCTCGTTCGGCGTTTTTGAAAACGCGCTTGCAAACGATAAATCCATACCCGACTTCTCGTTTATAGAAAGTTGTCCGAATAGCGTGTATCGCGGCGATTTATTTAGGTTCGGAGTTTTGGTTATAGATAGCGAAGAGGATAATACCGAGCAAGCCAAACCACTGAATCGTTACGTAAAAACTCTTATAGACCCGAGCGGAATAAAAGTTTACGAGGTTTCGGGTTACGGCGAACGGTATCGCACCGCGGTAACAGCCGAGAACGCCGGCGATTATGTATTGAAAAAAACGGGAACGTATACCGTTTGGTATCAAATGTTTGACGCCGACGGCAACCGTTGCGTGCTTTCGAGAACCGTGACGGTGAGTGAGCGCAACACAGTAAATACGCAGTTGTTTGACGAGCGTTTTACTGTTTCGCAGGAGTATGCGGGCATAAACGTAGGCGACAGGTTCGTTTTTAACGGTTTGGAAATTTCGGAACGGTTTGACGGTATGGAAAGCGTTCGCTATATAAAGCAGTTGAAAGACGAAAACGGCGACGTGTTGTATTGTACCGAAGGAACGGGCGAAAGTTACCGCTTGGCTCAATCGCCGGACGACTTAAACGGTTACGTTATCGAGAGTGCGGGAAAATACACCGTAACGTATTTCGCTTACGGAGAAATGAGTAATTCGTATTATTGCGAAAAATCGTTTATCGCGGAAGGGAAAATCGTAGATAACGAAAGCTTAGAGGGCGAAAGCTCGGATAAAGGCAATCGCGGCGGTTGCGGCGGATATCTTAATGACGGCGGCGGAGTTTATCGGGGCTTTGTAGCCGCAGTGTGTTTGCTCGCCGTTGTATCGAGTAAAAGGGCGCGAAAAAATATTTTGTAAATTTTATCAAAACCCCTTGACAAATCCGTCGAGGGGTATTATAATAGGGTCAAAAGTCAAAGGTCAAAGAAAGTCAAACTTTGGCGTATGACCGTTTACCTTTCGGGGAAATATAGTAGCGAAAGGCAAAAGACCGAGGAGGAGAGAGTCATGGCGAATATAAGCGATATAATCGAAGCGTTTTTGCTCGACACGCTCGGCGACGACGATACTTTGAGTATCAGCAGAAACGAGCTTGCAAACTATTTCTCGTGTGCGCCGAGTCAGATAAACTATGTGCTTAGCACGCGTTTTACGCCCGAGCGCGGATACACGGTGGAGTCGCGCAGGGGCGGCGGCGGGTCTATAACCGTGGTGCGCATTAGTCAGCCTCCGCATGAAATGCTCGAGGAACTCATAGGGCAGACTATTGCAGATGGGCTTGACTATCACCGCGCTTGTCAGATTACCGACAGAATGGAGGCGGAAAGACTGCTTTCGCGCGAGACGGCGCAGGTACTGAAAATAGCTCTTGCCGATAAATCGCTCGTTGCGCCGGGAATAGCCAAAGACGGATTGCGTGCGGGAATAATGAAATCGGTTCTTTTGTATCTTTTGAAAATGAACGACGACGGAATACGACCGCGACGGGTTTGACGGAAAGCGGTTTGTCTAAATAAATGAAAGGAGATAATCGGTTATGTTATGCGACGAATGCGGAAAGAACAAGGCTACTTTCCATTCGATAGAAAAGATAAACGGAGTTACCAACGAGCGGCATTTGTGCTCGGAATGTCAGAAAAAGTACGGCGGCAGTATCATGAAAATGTCGGGGCTGGGCAGTTTGTTCGGCGGGTTCGGCGATTTCTTTGCCGAGCCGCGGTTGCCTAAGCGCGAAGAATATATTTGCAAATCGTGCGGAACTACGGGCGACGAGTTCTTAGAGAGCGGTTTTGTGGGGTGTAGCGACTGCTACAGAGAGTTCGCACCCATTATTATGCCTGTAATACGTAGGATGCAAAGCGGCGACGCGAGCCATGTGGGCAAAGTTGCAAGCGGCGTGGAAAACAGCGTGAGCACCGAGTACGAGCGGCTCAAAAAGGAACTCGAAAAGGCGATAGAGCTTGAAGAATACGAGCAAGCGAGCATAATACGCGACAGAATGAGACAACTCAAGGGAGAATAATATAATGAGCGGAAATTATAACGACGTTGTGGTTACGAGCAGAGTTCGTCTTGCCCGCAATGCGGAGGGGTTGCCGTATCCGCATAAACTGAACGACGACAGGGCGTTGTTGCTTGTGCGCAAAGTGTACGAAGCGGTAAACAAGCGGCGTTCTGACGAAAACGCCGACGACGCCTACGGCAACGAGGAATACGCGCTTTACCGCATGGAAACGCTCGGCGATATAGACGGCGAGGTGCTCAGAGAAAAGCATCTTATAAGCAGCGACCTTTTGGACAACAAGAAATACGGCGCGGCTATAATAAACGACAGCGAAACGGTGAGCGTAATGGTGGGCGAGGAAGACCACATACGCGCACAGTGTATTTTGCAAGGTTTCAATTTGCCCGAGGCGTACCGCAAGATAAACGGAGTGGACGACGATATTTCCAAAGCGGTCAAATTCGCTTACGACCCCAAACTCGGATATCTCACGAGTTGCCCCACCAACATAGGCACGGGAATGAGAGCTTCGGCAATGATGTTTCTTCCGGGACTGAGCATAACGCACAATCTCGAACAGTGCGTGGGTGCGGTTGCAAGGCTCAACATGACTATTCGCGGCGTGTACGGAGAGGGTAGCGAAACCGACGGCTATCTGTATCAGATTTCCAACCAAAAAACGCTCGGCGTATCCGAGCAAGATATTCTTTCGTCGGTGCAGGCTTCGATAGGACATATAGCCGACACCGAGCTGAAAGCGCGTGACGAGCTGTATAAAGCGGGCGAAACCGCGCTCAAAGACCGCATTTTGCGCTCATTTGGTATACTATGTCACGCATATACGCTCGACAGCAAAGAGTTTATGAAACTTTTTGCCATGGTGAAACTCGGCGCGTACTACGGGCTTATCAAAGTTTCCGACTCTCAAAAATTCGAGAAACTCGTTACCGACGCACAGCCCGCAAACATACTCAATTTGAGCGGCAAAAAGCTGGGCGAAGAAGAGCGCGATATATTCCGCGCGGCTTACGTGGCAAAAACGCTCAAAAGCATTTGTAAAAGATAAGGAGGTATTTAATTATGACTTTTCCCGTTTCCGAAAATATGAAAAAGGCGGTGGATTCGGCGCACGACGCGGCTATGCGTTACAGCAATCCCGTAATAGGGACCGAGCACATGCTTTACGGTCTTGTTACCACCGAGGGCAGTCTTGCGGGTCAGCTTTTGCTCAAAGGCGGATTGCGCCCCGAAACGCTCGAAAAGATTTTCGAGGAGTCCGACCACGTTTCTCAACCCGACGTAGACCTTACGCCGCGCGTAAAGCAAACTTTTATGATAGCGCAAAGGTTGAGCCAAAGTAACGGCGGCACTTTTGTGGGCACGGAACACTTTTTGTTCTGTATGCTTCAAGACCCCACTTCGTTTGCCTATTCGATTTTGGCGAGCATAAGCACCATGAATATAGGCGGTATTCTCGAAAAGTTGCAAGAGGCAATCGGGGGCGGGCGCACCGATGCGGCGGGAACGTCGGCGAGCGGCGGCAACGCTCTTCCCGCGCAACTTTCCGACCTCGGCATAGACCTTACGCAGAGGGCGCGAGAGCACAAGATAGACCCCGTAATAGGCAGAAAAGAGGAAATCGAGCGCATAATTCAAATCCTCTGCCGCAAGACCAAAAACAATCCCGTGCTTATAGGCGAGCCCGGCGTGGGCAAAAGCGCGGTTGTGGAGGGGCTTAGCAAAGCCATTGTTGAAGGCAACGTACCCGAGCTGCTCAAAAACAAAATAGTGTTCAGTCTCGACCTCGGTTCGCTTATGGCGGGCACTAAGTATCGCGGTGCACTCGAGGAAAAACTCAAAAACGCGATAGACCTTATAAAGTCGCAACAGAACATAATAGTGTTCATAGACGAGTTGCACACGCTCGCGCAGGCGGGGAGCAAGGAAGGAGAGGTTTCTCCCGCCGATATTCTCAAGCCCTATCTTGCCCGCGGCGAAATGCAGACCATAGGTGCAACCACAACCGACGAGTACCGCAAGTTCATAGAAACCGACAAAGCTCTCGAACGCAGATTTCAGCCCATAATAGTAGCTCCGCCGGGAGTGGACGACACCATAGAAATACTTCGCGGCATACGCGACAACTACGAAGCGTTTCATAAAATCAAGATATCCGACGAAGCTCTCGTTGCGGCGGCTAAACTCAGCGACAGATATATAACCGACAGGTTTTTGCCCGATAAGGCGATAGACCTTATAGACGAAGCTATGAGCAAAGCCAAAGTGGGCAAAAACACCGTGCCCGACGGCTTGAAAGAAATGGAAGACGAGGTGCGCAATCTCGATAAGCTCAAGCAGGAAGCTCTCAATCACGAGGACTACAAAAAGGCGGGAGAACTTCGCGACCGCAGAAAAGAACTCGAAGCCAAGATAGAGCGCAAAAAACTCGATTGGAGCAAAAACTCGGAGCGCGTCGGCGACGAAATAGGTCCCGAGGAAATAGCCGAGGTTGTGAGCAAGTGGACCAAAATACCGGTAACCAAACTAACCGAAACCGAAACGCAACGGCTTGTAAATCTCGAAGAGATATTGCACAAGCGAGTAATAGGTCAAGACGCCGCCGTTGTGAGCGTGGCGAAGGCGATAAGGCGTGCTCGCGCGGGCTTGAAAGACGCCAACCGCCCTATAGGTACGTTTTTGTTCCTCGGTCCTACGGGCGTGGGCAAAACCGAACTTACCAAAGCTCTCGGCGAAGCTATGTTCGACGACGAGAACGCCGTAATCAGGTTGGATATGTCCGAATACATGGAAGCTCATTCGGTGAGCAAACTCATAGGCGCGCCTCCGGGATACGTAGGTTTCGACGACGGCGGACAGCTTACCGAGCAGGTGCGCAGAAGACCGTATTCGGTTGTACTGTTCGACGAGATAGAAAAGGCGCATCCCGACGTATACAACGCTCTCCTTCAAATGCTCGACGACGGCAGGATGACCGACAGCCAAGGCAGAGTGGTAAGTTTTAAGAATACCATAATAATAATGACGAGCAACGCGGGTGTTGCCGACTTAAAGCAGACAAGTCGCAGTTTGGGATTTTCGTCGCAGAGCACCGAAGCTCCCGACGAAAAGCGCACGGAAGAAATTCTCACCGACGCGCTCAAGCGGCACTTTAAGCCCGAATTCCTCAACCGTATAGACGTTGTGAGCATATTCCACCACCTCGGCAAGCAGGATATAGCCAAAATTGCGGATATAATGCTCGCAAAGGTGCAAAAGTCGCTTTCCGAGCGCGGAATAACTCTCAAGCTTACCGACGCGGCGACGGACTTTATAGTAAACCGCGGCTACGACCCCGAGTACGGCGCACGCCCGCTCCGCAGAGTGATAGAACAGTACGTGGAGGACAACATTGCCGAAGCTTTGCTTGACGGAAGCGTGCGGGATAACTCGGTAATTACCGTAGATATTGTGGATGGACAGGTGAAAATACGGTAGTATATCACGCATAGTATTGATTTGATATAATCGCATTGCAAAAACTTGAAATTATTTACATTAAATTTTCAAAACCCTATTTACAAGACGGTTAATATGTGATATACTGTAAACAAGGTGCGAACAGTGCCACTAACTTACCGGGAGGGACTTAGAATGAGAATCGAATTTTTGACCAAGAATTACAACCCGAGCGAAAAACTCAAAGACGTTATCACCAAAAAGGTGGAGCGGCTCGACAAATTTTTCGAGGACGACACCAAGGTGAAGATATTGCTTAAAAAAGCAAACGACGTCGAAACTTTGGAGCTTACCATAGTGCTCGACAGTTCGGTTATGCGTGCCGAAGTGTCGGGCGACAATATGTACGATAATATAGATATCGCGTTGCCCAAGCTCGAAAAGCAGATAATAAAGCACCGCACCAAACTCGTTACCAAATCCAAAAAAGTGAGAATTAAAGAACTCGACGCGTCGAGCGTGCCGCTTGCGGATAAAGAGGACTCGCAACACGGCGTTGTGCGCAGTAAGTCTTACGAGCTTACTCCCATGACGGTGGACGACGCCATAGAGGAACTCGAGCTTGTAGGTCACAGCTTTTACGTTTTCAGCAATAAAGCAACAAAGAACGTGAACGTATTGTATAAACGCCGCGACGGGGATTACGGTCTTATAGAAGCGTTGCAATAGTGTAAAAGTGTAAAAAGGCATGACAAAAAAGAGTCTGAATTAAGGCTCTTTTTTCTTGTCTTTCGCAAAGGAAAGGAGTATAATATATTTAATCGAAATTATCGGAGGACTGTAATATAAAATGTATCTCAAGTTCGACTACAACAACATGATGCAAGAGGCAATCGGCAAAGAAGGTATTTTGCCCAAAGAGTTCGATAAGAACGCGGCCATGATAGAAGCCGCCCGAAAAACCGTGCTCGACAATCGCGGCAAAGGTTGGCAGGAATGGTGCGATTTGCCGTTTGCGCCCGAGAGCGAAATCGACGAACTTATATCTTATTGCGGAGCTATAGGCAAGAAAGCGGAAAGTTTCGTTATACTCGGAATAGGCGGCAGTGCGCTCGGTCCGCTCAGCGTTGCAAGCGCGTTGCTCCATTTGCACCACAACGAGTTGCCCAAAGAAAAGCGCAACGCTCCCAAACTTTACGTTGAGGATAACGTAGACCCCGAGCGTATGGCGAGCCTTCTCGACGTGCTCGACCTCAAAACGGCTTATTTCAACGTGATTACAAAGAGCGGCGAAACGAGCGAAACGCTCAGTCAGTTCCTTATTCTTTACTCCGCGCTCAAAAAGGAACTCGGAGAGGAAGAAGCCAAAAAGCATATCATAGTAACTACCACCATAGGCAAGGGCACGCTCTACAACGTGGCTCAAGCGGAAGGATTTAAGATTTACGGCGTGGGCAAAGGCGTGGGCGGCCGTTTTTCGGTGCTCAGCCCCGTGGGACTCGTGGCGTTTGCGGCTCTCGGACTTGACGTTAAAGCCATGCTTAAAGGCGCGGCGGAAGCGGCTAAGTCGGCGGAAGAACGGGACGTAAAGAAAAATCCCGCGCTTTTAACGGCGTTTTTGCAGGTAAAGGCTATGGAGAACGGCAAGAACATAAGCGTTTTGATGCCGTATGCCGACAGCCTTAAGTTTATGGCGGACTTTTACTGCCAACTTTGGGCGGAAAGTTTGGGCAAAGCCGAAAACCTCAACGGCAAAACGGTGCACGTGGGGCAGACTCCCGCAAAGGCTTTGGGCGTAACCGACCAGCACAGTCAGGTGCAGTTGTATACCGAAGGTCCGTTCGATAAAGTCGTTACCTTCCTTGCGGTGGAAGATTTCCGCACAACCGTTGTTATATCAGACGACAAGACCGTCAACGCGTGCGATTTCCTCAAAGGTCACACTCTCAACGAGCTTATAAACGCAGAGCGCAAGGCTACCGAGTTCGCTCTCAAGAAAGCAAACCGCATGAACTTTACAATCTATCTGCCGTCGGTCAACGAGCAAACGGTAGGCGAGCTTTTGATGTACTTTATGTATCAAACTGCGTTTGCGGGCGCGATGCTCAATATAGACACGTTCAATCAGCCCGGCGTGGAAGAGGGGAAAAAGGCTACGTTCGCTATGCTCGGCAGAAGCGGTTACGAGGCAAAACTCGAAGAAGTCAACGCCGCAGTACACAAAAAAGATTATATAATATAGCGAATGATACTCGGAATTTCAACCGCATCTTTATTCGGGCGCGCAGTTACCGAAGACTCTTTCGAGATATTGCGACGGCTGGGAGCGGATACCGCCGAGGTGTTTCTCAACACCTTTTCGGAGTACGAAAAGCCGTTTGCGGACTCGCTCGTGCCGCGGCTGTGCGGAATTAAAGCACATTCGGTGCACTGCCTCGGAACGCAGTTCGAGCCGCAGCTTTTCAATCCAAATCCCCGCGTGCGTGCCGACGCCGAAAGCATTTTTCGCAAAGTGTGTTGCGCCGCGTTTATTCTCGGAGCGAAATACTACACCTTTCACGGTCCTGTAAGACTCAAAAACCGCAAGTACGACTACGATTACGACAAACTTGCCGAGCAAATAAACCGTCTTACCGATATAGCGCAGAGCTACGGCGTAAACTTGAGTTACGAGAACGTGCACTGGACTTACGCGAGCGAACCCGAATATTTTTCGCAGCTGTTGCCGAGGTGTCCCGATTTGTATGCCACGCTCGATGTTAAGCAGGCTGTGCTTGCGGGCAGAGAGCCGCTCAAATACATAGAAGCCATGCGCGGGCGAATTTCCACGGTGCACCTGTGCGACGTTTGCAAAGACGGCTCTACGGCGTTGCCGGGAAAGGGCAAAATAGATTTCGAAAAGATTTTGCGCGAGATAGACAGAGAGTATCCGAACATGAGATTGATGATAGAGGCGTATTCCGAAGATTTCCGAACTTTGGACGAATTGCGGCAATCTTACGAGTACATAGCCGATATAATGGTAAAAATCAAAAAATAAACCGAAAAAGGAGATAATAATGAACAAGAAAAGCGTAAAGGACGTTGACGTAAAGGGTAAAAAGGTGCTTGTGCGTTGCGATTTCAACGTACCCATGAAAGACGGAGCAATAACCGACGAAAACAGAATTAACGGCGCGTTGCCCACCATTAAATACCTTCTCGACAACGGCGCGAAGGTAACTCTTTGCTCGCACATGGGCAAACCTCATTCCATATTTTCGGACGAGGTAAAGCTCAATAAGAAAGACAAGAAAAAGGTTGAAGCGGGCGAAACCACGAAAGAGGCTATTATAGAAAAAGCCAAAAAGGACGAACCCAAAAAACTCACTCTTGCGCCCGTGGCAAAGCGGCTCAACGAGTTGCTCGGCGGCAAAGTGGCTTTTGCTTCCGACGTTGTGGGGGCAGACGCTAAGGCAAAGCGCGACGCGCTCAAGAACGGCGAGGCTGTGCTTTTGGAAAATCTTCGTTTCCATTGGGAAGAAGAGGGCAAGGAAGAGAATTTCTGCAAAGCTCTCGCATACGACGCGGAAATATTCGTAAACGACGCGTTCGGCACGGCTCACCGCAGCCATGCTTCCACCGCGGCTATAGTGGAATACGGTATTGTTAAAACCGCCGTATGCGGCTTCCTTATAGAAAAGGAGCTCGAGGTAATGGCGGCTACGCTCGAAAACCCGCCGCGCCCGTTCGTGGCTATTCTCGGCGGAGCGAAAGTTGCCGATAAACTCAACGTGATATCCAACCTTCTCGACAAGTGCGACACTCTCATTATTGGCGGCGGAATGGCTTATACGTTCTTGAAAGCCAAAGGCTACGAGGTGGGGCAGTCGCTTCTCGACGAAGAAAAGATACAGTACTGCAAAGATATGATGGAAAAGGCGGCAAAGGCGGGCAAGGAATTGTTGCTTCCCATAGACACCGTTGTTACCACTCATTTCCCCGAGCCCATAGACGGCGCGATAGAAACCGAAATCGTTCCGTCGGATAAAATCCCCGCCGATAAGATGGGCATGGATATAGGCGAAAAAACCCGCAAGCTCTACGCCGACAAAGTAAAGAGCGCGAAAGCGGTAATATGGAACGGACCTATGGGCGTGTTCGAAAATCCCACGCTCGCAAAGGGCACGATTGCGGTTGCGCAGGCTCTTGCCGACGTGTACGGCAAATGCACTACCATAATCGGCGGCGGCGACAGCGCGGCGGCCGTTCAGCAACTCGGTTTTGCCGATAAGGTAACGCACATTTCCACTGGCGGCGGCGCGTCGCTCGAATTGTTCGAAGGCAAAGTATTGCCGGGCATCGCTTGCTTAAACGATAAATAATATTAAAGATTGATACCGCGTAATGAAAAACCCTCCCTGCTATTGCAGGGAGGGTTTTGGCACCACCATGGGGAATTGAACCCCAGACTTCGGCGTGAGAGGCCAACGTCCTAACCTCTAGACTATGGTGGCACAGCCGTTTGTTTCGACAGCTTTGTTATTATATCACAGTATATATAAATAATGCAAGCGTTTTACGCTAAAAAACAAATAAAAAAGCCGCCCGAAAGAGCGGCTTTGCTTTTTAACAGGTTACTTTACTATAAAGGGCGCAAGTTCGGATACAAGGTCGTCGCACTTGTCGCTGTATATCTCGAGTACGATGGGTTTGGAAAGGTCGAGACTGAAGATGCCGAGCAACGATTTCGCGTCTATTACGAAACGGCCGCTACGCAAATCTATATCGTAAGGGTACTTGCTCACAACGTTTACAAAGTTTTTGACGCTTTCCGCCATACTTAAAGACACTTTCAGGGATTTCACAGACAGTCCTCCTACAAAATTTTATTTGCTTAATCTCAGTATAAACGAAATCCGCGAAAAAGGCAATCGTTTTTACAAAATATTTTCAAAAAAGTGCTTGTGCGCGGCGTTATAATGTGGTAAAATTATACTATAGCATATAAAAAGGGAACTATAGCATGGACAGACAACAAGTATTCGCGGCAATGGAAACCGATTTGAGTAAGTCGCTCAAGGCTTTTAATTCCGCCGCCGCCGATATGATGACGGCAAGTTACATAATAGTAATGGGAAAGCTTTCCAAACTTTTGCAAACGGTTGCGGGGTCGCGTCCGCTGTATGATTTTATGGCGGAAACCACGCAGGGATACAACTTTGTGGAGGAGTTCAGAGGACGTCAGTTCCGCGACGAATACTCGCGCCCGTATATAGATATGCCCGAAGACCCAGACGAGCAGATAAAATTCGCGTTTTGCATGCTTTTTGCGATAGATACGGGTAAACTCAATCTCGAGAACCTGTTGCACACTTTTTATACCGACACCGACGCCAACGCCGAACTCGACCGCTTTTGCAACGAGGTGTTGCGCCCGTTCGTGGAAAATCTGAACGCCGTGTTTATCGCGCCCCCTCAAGAGGAAGAACAACCCGAGGAGGATTATGCCGACGAATATCCGCAAGAGGAAGGGGAATACGCCGAAGAAACCTCGGCGGAAGAGTAGATAAGTAAAGAATTATA
The DNA here is from genome assembly GCF_943193005.1 of Pumilibacter intestinalis. Lineage (GTDB taxonomy): Bacteria > Bacillota > Clostridia > Christensenellales > Pumilibacteraceae > Pumilibacter > Pumilibacter intestinalis. The sequence goes on from NZ_CALPCH010000002.1 coordinate 76,949, forward strand.
AAAGTTCTTTGGTCATTTGCTTATAAGGCAAATTTTCGTAACCGCATTTTTCGTATAATTTTATAGCTCCGAAATTTGCGGGTTCTACTTCGAGCCTTATGCGTACCGCAATATCGCGGTACGCTTTTTCTATGTAGTCGAAAAATTGCTTGCCTATGCCTTGCCCGCGATATTCGCTTTTAACAAACAAATCTTCTATCATTATGCTTATGCCGCCGTATTCGGTGGAATAGCCTTTGGAGATAATGGAATAGCCCGCGATTCGGTCGCCTTTAATAAACACGTAGCCTTCCGCAAAGGGTAAATCGCTTACGCAATCGTCGAAATCTTTTTCGAGTATGTGGGCGGGGGAATGGTGCAACAGAGCGGGGGAAGCGTAAAATTCGCTCATCATTGCGAGTACTTCTTTTTTATCGGATATATTCATTTTGCGTATTTGCATTTCAATCTCACTCCTTGCGGGTAATAAAAAAATAACGTAAGCCGAACGGTTCGACTTACATTATATTTGGTGCCCGAGACCGGACTCGAACCGGTACGATGTTGCCATCACGGGATTTTAAGTCCCGGGCGTCTGCCTGTTCCGCCACTCGGGCAAATAAAAAAGCCCATGATAATCACGGTGCATGCCGCGGGTAATGGGCTGATTGGAGGCACCACCCGGACTCGGACCGGGGGTAAGGGCTTTGCAGGCCCCTGCCTTACCGCTTGGCTATGGTGCCATGATATTATTATATGCGCGGCACGTAAGGACCGTGAATTAAATTTGGAGCGGAAGACGAGATTCGAACTCGCGACATTTGCCTTGGCAAGGCAACGCTCTACCACTGAGCCACTTCCGCATGGTGGGAGCTACAGGGCTCGAACCTGTGACCCTCTGCTTGTAAGGCAGATGCTCTCCCAACTGAGCTAAGCTCCCAAGTCCCACATGCTTGATGCTTATATACTATACCAAATATTAAAATAAAAAGCAAGGGATTTTAATAGACTTTTCAAAATTTTTTTTCTTAAATTGAAACATTTATTTACAAAATTTTCGCGCTTAAAAACGGAAGCACTGCATAAAATATGCAGAGAGGAAAAAAGAAGAGATGTTTCAATTCGGTTTCAGTATAGCAAACGAGCACGAAAAGTGGTTCGAAACAATCGAAGAAGTTTTTGCGATAAGAGTAAAAAAGGCGGGCGGTATCTACGCCGCCGTAAAGAAGAACGACAGAACGGTTATAGCCGCGGCGTGCGAAACCCGCAATAAAAACGGGCTTATATCAGAGATACGGGATTGTTTAACCGATATGTATGCCACCGTGGTTAAGCACGACTTTCTCACGAGTTCCATAAAGTTGCCTATGGACGCGCCGTCATATAATCTTTTAATTCATACCCTTGTGGCGTTTGACAGGGAGAACGAACGCGACTTGATAAAAGACGGGCTTATAATGCGCAACGGAATGTCGCTCGACGGAATTTACTATTTCAGATTACGGGAACTGCGCAAGCATTGGGAAGAGATATCCGAGCTTGCCGTGAGCAACGCGCCTTTTTTGTTGGACGAGGACACGCTAAACGAACTCATTCGTTTTTTGATTAGCGCGGTAAACCCCAAAATAATGCGGCTTGACGTAACGCAAAAAGACAATAAATACAACGTAAGCGGGCATTTGCCCGAAAGCGATTTCGAATACAATATAGTGGGCACGGAACAGCTCATGCTGTATCTTATAGATATCGCGCCGCTCGAGCTTAGACTTTACGGGCATTTCACCGATAAAAGACTGTGCGACCGTCTTGTGCGCATATTCGACGCAAAACGTGAAGATAACTGCGAAGTGAGCGGAAGATGTTGACGTTGTGATAAAATTTTCAATACAAATCGCTTGCTTTAATCCGTAAATTATGTTAAGATAGTTTCATTGAGTTATTAGGAGAAACCGTAAATAATGTTTAACTTTTTAGTCGGTAAGGTTGAGCCGCAAACGATTATAATGATTGTGTTGCTCGTAGTTATGGTGGGCGTACTTATAGTTCTGCCCATGTTCACCAACAAGCGCAGAAACAAAGCAATCAACGATTTGCACTCCTCGCTGCGCCCGGGCGACGTTATAAAGACAGTGGGCGGAATAGTGGGAACTATCAAAGAAATCAAAGATATCAGCCCCGTTGACAAAGAGATGGTTGTGGAAACCGGCGTAGGCGATAATAAGTGCACTATGGTGTTCGATATTCAGGCTGTTTATCAGGTGCTCAGCAAGGTGGACGCGCCCGCGGTTGCGCCCGCGGCACAGCCGTTCGAAGAGCTTCCCAAAGAAGAGCCCGTAGAGGAGAAGGTTATTGAAGACGTAGCCGACGCTCCAAAAGCGGAGGAAGAAACGCCCGTTTCGGAAGAAGCCGAAAAAGAACAGGCGGCTACCGCAGAGCCGAGCGAACCCGCGGCGGCAAAAAAGAAAACCGCCAAAAAATAATAAAGACAAGCCGTAATAAAAAAGCGAACCTCCGCATATACATTAGTATCTGTATGCGGAGGTTTTTGTATGGAAAACGAAGTAAAAAAAGGCACGGCGATATTCGAAACGGTCAAGGCTCTCATAATAGCCGTGATACTGTCGCTCGTGTCGGTGTTGCTCGCCGCGCTCGTAATCAAGCTGTTCAATCTCGGTAACGGCGCAATTCCCATTATCAATCAGGTAATAAAGGGCGTAAGCATATTGCTCGGCTGTTTAATCGCCATTAAGAGCAAACACAACTCGTGGCTTAAAGGCATTGTGATAGGTATTCTTTATATCGCGTTGTCGTTTGTAATATTTTCGCTTCTCGACGGCGAATTTTCGTTCGGCTTGGGCATATTGAACGACGTGGCTCTCGGCAGTATAACCGGTATGGTGAGCGGCATTCTCGCGGGATTGAAAAAACAGCGTTAAAACACTTGATTTTATTCGCGTAATTTTGTATAATCGAAGAGTAAGTTTTTATTCGGAGGATATTACAATGAAGCACATTAAAGTTATAGCCGAGAAAACCGTTGAATGCGGAGCCGGCACGGGTTGCGGCGAATGTCAGGCAAGTTGTCAGTCGGCGTGCAAAACGAGTTGCACCGTGGGCAATCAGTCGTGCGAAAGAAAAATAGACAGAATTCAGAAAGAGGATAATAAGTAAATTTACGTAAGATGGTTCATACCTTTACTTGTCTCGGGCGGAATTTCCTGCTCGACGTAGAAAGCGGCACTTTGTGCGGCATAGACGAAAACACGCGAAAATTTATAGACGCTATCAACTCTCCGAACGGCGAAATGAACCTCGGGGAGTTTTCGCGTTTAAGCAAAATTTATCCCGAAGAAGCGCAAGAAATAAACGAGCTTATTAAAGCGGGCTCGCTGTTTTCGCGCGGAACGGATTTTGTTCCGCCAAAGCCCGACGGCACGATAAAATCCATGTGCCTCAATATTTGCCATAACTGCAACCTCGCTTGCGCGTACTGTTTTGCCGACGAAGGCAAATACTGCGGCGAAAAGGCGAGCATGAGCGCGGAAACCGCTTGCAAGGCACTCGACTTTTTGGCGGAAAAGAGCGGAACGCGGCGCAACCTCGAGGTGGACTTTTTCGGCGGCGAGCCGCTTATGAATATGCCCGCGGTATACGCGGCGGTTAAACACGGGCGCGAAATAGAAAAAAAACTGAACAAAAAATTCAGATTTACCATGACCACGAACGCGGTGGGGCTTACCGACGAAATAGCCGATTTTCTCAATCGCGAAATGTATAACGTGGTTCTCAGTATAGACGGACGAAAAAGCGTCCATAATCAAGTACGAAAGACGCAAAACGGAAAAGACTCCTTCGACGTTGTTCTCAAAAACGCTTTGGCTTTTAGGCGTAAACGGGGAGAGGGGCAGTATTACGTGCGCGGCACGTTCACCGCTCTGAACAAGGATTTCGCCGCCGACGCTCTCGCTCTTGCCGATTACGGCTTTGACAGACTGTCGCTCGAGCCCGTGGTGTTGCCAGACGGGCATCCGCTCGCTTTCGCCAAAGAGGATATAAGCGGACTTTGCGAGCAGTACGAAATACTCGCGGCGGAATACGTAAAGCGCAGGCAAAATCCCGACACGTGGTTCAGCTTTTTCCATTTTATGGTGGATTTGAAAAATTCGCCATGCCTAAGCAAGCGTTATTCGAGTTGCGGAGCGGGCACGGAGTACGTTGCCGTAACGCCCGCGGGCGCGATTTATCCCTGCCATCAGTTCGTGGGAAACGAAAAATATCTCATGGGCAGTATTTTCGGCGGAGAGATAAACGCCGAAATTTACGAAAAGTTTTGCGGCAACAATCTCGCGCACAAACCGGTGTGCAAAGACTGCTGGGCAAAATATCATTGCAGCGGCGGTTGCGCCGCAAACGCGGTGAATTTCAACGGCAGTATTCAAAAGCCTTACGAAACGGCTTGCGAGCTTATGCGCAAAAGGCTCGAATGCGCTTTGGCGGCATACTGCTTGGAGAACGAAGGCTGATACTTACAGGTTTTTGCAATAAACGCTTTGAATTTGTTTGACTAACCTTTGCGTTTTATTATATAATAGTTTTATTGCATGCAGGAGGCTCTGAATGAAGAAAAAATCGTCAATCATAAAAATAGCTATAATTGGCGTGATAACTATAATAGGTTTGGTGCTGTCCTTTTGCACTTTTCACATCGGTCTTACAACGTTTAAGTCGTTCGGCAGTTCGATAAAGCTCGGTCTTGACCTCAAAGGCGGCGTATACGCCGTATACGAAGCAAACGAAGACGACGACAGCGATATGAACACGCGAATGAACGCAACGAGAACCCGTCTCGAAAGATTGCTTACAAGCAGAGGATACAGCGAAGCTACGGTTGTGCGCGAGGGCGGCGACCGTTTGAGAGTGGAAGTGCCGGACGTAGACAATCCGGGTGCTATTTTCGATATTATAGGAAAACCCGCCGAGCTTAGATTTCAGCTCTCCACGGTGGACGCGTCAAACAACGTGTCGCTCAGCGGAGATATTATTCTTACCGGCAGAAATATTTTGAGCGCGTCGGCGCAGTATTACGAAGGCAAAGCGGTAGTTGCTCTTTCGCTCAACGCAGAGGGTACGGAAGCGTTCTCCAAAGCCACGTCCGAAAATATCGGAAAAACCATGGCTATAGTTTCCACGGTGGACGGCAAGGACCAAATTATTTCCAACCCCACTATAAACGTGGCAATCACCAACGGACAAGCCATTATAGACGGCATGGCGGATATGGAAGCGGCGCAAGAACTCGCCGACCAAATAACCGCGGGTCAGTTCGAGGTTAAACTCTCGCTTCTCGAGAATAGTACCGTTTCTCCCACGCTCGGAGAACAGGCGTTGTTCTACGGCATAATAGCGGGCGTTGTGGGCTTGTTGCTCGTAATGGCGTTCCTTATATGGCGTTACCGTATGCTCGGAGCGGTTGCATCCATGGCGCTCTTGCTGTATTCGGTTTTGATGTTGTTCTTCCTCGCGGTGCTCCCGTGGGTTCAGCTCACGCTCCCCGGCATTGCGGGCATAATTTTGAGCATAGGCATGGCGGTTGACGCCAACGTAATAATCTACGAACGCATACGCGACGAGTTCAAAGGCGGCAAATCCATGCTCGCCTCGTCGCACGCAGGCTTTAAGAAAGCAACCAAAGCCATTATAGACAGTAACGTAACCACGATAATCGCGGCGGTTGTGTTGCTTATCTTCGGTACGGGTTCTATAAGAGGTTTTGCAATCACGCTTTTGGTAGGCATAATTCTTTCGCTGTTCACATCCATGCTCGTTACGCGCAAACTCGTTAAATATTTTATGGCTGTTCTTCCCGATAAGCCCGGCATGTTTAGCCTTAAGAGAGGAAAAGAGGCGGAGCAGGACGGCAACGCTAACGACGGCAATGTAATTACCGATAGCGAGGTAACGGAAACGACCGTTTCGGAAGATAAGGATATTGCCCAAACTGACGTTAAACCGCTCGAAGGGGAGGCTGCTTATGAAAATATCTAATCTTCTCGAAAAAGATTTCAAGATTGTAGAGAAAAAGAAGATTTGGTTTATAATACCCGCGTGCATTGTTGCCGTGGCTATTGCCGTAATGGTAATATTCGGAGTTACCACGGGCGAACCGCTCAATCTCGGCATGGATTTTACGGGCGGTTACACCATTAACGTAAGTCTTTCAACCAAACTCACGGACTCCACTTATCAAACTTATACCGAACAGGTAACCGATATTATAGAGGCGCTTAAAGACGAAAACGGCAATTCTTACGGACTCAAGGTTGCCAACATTCAGCGACAGGGTTCGGGAGATACCGCCGCTCTCTACGTTAAGTATAAAGCCGCGCCGGACGCGGACGACGCAAGAATGAACGACGAGATAAATCCCGCCATAGAGGAAGCTCTCGGAGAGGTGTTCAAAATAATTCCCGCCGTTACGTCGGAGGGAGATAATCACACCGTTACTTATTCCGATTTCAGACTTGTAGACGATACGTTTAAGCAAAAATCGGAAAGCATAAAGGCGGCTGTTTCGGGCGCGAGCGGATTTGCGCTCAGCGACGACCGCAAATCCATAACCTTTACCGCGAGCGGCGTGAGCGAAAGTTTTGTTGCCGACGTTATTAAAGCCGCCACTATTGACGACCGCTATTCGGGGCAGGCGCGCAAAAGCGACTCCGTGAGCGCGACTGTCAGCGGCGAATTGCTCACCGACGCGTTGCTTGCGATATCGCTTGCAATAGTTCTCATGCTCGTTTATATCGCTTTCAGGTTCGAAGTGTCGAGCGGACTTTCGGCAATAGTTGCATTGTTGCACGATATTATAATAATGTTTTCGTTTATGGCTATATTCCACATAGAAATAAGCAGTACGTTTATCGCCGCGCTTATTACCATACTCGGTTATTCCATAAACAACACGATTATAGTATTCGACCGCATACGCGAAAACTCCAAGTCGCTCTATTACAAGAACAGCACCGCTACGTTTATAGCAAATCAGTCCATAAGAGAAACGTTGATGCGCTCTATCAACACGTCTATCACCACGCTAATCACTATAGCCATGGTTGCGATAATAGGCGTGCCGAGCATACGCGTATTTGCTCTTCCCATAATAGCGGGTTTGCTTGCCGGTACTTTCTCGTCTATATTCATTTCGCCGTCTATTTGGGCTATGTGGAAAGACCGCAAGCGCAAGTTGCCTAAGTCCGACAAGGAAAAAAAGACCGAGGGCAAAAAAGCGGCAGTTGCATAAAACCGTGAAATAATGGATAAATAAGCCTTCTTTGGGAGGCTTATTTTTATAAGGAAAACGAATGAATTTCAATTTGGTAAAAAAGAACAACGCTATTCCCGACTCGCAAAAGGTAAAGAGCTTGAGCGACCTTTTCGGCTTGCATCCCGTACTCGCCGAATTGCTCGTTTTGCGCGGGGTGGATACCGAAGAGAAAGTTCGTAAATACTTGCAACCCGATATCGCCGATTTATACGACCCCTTTCTCATGAAAGGAATGAGCGAGGCGGTAGAGCGCATTAAAATCGCCATAGAAGAAAAACAAAAGATAGTGGTGTACGGCGATTACGACGCCGACGGAATATGCGCGGCGTCTATACTATCGCTGTATCTCTCGTCGCTCGGCTTGGAGGCTTACGTTCATATCCCCAACCGCGTGGGCGACGGTTACGGGCTTAACGTAGACTCCATAGAGGAAATAATAGACAAGTGCTGTCCCGACCTTATTCTGACTTGCGACTGCGGAATTTCGGGTAGCGAAGAGGTTGCGTATGCCATGGACCTCGGAGTAGACGTTATAGTTACCGACCACCACGAGGTTGCCGACGTTATTCCCGATTGCATAGTGGTAAATCCCAAGCAGAGCGACTGCGGATATCCGTATTCATACCTTTGCGGCGCGGGAGTGGCATTTAAGCTCGTGCACGCGCTCGGGGGCTTGGAAGAGGCGTTGCGCTACGCAGACCTTGCCGCCGTAGCCACCGTAGCCGACCTTGTGCCGCTTCTCGACGAAAACCGACTGATTGTTCAGCTCGGACTGAAAAAGCTCGAAGAACGGCAAAATCTCGGCTTGAAAATGCTTATAGACGACCAAAAACTGACCTATCCCGTTCACAGCGGCGATATAGCTTATAAGATTGCGCCGCGCATTAACGCCGCGGGCAGAATGGGGGACGCGTTCCGCGCGTTCGAATTGCTCACAAGCCCCGACACCTCCCGTGTTGCCGCTATTATAAACGAAATTAACGACGACAACAACAACCGCAAAATACTGTGCGACAAACTGTATGCCGAAGCCATAACGGATTTGCAATACGAAGATTTGGTGCGCGACCGCGCAGTGATACTCGGCAATCCCGAATGGGAAAAGGGGATTACGGGCATACTCGCCGCGCGGCTCGCGGGCGATTTTCACCGCCCCGCGTTTATAATGGTGAATTCGGGCGATTACTACAAGGGGACTTCGCGCAGTATTCCCGGCATAAACATATACGAACTTTTGAGTTCGGTCGGCGATATACTCGTAGAGTTCGGCGGGCACAGTCAGGCGGCGGGATTTTCCATAGAGGAAAAGAATATAGCGGAGTTCAAAAAGCGCGTTAACGCCTATTTGAGCGACTTTGACGAAGCGTTATTCGAGCCTACTCAGGAATACGATATGGAGATATCGGCAAGCGAGCTCGATTTGAACCTTGCTCGCGCCCTCGAGTGCATAGAGCCGTCGGGCAACAGCAACGCAAGCCCGCTGTTCAAAACCACCGTGAACGCCTGTTCAATCGCGCCTTGCAAAAACAATCGCGTTCACACAAACGTAACTCTCGAGAACGGGTTGCAAATACTCGCGTTCAACTTTTACGAACAAAATCAGTTTCTCATGGGCGAGGGGGACAAAGAGCTTATACTCGAATTGCAACTCAACCGCTACGGCGGCAGGGAGAACGCGAAAGGCTTTTTGAAGGCGGCGATACCGCACAACCTTTATATAAACGACTCCGTTGCAAAGGCGAATTATCTCAAAACGCTTTCTTACGGCATGGGCAAAAAAGAAGATTTTATTTCATATAAGCCCGAGCAACTCTCGGAGATAGCGGGTAACGAAATTTTCGGTACGCTCATTATTGCGGGTTGCGCTCAAACTTACAAAGAGCACGCAAGCGAGGTAAACGCACAAAACATTCTCAACGAATTTTTGTATTCCACGAGCATGAACAACTATTCGCGAGTTATGGTTTCGCCCGAAATCAACTCCAATCTCATGCTTTCGGCATACGATAAAATAATATTTTTGGATACTCCTCCCGGCTACGCGTTGCCCGCGTATTTTTCGCGCAAGACCAACGCTAAAATTTACGTGCCCGAAAAGGACGGGCAAAGCGCGTTTGCGGAGGGACTGGACTGCGGCAGAGATAAATTCGGCGAGTGTTTCAACGCGCTCAGAAAAAACCAAAACCTGTCGTCGACCGATATACTTTCTTATTACAAACTGCTTAATGCGCGGCAGCCTATCGGTATCGCGCAGTTTATTGCGGGAGTAATGGTGTTCAGCGAGCTCAAACTGATTAAAGTTACGAAGAGTCCGTTTACCGTAACGGTGGACGGGCAGGCAAGGGCGGAGCTCGGCTCGTCCGCCATATACAATTACTTGTGCGGAATGCGGGAGTAAAGGTATGCAACAATTAAAAGAGCGTTACAAGAAAATATTTCCGTCCAATCAGGTCAAGATACTCGACGAGGTTTACGACTACGCTTCGCGCATGCACGACGGACAAACGCGCGACAGCGGCGAGCCGTATATAATACACCCCATAGCCGTGGCGAATATTTTGCTCGACCTCGGACTCGATTACAAGACCATTGCCGCCGCGCTTTTGCACGACTGCATAGAGGACACGCCCGCAACCGACTGCGAAATACGCGACAAATTCGGCGACGAGATATGCGAGCTTGTGCTCGGAGTAACCAAGCTCGATAAGATAACTTTTAAGTCCAAAGAGGAAGAACAGGCGGAGAATTTCAGGCGCATGTTTTTCGCCATGGCGAAAGATATCCGCGTAATTCTCGTTAAACTTGCCGACCGCCTGCACAACATGCGCACTATTTCGAGCATATCCGAAGAACGGCAAAACGCTATGGCTAAAGAAACTTTGGAAATTTACGCGCCGCTCGCCTCGCGTTTGGGACTGAGTTACTTTAAGTGCGAACTCGAAGATATGTGCTTAAAGGTGTTGCATCCCGCCGTTTACGAGTCTCTCGTAAACGAAATTTCGCTCAAACGCGCCGAACGCAACGAGCTTGTAAACCGCATTTGCGAACAGCTCACCAAACTACTCAAAGAACTTAAGGTTAAAGGCGAGGTAAGCGGACGCCCCAAACATTTTTACAGCATATACAAAAAAATGGTTAATCAGGGTCGAACTTTCGAGCAGATATACGACCTTACCGCCGTGCGCGTAATAGTGGAAAACGTGCGCGACTGTTACGAAGTTCTCGGCATGATACACACCGTTTGGAAGCCCATTCCGGGCAGGTTCAAAGACTATATCGCCGTGCCCAAACCCAACAATTATCAGTCGTTGCATACTACGGTAATGACGGGCTACGGCATGCCGTTCGAAATTCAGATACGCACTTACGAAATGCATAAGATTGCCGAATACGGCATAGCCGCGCATTGGAAATACAAGGAGAACCGCAAGGAAGCCAATGAGCTCGATGAAAAGCTCGAGTGGCTCAGGGGAGTAATGGACGAGGCGGGCGACGCGTCTACAAGCCCGCAGGAGTTTTACGAGTCGCTCAAGCTCGACTTATACAGCGGACAGGTTTTCATATTCACGCCTAAAGGCGACGTTGTGATACTGCCCGAGGGGTCTACGCCCGTTGACTTTGCGTACAACGTGCACAGCGCGGTGGGCAACAAGTGCGTGGGCGCGAAGATAAACAACAAAATAGTGCCGCTCGAAACAAAGCTCACAACGGGCGACTATGTGGAAATCATCACCTCGAACACGGCGAAAGGACCGAGCCGCGACTGGTTGCGTTTTGCCAAGACCGCGCAAGCGAAGAGCAAAATCCGCGCGTTTTTCAAAAAGGAGCAAAAGGAAGACAACATAAAGCGCGGCAGAGAAATGCTCGAAGAGGAAGCAAAACGGCGCGGCTACTCTCTCAATCAGTTGCTCGTGCAAAAGTGGCTCGATATTATAATGCAACGCTACTCCATATCGTCTATGGACGATTTGTACGCGTCGGTGGGGTACGGCGGATTTACCGTAAACCAAATCCTTCTCAAGCTCATAGATTTTTATCGCAAAGAAGCGGAGTCGGTCAGGCAGCCGTCTAAGAGCGCGGCAACAACCGACGACTCTGTTGTGCACGGCGTTATAGTGAAAGGGCACAGCGACCTTTTGGTGCGCATGGCGCGTTGCTGTACGCCCGTTCCCGGCGACGAAATAATAGGCTACATTTCGCGCGGGCGCGGAGTTGCCGTGCACCGCAAGTCTTGCCCGAATATGCGCAACGCCGAGCCGTACAGGCTCATAGAGGCGCATTGGGCGGGCAATCAAAACGCGCCGTTCGCCGTTGCCATGCAGGTGGAGGCAAAGAACAGCAACGGACTTTTGATGCAGATTACCACCATACTGTCGGAGCTTAAACTTTCGCTCCACAGTCTTAACGCGAGAGTAGACAAGAACCGCAACGCCATAATAAATTTCGGCGTAAAAGTTACCAAAATCGAGCAGATAGACGCACTTATCAAAAAAATCCAACAAATACCCGAAGTGGAAAAAGTATTCAGGAGCAGTTCTCTTTAATGAAAATACAAACCGTGGTAACAGGCTACATGGGAGAAAACGCTTACGTTGCGTCCGACGGCAAGACGGCGGCGGTGATAGACCCCGGCGCGGATGCGGGCGCGATAGAGGCGGCAATGCAAGGGCTTGACTGCGTTGCGGTGCTTCTCACTCACGCGCATTTCGACCACATAGGCGCGGCGGCGTATTTCAAGCGCAAGGGCGCGAAAATATACATGCACCGCGACGACGAAAAACTGCTTACGGACGGCGGGCATTTGGCTCGTCAATTCGGCGAAACTCTCGACGAGTTTGTGCCCGACGTCTTCGTTTCGGACGGCGACGAACTCGAAATAGGCGAAATGAAATTCAAGGTGTTGCATACTCCCGGTCACACCGACGGAAGCGTGTGCTACATATCGGAAAATATTGTTTTCAGCGGCGACACGCTGTTTTGCGGCGGAGTGGGCAGAACCGATTTCCCGTCGGGCAGCGCACAAAAACTTTATCGCTCCATAGACGAAAAGTTGTTTGCTTTGCAAGGCGAATACAAAATATTATCGGGTCACGGCGCGCCCTCGTCGCTCTCTTACGAAAAGAAAAACAACCCGTTTCGGATATATTTATGCGCGAACCGATAACAAATCGCGGAGATATCCGCAACGAGCTTTTCGAAACGGTGAGATGTTTTTGCGCATGCGAGTCCGACTGCGCAGAAAGCGTTGTTTTCACCCATATCCGAAGCGGTAAAAACATATTCTTCGTTTCGGTGGGAGATAAAAAGTACAAGTACGAGTACGCGCTTTGCCCGTATGAGGACAGGCTTGAATACGTGCGTTACGACCTGTATACCTGCAAGTCCGCGCTTTACTGTGCGCTTTCCGAATATTTCGGGCGCAAAATGCCGTGGGGTAGTCTTACGGGTATTCGTCCCACGCGCGTTGCCGCAAGACTGCTCGAACGCGGCGTGCCGCACGAAGATATCGCCGCGCGGCTGTGTTCCGACTATTTCGTGTCGCGCGACAAAGCCGAGCTTACGGCTCGGATTATATCGGTGCAAAATCGCACGGTGGGCGACAGGATGAGCGTGGTTTCGGGCGGCGGGCAATATCCGCCGAACAATCTCGTAAATTTGTACGTGCACATTCCTTTTTGCCCCACGCGTTGCGCATATTGCTCGTTCGTGTCCGAAGGCATAGAAAAGAAAACGTGGTTGCTGTCGCCTTACGCGGAAGCGTTGTGCCGAGAGATACGTCGCACCAAAGCGATTATCGCCGAGCAAAACAAAAAGATTTTTTCGGTGTACATAGGAGGGGGCACGCCCACGGTGTTGCCGCCCGAACTGTTGCGCTCGGTGCTCGAGGCGGCGTATTGCGAAGATGCGGAATATACCTGCGAGGCGGGCAGACCCGACACCATAGACGAAGAGAAACTGCGCGTAATGTACCAAAGCGGCGTAAACCGCATAAGCGTAAACCCGCAAACTCTCCACGATAAAACTTTGCAAGCGATAGGGCGAGCGCACTCGTCGGCTTGTTTTTTCGAAGCGTACAATATCGCCGCCCGTTTCGGGTTTGTGAAAAACGTGGACCTTATAGCGGGACTCGAGGGAGAAACCGAAGACGATTTCGCTTCTTCGCTATGCGGAGTTTTGGCTCTTTCGCCCGAAAATATTACGGTGCACACGCTGTGCCTTAAGCGCGGTTCTCGCAACGCGCTTTGCGAAACGGAGCAAAACTCGCACACCGAAAAAATGGTGAATTACTCGGCGGGCGCACTAAGCTCGAGCGGCTACGAGCCGTATTATTTGTACCGCCAAAAGCAGATGACGGCAAACCTCGAAAACATAGGGTGGTGCAAGCCGAACTTTTTGTGCGTAAACAACGTAACGGTAATGGAAGAAACTTTGCCCGTGTACGCTTGCGGCGCGGGAGCGATAAGCAAGTTGACTCTCTCGGGCGGGCGCATACTGCGGTTTGCCAACGCGAAAGACGTTATTTTGTATTTGCGAGAGTTTGAGGAGCGAATTGCAAAAAAAGAATTATTTTATACGACAAATTGCTGAAAATTCCTGAAAATCGGTTTACTTTATCGTAACGATATGGTATACTTATAAAGTACCTTGATACTCGGAGTTGTGCGCTCTCCACGCACCTACACTCAGTTTTAAGGCGAATAACATTTAACGGAGGTAAAAACATGGACAAGGAGACCAAGGCGGAAATAATCGCCAAGTTCGCAACGCACGAGGGAGACACGGGCAGCCCGGAGGTTCAGGTCGCGCTTCTTACGCACCGCATCAACCACCTTACCGAGCATCTTAAGGAGCACCATAACGACCATCACTCGCGCAGAGGACTGCTTCAGATGGTAGGTTCGAGAAGAAGTCTTTTGAACTATCTCAAAAAGCTCGATATCGAAAGATACAGAGCGCTTGTTGCCAAATTGGAACTCAGAAAGTAATTTCGAGCGAAGAAGAGCCGACCGCGGTTGGCTCTCGCTTTTTAGTTGCGTAAAAATGCGCGACTCGGGAGAAAAAAGAAAAGGAGTATATGTAATAATGAGTAAAGAAGCGCAAATTTTCAAAACCGAAATAGGCGGCAGGGAAGTTACCGTCGAAATCGGCAAGTACTGCGGACTCAGCAACGGTTCTTGCATAATCCGTTGCGGCGACACCGTGGTGATGACCAACGTGACCATGGCGGAAACGCCCCGTCCGGGCATGGACTTTTTTCCGCTCGGAGTGGATTTCGAAGAAAAAATGTATGCCGTGGGCAAAATCCCCGGCGGCTTTAAGAAGCGCGAGGGCAGAGCGAGCGATAAGGCAATTCTCACGAGCCGCCTTATAGACCGTCCTATCCGTCCGCTTTTCCCCAAAGGACTGTTTAACGACGTGTCCGTTGTGGCTACCGCTCTCAGCGTAGACACCAACATACCGCCCGAGGTGTTCGGCATGCTCGGCTCGAGTATCGCGCTGTCTATTTCCGATATTCCGTTCGCAGGTCCTACCGGCTCGGTAGTGGTGGGCTACGTTAACGGCAAATACGTTATTAACCCCGATAACGTGCAACGCGCAATGAGCGAAATGCACGTATACGTATCGGGCACTGCCGACGCAATAATGATGGTGGAAGCGGGAGCGCACATGGTGAGCGAAGAGGTTATGCTCAAAGGCATACTGTTCGGTCACGAAGAAATCAAAAAGCAAGTTAAGTTCATTAACGATATAGTAAAAGCGGTGGGCAAGCCCAAGCGCGAAATGGAGCTTTACAAAGTTCCCGAAGATATCAACGAAGACGTTCGCAAATTTGCGGACAAGCTGCTCGACAAAGCTCTCGAGGAAACCGACCGCCAGGCTCGTCAGGAAAAACAAGACGAGGTTGACAAAGTTACGCTCGAGCATTTCGCGGAAAAGTATCCCGAAAAGGAACGCGAAATAAAAGACGCGCTTTACTATTTCACCAAAGAGAAAGTGCGCGAAAAGATACTCAAAAAGGGCGTTCGTCCCGACGGAAGAAAACTCACGGATATCCGCGATATTTGGTGCGAAGCGAGCGTATTGCCGCGCGTTCACGGTTCTGCGGTGTTCACCCGCGGTCAGAGTCAGGCAATGACGACTTGCACGCTCGGCACTATTGCCGAGGTTCAAAAGCTCGATAACCTCGACGAAGAAACCTTTAAGCGTTATATGCACCATTACAATTTCCCGCCGTACTGCTCGGGCGAGGCTCGTCCGCTTCGCAGTCCGGGACGCCGCGAGATAGGTCACGGCGCACTCGCCGAACGCGCTCTCGAGCCCGTTATACCCGACGAAGAAGAATTCCCGTATGCAATCCGCACCGTGAGCGAAATACTCAGCTCCAACGGTTCTACCTCGCAGGCGAGCGTTTGCGGCTCTACGCTTGCGCTTATGGACGCGGGCGTGCCCATCAAAGCTCCCGTAGCCGGCATAGCGATGGGACTTATAAAAGACGAAGCGTCCAAAAAAGTAGCGGTGCTTTCGGATATACAGGGACTCGAAGATTTCCTCGGCGATATGGACTTTAAGGTGGCTGGAACTTCGGAAGGCATCACAGCCATACAAATGGATATAAAGATAAAGGGCATAGACGAGAACATTCTCCGCACGGCTCTCGAACAGGCGAGAGTGGGCAGGCTTTACATTCTCGACAAAATGCTTGCGGTACTCGACGCGCCCCGTCCCGAACTCAGCAAGTTCGCGCCCAAAATCATCAGCTTCAACATTTCGCCCGACGTTATCGGAGACGTTATCGGAAAGAGCGGAAAAGTCATCAATCAGATTATCGCCGAAACCGGCGTTAAGATTGATATCGAAGACGACGGCAGAGTGTTTATCAGTTGCACCGACCTCGAAATGGCGGAAAAGGCGAAGAAAATCGTGCTCACCATTGCCGAAGACGTACAGCCCGGTCAGATTTTCGAAGGCAAGGTTGTGCGCATACTCGAGTTCGGCGCGTTCGTTGAACTCGCACCCGGCAAAGACGGCATGATACACATATCCAAACTCTCCAAGTCGCGAGTAAACAAAGTTACCGACGTGCTCAATCTCGGCGATACCGCGCGAGTGGAGGTTATCAAAACCGACGAAAAGGGTAGGATAGACCTTAAACTCGTTGAAAAACTTTGATTTGTGATTTGCGGAAAAAGTCCTTTACGGACTTTTTTTCGCGCCTGCGGAATATATTATAAAAAAGGGTGCGCTTATAGTTCCCTAATATTCCGAGGTACACAATTTTGAACAAGAAAGCCAAATTTTTTCGCTACGTTGTCGCAAATCTTGCAATGGGTCTGATAGTGGTGGGGTTGCTCGCGTTTACTCTCTCGGGCAACACCGTTACCGCGTCGGGCGAAAAGCTTCCCGTGTGTAAGGGTGAGAGCAAAACCAAAGTTTCGCTCATGATAAACGTATATTGGGGAACCGAATACATAGACGATATGCTCGACATATTCGAGCGTAACGGCGTGACAACCACCTTTTTCGTGGGCGGCATGTGGGTTGCGGAAAACGACGGCGTACTCAAAAAGATTTACGAAAAAGGGCACGAGATAGGCAATCACGGCTACTTTCACAAAGACCACAAAAAGCTCAGCGCGGAACGCAACGCCGAAGAAATAAGCGTTACGCACAGGCTTGTAAAGAGCGTAATCGGAGTGGATATGACTTTGTTTGCGCCGCCGTCGGGTTCGTTCGGAAAAACCACGCTCACGCAGGCGGAAAAACTCGGTTATTCCACTATAATGTGGACTCGCGACACGATAGACTGGCGCGACCACGACACCGAAAAGATATACAGTCGCGCCACAAATAAAATGGCGGGCGGCGACTTGATACTTATGCACCCCACAAAAAACACGGTGGAGGCGCTCGACCGTATAATTAGTTACGCAAAGGCAAATAATTTAGTGATATCCAAGGTGAGCGAAACGCTTGCCGCGGACGCAGCGAATTAAAAGCGCAGTTGTACTTTCGGAGGTAACGAATGAACGAATTGATAACGTATTCAAACGGATTAAGACTTGTAGTGAACCGCAATCCGTCGGTTCGCTCGGTTGCCGCGGGGATATGGGTAGGCGCGGGCAGTGCGGAAGAAACCGCGGATAACAACGGCATATCGCACTTTACCGAGCACGTTATGTTTAAGGGCACGGATAAGCTCAACGCGTTCGAGATTGCCAACGCGTTTGAAAGCATAGGCGCGTCGGTAAACGCGTTTACGGGCAAAGAAGCCACGTGCTACTACGCAAAATCCATAGACGAGTATACCGAAAAATGTTTCGAAAAGCTTTCGCACATATTCACGCGTTCGGCGTTTAAGGCGGAAGAACTCGACAAAGAGCGCAAAGTAATCATCGAAGAAATAAACATGGTGGAGGACGCTCCCGAGGATATTTGCTTTGATTTGCTTGCGGGAACGCTGTATGAAAATTCGCCGCTCGGCAGAACCATTTTAGGACCTATAGAAAACGTAAAACGCTTTACGCACAACGACGTTTCGGCATACATGGACGAGCTTTACAACGCCGACAATATAGTGGTGTCTTTTTCGGGCAATATCGCGGCGGGCGAAGCGGACAAGCTTGTGCGCAAATATCTGCTCGGCGAAATACGTAGCAATAAAACCGTTAAAAAAGAAAAGAAATCCATTGCCGTTAAGGGCGGTTGCGCCGTGCGCATAAAAGATTTCGAGCAGTCCAACATAGGCATAAGCTATAAGTCGCTCGAATTCAGACACCCTATGATACCCGCGCAAAACATATTCAACACAATCTTCGGCGGAAGCATGGGGTCGAGGCTGTTTCAGCGTGTGCGCGAACAGCTCGGGCTCGCGTACTCGGTATATTCTTCGCCGCTTGCATACGTAAAAAACGGCAATTTCAACATAGTGCTTAACATTACCGCCGCGAATACCGAAAAGGCTCTTCGCGCCGTTAAAAACGAAATAGACCGCGCCGTTGCCGAAGGGGTAACTCGCGAGGAATTCGAAAAGGCGAAAATTCAGCTCAAGTCGGCGTTTGTGTTCTCCGAAGAGAGCGTTCAAAACATGATGACTTCGCAAGGCAAATTCATGTTGCTTGCAAACGAACTTTACAGCGTAGACAAGCGAATAGAAGAAATAGACGCTATAACCTTAAACGACGTAAACGAATTTATCAAAACCACGTTTACTGGCGGCAACGTGTGCGCGGCGTATGTGGGCAAAGAAACGGGCGTTGACGTGCTCGACATAATCAAAGGATAAAAACAAGGATAAAAAATGGACAAGTTAGACGAAATATTTTCCATGCAGTCGTTGCTCGACGGCTACATTTCCCGTGAACGCGAACTCGATGGCAAATTCACGCAGTCGGAGTGGATACAAAAAAAGTCGCTCGCTCTCATAGACGAAGTGACCGAACTACTCAACGAAGTAAATTACAAATGGTGGAAAAATCCCAAGCCAGTAAACGAACGCGCCGTTAAAGAAGAAATAGTTGATATATTACATTTCTTTGTAAGCATATGCCTAACTGCGGGCATGACCGCCGACGAGCTATACGAAATATATTGCGACAAGAACCGCGAAAACATAGCTCGCCAACAAGGCAAATCTCAAAAGCCCGGCTACGAACTGAACAAAAAATAAAAAAATTCCGCATTGCGCAAAGCAACACGGAACTAATTTGGCAGGGGAGACGCGATTCGAACACGCAACCTACGGTTTTGGAGACCGCTACTCTACCGTTGAGCCACTCCCCTAAGAGTGAGTATATTATATACAAAATTTGCGGATTAGTCAATTAAAAACAAGGAGCAATATGAAAAATTATAGTTTGGCGATATTGGGATGCGGAAATATGGCGCAGGCGATAATACGCGCGCTCTCGTCGGAGAAGGCGAAAGCGGACTTTGCGGAGCAAAACATAAAGCCCGAAATAATCGTTTCGGACTTGGACGAAAGCAAGCTGGCTGCGGTTTCGGGTCTTGCCGAAACCACGCAAGACAATGCCTACGCGGTTTCGCGCGCCGATTACATATTGCTTGCGGTTAAGCCGCAGTCCGCGCCCGCAATGCTTGAAAAGCTCAACCTTGCGGATAAAACGGTTATATCTATTATGGCGGGCGTAACTCTCGATACGCTCGAGAAACTTACGGCAAGCAAAAAAACGGTGCGCGTTATGCCCAACCTAAACGCACGCGTATATAAGTCGTTTAACGCCTACGCCCACAAAGGACTCGGCAAAGAGGAGCTTGAATTCACGAAACTGTTGCTCGGCTCTTTCGGCACTGCGGCGGAGGTGAAAGAAAGCGACTTAAATGCCGTTACGGGGCTTACGGGAAGCTCTCCCGCGTTCGTATTCATGTTTCTCAAGTCTTTTATAGATACGGGTGTTTCGCTCGGCTTTTGCGCGTCAGAGGCGCGAGAGATGGCTCTTGCCGCCGTAATAGGCAGTGCCGAACTCGTAAAAGCGAGCGAAGGCGCGGATTTGGACGATATGATAAACTCTGTTTGCAGTAAGGGCGGCACAACCATAGAGGGGGTAAAACACCTGCGCGAAAAAGAGTTTGAAAAAATAACCTCCGACGCAATAATAAAAGCAGTGGAACGCGCAAAGGAGTTGGGCGCGGCAAAATGAAAACGGTTCAAATTTATACCGACGGCGCGTGCAGCGGCAATCCCGGAATAGGCGGCTGGGCGGCTATACTCATGTATAACGGGCACGAAAAAGAAATTTCGGGATATAATAAAGATACCACCAACAATCGCATGGAACTGTTCGCTATAATACAAGGGCTTGCCGCTCTCAAAGAGCGTTGCAACGTGGAAATATACAGCGACTCCGCCTATGCGGTAGACGCTATAAACAAAGGCTGGCTCAAAAGTTGGCAGGCGGCAAACTGGAAAACCGCCGATAAAAAGGAAGTTAAAAACCGCGACTTGTGGAACGATTTGTGCCTTAAAACAAGCAAACACGACGTAACGTTTATCAAGGTAAAAGGGCACAGCGACAACGAGTATAACAACCGTTGCGACAAACTCGCCCGCGAAGCCATAAACGCGTGCCGCAAAACATTGCCGTAAATTTGTACGTATAAAACGGTGTATTCATAATATTAACGCAAAAAAAGTCATATAATACTAAATATGACGAAGACTTCCAAAATAACCGCCGCAAAGGTGTTCATAACGCTGTTAAACCTCGGTATGCTCGCTTTGGCTTGCGTTTATTTTAAGGACCTTCCGCGCGTGGTGCTCATGTGCGCCATAGTTATATTCGCAACTTTGGGCGTAACGGTGCCGAGCATAAACGAAACGCAGCACGAAACTATATACAAATTTTTCGTGTTGTTGTCTGTTTTTGCCGCGCTTTTAATGATAGGTTACACCGTGCTCGACGCCACGGGTTGGCTTTATAAGTTCAAAGATATGGATACGCTCATAGCCATAATCCGAAATACCAAACAGTGGGGCATACTCGTATATATCGGTATAGTGATATTTCAGGTAATATTTCTGCCCATACCGTCGGCTATTATCGCGCTTATCGGCACGGTGCTTTACGGACCTACTTACGCATTTTTGTTTATGACGGCGGGCACTATAGTAGGCTCGGTAATCACATTTTTTATGGGAAAGATTTTCGGGCGCAAACTTGCCGTGTGGGTAATAGGCGAGGAAAAAACGGACAAATTCGCGGGGCTTGTAAACGAGAAAGGACGCTTTTTGTTTATAGTGATGATGCTGTTTCCTTTTTTCCCCGACGATATCATATGCCTTATAGCCGGCATAACTACAATGAGCTTTAAGTATTTCTTAATCACGATTTCTTGGACGCGCCCCGTTATGATAGCGTTTATGTGCTATTTCGGAAGCGGCACGATAATCCCGTTCAAAGGCTGGGGCATACCCGTGTGGATAGCCATATTCGTGGCGGTTATAATACTGTTCTTCGTTGTAAACAAGATAAAAAAGAAAATAATGGAAAAACACCCGCGCCCGCGAAAAAACCGCCCGTAAAAGGCGGTTTTTGTTTTACTCCTCAACGGAGAACTTTTTGGTTTTGTATAAAGAGTTGAATACAAGCGCGCTTACGGGGAAATTCGTGCAGAGCAGGGCGGGCAACAGTACCGTTGCGAGGTATTCCGACCCGAATCCGAGCGGCATGCCCGCTATAATGTTTACGCAGTATATGATGAGGAAACATTGAGCCATAACTATCAGCCTGTATATAAGCGAATTTTTGAGACTGAAGTTAATTCGCTTGCGCTTGTTCGGCTCGGTGAAATTCTTTACAAACGCGGTAATGGGGAAGGCTACGGCAACCGCGCCCGCGATTATGTAAAACCACTTGTCGGAGCTTCTGCCTTGTTGCATAACCAAACTTACGAATACCGCCGAAAACAGTATTTCAAGCATCATTACGGCAAAGAGCACTCCGTAGTGCACAATCATGAGCTTGTTCGAGTAGTAATAGTATGCGTTGCTGTACTCTTTCGCGCTCGCGTTGTTGTGAGTGCGTATCTTTACGTTGTCGCCCATTTCGCGAACTTCGCCCGTGAGCCTTGTGAGCTTGCGGTTCACGTCGGCGTCGGAGGTGAAATATTGCGTTTCTTCTTCCTGCTCGTACTCTTCTTCGTAGTTTTCTTCGGAAACCGACTCGTCGGTTACGCCCTGTTCAAGCTCTTCTTCCGAAATTTCGGGTTCGGACTGCGGCTCGGACTGCGACTCGGGCGGCTGCTCGGGCGCAAGACGGGGGCGTTCCACAAAGCTCGGATTTAAGAATTCGCCCAAAATATTGCGATACTCGCGTTCTATCACCGACGTGTGATTGTGCGATACCACGCTTTGCGAGTGATAATCCAAAAAGATGTTTGTGTTTGCAATCGGTTCGGGCTCGGGTTCGGGCTGAACTTGCGGTTCAACCTGCGGCTCGGCGGGGGTAAGGCGCGCGAGTTCGTCGAATATAGACGGCTTGGGCGTTTCCTGCTCGGGCTCTGCGGGCTTTATTAAAGAAGAAAACTCTCGTTCGTCGAAAAAGTCTTTGAAATAGGAGTCCGACGACACGCCCGAGTCGGTGCGGTTGGATACGTATTTTTCGGCAATGAGCTTTTCGGCGTAGCTTACGTCGTTTTCCGCTTGCTCGCGGCGGCGGAACAATTCGTTCATTATCGCCGTTGTGTCCGAAAATACTATTTGCGGCTTTTCCTGCTCGGCTTCCGCTTCCTGTTCGTTTTCGTTTTGCTCCGCTTGCTCGGGTTCGGTTTCCTGCTCCGCTTGCTCGACCCGTTGCTCGTCTTGCTCCTCGGTTTCTTGCTCGAAAACGTCATCCGCTTCTTCCGTTTGCTCGATTTCTTCCTCGAACGGTTCGGAGTCGCTTTCGGATATTGCCGCGCTCGCCTCGCCGAAATCGTATTCTTTGTCCGAAATGAGCTTATCTATAACGGTGCGGGAGTATTCCCATTCGTGCTGGTTCTTAATGAAAAGCTCGCGCCCCATGTCGGTGAGCGTGAAATATTTGCGCCTGCCGCCGTTGGACTTCGCGCCCCAATACGAGCGAATAAAACCTTGAATTTCAAGGCGCTTCAAGCAACTGTAAAGGGTGGGTTGCTTGAGTTTGTACTGCCCGCTGCTTTTTTGTTCTATTTCGCGAACTATATCGTAACCGTAACGGTCGCCGTCAAAAAGGGCTTTGAGTATAATGGTGTTTATGTGCCCTCTTATTAAGTCGCTCTGTATAGTGTTTTCCATAAATAATATTGTAATATTTTTTTGGTTATTTGTCAATTGTAAAACCCGACCGCCTATGCTAATTTTTCAAAATAGCATAAAAATATTTGCGGGAATTTTGTCGATATTGTATACTGTTATACGGGAGAGTTAAATTATGAACGAATTTTTGAGTCACAGCTACAAAATCGTAACGGCGGTAGACGAGTTCGACTTTGCCGAAAGAATAAAGCCGAGCGCGATACTCGAGTATTTTCAAGACCTCGCCACCGTGCACGCCGACGAAATAGGCATAGGGTATCACAAGATGAAAGAGGGCAATCTGTGCTGGGTTCTCAACCGCTTAAGCGCGGTTATAGACAAACAGCCCAAACTCGGCGAAGAAGTGATACTCACAACCTTTCCGCACAAACCCGGTCTTGTGGACGCGTTCCGCGATTACTATGTTACGGATACTAAGGGTAACAGCCTTATTCGCGGCACTTCTCGCTGGTGCGTGCTCGATATGGCAAGCAAAGCAATAAGGCGATGCTCGCCGCTTTTTAACTACCCCGACTCCGCTTATTGCCCGCGCTTTGCGGTGGAAGACGGAAACCCGCAGTTGCCCAATATAGAAAACGCGGAGGGCGAAATCGAATGGAGTTCGAGCGGAAAAGTGAACATAACCGACCTTGACCGCAACGGGCACATGAACAATGCGCGTTATGCCGATATGGCGGTTAACGCATGCGATTTCGAATTTTATTCCGCGCACGAGCCAAAAGCGTTTCATTTCAATTTCCTTGCCGAAATGAAAGCGGGCGAGGGCTACGAAATGCGAGTTAAAACAAAAGGAGACGAGTCCTATTTCGAAGCCGTAAGCACGCTTAAGCATAAGCCGGTCTTTCGAGCCTCGGTGCTGTGGCGGTAGGCGACAGAAATATCCATATTGTTTTTATAGCGGCTGTGTTTTGCTTGTGCCTGTTGTGCGGGTGCGACGGATACCGAAGAGCCGACAAGATAACGGACTACGAACTGTTCCTGCATAATTATACCAAATACTCCGATATATACTTGCCGCCCGACGCCCCCGTAGGACCGGGCGCGGAAAACATAGAAGGATTTACCGCGCTTTCCGAAATAGGCTTCGAGTTCGGAAAGAGTTTCGACGGCGGCGTTGCGTTTGTGAAAACAAAGAGCGGCAAGTATCTTCTCAATGCTCGCGGAGAACTCAAAGAAACAAAGCTCGACTTAAGCGAAACGCAAACTTACGGAACATATTATATAGCGGAGGAAAACGGACTGAAGGGAGTTCGCACGGTTTTCGGCGACGAAATTTTACCGTGCGCATACTCCGAGATACGCATAATCGGCAAAACCGTGCTTGCCGAAAACGCGGAGCGTTATGAAATTTACAGCTGCGGAGTTTTGACTTGTGCCGTTCCCGCGCGAGAAAACGTGAGTTTGATTTCCGAAAATTACATACTTGCGGGCGATACGTTACGCGACTTGTACTATAACGCGCAGTATGCTTGCGGAAGAAAATACGCGGCTGTGCCGAGCGAAGGCAAAGTAACCGTTGAACTCGAAAGCGGATACGTGGGATATGCGGATATAGAAAACATGCGACTGATAGGCGGCGAGTATGCGGAAGCGAGCGGATTTTGCGAGGGCACGGCAACCGCCCGAAAGCCGAGCGGCGAGTGGGTTGTGATAGACTCGCTCGGCAACGAACTGTTTAGCTCTAAAGCAGTTAAGGCGGGCAACAGCGCGAACGGATACAGACTGTACTTAAAGTATAACTTTTACGGGGCAATGGACGGGGAGTTTAACGATATTACGGGCGCGATATTTCATACTTTGCGGTACGAATACGTAACGGGCGATTGCGTTATTCCGCGCTACGGCAAAGGCTACGCGGTGTATTCGCTCGCCGAACGGAGATATACGGGCGTGGAACACGAGCAAATAGACTACGCGGACGGACTGTTTATTTGCCGCGACGGCGAAAAAACAATCGTGAGAAACGGCGCGTTGAAAATAATAGCCGAATGCGAAAGTGCGGAAATGAGCGAAAACGTACTCACGATACGTAAAGACGGCAAGTATTTTTACTACATAAAATCGTAATTGCGATAACCCAACCGTGTCATTGCGATAACCCAACCGTGTCATTGCGATAACCCAACCGTGTCATTGCGAGGAGGGCGAAGCCCGACGAAGCAATCCCAAACATGGAACAAGTGCAGAAACTGTTCCGTTCTCATGTATGAGATTGCCACGGGCATAAATGCCCTCGCAATGACATTATAGCCGACCAACCGTGTCATTGCGATAACCCAACCTTGTCATTGCGAGCGACTTTACCGTGTCATTGCGAGGAGGGCGAAGCCCGACGAAGCAATCCCATACATGGAACAAGTGCAGAAACTGTTCCGTTCTCATGTATGAGATTGCCACGGGCATAAATGCCCTCGCAATGACATTATAGCCGACCTACCGTGTCATTGCGATAACCCAACCGTGTCATTGCGAGGAGGGCGAAGCCCGACGAAGCAATCCCAAACATGAGAAAGTAATGTAAAAAGGAGCAAAACATGACTGCAAAAGAACTCGAGCGTTACATATTAAATAAACCCAACGCCAAAAAGAAAACCGTGCAAGACTGGCGGTATATAAGGTATACGGCGTATGCCATAGCGTTTGCAACTTTGCAAAAAACCGACGGCGGCGCGGTGTTCACCGTTTTCGGCAGACGCCCCGAGCTTGAAAAAGAACATGCCGGCGTGATTTATGCCGCGCTCGGAACGTATTCCGAAAAGTTCACGAGCGTGAAATTTCCCAACTCGTTGCCGTCCGATACTATAAAATCTTTGATTGACTATTCTTACGCCGAGCGCATGAAAGCCGTTTCGATGCCCGATAACGCGTCGGGCAGAAGTTCGGACTTTCCGTATATCGGCGTGAATTTCGGCGACTGTTTCTCGTCCGAACGCCAAGAAGTCGCGGCAACCAAAGAGGAGAGCGGCGCGAGCGTGGAAGATAAGTCGTGCGCCGCAATGCCGTATAGAGTGCTTACCGACGAAACTGCGGCAAAAAACTACGAGAAATTACTTAAAATGTTAAAAAAGGAACAAATGTGATATATTTTGCCTTGACACGATTTGTGCATAATGATAAAATTTATCTTATGACTAACGAAAACGAATTTGTGTACGAAGGAATTATGCCCATGTATACTCGGTGGGTGCACATAAGCGAAGACAATTCGGTATATAACGGACCGAACGCCGAAGAGATGAAAAGGTATTTGCTCGAAATCGGCTTTACCGACGCGACTCCATATATTTTGGATTGCATTTCGAAGCTGATTGTTGTAGTGGGGAAATCCAAAAAGTTTTTGATGTATGACGAGTGCGCAACTCTTGCGTCGGGCGTAACGAGTGCCGACGGTTTGGCGTTGCAAATCAAATATTACATAGCGAAGAATTTAGACGCCGTGCGCGACAAATTGTTGGATAGGCACGGGATTGACATTGGCGAGTACTTTTTCGGCGCGAAAAATTTTATAAGAAAGATTGCCATGATTTACTCGGCATACGGAAGGTAGAATTCCTTCAGTATGAGATTGCCGCGGCACTGCGTGCCTCGCAATGACGTTATTGCCGAACTACATTGTCATTGCGAGGAGGGCGAAGCCCGACGAAGCAATCCCATGCATGAGAAAGTAAAAGCGACTGTACGGGTTTTATGCAAGAGATTGCCGCGGCACTGCGTGCCTCGCAATGACAAGTAAGAGAAGATACCCGTCATTGCGAGGAGGGCGAAGCCCGACGAAGCAATCCCATTCATGCGGAAAGCAAAAGCGACTGTACGGGTTTTATGCATGAGATTGCCGCGGCACTGCGTGCCTCGCAATACTCGCTAACGCTCGTGGCGTTCGCGCACTGCGTGCGCTCGGCTGAGGACAGGTTAGCCGCGAGTTATCCCGTCATTGCGAGGAGGGCGTAAGCCCGACGAAGCAATCCCATTCATGCGGAAAGCAAAAGCGACTGTACGGGTTTTAAGTATGAGATTGCCGCGGCACTGCGTGCCTCGCAATGACAGGTTAGCCGTGAGAGATTGCCGCGGGCATAAATGCCCTCGCAATGACATAGTGCAAGCACCCTCGCAATGACAATAAATGGGCGTGTTCAAAAAAAGTTCAAATTTTGTTCATAATTTGTTCATATTTTTTGGGCAAATGTGTTGACAACTCCTACATTGTGGTGTAAAATATATAGTGTGAATATGTAAACTCTATATGTTCCACAAGAGAGGAGATAGTATGGTAGAGAAAGCTAAGAAGCGTTTAACGCCGATATTGCTCGCTATTATGATAGCGGCTCTTTTGGCTGTTTCGGTTGCCGGAATAATAAGTTTCGCTCCGCTGAAAGCCGAAGCGGTAACTTACGACAAGTACGAATTTAACTATACCGGCGGAGTGCAGAGTAAAACGCTTAAAAAAGGCACTTGGAAATTCGAGCTTTGGGGCGCGCAGGGCGGAAGCGGCACGCCTTATAATACGAGCATTGCGGGCGGTAAGGGCGGATACGTTACCGGAACGTGGACTTTCACTTCCGATACCACCGTATATATAGCGGTTGGCGGTCAGGGCGCAACAAAAGCTGCCGGCAGTTATTCCAGCAGAAACAACGACGCCGACCGTGCGCTCGGCGGATGGAACGGCGGCGGCGCTTCGGGCGCCAACGGCGACGGCGCGCAAAAGGGCGGCGGCGGCGGCGCAACGCACGTTGCCACAACTAACCGCGGCGTGCTTTCCGCGTATAGAAGCTATCAGGCCGACGTTCTCATAGTTGCCGGCGGCGGCGGGGCTATGGGCGGATATAGCACTAACAACGCGGCAAACGCCCGACCCGGTGTAGGCGGCGGCACTACCGGCGGTCAGGGCGCCGGCGGCAATAACTATAGCGGCAAAGGCGGAACGCAAAGCGCGGGCGGTCTCGGTGCGAGCGGATGGAGCACAACCGTTCAACCCGGTTCGTTCGGTCAGGGCGGCGGCGGTTGCTTGCAGCAGGCGCAGTATGCCAACGGTTGGCATCCGAGCGCGGCTGGCGGCGGCGGCGGCGGCGGCTGGTACGGCGGCGGCGGCGGCGGCGACTACGGTGGCGGCGGCGGCGGCGGAAGCAGCTATACAAAGTCGGGCATGAAAAACGTTTCGCACACGCAGGGTTCGCGTGCCGGCAACGGTTTTTGCCGTATCACGCGTGTAAATTCCGCGCCTACTCAAAGCAGCGTTCCCACTTTCAACATAGAGCGCGACGCCGATTATAAGTTTAACATAAATAGCGCGAGCGGAACGGCAAACGGCGCTAAAGGGCATTTGAACGTAACGGAACTCGACCCCAACGAAAGCGGCAGAATACGCACTACCGGCATCTATATGGCTGCCAACACTGCCACCAAAGCGGACGTTATAACAGGTAATAATTATTGGCTGACGTATACCGCCAACGCGAACACCGACCAAATAACCGTGCGCGCAAAGAGATGGTGGCCGAGTACAAAGCGGTTTTATATAAACATAAGAGATTTCAATTCAAGCACAAACGAATATTTGGCTTCCGACGTTTGGATTGCCGTGGATTTTAAGTGCGTAAACGGCGGAATAAGCGATACGGGCAAAACCATATACACGGCGGACGCGCCTATGAAATACGGGCTTAGCACGTCGGGCGCTACGGCGCAAAACGCGTCTAACGCGGGCGTTTTGTATAATCCTTTGGGAACGGGCAGGCGCACCGTATGGTTGCGCGACCCCGTTGCGGCAAACCCCGTGAATATAAGCGTGTCGCAACTGTTCTCGCAAACTCAGGGCAACGACCCTCATTATTTGACAACCGAGGCGATGGTATTATCGTCTAATATTACGTACGGCACAAAGCGTTACGATAAAGACAGCGGCGCGGCGCAGACCGTGCCGGGCGGCGACAGTTCCGCGTATACTACGGTAAATAAAGGCGGTGCGATAACCGTTACACAGTATAACGGTTCGGCTGTGAGTAACATTACGGGCGGATACGGTAACATTACGCTTCAAATCAAGCAAGGAACGGCGGCGGGACCGTATTATTACGTAATGACGGTAACCGTGCAACTGCTTGACAGAAAGAGCGCGGCTATGATAACTCAACAAACCGTGGATATCGTATACAGGTTGGATAATACGCGACCCGTAATAGCAAATCCTACGTTATTTACTCTTAACCACGGTCAGACGACGCAAATCGGCATAAACCAAATTTGTACCGACCCCGACAACAACACTCTTACTATTTCGGACGTGGTTATTCCAGACCACGAGTACGTGCTTGTTAACCAATACGGCACTCGCATGTCGGGCAGTCTTGCACCGTACCCCGATTTGGAAAAATATTACAACGTAGGGGCAAAAGCAAGTTATTCGCTAACCGATACCGCCGACCTTAAAGTTATAAACGAGACGGCTCAAGATACGAGTCGGACTACAGGCTTTGCGCATAACTTTATATACAAAACCACAGGCAGCGGAGCGGATAACAGCTTTGCTTCGTCGCAAACTCAAGGTTCGAGCGATACCGCATATGTGGGATATTATGTAAATTCCGCGAGAAACACAATATCTCTTGTGGGCAACAAGGCTTCGAGAGATATGTATGCCTCCGGTCGCGCCGCGAACGGCAAGAGCAATCTCGGGCATTTCTATATTTTGGTAAGAATTACCGACTCGGGCAATCCCAACGACCTCGGCATATGGTATCCCATTGCCGTTAAGGTAAATTCCGCCGCGCCCGTAGCCGCAGGCTCGCCCTCGGTGAGCGGCAACGCCGGCGACGAGTTCTATTTAACTCCGCTCGGCGTTCAGGAAGCCAACGGCAACTATTTCGGTATCGGCACGTATCAGGGTAAAAACGAGAATTTGGCGCAAGTTGGGCTTAACGCGCTCGAGAAAAACGGTAACAAAAACGTTATTCCGTTTGCGTTTGACGCCGACAACTATGCGAACGATAGTAAAAGTGGTGAGATAAAAGGAACAACGGGAATTCCGACAGGACCTTTTAATACGGTAAGCGCAAGTCCCGCCACTCATTCTCAGCGCGAAACCGTGTTTATGGTTCCTAACAAGGATACCTTAGGCAATAAATCGTCTAACTTTATTTTGTTTAACGAAAACAAATACGATACCCAAAATTCGGATAACGTAGATATAGAAAACGGTTTCAAAGAATTTTACACGGTAGAAAGAGTTCCTCTCTATGCAAAAGCGAGCATTTTGCTCGATTTGCCGAAAGAAGAGATTGACTACCTTTTGCAAGAAAAAATAATTTCGTTTTCCGGTAACAACGCGAGTGCGTTGGTTATGTTCGACGGAATTAAAGTTACTCTCAAAAAGTGGACTGCGGGGCAATACGTGAGCTTTAACGTGCGCGTTCGCGACTCGCACGGCTCGGAGAGCGACGTTCGCGTTGCGGTAAAGGTAAACAGCAAAACGATTTCCACCGCTAACGCGCGCAGCGATTCGGACGAAACCAAAAAGAACTACGATACCCGCGGTGAAATATCTATAAGTAAAGTAAAATATCCCGTTACCAATAGAGAGGTAGACCCTACGAGCGGTTCGGTTGCTTTTAACGTCCGTTTGTATGTGGGAGAGAGCATTGCCATTACGCCGTACGATTTGTTCTACGATACGGATACTTTTGCGGTAAACAACGGTAAAATCACAAATATAGACCCGCAGTTTTACAATACCGCTATAGGTAGCGCGGGTCATGCCGAAATGATGCGCGGTATCAATAAAAAGATAGCGGTTAACGCCGGCACGACTCCGGACTCTGCGGCTCTCGACGAGGTTTCGCTTAAAAAACTTACCGTATCGAACAAAACTCCTCAGATTTTCGGCGGCGATATTTACATTAGCAGAGAGTATGTAGACGAAAACACGACCGCAGGCAAAGAGGCTTCCGAGCATTTCGTTATAACGGCAACGCGTAAAACTCCGTCTAACGGATACGTATCGTTTAACTATACGATTACCACGTCCGACGGCGGCTCGGCTACGGCTGAAATTCGCGTATTCGTGCTTAACTCGTTACCCAACATTCGCGAGGAACTTTTCGGGAATTACCAAGAGTTTGACGATAAGGGAGACGTAACTTATGACGGCGGCTACAAAATGCCGTTCAGACTCACTGCGTCTACCGATATAGAAGCCGTTAACAGCTCCATGACGGGCTTGGGCGAAAGCACCAAACTCGATACATTCGGTACAAGGTATTTCGAGGTAAACGATACAACTTATAACATTCGCGAGTTTACGCTCGAGGATTTATTCTACGACCCCGACGGCGACGCTATACAGTTTTACAGTGTGAGCAGCGGTATCGAGGTGGGTATTCACGACGAAAGCGGTGATTTCTTGCCGTTTGATAACCCCGCTTACGGCAACGTGCCCAACGTATACGTGCGCGCTACTATCGGCGCGGGCACCAACAGCAGAGCGGGCAACAGCAACTGTCTTATTTTGCAAGGTCTTTCGAGCACTCAAGGCATACCCGGCGGCGTTTGGATACGTTTTGAAATTATAGACAACGCTGTGGGCAGTACCGTATCCAAGAGTGTGGAATTCCAAGTTGAGGTTTTCAATTCCACTCCCAAATATGCGGATATGACTACCGCAACGAACGCCATGGAAAATCTCGAAACCAATCCCGATAACGAGCCTCGTTATTCGTGGATGGAAGAAACTGATACTACCCAAGTGCACGCAGCCAACGTATTCGAGAAAAGTCTGACTTTATATACTCAGGATAAAAACGGGCAAAGAGTTGAATTGGCGCAGAACGCGGCGGTAAATAAGCCGATGTATATAGTTTCGAGTTTGGACGCCATGGACTATTATGTTAACGCCGTGCGCAAGGTTAACGGATTTAGTACGTTTACGTATTCGCCGTCGCAAGTGCGCGTTATTGCAAATGACGTAGACGCCGGGCAGGGGCTTGCTTTGTGGGGCGCGGCATACGACGGCGACGCTGCCATAGCTCCGGGATTTAACGTAAAAAATGATTTTAAGAACGGCGTACAGTTGCTCGATGAAGACAGAACTCGCAATGCCGCGGTATTTGTTACTCCTATATATGACAATCAAGGTCTTACGGAGTTTTATGATGCAAATAACTATGTTCAAATCGAGTTCTTTACCGAAGCGGGCGTTCGTATAGATAAAAATACTGACGCTCAAGCCGCCAATAACGCTACGAATTGGGTAATAGCATTCAATTTCATAGATACCTTGCCCAATACTTTCGACGTGCGCATAAGACTGCGCGACGCGAACGTAGCTGTGAAATTGCCTAAAGAAAATGCGGTTGCCGGTAACGATACAACATACAATAAAGGCACTACGGGCGGTTTCTCTAATCTTGGCGGAGACAGAGTAGACGGGTTCGGAAATAATCCCAACAACCTTTACGAAGGCGTGCGTGTTTTAACCGATGTAGGCGGTAAAAAAGTTTACGCTCCGAATACTTTCAATACGGGACTGCACAATAATGACGGTTTCTTCGGCGTAAGTATCGGTAAACGCCCCAAAGGACTCTATAATAACTTTACGAAATGGGCGAACACGAATGAAAGCAAGAACAACGTATGGGGATTTGAAAATAAAGAATTTTCACAAGTTGACCCCGACGCTTTTGCCGCGGCTAACAGCGAATCATTCAAATATGACGGGATTTTGGTTCCTACAAACGAAAACGGCGTAGGCGTTCCGCTCAGCTATTTTGCTTGGCCTCAGGATATTGTAAGCAGTTCTATGCGTACGGGGCAAAGCGTGTTTGCTTGGTACAATATCGGGAAATTCCCCATAGCCGATGACGGCGACGGCGGCGGAATTGCGGCACGTCCTACCGATGAATTTGCGGCAATAACGCTTTCCGACGGTTACA
Organism: Pumilibacter intestinalis; assembly: GCF_943193005.1. Classification (GTDB taxonomy): domain Bacteria; phylum Bacillota; class Clostridia; order Christensenellales; family Pumilibacteraceae; genus Pumilibacter; species Pumilibacter intestinalis. The sequence goes on from NZ_CALPCH010000002.1 coordinate 109,965, forward strand.
ATACTTGGAGCGGAGCAAATCTTAACAAAAACCCGTATGTAACGTTCTCGACTATTTTCAACGAAACCGATATTAAAAATTCGGACACATACGGCGATTCCACCAAAAAACACGTTACCAATAACTATTTGTTCGGTCAGCAGCGGTTTGCTCTTTCGGATAGTAATGCCGACAAGTGGGAGTCGCTTCCGGTAATAGACGATGACCATGATGGCTCGTATTTCTTTGAAGACAGATACGGTCTCAAAATCACTAAAGCGTCCGTGCGTAGCGTGGGTAATCTTACGCTTACAATCAACATTTCGCTGTGGCGTTATAATAACAAAAACTACGTTAACGAGACCGATAAGGCTATATCCGTTACTGTTCCTCTTACCGTAGCCAACTCTGCGCTTACGCTTACCGGAGACAATCAAGTATCGGCGAATACTTACCGTATAGAACCTACGTCTGCGCAACAAGGCGCTAAGGGCGTTTTGCTTACCACAAATTCAAAACTTGACGGAACGGCATTGACGGGCACTACTATGATTGTGGGCGACCCTACGTTAGACCAGCATGACGGTACGAACTTATATAATCCCGCGAATGTAACGTATAGGGAAGATATGTATTTCCTTTCGAGTTCTATGTCGGGTCATTACTCCAACCAAATTCCGCAAATTGCAGGATTTAACAATATAACACAGCAAAAGCCCATGGAAAACCGCTTTACGGCAGAGCAGTTGGATTATATCAAAAAGAGGGCGGCGGCGGATGCGGATTTAAGAAATAAACTTGCAAAGTATTTGGGCATTGAACAGTCGGATGCCGCACGCATTCAAGATTTGGGAATATCGGGCGATAAGTTGGTATTCTTCCAAACCGGTACTAAAAATCCGGATACTAGTCTCGAGGTTAAGATAAATCCGTATTATATAAATTACTTTACGGTTTCGCCTTCGGGTATGGACAGCCAGCGCATTTCCATTTCGCCCGTGAGAATGACTACGTTCGATTATGCCGCAAAAGGCAGTAATGAAAGCGTAGCCGATTTTAAGGCGCGAGTGGAAGCTCAAGCTAAAGAGCGTAATCTCAAAGTGGATTTCGATAATGACGGTAATGTATTGCGTATTTACTATCCTTATCAAGTAATAATCTACGATAGAATGACCGTAGGTTACGCTGCCAACACCACCGATTTTACCGAGTCGAGTTTTGATGTGGTTACTATCGAGGTGGAAATAAAGAATTCTGCACCTAAGCTCAGCAGTCTTTACGATATAAAGTACGGCGGTTCTCAGGAAAACAACGCGCGTGAAATTTCGCTCGTGAAAGGCAGAAGCGTATCTTACGACTTTACCGATATTTTCGTGGATTCGGATATGATACCCGTAGCCCGCGACGACGGCTCCGGAACGTATGTATACATGAATAAAGCGGATGTTGAAGCCAACGACTCGCCCATAGTGGTTGATACCGGCGACTATTTGCGGCAACTTGTTGACGGAGACGGCACCCTGCTCGAAACCAAAGACGGTGACCCTCTGCTTGTGGGCATAAAGTTTATGGGAATTACGGGAGTTACTGCCGGCGGAGGCGCGAACCAATACGACGATAAAAATCCCAACGGTGCGATAGAATGCGTTGCGACAGGTACGGGAATTAAAATAACCGTTAAAAACCGTGCTGCGGCTGTGGAAGCCGTAACCGGCATAGCCGCCCGCATACAGCTTACGTTTACCGATAAGTACGGCGCTACCGTAGTATGCTATATAGGCGTGCGCATTACAAACGCGGCTCCCACGCTCAGCAGTAACGCTACCAACGTGCGCAACATAACCATGCGCACAGGTCAGTACTTTACGCTTTACACCACCACTTACGAAGAGTTCCTCGAAGGTAGGGGCGTATCGCAGACAGTTAAAACCCCGCCTACGGGTGGCAACGTAACGGCTTCGTGCGGAACTTATTACACCACGCTCAAAGACAGTACCGACGACTCTGCCAGCCACAATCTTCACGGCTCGTATCAGCCTTGGCGTTTCTACGACTACAGAGACGACGGCGCAGGCGTATATTTGCCCAATAATAAAATAGGCGACGCTACCGACAAGTTTACGCCCGAAAGCGCGTATCCCAACAACATGGGTTACATGGCTATAGCCAAAGACGACGCTCCCTGGACTTTGCGTATAGGCGGCTACACCATTAACGCGCCCGGCGTAAGCAACATCAACGACGTTATAATGGCGCAACCTCTCAATATCGTTCCTTACGAGGAAGAACCCGACGGTCAGGGTGCGGCAACTGCGATTATGTTTACCGCCGTTGGTGCGGTGCAAAACGCTACCATATCCGTTACCGTTCTCGACGGCGTAAATAAGGCGGGTGCGCCCACCTTGAGCGTTACGTACACGTTTAACATCACCGTTGAGTCTACCAAGCCCGAAGCCATCACTGCCGCGAGCGAGGCCAATCCTTCGTCGGTGAAACTCGGTTCGGCTCTTGCTACGAGCAATCCCGAAATGAGAGGCAGACTCGACCACGTGAGAGCAGAACAGCAAGGCAGCACTGCCGGCTATACTTACAGCTTGCGCCTTAACGTGGGCGAAAAAGTGACTTTGCGTACTCGCGATTTTGCGAACGATATCGACAAAGGCGACAACGCTATATTGCCGCTGTTGCCGAGAAGCGGAACAAATCCGTTTAAGATTACCGACAGCGATTTCAAGCAAGGCGAAATTATTACGAGTTCGAGATATGTGTCGCTAACTTATTCCAACGGCGGCTCTACCGTAACTAACTCAAGCGTGATGTTTACCGTTTCGGCGGATAACTACCACAACGGCAAAGGCGACGACAAGCTCTACAGTGAAATAGAGTTCTACATCGGCGACCCGTACTATGCCGATATAAATCATGCCGTGCTCATTAAGTTACGCGTATACGTTTACCCGTCGGGCGTGGAAAAAGTAGCCAACAGCAAAGATATCAATGTAACTGGCGTTTCGCTTTCTAAGGGAAGGCAGACCGTTAAGCTCGTTACCTCCACGGCTGCCGAGGGCGGACTCTTTACCGATAAAGACGCCGCGGCTTCCAACACCATGTATTCGGTAAAGGTTTATACGCTTACCCATTACAAAGTGGATGATAACAACTCGTTTGTTTACGATGGGGACGAAAACAAGATAATCGAAAGCTACTCTATGTCCGATTTCAGAGCCGACGATAATCTGCTTGTTGCGGAATACAAGATTAGCGAAACGGAAGACTCTAATAACAATTGGTCGTTTACCAAGACGACAACTGCGTTCGATTCCAGGTATATACATTCCGATATTATACAAAATTATCTTTCGAGTATAGAGTTCTCCGAAGACGGAAAGGAAATGTATCTCACGCCCAACCGCGCCACCAACGATATCAGGCAGGTTGTGGGCGACAGCAACCGCAACGGTTTCAGACTTTGCATAGCGGTGGAGAAATATGTGAGCCGTGACGGCGCAACCGTAGGCTTCACTCCCGACGGTTCTCAGCCGCCCGCATACAACGCTAACGTGTTTGCGGCTGTAAGCGTGCTCAACTCTTCTCCCAAAGCGGTTGGCAACACCGATAAAAACGTGGGCAAACACATTGCCGGCAACGACGCTACCGCATCCACGGCAGACAACTACCGCGCTTATCTTTCGGTTGAAGGCAAACGCCACAACGAATGGATTTATCCGATTTACAACAGTATTTCGGAGTTTGACGAAGCGTTGTTTGTTGACCCCGACGGCGACGTACTCAGCTACGTTGACCAAAAGTTGGTGAGAGTGTATACCTACGAGTATTACACCGAAGACGGCGAAACCAAATCGCGTCAGGTGAACGTGGAGTCCGCCGACGTTAAAGCCGCCGCGGCTGCCGCGTACACCGTGAAGAGCGAGAACTACCGCTACAACATTTACGGCGCGGACGGCACGACCGTTTCCAATTCGGCGTTGCTTCCCGCAATAAGGCTTGCCATTCAAAACAAAGTGGTAGTGCCCGGCGCGGAAGACCGTACCGTTTATCTCGAAATCGAGGTTTCGGCGAAAGACGCTTATTCCAACGAACGCGCAACAACCACGCTTACTTTGGGCATTCAGAACAGTACGCCCGTGTTTAAGTCGGAAGAAGATATCAAATCTATTTACAACGACAATAGCAAGGGAACGTCTTACACCAAAGGAGAATTTTCGACGGATGCCGAGCTTACTCTCACGCTCAATCTCGACAACGACAATAATCGGTTTATTTCGCGCAACGGCGAGGTTACCATTGCGATTGACGACCTAATCGACGACGCCGATTACGACGGCATCACGAGCGCGGAGCGTTTCGAGTTTATAGACGCGGGCGTAAGCAATACCGCCGATATGAGCATGATAAACAAGAAGAGCGCGAGCACTCTTTGGTTGCATAACACGCAATTCGGCGTTACGGGCGACAGCTCTACGGTGAAAGATAAAGATTTCCACGTGAGCGTATTCAACGATAACAACACCGCTATAGTGTTTAAGGTGAACACTTACAACCGCGGCGGAACGGCTACGTTGGTGCTCAAAGTTCGCGACTCTGCGGGCGCGACTACCGGCACGCTTACCATTAAACTCGTTGTGGGCAACTCCGCACCTATAGACCTTATAAAAACAGGCGAAGCCAACGGCAGAATTATTCTTGCGGGCGGCACTAAAGGCGATTTGAACGACGGCAAGGCGTTTACGCCCACGCAGTTCAATATCAGAGACTTTGTGCGCGACAACAACCCCGACGACAACAGAGCTCATAGCGACGACGAAACGAGCGGAGACGGCGCTCAGTTTAACGGAACATACCTTCGCATTACCAACTATGCCATAGCCGACGTGCAATTAGACCCCGGTTCTGTTCCTATAGAGCCCGACGTCGACGACGGAAGCACGGTTGAACAAGAACAGCAACTTGTGAATTTCGTTACCTCGTTCGGTCAGTCGTTCACTATTGCTCCCATACCTGGTCAGTACGGCAAAGAAACGATTCGCCTTACCGTAACCGACGGCGGCAACGTAGACCGTGCCGACAGCGTATCTATAATTGTCGAGTTCAGAATACAGGTAACCAAAGACCCCAACGACCTTGATGTTTTCGAATTCGAAGTTTACTGGAAGAGGAGCAAAGCGGTTACGGCGAACGATATATTCGGCGACGCGGGCGAAGGGCTTACCGTTAAAGCGGTTAGAGCCAAAGGTTCGCAATCCGCAGTTGAAATCTACGAGTCTAAGGAAGACGGCGTTTACATGGTTAAAGGCAACACCAAGACGGGAACTACTCCCATACCTGCTGTTGCAACCGTTGTGGTAGGTGCGAGTGCAAAAGAGTACACCATAGACTTTAACATAACCGTACTCGATAACTTAAGACCGTATTTCAGAACGTTCGGCTCGAGCAACAATAAGTACGGCGAAGGTATAGCGTATATAGAGAAAGGATATCTTAACGACTCGGGCAACTGGGAAGTAAGCGTATACGATATATTTGCCGATAATGAGGGCGACGAACTACAGCTTGTTTCGGCTTCGAGTAAAAAGTCTACGCTCATAGACGTTATTGCCGATACCATGAACAACAAGTTTGTATTCGAGTTCAAGAGCCGCGGCGATACCGAAATAACCTGTACAGTTAAAGACGCGGTGGACGAATACACTTATCGCTTCAAGATAGGCAATAAAGATTTGCCCGCTCCCAATTTCTTTATAGGAATTGTGGCTCGCATTCAGGAAAATCCGCTTATCTTCATTATTATAGCGGCGGCTGTGCTCTTGCTGTTGTTCATACTCATTCTGATTATAGCGGCAGTACGCAAAAAGAAGAAGATGCGCGCCGAAATCGAAGCGTTGCTCGTATCCGAAATGGAACTCGAAGAGCAGATGCTCAAACTTGCCGCAGGACCTTCTCCCACGTCTTATCAGGCATACGGATATTTGCCTCCCACGCCTAACGTGCAGCAGCAACCCGGTTTGATGCTCGGTAGCGGTCAGGGCGGACCCGACCCCAACGCGGCGATAGGGCTTAACCCCGGAATGCAAAATTCCGCTCAGCCCGGCGCAGGTCAGACTCCTCCCGCAGACGGCGGATTTAACGACGACGACTTATAATCGGTAAAAAATGTAAACTCACAGAGAAAGGAACCTTAATCGGTTCCTTTTTTCGTAGTTTTTCGCGGGATAAAATATTGCGCGGAGCAAATACTAAAGTAAAAAGAAAAGAGGTATTTTGTGAACGCAGTTATTTTGGCGGGCGGCTTCGGAAGCCGATTAAAGCCGCTTACCGACACCGTCCCCAAACCCATGCTTCCCGTGGCTAACGCGCCCATGATAGACTACGCGGTGTCGCATTTATACAGCGCGGGTATAAAAGATATGATTTTCACGCTCGGTTATTTTCCCGAGCAGGTTGCCGCGTGGGAAGAGGGCTATGGCGGCATTAAAACTCACAACATAATAGAAAACGTGCCGCTTGGCACCGCCGGAGGGGTGCGAGAGGCTCGGGAGTTGGTAGACGATAGATTTATCGTTGTGAGCGGCGACGCGCTCGAAAACATAGATTACGCGGCTATGCTTTTATCTCATGTGCGTAGCGGCAAGGCGGCAACGATTGCCGTTACCCGCGTGCCCGACCCGCGAGCTTTCGGGTTGGTGGAATACGACTCGTTCGGCACTGTTACGGGATTCACCGAAAAACCCGAAAACGCCGATGCCGACGGAGTGGTGAATTGCGGCGTGTATATTTTCGACAGCTCCGTATTGCGTTACGTTCCTAAGGGCGTTAAATACGATTTCGCCCGCGATTTGTTTCCCGAGCTTGTACAAATGAGGCAGATAAACGCATATTATCACGACGGATTTTGGTCGGACGTGGGTTCGCCGCAATCGTATTACGAGGCGAATTTCAAGATGATGCGCGGCGGCTTTTTCGCATCGCCGTTTAACTCCCGCCGAACCGTTTCACATAAGCTCGGCGGCGACGATTTTTCTTTGGCGGCTTATTCCTCATTGGTTGCGGGGCGAATTTCGCACTGCGTTATAGGCGCGGACTCCGCCGTGGCTTCCGACGCGGATATATGCGACTGCGTGGTTATGTCCGGAGTAACCGTGAGAGGGCGGCACTTCGGAGAAATAATAGGCGACGACTTTACAATGCGAATACTTGCGCCCGACGCGGAAAAATTTCGCAATTCTCCCGAAATTTACAAAAATTTTTCATAAAACCGCATAGATTGTCTTGCTAAAAATTATCTTTTCCTATATAATAGAAACGGAACTTAAATAAAGGATTTTTTTCATTATCATAGGAGGATAGTTTGCAAAAAGTTAATCATGCTAAAGAACCCGCCCTCAAGGTTATTTTTCTTGGGGGTGTGGGTGAAATCGGAAAAAATATGACCGCTCTCGAGTTCGGGGACGATATTATTATCGTTGATTGCGGCAGTGCGTTTCCCAACGGGGACATGCCCGGAGTGGACCTCGTAATACCCGATATAGCCTATCTCACCGCAAACCGCGATAAAGTTCGCGGAATTGTGCTCACTCACGGACATGAAGACCACATAGGCGCATTGCCGTATATCTTGAAAGAGCTTCGCGTGCCCGTATACGGCACGAGGCTTACGCTCGCACTTTTGGAGTCTAAATTCCGCGAGCACAGAATGGATAACGTGAATTTGGTTTCGGTAAAGCCGCAAAGCATTATCACGCTCGGGAAACACTTTAAGGTGGAGTTTGTGCGCGTAAGCCACTCGGTGGCGGGTTCGTGCGCTCTCGCCATTACTACGCCCGTGGGCGTTGTGTTTCATACCGGCGATTTCAAGGTGGACTACACGCCCATAGACGGCAACGTAATAGACTTGCAGCGCATTGCCGAACTCGGGCAGAGGGGCGTTTTGCTTTTGCTCGGAGAGAGCACCAACGTAGAGCGCAAAGGCTCGTCTATGAGCGAGGCAACCGTAGGCAATTCGCTTAACGGCATTTTTGCAGAAAACTCCGACCGCAGGATATTCATAGCTACTTTCGCGTCTAATATTCACCGCTTGCAACAGATTATCGACCTTGCCAAAAAGTATAAGCGCAAGATAGCGTTTTCGGGCAGGAGCATGATAAATGTAGCCGACTGCGCGGCGAAAATAGGCGAACTCAAATACAACAAAGACGACGTTGTGGATATAGAGAAGATAAACAAGGTGGAAGACAAAGACCTTGTTATAATCACTACGGGCAGTCAGGGCGAGCCTATGAGCGCGCTCACACGTATGGCGAGCGACGAATTCAGCAAAGTTCGTCTCGGCTACAACGATACCGTGGTTATTTCGGCGTCGCCCATACCCGGCAACGAGCGCATGGTGTATAACGTAATCAACAATCTTTACCGCCACGGCGTTCGCGTTATATACGAGCGTTTGGCGGAGGTTCACGTTTCGGGTCATGCCTGCCAAGACGAGTTGCAACTTATTCATTCGCTTATAAAGCCCAAATACTTTATACCCGTGCACGGCGAGTTCCGTCATCTCAAAAAGCACGCAGAGCTTGCAATGCGCATGGGAATGCCGTCGTCCAACATAATTCTCACCGACATAGGCAATTGCGTGCTCGTTTCCAAAAAGACAATCAAATTCGGCGACAACGTGCCCGCGGGCTACCTGCTTGTAGACGGTTTGGGCGTGGGCGACGTGGGCAGCGTGGTATTGAGAGACCGCAAGCACCTGTCCGAAGACGGATTGTTTGTAATAGTGGTGGGCGTAAACACCGTGTCTGGCGAAGTTACGGCGGTGGAAATAACCTCGCGAGGATTTGCCTATCAAAAAGAAGACGACTTGTTTGAAGAAGCAAAAGAGATAGTGCGCAGAACTGTTGCGCAAGCCGACATAAAAGAGATAGCGGGTGATTACAACGGACTTAAAAATTCCATACGCAAAGAGTTGAAGAATTTCCTGTTCCGCAAAACGCGCCGCAATCCCATGATACTGTCGCTCATTCTCGAAAACTGAATAATATATGCCGTTCAAAACGCCCGGAAAAACGAGCGAATACATTCGCGAGCTGTTAAAGCTGAGCGGCGTTTTGCCGTGGGAAAAGCGCATTTTGGAATATGCGGATAAAAATATCATAGCGGTGTTGCTCCCCGAAACCGCGGCGTTTTTGCGGCAAGCGGTTATGCTTTCAAAGCCTGTGCGAATACTCGAAATAGGCACTGCGATAGGCTACAGCGGCATTTTAATGCTTAAAGCCGCCCCGAGTAATGCCAAACTGTATACCATAGAGTATGACGAGCGGCGAATAGAAACGGCTAAATCGTTTTTTCGCGACGAAGGGCTTATTGACCGCGTTGTGTTTTACGCGGGCGACTCAACCGAAATTGTTCCAAATATCAGCGGCGAATTCGATTTCATATTTTTAGACGGTCCGAAGGCGCAATATTGCGAATACCTTCCGTTTTTGAGCAGGGCTCTCGCTTTGGGCGGGGTGATGCTATGCGACAACGTGCTTTATGAAGGCATGGTGTCGGGCGAGAAGGAGATAAAGAACCATAAGGGCGGACTCGTGAAAAAGCTTGATTTGTTTTTGCGTAAACTTATGGCGGATAAGTCGCTTGTTACGAGCGTGTTGCCTGTGGGCGACGGCGTGAGCTTGAGCATAAAAGCAAATTGAATTACGGTACGGAGAAATAGAGCGTATGGCGGAATTATTGGCTCCCGCGGGTAACCGCGAAAAACTCGAAACGGCGTTGCATTTCGGCGCGGACGCGGTGTATCTCGCAGGTTGCGAGTTCGGGTTGCGGGCATACTGCGACAATTTTACAAACGACGAACTTGCGGCGGCTGTAAAATTTTGTCATGAACGCAACAAAAAAGTATACGTAACCTTAAACATATACGCTTACGACCAAGACCTGGAAAAAATAGCCGATTACGCCCGTTTTCTAAGTGAAACAGGGGCGGACGGGGCTATAATTTCGGATGCGGGCGTGATTGCATGCGTAAAAAAAGCCGCGCCCGCTCTCGAAATACATCTTTCCACGCAGGCAAACGTGACTAATTCGTACGCCGCGCGGTTTTGGGCGGATAACGGAGTTAAGCGCATAGTGCTTGCGAGAGAAACGAGCCTTGAAAACATAAAACGCATGCGCGACGCACTTTTGCCCGAAACGGAACTCGAGGCGTTTGTGCACGGCGCAATGTGCGTGGCGTATTCGGGTCGGTGCTTACTTAGCGCGGCAACTACGGGAAGGAGCGGAAACCGCGGCGAGTGCGCCCAAAGTTGCAGATGGGAATACGCGCTTTGCGAGAAAACTCGTGAGGGCGAGTATTTTCCTATATCGGAAGACGGGCGCGGCACTTATATACTGAACAGCAAAGACCTTAATATGCTCGCCCATATAGACACGCTGATAAAAGCGGGCGTAAGCAGTCTTAAAATAGAGGGCAGGGCGAAAACCTCGTATTATCTCGCCACGGTTACAAACGCGTACCGCCGCGCTCTCGATTTGTTTTACGCCGCGCCGAACGATTTTAGATTGCCCGATGAGCTGTTGCTCGAGCCGTACAAAACGAGTCACAGAAAGTTCAACACCGGTTTTTATTTCGGTTCTGCGGAACAGTATACTCAGTCGGCTAAACCGGAGCAAACGCACGAGATGTGCGCGGTTGTAAAAAGCGCGGAAAACGGCGGCGCGATTATCGAACAGCGCAACCGTTTTAAGGAGGGCGACGAGTTGGAAATTTTATCGCCAGAAGAGTCTTTCGGCAAAACCGTGACTGTGGGGGATATGCGCGACGAAAACGGCGAGCGCGTATCCGACGCGAAAATAGTTCAGCAGAAACTGTTTATTTCCACCGATATAAAATTGTGCGCAGGCGATATCTTGCGAAAAAGAACGAATAAATAAATTAAGCCGCAGGCGATAAAGTAAAAGACTTTCCGGATAAGGAAGGTCTTTTTTATGAGGACAGGCAAAATTCGACAAGAAATTTCATATATTGTATGGTCACGTTTTTGCTTAAGGAGCATGCCATATGATATTCGAGAGTTTCCTCACGTTTCTCGGTAAAGTCTTTTGTTTTACCTCTTACGTAAACAACAAGGGGTCTTTTCCGCAACCGCTTACGCCCGAAGAAGAGCGGGATTGCATAGAGCGCACCAAAAACGGCGACAAAGCCGCGCGCGAAAAGCTCATAAGGCACAATTTAAGACTTGTGGCGCACATAGTGAAAAAATATTCCAATGCGGGCGAAGCCGACGACCTCATATCGGTGGGAAGCATAGGGCTTATAAAGGGAATTGAAACATTTGAATACGGCAAAGGCAGTCAGCTTGCAACGTATGCGGCAAAGTGCATTGAAAACGAAATACTCATGTACATACGCGCAAACAAGAAACACCGCGGAAACCTGAGCCTTTCGGAGTCGGTGGGCGTAGACAAAGAGGGAAACGAAATAACCCTCATGGATATACTTCCCATGAAAGAGGAGAGCGTGTTCAAGAAAGTGGAAACGGGCATATTGCTCGAAAAGGTTCTCAAAGTGATAGACACCGCGCTTAAAGGTCGGGAAAATACCATAATCAAAATGCGATACGGCATAGGGTATCCGCGTTCGTACACCCAGCTCGAAATAGCCGCAAAACTGAATATATCGCGCAGTTACGTTTCCAGAATAGAAAAGAAAGCTCTCGAAAAGATATACAAAGAACTCGACGTTTGAAAATAATTGCCCGAAATCGTTGCAAACTTTTCTCTATAGTGCTATAATAATTGCGAGATGACCGAACGGTTGCGCGCCCGAGGGCGCGAGGAAAGTCCGAACACCGCAGGAACAGAACGCCGGCTAACTACCGGTGGAGGCGACTCCAAGGAAAGTGCAACAGAAATAAACCGCCCGAAATTCGTTTCGGGTAAGGATGGAAAGGCAGGGTAAGAGCCTACCGCTTTGGCGGCAACGCCGAGGGCTATGTAAACCCCGTTCGGTGCAAGATGCGGGAGCTATGGTTTGTTCCGACCGTTCCCCTATATCGCTCGACTCTTTCGGCAACGAAAGGGCTAGACAGATAACCGTTCCAGACAGAATTCGGCTTACAGGTCATACTCGCCATTAAGCGCGTAAACTGCGGTTTGCGCGTTTATTTTTTTTATTTGCGGGCATAATTCGCACGTTATGAAAATCGTGCTGTGTGTATTTATAGTAGGCATATTTGTTGCGTATCTTTTAACGGTTTTGCGCCGAGCGGCAGAACCCGACTTTGCCGCGAAAGGAATTCTTTCGGGTGAAAAGTTGGGCTACAAGCTCACCGCGCTTGCGTTTTCTTCGAAAAAGGTAAGGAGCGGCAACGGCATGAGTTTGCGTTTCGTGCGCAAAAGACTTATCGCCGCACGTAAGTTTATAGGCGAACTCGAGAGTAAAGGCGTTCCGCTCGAGGACTGCGAAAGAAATTTTTTCAACGCTTACTTTCGTATAGACGAAGCATTGGGCAAACTGACCCAAAGCAAAAAAGCGTTTCGCTCTTTGCCGCATATAAACGGCGTTCCGCGCCTGTATTCGTTTTGCGAGCTGTTGGTTAAAAGTACGGGAGGTCTGCTCGGCAAAGAAAGCGTTCGCTCCGCGGTGAACACCTATTCCGCCGAAACTCCGCTCGGATTTCGCGAAATAGCCGAGCTCGAAAATATGTTGCGCTTTGCCGTTTGCGAGTATTTGGCGATATGCGCCGCTAAAATTACCGCAATGCGCTCGCGCGAAAAGTCGGGGAATTATCTTTCCGTAACGGCGGAATATAACGCACGCGTATGCTCCGCCGTAAACTCTCTGCATACTCTCGGTTCGTTTATGACCGACAAATTCGTAAATTCGCTTTCGCCCGTTTACCGAGTGCTAAATGAAGGCAACGACTCTTTTTATATGCTTTCCGAAAGCACAAAAAGAATGTATTTGTATGAAATCGCGCGAGTTGCGAAGCGCAGGAATATGGCGGAAAAAACGGTTGCCGCCGAGATTTTGTTCCGCTCGGAAAAAGACGGCAAAGATATTTCGCACTATATTCTCGCTCCCAAAAAAAGCCGAGGAGTTCAGCGAGCGTACGCGATAGGATTTTGCGTTGTGGTGGTAGGACTCGCCGTGGCGAGCGCGTTTATCGTGCCGCGGCTCGGTTGGCTTTACGCATTGCTCGCGTTGCCGATTTTTGCGTTCGGCGCGGATTTTTTATTGAGGCGAACGGCGGGGCGTGCCGTTAAACGGCGTTATTTGCCCTCTTACGACGTGAAATATTTGGACAAGGCAAAGCACCGCACCGCAATACTCTTTCCCTGCTTTGCCACAACCGAAGAGGATATAGCCGACGCTTTCTCGCATTTGTCTACTGTTGCCGCGGCTAATCCGCAAGATATATTTTCGTATGCCTTGCTGTTCGATTACCCGCGTAGCAGTGCCGAAACCGCCGAGTCGGACGAGGCGCTCGACAAAAAAATACGCGAAGAATTTGCCCGCCGCAAAGAACTGCACGGGCGTTTGTGCGCACTCGTTCGCAAACGCAAAAGAGTGAGCGGCGAAGAGTATTTTCAGGGGTATGAAAAAAAGCGGGGTGCGGTGCTCGATTTCAACAAATTCATGCTTAGCGGCGAGGGCGAGTTTTCTCTCAAACTCGGCGATACGCATTTATCCGAATACGTGATAACTCTCGATTCGGATACTTTAACTTGCGATTGCGCGGAACTCGTTGCGATGAAAGCGCACCCGTATTGCGCCGACTCGGCGATACTTTCGGTGAATTGCAAGCCGAACGGAAAGCGTTCGCTTTACGCAAAACTGTTTGCGGGCGAAACCGGACCCGGCAGGTACAGACAAAGCAATGCGGATATTTCGCACGACCTGTTCGGACTCGGAAATTATACGGGCAAGGGAATATACGACGTTAAGAAATTTCAGGCGGGACTCGAAAGCTTTTTCCCCGATAACCGAATACTGAGCCACGATTATATAGAGGGCGCGGTGGCGGGTTGTATGAATTCTTCGCTTAACGCAAGCGAAGATTTTCCGCAAACTTTCGAGGCGGGCTTTACGCGCGATTTGCGGTGGCTTAGAGGGGATTGGCAGTTGTTGCCTTATACTCGCGGCAAGATAAAGAACAAAGAGGGCGTTAAAAGAAAAAGTCCCATAGCTCCCGCCGCCGCTTTTGCAATCGCGCTCAATCTCGTGCTTTCGCTTGTGCCCGTGGCGCAGTTGTTCGTGCTCGGTGCGGCTTTGGCGGCGTATCCCTATCCGTCGGTGCTTGTTATAGCGTTTGCTCCGCAAATACTGCGTTCGGTTTTCGCGCTCGCGGCGGCGTATGGAAATCCTCGCGCCGCTCTTGCCGAAATTGCGCGTTGCCTGTTCGATATAGCTTTACTGCCCACTTTGGCTATTTATAAGCTGTGCGCCGTGGCGGTAACTTTATATAGGCTTGCGGTGGGGCGCAAGTTGCTCGAGTGGAGCGTATTCGCGCATGCAAAGGGCAAAATTTCGATTATCCCAAATTTGGTTGCGTTCGCGGTGTTCGCCATAATTCCCGCGATATTCGCGCCGAACGTATTCTTTTTTTCGCTCGCCGCCGTGTTTGCAGCCGGCGCGGCATTGCCGAAGCTCGTGAGCAGGGAGAGCGGAATTAAAGATAAATCCGACGTTCTTTTATCGCAATTGCACGAAACCGCAAAACGCACTTTCGAGTACTTTGCGGCGCAGGAGAACATGTATCCGTTGCCCTGCGATTGTTATCAGGCGGACAACGCGAAAGGTTGGTGTGCCCGCACTTCGCCTACAAATATAGGAATGTCGCTCGTAGCTTACGCCGCGGCGTACGAAATCGGCATTATAGATATGGGCAGACTTACGGCGTACGCCGAAAAAATCGTTTCCGCGGTAGAGCGTTGCGAAAAATACGAAGGGCATTTGTATAATTGGTACGATTGCGAAACCCTATGCGTATTGCCGCGCCGCTTCGTGTCTTCGGTAGACAGCGGCAATTTTACGGTTGCGTTGAGCCTTATGCTTACGTATTTCGAAGGCAAACTCAAAGAACGGATACAAAAACTCATTGACGAAACGAACTTTGCCGCACTGTACGACGATGAGCGCAAACTGCTTTATATCGGTTACGACGAAGAACTGAAATCTTGCACCGAAAATCACTATGACTTGCTCGGAAGCGAGAGCACTCTCACGTATTTGTTTGCCTGCGGCTACGGCAAGATACCCGCGGATACATTTTACAACCTCGACCGAAACGGAGTGCGCGGCGAAAACGCCGTAACGGTGTTCAGTTGGACGGGCGGCATGTTCGAATATTTAATGAGCCGTCTTTTCATAAACCCCGAAAACGGAACGCTGTACGGTGAGGCGATGCGCGGCGCGGTAAAGGCGCAAATTAACTACGCGCAAAAACTCAAAAGCGAGGTTTGGGGCATATCCGAAAGCAGATACGCGCAGTTCGACGAGTGCGGCGGCAATTTGTACAGAGCTTTCGGAGTGCCGAATATTGCCCATTCGCATCTGCCTTCGGTTCAGCCGTTTGCGCCTTACGCCGCTTTTTTGGCGTTGCCGTATTGTTCCGAGGTCGATTTCGTTTCCAACCTTAATGCGTTTATAGCTTTGGGCGCATTGGGAGAAATGGGGTACTGCGACGCCGTTGACTGCGAGGCGCCCGTATTAAGCTACATGACCCACCACCAAGGCATGATACTCGCCGCGTGCGCCAACGCCGTAAAAGGCGACGTACTGTGCGAAAGGTTGCAAACTCTTCCGCAGTGGAGGGCGGCGAAACTTTTGTGCGGCGAAGAACCTTTGCGTAAGGCGCGGCGCAAAAAGAACTTTGCCGCAAGCGAAGCTCGCGAGCAGATAGAGGACTGCGGCATTTATTTGTGCAAAACCGCGGGCGCGTACGTTTCGGCGGCGAAAGACGGCGTTACTTTCGGGTATGCGGATAAAGTTTTGTTGCGCGATTTCAACGTATGCGCAAACGGCGGCGACGGGCGGGAAACGCTTTTATGCGGCGATTTTTACGCGCGGGAAAAGGCGGCGTGGCATACCGAAAAAGAAAATTATATTTGCGATACCGAGCTTATGCTGTTGCCGTGTCCGCTGTCGGTAGCCGTTACGGTAAAATACCGCAATATAGCCGATAAGCGGCAAAACGTGCGTTTTACGGCGTTTGCCGACGCCGTGCTTGCCCGCAAGGAAGATTTCGAAGCTCACCCCGCGTATTCCAAAATGTTTATAGATACGGGGCTGGGCGGCAATCGCGAATACGTTTGGGCGCGTAGAAAAAAAGACGGCGACACAGTGCTTTGCTTTATAAACGCCGACTCCGAAATCGACTATTGCGCGAATAAGTGTATCGTGGATGGGCGAGGGCGCGGAGAAAAGTTCGGGCAAAATCTCAACCCCGTTCTCTCGGGAGAGTTTACCGCCGCGGTAGAAGTGGGCAAAGTGTATTCCTTTACCTGCATATTTGCGGTTGCCCACACCGTGGAGCAAGCCGACTATGCGGCTCGGCTCGGACTGTCGCCGAACAGCGTGGAAAAGTTTGCGGGAGCGTCGGTAAGACTTGCCCGCGATATTTCGGACAATGCCCGCAAGATTGCCGCGGGTCTGAACGCGCGCAGATATCCCGCGTTGAAAGCGGGCGGTGTAAGCACCGATAAGCCCGCAGTTACCTATGAGGTGTCCTCGTCGTCATCGCCCGAAATAGGCTTGTTCCTCGCCGACGTGAAACTTTTGTACGAAACGGGTTTTTCTTTCGATACCGTGCTGTTTTGCAGGTATAGGCGTAACGAATATCCCACCGAGTTTTTCGACGCCGAGCACGAAGTGGAGAAATCGGGCGTGCGGTCGGCGTGCGGAAGAAACCGCGTAATAGTTTACAAGTGCGCAAACGAGGAAGAACGAAACGTGCTCAAAAAGCATTGCGCAAGCGGCAAAACGCTCGAGCGGGTGATGTGGCAGGGCGGAAAATTCGTTCGATACCGCGAGCTTTCGGAAAGTAAGCTCAATCGCAAGTCGGATTTGCCGCAACCCGAATTCGCGAGCGATATCGTTCGTCCTCTCGGGTTGGGCGGATTTACCGAACGCTTTCATTACGCCGCGGATTTGTCCGAAAAAGACACGCCTGCGCCGTGGTGCAATATAATATCCGACGGCGACATGGGAACGGTGATTACCGAAAGCGGCGGCGGGTTCAGTTTCGGTTGCAACTCGCGGCAAAGCAAACTTACAAAGTGGTGCAACGACCCCGTAAAAGACGAGGTTTCGGAACTCATAGCGATTACTTGCGGAAACGAGAGCGTCAGCGTTACCAAAAAACCGCTCGAAAACGCCGCGAGATACGGCGTTGTTCACGCGTTCGGATACAGCGTGTTCACCTGCGAATACGGCGGCGTAACCGCAAAACTCACCGAATTTGTTTCGCGCGACGAAACGCGAAAGATTTACGATTTGCAAATACGCAACAATACAGGCGAAGCGATGGATATAGGAGCGGTGTTTGCCGTTCGTCCCGTGCTCGGCGATTTCGCATACAATACTTTTTCGTCGCTCGAATACACTCCGTACGATAACGGATTGGAAATATTCAATCGCGGCAACGGCGAAAGAGCGTATTTGCAGTGCGACTGCCAAACCGCGGCGGTAGGCGCGGACGTTATAAACAAAGAACTCGTTTTGTACGGCGAAGTGTCGGCAAGCGCGTGCTACGCGGGAGTAACAGCCGCCGTAAAACTCGGAGCGGGAGAGAGCAAAACAGTGAAATTTTCGCTTTCGCCCGAAAAATGCGCCGATATGCGCGACTCGCAAAAAGAGTTAGAAAAAGTCGAACTGTTTTACGACCGACTCGCAAAAGTCACTTTCGACGGCGAGTTCGGATATCTTACAAAATGGTTGCCCTATCAGGTTTACAACGCGCGAATGAAAGCGCGTGCGGGCTTTTATCAGGTGAGCGGCGCATACGGATTTCGCGACCAGTTGCAAGACTGTTTGGCTCTTTTGTATTGCGACCCCTCTCTCGTGCGCGAGCATATACTCGAGTGCGCCCGTCATCAGTTCAAAGAGGGCGACGTTCAGCATTGGTGGCATCCTCCCGCAATAGGCGTGCGCACCCACATGTGCGACGACCGATTGTGGCTCGTTTACACGGTGTGCGAGTACGTTGCGCACACCGGCGATAAAGCGGTGCTCGGCGAGTACGAGCCGTTTTTGTGCGATATCGCCATATCTCCGAGCGACGTTTCCGTTTATGCTTCCGCTGAGTTTTCGGACGAAAAAGCAACTGTGCTCGAACACTGTTTGCGCGCGCTTTACGTAAGCATGGATTTCGGCGAAAACGGGCTTGTGAGAATGCGCGGCGGCGATTGGAACGACGCCATGGACAAAGTGGGCGAACTCGGTTTCGGCACAAGCGTGTGGTGCTCCATGTTTTTGTATCACGTTACCGAACGGTTTTTGCCGCTTGTAAAAGATATCGAAATTTGCGACAAACTGCGCTCCGTGAATAAGTCTTTATACGAGGCTATTTGCGCGGCTTACGAAAACGACAGGTTTTTGAGAGCGTTTCGCGACGACGGAACGCCGCTCGGTTCGGAAAGTTCGAGCGCGTGCAAGATAGATATACTCACTCAAAGTTGGAGCGTGATAGCCGGCGTTGGCTCTGCCCGTCAGCGTGCCGATGCGCTAAACGCGGCGTATTCGGTGCTGTGCGACAAAGAGCATAAAATAATCAAGCTGTTTTCGCCTCCGTTCGAGTCGTCGGAGGGCGTGGGGTATATAGGCGATTACCCGCTTTGCGTGAGAGAAAACGGCGGGCAGTATACGCAAGCGTCGGTTTGGTACGTGTGGGCGTTGTTCGCGAGCGGGCAAATCGAAAGGGCGAACGAGCTTTTGCGGTGGTTGAGTCCCGCCGACAGGTGCGCGACTTACGAGGACGTGCAAAAATACTGCGTAGAGCCGTATGTGAGCGCGGCGGACGTTTACGGCGGCGAGAACGCGGGCAAAGGCGGTTGGACTTGGTATACCGGTTCGGCTTCGTGGCTGTATAAATGTTTGATAGAGCAGTATGCGGGCATAAAAATGAGAGGGGACGTGGTGAGTTTCGACCCCAAACTCCCCAAAGACACCGCCGAACTTAACGTAACTTTCCTATTCGGCGGCGAACGCATTAAAGTAAAAATAGTCAATTCTTCGCTCGGCGGAGAGTGGCGAGTGCGCATAGGCGAA
This sequence comes from Pumilibacter intestinalis, assembly GCF_943193005.1. Classification (GTDB taxonomy): domain Bacteria; phylum Bacillota; class Clostridia; order Christensenellales; family Pumilibacteraceae; genus Pumilibacter; species Pumilibacter intestinalis. The sequence goes on from NZ_CALPCH010000002.1 coordinate 129,226, forward strand.
GTGATATACAATACGGCTTCTCTCAAACTCACCAAAGGACTTTCGGGAAAAAATATTGCTGTAATACGGTTGATTAAATAACATAAAAGTATTATAATAAAACCGTAACTTTCGTAAAGTTTCCCTCGTTCGCTTGACAAAACCGCGGGGGGGGGTACAATTGGTATAATACGAAAGTAAGGAGAAATAACTTTATGTTGAAAATCGAACATCTTACCAAAGCATACGCGAAAAGCAACGTAAAAGCGGTGGACGATTTGAACCTCGAGCTTAAATCGGGCGAAATCTTCGGATTTTTGGGACCGAACGGCGCGGGCAAAACCACCACAATCAAAATGCTTACGGGAATACTCGGATACGATACGGGCAGTATTTCGATTTGCGGTCACGACCTCAAATCGGAAAGCACGAAAGCCAAACGAAACATAGGCTACGTTTCCGACAGCCACGTTATATACGATAAACTTACGGGCAAAGAGTACGTTGAGTTTATGGCGGATATATACGGAGTAGACGTTGCGACGCGCAAAGAGCGTGCCGACAAGCTGTTGGAAAAGTTCGAGTTGCGCGACGCCTACGGTTCTCAAATACGCACTTATTCTCACGGCATGAAGCAGAAGATAAGCATAATAGGCGCGCTCATACACAGCCCCGACCTCTGGGTTTTGGACGAGCCTATGACCGGTCTTGACCCGCAGTCGGCTTTTCAGCTCAAAGAGCTTATGCGCGAGCATTGCGCCGACGGCAAAACGGTGTTTTTCTCCACGCACGTGCTCGAGGTTGCGGAAAAGCTGTGCGACCGCATAGGCATAATAGTTAAAGGCAAACTCATCACGGTGGGAAACCTCGAGGAGATAAAAGCGGCGCAGGGCGACAGCTCGCTCGAAGAAATATTCTTGTCGGTTGCCGGAGGCTCGGGCGAACATGCATAACTTTTTATCAATTATAAAGTTACAGCTCAAAAATATGTTTCGCAGAGATAAAGAGCATGCGAATATAAAAAAGACCGTGGGGCTTGCCGTGGTGTGCGCCGTGCTATACGCGGCGATAACGGCCGGGCTTATATTCGTAATATGTTATATGTCCGCCGTAATGTCCGCTCTCGAACTTGAAAGCGAATTTATTGCTTTGATACTTACAACGGGCTTGCTGTTCGTACTCATTTTCGGCGTAGTGGTTTTGTTAACGTGTTTGTATTTTTCCAAAGATACGGAGTTTTTCCTTGCGTTGCCCGTTAGACCGAGCACGGTGTTCGCCGCGAAAATGGCGATAGTGTACTTAACCGAACTCGTAACCGCCGCGCTTCTCATGCTTCCGCTTATGATAACGGCAGGCATTATGATGAAGCTCGGAGTGCTGTATTACGTTATGATACCGTTCGCGATAGTCTTTCTGCCCGCAATTCCGCTGTTTATTGCTTCTATAATATCTATACCCATAATGTATTTGGTGTCGTTTTTCCGCAATCGCGGCGCACTCGGTTCGATATTCGTGCTGTTGCTTATGGGCGGACTGTTTGCGGGGTATTACGTGCTTGTAATGAATATGCAAGACTTAAACCCCGACAACATAGACGTTGAAGCCGTGCGCAATATGTTCGTAAAGATTGTGCGGGTGCTGTATCCGTTATACGCTTTGGGCAGGGCTATGACCGCCGCGCCCGTATTCGGCTTGGGCGTTGCGGCGTCGGTTGCCGTAAATATTTTTATATTCGCGGCGAGCGTTGCGGCTTTCGGAGTTATAGCTTTGCTGATTAGCTCGGCGGTATATCGCAGAGGTGCGGCAAGTCAACTCGAAGGCTCGAAGAAAACAAAAGCGGTGAACGCGGAGTATCACGGTTCGAGCGCGCTCAAAGCTCTCATGAAAAAGGAATTTCGCGATATAATCCGCACGCCCGCGTTTGCTCTCAACTGTTTGCTTGTTATAATACTGTGTCCCATAGTGGTGGGATTTGTGGGCTTTTCCACGTCGGCGACTAAATTGCTCGGCGAGGTGGGCGAAGTAGGCGAGGACGCCGTAGTCGTTACCGCCGAAATGATAGCGGAGCTTCAAACGATAATGCGATACGTTTTATTCGGGTTTACCATGTTTATGGGCTTGAGCGCGAATATAGGCCCTGCGACCGCGTTTAGCCGCGAGGGCGAAAAGTTCTATTTTTCCAAAATCATTCCCGTTGACTACGCAACGCAGGTAAAAGCCAAATCGTACGTTTACATTTTGATAGGTTCCGTTACCGTAGTTGTAACCTCCGCGGTTACGGCAGTGCTCAATTTCGACGCCGTGTTTCTTATCTGCTCCATTGTATTTATGCTGATATACAATTTCGCGTTGGTGCATTTCGGCTTGTGGCTGGACTTGAACCGTCCAAAACTAAAATGGGTTACGCCAAACGAAGCGATGAAACACAACCGCAACGCCAATATCTACGTGCCTATAGCAATGCTCGTTTCCATTGCTTTGGCAGTTGTAGCGGCGTTAACGAATATAGTGTTTACCGCGCGTTTGGGGGCGCTCGGCGGATTTTTGTCTTGGGCTTTAATGTTTATCGCGGTTATCACGCTCGCCGTGTTGAGCGCGGCATTCCTGTATAAGAGCTGTGAAAAGAAATTCGAAGCCGTGGAAATGTAATTTGCAACTTAAAAACGCGTCCGATTTGCGGGCGCGTTTTTTGTTGCCGTTAAAGGCTTATGGTATCTCTAAAGACTTATTGTGTGTTCGTCGTCGCGTATGAGCGCCACGTTGTAAACGAAATATTTTCGGGTGAAGAAATTGAATACGAATATCGCCAAGGATATCGCGATTTTTATCCACCATACGTTACTGCCGGTAAGACCGAAAACATTCGAACATATAAGACTGCATATTGTGGTAATGGTAAGACCTATGAGCGCGAATATCGCAAACTTTGTAAATCCTTTGGCGTTTTTTCCCACGTTGCCGTATTCGTATACGAAAAAGGTACACATTATATAATTGAACAGCACCGATATAACGAAACTGAGCACCGTTGCTATCAGATATATTGAAACGGGGAGTACATAAGTGCTGTTCGGCTTAAGTTTTCCGGTAATAACTCCTATAAATCCGTCGTACTCGCTTCGACCCGCCAAATACAAAATCACTGCGGTAATGAGAAAGTCCAAAGCAGTGGAAACAATTCCCACGGCAATGGACTTGAGATATTCTCGTCTGACGCGTTTGTTTTTAAGCGCGCGGAAAAATTCTTTCATTACTTATTCGGAGTAAACCTTTCGAAAATTATGTTGTCGCAATAATCTTTTACTTTTTCGTAGTCGGCGTTGCTTCGCACCGTCCAGGCAAGAGTGGGTAAATTCTTTTTGGCAACGAATTTGTTGGGCAAATCCGCGCAGCAGTAGGAAATAAAGTGCGGGTCGGATATTTTCGTTACTTTGAGCTTTGCGAGGGCGTTGCGCTTAAGGAGAGTAAGACCGGTAGGCGCGGCGCTCGCAAGCTGTCCGCGAATAAAATCCGGTTCGTTTTTGCGGAAATATTCCATTGAGTAGGGGTCGAAAGATTGCATTGCAAACTCGCCGTTGTAGCTTTTCAAGATATCTATAACTTTGCGTTCGAGTTCGCCTATTTTGCAACTCACTTTGGTTTCTATCAAAAGCGGAACTTTGCCGTTCACTGTTTCGAGCGTTTGCTCCAAAGTGGGTATAACTTGGTCGGTGCCGTTGAGTCTTATTTCCGCAAGGTCGGCTTTGCGCAGATTTGAAGCGTAGCCGTCTTTGGCGGTCATGCGCCCCAAAACGTCGTCGTGAAAAACGATAACAGTGCCGTCGTCTATTATGCGCACGTCTATTTCTATGGGGTAGCCGTTTTCCACAGCTTTTTCAAATGAAAGAAGCGAATTTTCGGGAATATCTTCGTTGTGCAGTCCTCTATGAGCAATCGGCGTGGTAAACAGCCGAGAATTTTTTACGTCCATATAATCTCCGTTGATTTTTTACTTGAGCACGTAGCTTAGTATAACACCTTTTTTGATTTCATGCAATCAATTAACATAAAAAGCCCGATTTTATTTGCTATTTCTCGGCTTTTCGCTTATAATACAAAAAGAGGTTTACATGGAAAGGCAGAAACACATACGAAATTTTTGCATTATAGCGCACATAGACCACGGAAAGTCTACGCTTGCCGACCGTTTGATTGAAAAGACGGGCACGGTATCCATGCGCGAGCTTACCGACCAAATTCTCGACAGCATGGATATAGAGCGCGAGCGCGGCATCACTATAAAACTTACGCCCGTGCGCATGAAATATTCCTACAACGGAGAGGATTACGAACTCAATCTCATAGACACGCCGGGGCACGTCGATTTTACATACGAGGTGTCGCGGTCGCTCGCCGCGTGCGAAGGCGCGGTGCTCATAGTAGACGCAACGCAGGGCGTTGAGGCTCAAACTTTGGCAAATGTGTATTTGGCGGTTGACAACAACCTTGAGGTTATACCCGTTATAAACAAGATTGACCTTCCGAGCGCGCGCCCCGAAGAAGCGATACGCGAAATAGAAGACGTTATCGGTCTGCCCGCCGAAGACGCGCCTTTGGTGAGCGCTAAAGAGGGGCTTAACATAGAAAAGGTGCTCGATAAGATAATTACCGACGTGCCGCCGCCGTCGGGCGATGAGAACGCGCCGCTCAAAGCTCTCATTTTCGACTCCTATTACGATAATTACAAGGGCGCGGTATGTTTGGTGCGCGTTATAGACGGCTGCGTAAAAGCGGGAACGAAAATCCGCATGATGCACAACGGTAAGGAGTTTGACGTTACCGAGGTTGGCATTTTCAATCCCAAGCCCATAGAGTGGCATTCGCTCAAAGCGGGCGACGTGGGATACGTTTGCGCGAGCATTAAAAACGTGTCGGACACCGAGCCGGGCGACACCATAACCGACGCTCTCGCGCCCGCCGCCGAGCCGTGCCCCGGTTACAAGAAAGTACAGCCCGTTGTATACTGCGGAATATTTTCCACCGACGGAAGCAGATACAACGACCTAAAGGACGCTCTCGAAAAGCTCAAGCTCAACGACGCGGCTCTTTTCTTCGAGCCGGAGGTTTCCGTTGCGCTCGGGTTCGGTTTTCGTTGCGGATTTTTGGGACTGTTGCACATGGAGATTATACAGGAGCGGCTCGAGCGCGAGTTCAATCTCGACCTCATTACCACCGCGCCGAGCGTAAACTACATGGTTTACAAGACCGACGGAGAGGTGGTTACGGTGACAAATCCGAGCAATTTGCCCAATCCGTCGGAAACGGACAGGATAGAAGAACCGTTTGTTAAAGCTATGATTTTTACTCCGCCCGAATATATAGGCTCGGTAATGGAACTTTGTCAGGACAAGCGCGGCACATATATAAACATGGTTTATTTGGATAAAACCCGCGTGCGCATAGAATACGAAATACCGCTCAACGAAATAGTTTACGACTTTTTCGACAATCTCAAGTCGCGCACGCGCGGATACGCGAGTTTCGATTACGAGATAAAGGGCTACAAAGCCGAGGACCTCGTAAAGCTCGACATACTTTTGAACAACGAAATTTGCGACGCGCTCAGCATAATAGTGCACCGCGAAAAGGCGTATGCTCGCGGTCGCTCCATAGCCGAAAAGTTGAAAGAGGTGATACCTCGCCAACTGTTCGAAATACCCATACAGGCGTCTATAGGCAATAAGGTTATAGCCCGCGAAACGGTAAAGGCAATGCGCAAAGACGTGCTTGCCAAGTGTTACGGCGGCGATATCACGCGAAAGAAAAAGTTGCTCGAAAAGCAAAAAGAGGGCAAGAAGCGCATGCGACAGGTGGGTAGCGTGGAAGTGCCGAGCGAAGCGTTTATGTCGGTGCTCAAACTCGACGACAAGTAGCCGTAAAATGCAAAAGCAGGGGTTATACGTTCATATTCCGTTTTGCCGCAGCAGATGTTCCTACTGCGGCTTTGTTTCGTGCACCGATATTTGCGCGGCGGAAAAATACGTCGGGTCGCTCGTATCCGAAATGAGAGAGAGGGCGGGCGGAGAAGCCGACACCGTATATATCGGCGGCGGAACTCCGTCGGTACTGCCGCGCGGACTTTTAACGAAAATTGTCGGCGCGTTGCGAGAGAATTTTGCAATAAGCGAAAACGCCGAAATCACCGCGGAAGCCAATCCCGACAGTTGCGACTCGGAGTTTTTGCACGAGGCGAGAGAGTGCGGAATAAACAGGTTGAGTTTGGGCGTTCAAACTTTGAACGACTGCTTGCTCGCGCGGATAGGGCGGCGGCACAACGCCGAACAGGCATACCGCGCGGTGCGCTCGGCGCAAAAAGCGGGGATAACGAATATAGGATGCGATTTGATGCTCGCTCTTCCCGAGCAGACCGAAAAAGACGTTGTTTACGCCGTGGATACGTTGGCTTCGTGGGGAGTAAAACACATTTCGGCATACTCGCTTTCGGTAGAGAAAGAAACGGCGCTGTATAACAGCGGTTACGCGCCCGACGAGGACAGGGCGGCGGATATGTACGAAGCCGCGTATGGCAGGCTCAAGGCTCACGGATTCGAGAGATACGAGGTGAGCAACTTTTGCAAGGCGGGACACCAAAGCCGACACAATCTCAAATATTGGCGGCTCGAGCCTTACGCGGGGTTGGGCGCGGCGGCGCACTCGTATAACGGAACGGTTCGCAGTCGCAACACCTCGAATATAAGCGAATACATTTCGGGGCGGCGCGGCGAGGTTTGCGAGCAAACAAGCATGAGCGAAAAGCTCGAAGAATATATAATGCTCGGGCTCAGAACAAAATACGGCGTAGAGTTTTCTAAGCTGAACGCACTGTTCGGCGGCGATTGGCTCAAAGCCAAAGCGCGGGAAATTTCCGAGCTTTGCGAGGGCGGATATATTCGCCGCTCGGAGCGGGGCATAACGCTTACCGAAAAGGCGTATTTCGTGATGAACTCCGTGATATTGCGGCTTATTTGAAAGCGTAAAAACAGCAAAAATATCATTGCAAAGATTTGACATGCGCGTTTGTATATGGTATATTATATTTAGCACTCAAGCGGGTAGATTGCTAATAGTCGGTGCGCTACAGTGCTAATATTCGAGGAGGAAGCCGAGCGCGTTGGGCATATCGGGCAGAAAAGAAAAAATACTGCAAGCGGTAGTTGACAGCTACATAAATTCATGCGAGCCGATATCGTCCGCGGAAATAAAGGAACATCATCTTCCCGCGCTCAGCACGGCTACGATAAGAAACGAACTCGCCGCCCTCGAAGAAATGGGGTATCTCGTTCAGCCGCACACGTCGGCGGGCAGAATACCCACGGCGGAAGCGTACCGCCTGTACGTTGAACGGCTTATGCCCAAGCGCAAGCTCACGCGAAGCGAGCTTAAAACGGTTAAGCGTTATTTCAACCGCAAAATAACAGAGCTTGACGACGTACTGAAAAACACGGCTAAGGTGATTTCGGAAATAACAAATCTTACGAGCGTTGCGTACGCGCAGGATATCAGCGACGCGGTGATACAAAACGTAAAGATTGTTAAAGTTACGAACACCACCGCGCTCGTAATCATAGTTACGAGTTTGGGAATACTCAAAGACGCGACTCTTTCGGTGGGCGCGAACGTAGACGACGAATACTGCAACACCACCGGCGAGTTTATGACCGAGGTATTTGCCAATCACACCATAAATGAGGTGTTAAAGCCAAACAATCTGATAAAGAAAGTAAAAAAAGAGTACGAACAGGTTTTCAAAACCGTGCTTAAAATCTTAAAGTCGTACAGTCACGAAGAGATGATTAGCGATATAGTGCTCGAGGGCAGCGCGAAGATACTCGAACAGCCCGAATACTCCAATCTGCAAAAAGCGAAAGCGATGCTCGAAATACTCGACGCGAAAGAAGAGCTTGTGCCCGTTCTCAAAAACAACGACGATATGAACTTGTCTATTAAGATAGGCAGAGACAACGAGATACGCGAAGGCATGCCCGAATGCGCGATAGTGACCGCGAGCTATTCCATAAACGGCGTAAACATAGGAAACGCCGGCGTAATAGGTCCGATAAGAATGGACTATCCCAAAGTTATCTCGGTACTCGATTATATCGGTAAAACGATAAACATGCTGCCCGAGCACGCCGGACAAAGTTCGGACGGAGAGGGCGACGGCGGCGAAAGCGTTTCCGACGGCGAGTAGCAAGAAATAAAGGAAGGTAAAACATGGCAGAGGAAAAGAAAGAAATTACTCACGAGCGAACGGAAGAGCCAAAGACTCCTCCCGTTCAGCAAACGGCTCAGCAGCAAACGGCTCCGCAACAAAACGCGCCGCCTCCGCAGTCGCCGCAGTCGCCGCAGGCGCAAATGGCTGCTTTAATGCAGCAGCTCGGAGTGGCTCAAGCCATAGCGGTAAAGGAAAAAAACCGCAGCGAAGAGCTTGCCAATTTAGTCAACCGAATGCAAGCGGATTTCGACAACTACCGCAAGCGTAACGCCGAACTCAACAAAAAGCAGAGAGAAGACGGCATGGTTGCGGTGTTCGAAAAGATTGTGCCCGTGCTCGACGTGCTCAAACAGGCGATTTCAATGATTAGCGACGAAAAGGTTGCGGAAGGCGTAAAGATGATTTACCGCCAAATAACCGAAATGCTTTCCGGCTTCGGCGTAACCGAAATACCCGCGCTCGGCGAGCAGTTCGACCCCAACTTGCACAACGCTATAATGCAGGTAAAGGTAAAAGACGCCGACAAAGTAAACATGGTGGTGGAGGTATTCCAAAAGGGTTACCGTATGGGTGACAGAATTATACGCCACAGTGTTGTAAAAGTAGCCAAATAAACAAAAAATAAATAAGTAAAAAATTTTTCGGAGGATATATAAAAATGGGTAAGATTATAGGTATCGACCTCGGAACAACCAACTCTTGCGTTGCCGTTCTCGAGGGCGGCGAGCCGGTAGTTATTCCTAACGCGGAGGGTTCGAGAACCACCCCGTCGGTTATCGGTTTTGCAAAAGACGGCGAACGTCTTGTGGGTCAGGTGGCTAAGCGTCAGGCGGTTGCAAACCCCGACCGCACGGTTATCTCCATAAAGAGAGATATGGGCACCGACCGCAAAGTGCGCATAGACCGCAAAGACTTCTCGCCGCAAGAGCTTTCTTCCATGATACTCACAAAGCTCAAGCAGGACGCGGAAGCGTATCTCGGCGAAAAAGTAACGCAGGCGGTAATTACCGTGCCAGCATACTTTACCGACGCGCAACGTCAGGCAACCAAAGACGCGGGGCGTATCGCAGGACTCGACGTATTGCGTATAATAAACGAGCCTACCGCGGCGGCTCTTGCTTACGGTCTTGATAAAGGGCAGGACGCCAACCACAAAATATTCATTTTCGACTTGGGCGGCGGCACGTTCGATATTTCCATTTTGGAAATAGGCGACGGCGTGTTCGAGGTTATAGCCACTGCGGGCGACAACCGCTTGGGCGGCGACGATTTCGACCAAAAGATAATGGACTATCTCGTTGAGCAGTTCAAGAACGACAACGGAATAGACCTCAGCAAAGACCGCATGGCTATGCAAAGACTCAAAGAGTCTGCGGAAAAGGCGAAAATAGAGCTTTCCACTTTGCAGAAAACCACTATAAGTTTGCCGTTCATTACCTCGGGCGCGGCAGGCCCTCTCCACATGGAGTACGAGCTTACCCGCAGTAAGTTCGAAGCTCTCACTCAGGTGCTCGTGGAAAAGACCATGAAGCTCACAAAGCAGGCAATGGCGGACGCGGGCTTTACCGAGAGCGATATAGACAAAGTTATTTTGGTAGGCGGTTCTACCCGTATACCCGCGGTTGTGGAAGCGGTTCGCAAACTCAGCGGCAAAGAGCCGTTTAAGGGCATTAACCCCGACGAATGCGTTGCAATAGGCGCGGCAATTCAGGGCGGCGTGCTTGCGGGCGAGGTAAAAGACGTACTGCTTCTCGACGTAACTCCGCTTTCGCTCGGTATCGAAACCGTAGGCGGCATATTCACCAAACTCATTCCGCGCAACACCACCATACCCACCAAGAAATCGCAGGTGTTCTCCACGGCTACCGACGGTCAGCCTTCGGTTGATATCCACGTTCTTCAGGGCGAGCGCGAAATCGCGGCGCACAACAAAACTTTGGCTCGTTTCGAGCTCGGAGGAATACCTCCCGCACCGCGCGGAGTTCCTCAGATAGAGGTTACGTTCGATATAGACGCCAACGGCATAGTGCACGTATCGGCACGCGATAAGGGCACGGGCAAAGAACAGCGCGTTACCATTACCGCTTCTACCAACCTTACCGAAGCGCAGATACAGCAAGCCATAAAAGACGCGGAGAAATTCGCGGACGAGGACAACAAGCGCAAAGACGTAGTAGAGGCAAAGAACCACGCCGATATGCTCATATTCTCCATAGAGAAATTCCTCAAGGAAAACGGAGCTTCGGTATCGCCTTCGGAGAAAGAAGAGCTCGAGAAAGAAATGGCGAACGTGCGCGAGGTTGTTAAAACCGACGAACTCGAAGCAATTCAAGACGCCGTAGACAGCTTGCAAAAACTCAGCAACGGAATATTCACCAAACTTTACGAAAACGGCGCAACCGCGGACTCGTCTGCGGCGGCGGGCGACGACGTGGTTGTTGAAGACGCCGAGGTTGTGGACGACAACAACTGATTTGCGAGCAAACAAAAATAATGGCAAAATCTTATTATGATGTTTTGGGTGTTTCCAAAACCGCTTCCGACGACGAGATAAAGTCGGCGTACCGTAAGTTAGCCAAGAAATATCATCCGGACTTAAATCCGGGCGATAAAGCGGTAGCCGACCTTTTCAAGGAAGTTAACGAGGCGTACGAGGTTCTCGGCGACCCTCAAAAACGCGCGGCGTACGACCGTCCTTCGGCGGGCGGCGGCGCAGGCGGTGCGGGAGGAGCGGATTTCGGCGGCGCGGGCGGTTCGTTCTTTGACGACTTCGTTAACATGTTTAACGGACAGGGCAAAGAAGCGGGCGGCGGTGCGAGCGGCGGCGATATTTCAATGAACGTTACTCTTACGTTTGAGGAAGCCGCGTTCGGCGTTGCGAAGGATATCTCGGTAAACCGTTTCGAGCCGTGTTCTTCTTGCAGAGGCACGGGCGCGAAGGGCGGCACTCAATATGTAAAATGTAATAACTGCGGCGGCACGGGAAAGGTGCGCTTTGCGCAGGAAACGCCGTTCGGCAGAGTTGTAAGCATGAAAGCCTGTAACGTGTGCGGCGGCACGGGCAGGATAATCAAAGAGCCGTGCCCGTCTTGCAGCGGCAGAGGACTTTTGCGCAAAAACACCACTCTGCGCATAACTTTCCCCGCGGGCATAGAACCCAATCAGATAATGACCGTGCCCGGCGAGGGCGAGCGCAGCAGAAACGGAACGAAATCCGGCAATCTCGTTTTGATGATAAACGTTATGCCGCACAAGTTCTTCAAGCGCAAGGGGCTTGACCTTGCCGTGGAGGTGCCCATTACGTTTACGCAGGCACTGCTTGGCGATAAGATTTACGTGCCCACTCTCAAAGGCGCGAAAGTTGCGTTTCCTTTGCCCGAGGGCACGCAGAGCGGCACTACGTTTAAGCTCAAAGGTCACGGCATAGAAAACTCCAAAAAAGGCGCGGTGGGCGATTTGCTTGTTACGATAGATATAGAATTGCCCAAGAACCTTACCAAAGACCAAAAGAGCAAAATCAAAGAATTGCACGAGTCGTTCAAAACCGACCAATACGAAAAGTCGCGCGAATTTTTCAAAGGAAAATAAAAACGCAAAAAGTTCCCGATACAGGGAACTTTTTCGCCCTTTGGCGAAATTCGAATAAAGGAACAAATATGAAATACTGCAAAGCAACCGTTACCACCACAACCGAATTTGCCGATACGCTTTCCGTTGTGCTTATAGATTTGGGGAGCGAAGGCGTTAGCGTTGCCGACGGCGAAGAAATCAAGCGGGTTTTGCGCGAGCACACCTGGGATTATGCCGCCGACTCTTTGTTCGAGCAGACCGACTCCGCCGTTTACGTGAGCGGATATTATCCCGAAAATCATGATTTTTCCGCTCTGATAGAAAAGCTCAACGAATTACGCGCAATGGCGGATTTGAACGCAGGCTCGCTCGAGCTGTCTTTGAACAAAGTCGATTCGGCTGATTACGAGAACGAGTGGAAGAAGTACTACGTTCCAATAGAGCTCAAAAAAACGGTTATAGTGTCCAAATGGCAAAAGTACGGCGGCGATAAACTCGCCGTATATATAGACCCCGGAATGGCGTTCGGAACGGGGAGCCACGAAACCACCAAGCTGTGTTTGAAATTTTTGGAAAAGACCGACCTGTGCGGCAAAACTTGTGCGGATATCGGGTGCGGAAGCGGTATTTTGGGTGCGGCGGCTCTAAAACTCGGCGCGAAGAGTTGTTTTATGGCGGATACCGACGAACAGGCGGTTGCGGCGGCAAAGGAAAATTGCGAACTGAACGGAGTTTGCGCCCGTGCCGAAATAATAAATGGAACTCTCGATTCGTCCGTAAAAGACAGGTTCGAGGTGATTGCGGCAAACATAACGGCGGACGTGCTCATAAGCCTTAAAGACGCGTTTTACGGCGCGTTACGCTCGGGCGGCATACTTATCATGAGCGGCATAATACACTCTCGCGCAACCGACGTGCTTGCGGCTTACGGCAAACTTTTTGCTCTCGAGTCGCAAGAGAGCGACGGCGAGTGGCAAGCCATGTTGTGGAAGAAGAAATGAAAAGATTTTTTACCCAAAGCATATCGGATAAACCTACGCTCACGGGCGAAGAGCACAAGCACTTGTCGGTGGTTTTGAGAGCCAAGACGGGCGACGAGATAATTCTTTGCACGGGCGACGGATACGACCGAATTTGTAAAATTGAAGAGATAAGAAAAAACGAAACCGTATTGTCGCCGGTTAAAACCGTAAAAAACGAAAGCGAGCCGAGCATACGCGTCGCGCTTTTCATGTCGGTAATGAAAGGCGACAAAAACGACCTTGTGGTTCAAAAGGCAACCGAATTGGGAGTTTCGGAAATTTTTCCCGTTATAACCAGGTACGTGCAAGCTCACGACAAGACCGTAAAAACGGAGCGTTTCGGCAGGATAGTGGCAGAGGCCGCCAAACAGTGCGGCAGAAGCGTTTTGCCGAAGGTGCATGCCCCCGTTGAATTTAACGACGCGGCGCGTAAATTCTCGGAGTACGATTTGCGCGTGTTCCCGTATGAAAACGCCGAAAAGCCGTCGCTCAAAGAATTTTTGCGCGGGACTGAATGCGAGGGTATTTCGAGCGCGGCGATTTTCGTGGGTTCGGAAGGCGGCTTTGCCGAGGAAGAGGCGGAACTGTTGGCGAGCTACGGAGTTGTGCCCGTAACGCTCGGCAAACGCATAATGCGTGCCGAAACGGCTAATATAGCCGTGCTTTCGGCGTTAATGTACGAAACGGAGCAATGGCAATGAAAGCGGTGGTATTTTCGCTTGGATGCAAGGTGAACCAATGCGAGGGGCAGTCTATCATATCCGCGTTTAACAAGCGCGGCATAACCGCTACCGACAAACTCGAATATGCCGATTTTTATGTGCTTAACACTTGCTCGGTTACGGCGGAGGCGGACCGTAAATCCCGTCAGGCGGTTTCCCGCGCGCTCAAGTTCAATCCCGCCGCCAAAATTTACGTTTGCGGTTGCAGCAGTCAAAACAACGGAGCTTTGTTCGAGGACAAGCCCAACGTGCGCATTGTTTCGGGTACTGCGCAAAAGATGAATTTCGCAGAGCTAATTCTCTCCGACCTATTTTCGGACGAGTGCGTGAGCCGCAACTGCGTGCATAATCCGCCCGCGGTTTACGAAGACGATTTGCATCCGTTTCACACAAAGACGAGAAGCTACATAAAGATACAGGACGGTTGCAACAATTTTTGCTCGTACTGCATAATTCCGTACCTGCGCGGCAGAAGCAGAAGCCGAGCGGCGGACAGCATTGTTGCGGAGGCGGTTGCCGCGGCGGAAAATTCCAAAGAAATAGTGCTTACCGGCATTAACGTATCGGCATACGGGAGCGATATCGGCACGAATTTGACCGATTTGGTAAAGCGGTTGGGAAAAGTTTCGGCGCGTAAGCGGATAGGCTCTTTGGAGTGCACGGTTATATCTTACGAACTGTTGCAAGCCATGCGCGAAAACGGATTTTGCGACCATTTCCATTTGTCGCTTCAGAGCGGAAGCGCAAGCGTGCTCAGGCGCATGAACCGCAAATACACGCCCGAATTTTATCTTGAAAAGGTAGACGAAATACGAAAAGTTTTTCCCGACGCGGGAATTACCACCGACGTTATCACAGGTTTCGCGGGCGAAACTCAAGAGGAATTTGCCCAAACCGCGGAGTTTGTTATAAGGGCGGAATTTTCGGATATGCACGTGTTTCCGTACAGCGAGCGCAAGGGCACGAACGCGTGCAAACTCGCGCAAATAGATAAGTCGGTCAGGCAAGAACGCGCCCTCGAACTTATAGAGATATCGCGTCGTATGCGAGAAAAGTTTTGCGAAAACCGTATAGGCAAGATTTACGACGTTTACGCCGAAACCGAGGAGCAAGGTGAATCGGCGGGCTATACCTCTAATTACATGAAAGTTTATTCCGACGTACCCGTCGGCGAACTTAAAAAAATTAAAATAATACAAAAATACAAAGAAGGAGTAAAAGCGGTAAACTATGAAAAATAACTGTGTGTTTTGCGCGATACAGGCGGGAGAAATACCCTCCGAAAAGTTTTATGAAGACGAGCGAATGATAGTAATCAAGGATATAGAACCCAAAGCCGCACTGCATTATCTCGCCATACCCAAAAGGCATTACAAGCTGCTCGGCGAAATGACCGAAAGCGACCGAGAGGACCTCGGAAAAATATTCGCCACAATCCCGTCGCTTGCCGAAAAGTTGGGGCTTGAGGGCGGTTACAGGTTAATTATAAATCAGGGCGACGACGCGGGGCAAACCGTTTTTCATCTGCACATACATATTTTGGGCGGACAAAAAATGGATTTTCCCGAATTATAAGCGGAAAACGATTGACACGCGGCGTTAATTTGAGTATAATTGTTTGGTAAAATAACCGTTCTCGGAGCAAAGGTGGTGTAATAGACGTGTCCGTTATCAAAGTAGGTGAAAACGAGTCGTTGGACAGTGCGCTTAAGCGTTTTAAGCGTAAGTGCCAAAAAGATAACATAATGGGCGACATGAGGCGCAAAGAGCATTACGAAAAGCCTTCTGTGCGCAGAAAGAAAAAATCCGAAGCCGCCCGCAAACGCGGCTCCAAAGGCTGAAAACAAGCGGAACGAACCTTATAACGGCGTCGTTCCGTTTTTTTTATACGTAGATGACTTTCTTTGACTGATTTTGTCGAAGGTATTGCGTAAATTCGAGCATGTGCTATAATTGAGGTACAGTTTATTTAACGGGAGGACAAAATGGCAGATAGAGCGAATTGCGGGTACAGCGAGCTTAAAAGGCGGGCTTTGCTTGCCAAACAAAGACTCAAGATGGGATACTGGCAAAGAATGTACGACGAAAAGCAAAGGGCGCTTAGCGAGATGGGCGACAGCGGCAGCGGCGCAAGGCTTGTTAAAGACCTTCAGTACGAAAAAGTGCGCCGCGACGAAAGCCGAGCATTCAATTCCGACAAAGCGAAGGAAGAGGAAGAATTTTACGGCAAAGTATGTTCCATTCTCGAAAGCGACGAAAACACCATAAATCCAATCGGGCAACTTATAGACAGAGAAGAATTCGAAAAGCTGGACGCGGACAACCGCCAAAGATATATACTCAAACTTTCGCAAAAATTTCGGGAGATGCGCGAACGCTATTACCGTGAACGCGCCTCTAAAAGCGTTTGACTTTAGCGTGCCGATATGTTAAACTTTCGGTATGAATTCATTACTCGAAGAACTTAACGAAGAACAAATCAAACCCGTGCTCGATACCGAAGGCGCGGTGCTCGTAACGGCGGGAGCGGGGAGCGGAAAAACTCGGCTTCTTACTCACAGGATTGCTTATCTCATTACCGAAAAGGGCGTAAATCCGTATAACGTGCTCGCCATTACGTTTACCAACAAGGCGGCGAACGAAATGAAAGAACGCCTTGCGAATATGCTCCCCGAATCTATGGACGGCATGTGGATATCCACTTTTCATTCCATGTGTGTGCGTATTTTGCGCAGGTTTATAGACCGAATCGGATACGGCAAGAATTTTTCGATATACGGCGAGGACGAAAAAGAGCGCATAGTAAAGAACGTAATCAAGGCGAAAGAGTACGACGCGGACGAACTCGCAAAGAAGGCTTTATGGTCTATATCCGACGCCAAAAACGCGGGACTCGCGCCCGACGAATACAAAAAACTTCACGACTATTACGACAGTATAGACGAGATATGCGTTATATACGCCGAATATCAAAAGGAATTGCGAGCAAACAACGCTCTCGACTACGACGACCTTTTGCTTGTAACTTATAGACTTTTGCGTGAAAATTCCGACGCGCTCGAATACTGCCAAAACAGGTTCAAATATATTCACGTGGACGAATTCCAAGACACCAACGCAATTCAGTACGATTTGGTAAGGCTCATGGGCGCGAAATACGGCAACGTGTTTGCGGTGGGAGACGAAGACCAATGCATATACGGTTGGCGCGGCGCGAATTTCGAAAACATCTTCAATTTTACCAACGATTTTGCGGGTTGCAAAGTTTATAAGCTCGAACAAAATTACCGCTCTACGCAAAACATACTGTCGGCGGCGAACATGCTTATAAAGCACAACACCGCGCGGCTCGACAAAACTCTTTGGACGGGAAACGGCGAGGGCGAGCCCATCGAGTTTTTGCGTGCGGGAAGCGAGTCGGACGAGGCGAACGGAGTAGTAAGCAGTATAATAGGGCTTGTGCGCAGCGGCAAATACAAGTTTTCGGATATAGCCATACTGATGCGCTTGAACGCGCTTTCGCGTTCGTTCGAAGAGCGGCTTATTCAGTACGGCATACCGCACAAAATTTTCGGCGGCTTTAAGTTCTTCGAGCGCAAAGAAATAAAAGACTTGCTCGCTTATCTCAAGCTGATAGGCAATCCGCAAGACAACGAGGCACTCGCGCGTATAATCAATTTCCCCAAGCGCGGCATAGGCGACGGCACGCTCGCGCAGTTAAGAAACTACGGCGCGGTTACGGGTAAGAGCATTGCCGAAATCATACTCGAAATAGATACTAACCCCGATTTGCCCATGAGCGTTATTAAAAAACTTTCGGGATTTTCGGAACTGCTCAAGGCGTTGTTTGCAAAGAAGAACGAAACGAGCCTGTCGGATTTGGTGTCTTATATAGTTACCGCGCTCGGGTTGCGCGTGCTGTACGGCGACGACACCGACGAATGCCGCAACAGGTTGCGCAATATCGAAGAATTTATCGCGTCGGTAAAACAGTTCGAAGAAGCTAACGAGGGCGCGGATTTAAGCGATTATCTGCAAATGATAAGCTTGTATTCGGACACCGAGGAAATGGACGGAAGCGACTACGTGAGTATCGCAACCGTTCACAGCGCGAAAGGTTTGGAGTGGAAAGTTGTTTACATAGTGGGAATGGAAGAAGGTATTTTTCCCATTATACGCATGGACTCGCAAGACGACGAACAGGAAGAGCGCAGACTGTTTTACGTTGCAATCACGCGGGCGAGAGAAAAACTTTTCGTTACGTACTCCGCCTCGAGATTTTTGTACGGGCAGAGAAAGAATATGTTTCCGGCTCGCTTTTTGAAAGAAGCGGGCATAATGCGCGAAAATTCCTACGCCCGAGCGCAACAGTCGTACGGCGGACATTCTTCTTCGGCGCAAAAGCAAACCAAATACGCGCAATCGGCGCAAACCTCTTCGCCCAAACCCATACTGCAACGCCCGAGCGACTCGCCGGTTAAGCAGAGCGGAGATTTTTCGGGCTTTACGGCGGGAGCAAAGGTTACTCATCCCAAATTCGGCACGGGCGTAATAGTTGCCGTAACAGACGAGCACAACAGCAAATACGCTCAAGTTTCGTTCGAAACCGTGGGCAAAATAACGCTTGCGCTCGATTACGCGCCCATTAAATTACTCGAACAATAAGGAGTTTACGGTTTTGGATAGAATGAAAGAGCTTGTAGATAAGCTCAACGACTACGCCTTTCATTATTACGTGCTCGACGAGCCGATAGTTGCGGACTCGCAATACGACTCGTTATACGACGAACTCGTTGCGCTCGAAAAAGCCGAAAACAGAATTTTGCCCGAGTCGCCCACTCGCAAAATAGGCGGCGAGCCGATAAAAGAATTTTCGCGGCACGAGCACATTCACAAGCTGTACAGTTTGGACAAGTGCAACGATTTCGACGGCTTGCGAGCTTTCGACGAAAGGATACGCAAAGCCGCGGGCGGAAGCGTGGACTATACGCTCGAATACAAACTCGACGGGCTTACTTTGTGTCTTACTTACGAGAACGGATTGTTCAAGGGCGCGGCTACGCGCGGCAACGGCAGCGAGGGCGAAGACGTGACCGCGCAGGTGGCAACGATAAAATCCATACCCGCGGCGATAGATTACAAGGGCGTGCTCGAGGCTCAGGGCGAAGGAATAATGCGCTGGAGCGCGTTTAGAAAATACAACGAAACCGCCGCCGAACCGCTCAAAAATCCGCGCAACGGCGTGGCGGGCGCGATACGCAATCTCGACCCGAAAATTACGGCAAAACGCAATCTCGATATACTTTTTTACAACGTGAATTACAAGAGCGACGGCGGAATATCTTCGCAGTCGGAGTCAATCGAGTTTTTGAAAGAACAGCGTTTCAAAACCGGAAAGTTGTGGAAAACAAATTCGGTTGATAAGATAATCGAAATAATAGAAAGCGTTGACCGCTCGTCGCTCGATTATCTCATAGACGGAATGGTGATAAAAGTGGACGATTTGGCTTTGCACGAAAAACTCGGCTATACCGATAAATTTCCGCGCTGGGCAATCGCCTACAAATTCGAAGCCGAAGAAACGTCTACCGAGCTTAAGGACGTGATTTGGCAGGTGGGGCGCACGGGAAAGCTGACTCCGCTTGCGATTTTAGAGCCTGTGGAGCTGTGCGGAGCTACGATATCCAAAGCCACGCTTAACAATTTCGGCGACATTCAAAGAAAAAAAGTTAAGATAGGGAGCACCGTTTTCGTTCGCAGGAGCAACGACGTAATTCCCGAAATACTCGGAATAGCCGAGGATAAAGGCGGCGAAGAAATTTCCGCGCCCGTTATTTGCCCCGCCTGCGGTGCAAACGCAGAAGGAATAGGAGCGCACATTTTCTGTCCGAACGAAGAGGGTTGTCCGCCGCAAATATGCGGAAAAATCGAACATTTCGTTTCCAAAGATTGCATGGATATAGACGGCGTGAGCGATAAAACCGTGTATCAGTTATACGATAAACTCGGAGTACGCTCGGTTGCAGACTTGTATGCTTTAGACGAGCAAAAGCTCGCGTTGCTTGACGGTTTCAAGGAAAAGAAGATTGCAAACTTTCTCAAGTCCATAGAAGAGAGCAAAAAAGCGGACTTGCCGCATTTTATACACGCGCTCGGTATTCCCAACGTTGGCAAAGTGGCCGCTCGCGATTTGGCGGAAAAATTCGGCAGTATAGCCGCGCTTCGTTCCGCTACGGCGGAACAACTGCTCGATGTTTCGGAGGTGGGCGAAATCGTGGCGCAGAGCATACTCGATTACTTTGAAAAGCACGGCGAACTGATTGACCGTTTTGTTTCGCTCGGCATAAATCCCGTTTTCGTTAAAAACGAAGGCAACGGCTTTTTTGCGGGCAAGAAAGTGGTGCTTACGGGCAAGATTTCCATGCCGCGCTCAAAGGCGGCGGAACTGCTCGTTGCGGCTGGCGCGACGGTTGCCGACGGCGTATCCAAAGACGTAGACTTGGTAATAGCGGGCGAGGATGCGGGGAGCAAGCTCGAAAAGGCTATGAAACTCGGTAAAAAAATAATCGGCGATAAAGAGTTTATTGAGCTTGTAAACGCTTGAAAAATTCCGAATAAAATGCTATAATATTATGTAAGCGCAAAAATATACCGCGCATCAAAAAAGGAAATTGCCTATGAAAAGCATGACCGGATACGGCAAGGGAGTAAGTTCGCGAGACGGTAAGACCGTTACCGTGGAGCTTAAAGCCGTTAACAATCAGTATTTGGAAATAAATTCCCGACTCGGAAAATCGTATGCGTTGTGCGACGAGGTAATACGCAAAGAAATTTCGAAGCGCATAAAGCGCGGAAGCATAGACGTGTTTTTGAGTTTTGAAAATTCGCTCGGAGCAAGCTCGGAACTTAAGCTCGATATTGCGCTTGCGGCGGAATACGTAAAAGCGGCAAAGAAACTGCGCGACGAGTTTATGCTCGACGAAGACCTCGGAGTTACGGCGTTGCTTCGCATGCCAGAGGTGTCTGCGCTTCAGCCGGTGAAGGACGAGCCCGAGCTTATAAAGGAACTAACCGCGGCGGCAACAGCGGAAGCGGTTGAAAATCTCGATACAATGCGAGAAACCGAGGGCGAGGGAATAAAAGCCGACCTCACGAAATTGGTTTCTTCGATTGTCGCCGCGCTCGAAAAATCGATAAAGCGCGCGCCGCTCGTTGTTGAAGACTATCGCGAAAAGCTCAAGCAGAGAATATCCGACGTTTTGAAAGAAACGCAGATAGACGAGGTTAGGCTTTTGAACGAGGTGGCTTTCTTTGCCGATAAAGCGGATATAAACGAAGAAATTTCCCGCCTGTCGTCGCACATAAAACAGTTCCTCGCCTGCCTTGAAAGCGACGAACCGCAGGGCAGAAAGTTGGATTTCCTTTCGCAGGAAATGAACAGGGAAATAAACACCATGGGAAGCAAATCCAACGATATGGAACTTACCAAACTCGTGGTTGAAATGAAAAATCAACTCGAGAAGATAAAAGAACAAATTCGTAACGTGGAGTAGAGAAAAATCGTCTTTGTATGAAAAAAGGTTTGTTGATAGTTTTATCGGGTCCGTCGGGCGCGGGCAAAGGAACGGTATATAACGCGGTAATTCAAAAAATGCCGCAACTTAAAAAATCGATTTCGGTAACCACGCGCTCGCCGCGCGTAGGCGAAACGGAAGGCGTTCACTATTATTTCAAGTCGGTTGAGGAATACGACCGAATGAAATCGGACGGAGAGTTTTTGGAAACCGCGCGGGTATACGATAATTACTACGGAACGCCCAAAGCTCCCGTGTTTGAAATGCTCGAAAAAGGCGACGACGTGTTTTTCGAAATAGATATAGCGGGCGCAAAGCAAATTAAAGCCAAATATCCCGAATGCGTTTCGGTGTTCATAATGCCGCCGTCGTTTGAAATACTCGAGCGGCGTTTGCGAGGAAGAGGTACGGAGAGCGAAGAGAGCCTTGCGAAGAGATTGGGCAGCGCACGCTCCGAACTTGCCGAATACGGCTGTTTCGATTATATAGTTTTCAACGACGAAGCGGAAAAGGCAACGCAGAGAGTTATGGATATAATATCTGCGGAGCGTTCGGCGATATCGCGAAACGAAGAAAAAATAAAAAGTATGTTAGAAATCAAAACGGAGATATAAATATTATGATGATTGACCCACCCATTGATAAGCTCGTAGACAAAGTGGGGTGCAAGTACGCGCTCGTATGTCTTATCACCAAACGCGCCCGCTATCTTTTGGACAAGAAAGCGGAAATGCTCGAAGCCGAGAATATTCGCGCCGTATCTTGCGCGGCTTACGAAACTTACGAAGGCAAAGTGGAAGCGCGTTACGAGGACGATTGATTGAAACTTTCAGGCAAGACAATTACCGTAGGCGTTACGGGCGGCATTGCGGCTTATAAGGCGTGCGAGCTTGTCAGCTTGCTCAAAAAGGCGGGTGCGGACGTTCACGTTGTTATGACGCAGCATGCAACGCAGTTTGTCGCGCCGCTGTCTTTCGAGGCTCTCAGCGGCAACCGCGCGGTAACCGATATGTTCGATACCGACCACGAGTGGGAAATCGGGCATATTTCGCTTGCCAAAAAGTCGGACTTATTCGTAGTTGCGCCCGCTACCGCAAATATTGTGGGAAAGCTCGCGTGCGGAATTGCCGACGACTTTTTGTCTACCACGCTAATGGCTACCAAAGCTCCCGTTGTGCTTGCGCCCGCCATGAATACGGGAATGCTTACGAGCGCGGCGTATACCGCCAACGAAGCGACTTTACGCGCTCGCGGATATATTTTCGCGGAGTCGGCAAGCGGCAGACTTGCTTGCGGCGACGACGGCAAGGGCAGAATGGCGGAACCGCAAGAAATATTAAAGCTTATAGAGTCGGTTTTGGCGGTTCGCAAAGATTACGCGGGCAAACGAGTGCTCGTTACCGCGGGCGGGACGCGCGAGCCTATAGACCCCGTGCGCTTTATCGGAAACCGTTCGAGCGGAAAGATGGGAGCGGCTATAGCCGCCGCGGCGTATGAGCGCGGCGCGGAGGTGATATACGTAGCCACTCCCGACGCGGTAAAACCGAATGCGGCGGTAAAAACCGTTACGGTAAGCACCACCGCCGAAATGTATCGCGCGGTGCTCGAAGAAACCGAAAACGCCGATATAGTGATTAAAGCCGCCGCGCCCGCGGACTACGCACCCGAGGCGGTTGCCGAAAATAAGATAAAGAGCGGAGAGATTACGCTCAAGCTCAAAAAAAATCCCGATATAGCCGCGGCGGTAGGAAAAATAAAGGGCGAACGCAAGCTCGTTATATTCTCCGCGGAAACCGAAAATCTCAAAGAGAACGCGACTCGAAAACTGAAAAAGAAAGGCGCGGACATGGTGGTTGCCAACAACGTGCTCACTCCGGGCGCGGGATTTTCGACCGATACCAACATAGCCGCGATAATAACCGAAAAATCCTTTGTACAGCTCGATAAAATGACTAAGCGCGAACTTGCCGACGTGATTTTGGACGAAATAATAAAATTATAAATGATAGCCGAAGTAATTGTAGACATTTCCAATTCCGAAGTAGACCGAATATTCGATTATTTTTTCGAGTCGGCTGACGTAAAAAAAGGAAGCAGGGTGTCGGTTCCGTTCGGCAACAGAAAGATAGAAGGGTACGTAATAGGTATAAAAAGCGATACCCTCGTTCCCAAAGACAAGTTGAAAGCCGTTTGCGAAACGCTCGACGACAGACCTGTTATAGGCGAGGAAATGCTCGAGCTTATGCGGTTTATGTGCGAGCGGTATCATTTGCGCGTGGTAGACGCGTTGCGGCTGTTTATTCCGTCGCAAATGCGCGGCGGCAGAATTATAGAACTGAAAAAACGGTTTGTGCGGATATCGCCCGAATATGCGGATAAAGACCCGAGCGAATTTATAAGAGCTTCGGCAAAGGCGCAACATGAACTTTTCGAGTACGTGCGCGCTTGCGAAGAGGCGGATACCGCGTATATATCCAAAGAGTATTCCGCGGCGGCACTGCGCAATCTCATAGACCGCGGAATATTCGAGGCGTTTGAAAAAGCCGCGCGAAGGATGCCCTATAAGTCGGTGGGCGGCGCGGGTCAAAGCGTGGAGCTTACGAGTGCGCAGAGAGCGGCGGTAGACGCTGTGCGCGGTGCTTGCGGCGAAATATTTTTGCTTCACGGAGTGACGGGCAGCGGCAAAACCGAAGTATACATGAACGCAATCGCCGCCGCGCTCGAACGGGGAAAAACCGCAATAATGCTCGAGCCCGAAATATCGCTCACTCCGCAGGTTCTCAAAAATTTCCGCGCCCGTTTCGGCGACAGCGTTGCTATTTTGCACAGCGGCTTGAGCGCGGGCGAAAGGTTTGACGAGTGGCGCAGGCTTTTGTGCGGCGAAGCCAAAGTTGCGGTGGGAGCGCGTTCGGCGATATTTGCGCCGCTGTCGGATTTGGGGCTTATCATAATAGACGAAGAGCACGATGCGAGTTATGTTTCGGACAGCAATCCGCGCTATTCCACCGAAGAGGTTGCGGCGTTCAGGGCAAAATACAATAACTGTAATTTGGTGATGGGGAGCGCGACTCCGTCGGTGGAGTCTTACTATAAGGCGAAGGCAGGCGAGTACAAATTGCTCGAACTGCGCGAACGCATAGCGAGCAGACCTTTGCCCGATATAGAGATAGTAAACATGTGCGACGAACTGCGCAACGGAAACAACGGCTTTTTGTCGCGCAGACTTAGTTGCGAGCTTGCGGAGTGTTTGGAGCGCGGCGAGCAAGCGATAATATTCATCAACCGCAGAGGATACGCTTCGTTTGTGATGTGCGCTCAATGCGGCTACGTAGCCAAGTGCGAAAGGTGCGACGTGTCGCTTGTGTATCACCGCGACGAAAACGTACTTAAATGCCACTACTGCAACAACCGTTATGCGCCGCTCGACGTATGCCCGCAGTGCAAGGGAACGCATTTGCGGCAGGGCTACATAGGAACGCAAAAGGTGGCGGCGGAAATATCCAAAATGTTTCCGAGTAAAAAAGTGTTGCGCATGGATAATGATACAACCCGCAACAAAGACGCTCATCTCGAAATACTCGGGCGTTTCGGTTCTCGGGAAGCCGACGTGCTTGTGGGCACGCAGATGATAGCCAAAGGACACGATTTTCCCAACGTAACGCTTGTGGGAATTATCGACGCGGATATGAGTCTGCACTTTGCCGATTACCGAGCGGCGGAACGCACCTTTCAGCTTATTACGCAGGTTTCGGGCAGAGCGGGGCGAGACGTTAAGCCGGGCAAAGTGGTGCTTCAAACTTATTCGCCGGGGCACTACGTATACAAACTTGCGGCGAGAAACGATTACCGAGGTTTCTTCGAAAAGGAATGCAACTTAAGAGAGGTTACCAAGTATCCGCCATTTTCCAAAATAGTGCGTATTCTGATTACTTCGGAGAGCGAGAGCGACGCATTCGACGCGTTGAAAGCCGATTTCGACGATATCAATGCGCTTGCTCGCGAAAACGCCGATTGTTTCGCGTATTTAGCGGCAATGAAAGCTCCGCTTAAAAGAATACAAGACAAATACCGCGTACAGATTATCGCGAGAATAACGGAGAATTTCGACTCTTTGATACAAAAGATATACGAAATTACCGACTCGCATTACTCGAGCAAAACGACTTGTTTTGTGGAAATAAATCCGAGCAACATGAGTTAAGAGGTGAAATTATGGCAATACGAGAAATTGTTAAACTCGGCGACGAGGTTTTGAGAACCAAAGCGAAAGAAGTTACCAAATTCGACGAGTCGCTCGGCGTGTTGATAGACGATATGTTCGACACCATGTTCAAAGCCGACGGAGTGGGGCTCGCCGCACCGCAGGTGGGAATACTGCGCAGAATATGCGTGGTTTGCGTAGACGGCGTTACAAAGTACGAGCTTGTAAATCCCGAAATACTCAAGTTCGGCGGCATACAGCGCGGTGCGGAAGGTTGCTTGAGTTGTCCGGGCAGAAGCGGAATTGTCGCGCGTCCGAAAAAAATGACGGTGAAAGCGCAGGACAGAACGGGAGAGAGCAAGTTATATAAGGTGGACGGATTTACCGCCGTTGCCTTTTCGCACGAGATAGACCATCTCGACGGCGTTTTGTTCGTAGACAAGATAGAGCGTGAGGACGAGTAATGCGCATAATTTTTATGGGAACGCCCGAATTCGCAGTGCCCGTGCTTGACGCGCTTGCGAATTCGGAACACGAAATCGTTGCGGTGATATCTCAGCCCGACCGCGAAAAAGACAAAAAAGGCAATTTGTTGGCTACGCCCGTAAAGCAATATGCCGAGGAGCACTCGCTCGACTGTTTGCAGTTCGATAAGGTATCGGCTCACGTTTCGCAACTGCGGGGATTAAATCCCGACGCGATAGTAACCGCGGCATACGGGCAGTTGTTGAGCGCGGAGGTTTTGCAAACGCCGCGGCTCGGCGTTCTCAACGTGCACGCTTCTCTTTTGCCCGCATACAGGGGCAGTTCGCCCATTCAGTCGGCGATACTGTGCGGCGAAAAGGTAACGGGCGTTACCATTATGAAAACCGAACTGAGCATGGATACGGGCGATATTCTCTCTAAGCGCGAGATAGCCATAGACGAGCGCGACACCGCGGAAACGCTTTCGCATAAATTATCGAAGCTCGGCGCGTCTCTTTTGCTCGAGGTTTTGGAAAAGTACGGGCGCAATGAAATTACCCCTCGAAAGCAGGACGACTCGAAAGCCACTTATTGCAAAAAGATAACCAAAGCTGACGGATTGATAGATTGGAGTGCGAGCGCAAGCGAAATTTGTTGCAAGATACGCGCTTATTATCCTTGGCCCGTGGCGTACGCTTATTTGTGCGGAACGCCGCTCAAGATTTACGAAGCGAATATATCCGAAAACAGTTTTGGCGAAAGCGGCTTAGTCACGGTTAAAGGCAACGAAATGTACGTGTCTTGCGGCTCGGGCAGCATAAAAGTAAAGCGCATGCAGTTGCCCGGAAAAAAGGTTTTGCCTGCCGAAGAGTTTTTGCGCGGCAGAAATATACCCGAAGGGTGCGTCTTGAAAAATGCGTAACGACAGGGATATTACGGTATACGAATTGTTAATGAAGGTGTTTCGCGATAACGCGTACGCTTCCATTGCGCTCAACGACGCGCTTTCCGATTGCAAAGCGGAAGACAAGCCGTATATCACCAAACTTTTTTACGGAGTGCTCGAGCGCAATATTTATTACGATTACGCGATAGAAAAATTCGCGAGTTCCAAACCCAAAAAGCCTATAGCCGTAATAGTTAAAATGGGATACTATTTGCTTGAAAACATGCGAGTGCCTTCGTACGCGGCTGTAAACAATATGGTGTCGCTGTGCGGCAAAGTGGGAAAGAGCGGAGCTTCGGGTTTTGTAAATTCGGCTTTGCGCAAATTCAAGCCGCCCGAACTGCCGCAAGAAGGCACGCTCGAACGTCTATCGGTAGAATACGGATATCCTTTGTGGCTTTGCGAAATGCTCGTAAACGATTACGGCTATACTTTTGTGCGGGATATGCTGGCGCATGCTCCCGAAAAGCGCACTCATATACGCGTTAACAACGCGGTTATAAGCGAAAAGAAATTTGCCGAGAAATACGCGGATTTTATTTCGGACGGCGACGACCCCGCACTCTCTCCGTCGCGCGTAGGGTATTATGCTACGCGTAAGTTTATCGAAAGCGCGAATTCCGGCGATTACGTTGTGCAGTCCGCCGCCTCGATTGCCGCGGTGAAAGCGTATTTACACAATCTGCCAAATGTAAAACTCGCGCTCGACACATGCGCCGCACCCGGAGGAAAGGCTGTGCTTACGGCTTCGATAAGCGGAGCGCAAGTCGTTGCGTGCGACGTTCACAAGCACAGGGTGGAACTCATACGCAAGTACGCGTTTCATTGCGATACGAGAATTTGCGCCCTTGTGCAAGACGCAACCGTTTACAATCCCGAGTGGCGCAACAAGTACGATTTGGTTATATGCGACGTTCCTTGCAGCGGAATAGGCGTTGCGGGTTCTAAGCCCGATATACTTTACAATCGCGGAAAAGAGGATATCGCCGAACTTGCCGCGCTCCAAAAGAAGATACTCGAAACCGCGAGCGCGTACGTAAAAAAGGGCGGCAGACTGTGCTATTCCACGTGCACGGTGTTAAAGTGCGAAAACGGCGATATAATAAAAGATTTTCTTTCGCGCCACCACGAATTCGAGCGCGATATGATTGAGTCGCCGTATACCCACGGCGAGTCGAGCGAAATAAATTTGTTTCCGCATTTGCACAATACCGACGGTTTCTTTGTTGCGGCAATGAGAAAGAGGGCGTAAATCTTGAAAATATTGGCGGATTACGATATCGACGAACTGAAAAAGATTGTTTCCGAAATGGGACAGCCGTCTTTTCGCGCGACTCAAATTTTCAAATGGTTGTATAGCGGCGCGGATTTCGACGGCATGACCGATTTGCCCGCCGAGTTCAGAAAGGAGCTTTCTCGAGAGTATATAGCCGTTCCGCTCACTATTGCCGAAAAATTCGTTTCCAAAGACGGCTCGGTAAAATTTTTGTACAAGTATCACGACGGAAATATTATAGAGGGCGTATATATGCCGCATTCCTACGGCGATACGCTGTGCGTGTCTACACAGGTCGGTTGCCGCATGGGGTGTTCGTTTTGCGCGTCGGGCATCGGCGGGCTTGTGAGAAATCTCACTGCGGGCGAAATAGCGGCGCAGGTTATAGCGGTGAACGGCTATCTCGGCGGCAGTGCCGCAAATCGCAAAATATCCAATCTCGTGCTTATGGGGAGCGGAGAACCTCTCGACAATTACGACAACGTAACAAAGTTTTTGCGGCTCGTTACCAATAAAAACGCACTCGATTTCGGTATGCGCTCGATATCGCTTTCCACTTGCGGGTTGGTTGAAAATATCAAACGGCTTGCGGACGAGGGATACGGCGTTACGTTGTCGGTTTCTTTGCACGCCACCACCGACGAAAGCCGCCGCGAGCTCATGCCCATAGCTCATAAATACACGCTTGCCCAAATTACCGAAGCGGTGAAATACTATTTCGAAAAGACGGGCAGGCGCATTATATTCGAGTATGCGCTCGTTAAGGGCAAAAATATGAGCGCGTTCGATTGCAAACGTTTGCGGGAAATTACGCGCGGATATCCGTCGCACGTAAATCTCATAAAACTAAACTATGTGAAAGAAAAGGGGATGCAAGGTTGCTCGGACGAAGAAGCAAAGCGGTTTTTGCAAAGACTTACCGAAATGAACGTGTCGGCAACGATACGCCGCTCGTTCGGCAACGACGTGGGCGGAGCTTGCGGACAGCTTAGGAGAAACTACATTGCTGAAAGGTAGAGTAGTCAAAGTTTTGTCCGACAGGTTCATGGTAGACGTGGGAAACGAGTCGGTGCAGGTAAAATCGCGCAAAAAACTCAAGCGCGAAACTTTGCCGCTTCCAGGGGATTTCGTGCTTTTGGAACAGGCGGGCGACGAGTACGTGCTGTATAAAATAGAGGAGCGCAAAAATCGTTTGATACGCCCTGCGGTATCCAACGCGGATAAAGTGATTATCACCGTTGCGCCGTTGCCCGAAACCGATTTTCTTACCGTTGACAAGCTGATTATAGGCGCGCATAAAGCGGGCGTGAGCACGGTTATATGCGTTAACAAAACCGATATTACGCCGCAGGGTTTTACGGAGAGCGTAGAGGCGCAATATGCGGGAGTGGCGGACGCGATAGTAGCCGTGTGCGCCGAGCGGAAAGAAACCGCCGCGCTCGAAAAACTGCTTACGGGCGGGTTCTCGTGTTTTGCGGGTCAGTCGGCTGTGGGCAAAACCTCGCTTATAAACGCCGTGTGCGGACTTGACCGCGAAGTGGGCGACTTGAGCGAAAAAACGCTTAAAGGTAAAAATACGACTACAAGCGCGGAACTTATAAAGATTTCGGACGGAACGTATATTGCCGACACGCCCGGATTTGCCGCGCTCGATTTATTCGATATAAAGCCCGAAGAACTTTCGCTGTATTACGACGAATACGTTGCGCTTTCGAGCGGGTGCAAATATCACATGTGCACGCACGTAAGCGAACCCAATTGCGCAGTTCGCGCGGCGGTTGAAAGCGGACGGCTGAACGGACTCAGATACGAAAGGTATCTTATGCTCTGCGAAGAACTTAAAAAACGCAATTTACACAGAAAATCATGGAGAAAGGCATATGACGACTGAAAACAAGCACCGCACTATGGTTGCGCCCTCTATTTTGAGCGCGGATTTCGGAAGAATGAACGAAGAAATCGCGCGAATGAAGCAATGCGGCGCGGATATAATACACTGCGACGTAATGGACGGTATATTCGTGCCCAACATCACGTTCGGATTTAAGATGATATCGGATATAAAGAAGAAAACCGATATGCCGCTCGACGTGCATCTCATGATAGACAAGCCCGAACGCTATGCGCAGAGATTTATAGACGCCGGCGCGGATTGGCTCACAATTCACGCGGAAGCCACTTCGGAACTTATTCCCACGCTCGAACTTATAAAAAGCTCGGGGATAAAGTGCGGGGCGGTTATAAGTCCCGATACGAGCGTGCGGGTTCTGCGCGAATGTTTCCCCATATGCGATATCGTGCTTTTAATGAGCGTTTATCCCGGTTTCGGCGGGCAGAAATTCATAGAGCGTTCGCTCGAAAGAATGACCGCGCTTAAAGCCATGCGCGACGAACTGAACGAAAACGCGTTACTCGAAATAGACGGCGGAGTAACTGCGGAGAACGCGGCGGCTATTGTGCGGGCGGGTGCGGACGTGCTCGTTGCGGGCAACACTTTGTTTTCGGCGGCTCATCCCGAAAAAGTCATAGAAGAATTTCACGCGCTATGAAAAAGGGCGTACTGTTTCTTAACGGCGAACCGCCGCAAATAGATATCATAGAAAAAGCGGTATCGGAAGGTGTTCCCGTGTATTGTACAGACGGCGCGTATGCCTATTTGTCGGCTGTGCGAGTGCCCGATACGGTGATAGGCGATTTCGACTCGTTTGCCGTTGAAAACGTTTGCGAGAGTTGCGAAACCGTTGCTTTTTCCGCCGACAAAGACTATACCGACGGCTTTTTGGCTGTTAAAATAATGATAGAACGCGGCTTTACCGATATAGATATATTCGGTGCGTACGGCGGCAGACCGGATATGGCGGAAAGCAATTTCGCTTTGCTTGCCTACGCGCTCAAAAAGGGAGTTAAAGCCGTGTTTTGCGGCGAGATGAACGCTTATCTCGTGCGCGGAAAGTTTACCGCAAACACGCAAATCGGCGCAACGGTATCTATAGTACCCTTTTCCGACAAAGTGCATATATTGTATACAAAGGGATTGAAGTATGCTCTGACCGACTACGAGATGTGCAAATTCGATAACGTTGACGCTCCCGACTACATAATGGGAGTGTCGAACGAAAGCTCGGAAGAAAACGTCGAAGTGGAAACGGACGGAGGGACGGCTTTGCTCTTTGTACGAGAAAGGAGGTAGGTATGCGTATCGTATGCGTGAAAGCCCCGAGGTTTTTGTCGGGATTTCTGAAACTGCTTTTTTGCAGAAAGAAGCAAAAGGACGGGGAATGACGTTCTCTACATAAAAAGAAACCGCTCGGTCTACCACGCGAACGGTTTCTTTTATTTTAGGTAAAAACCGGAACTCAGTCCGAATTTTTATTGGTACGAAGACAACGGGTGCAAACGTATTCGTTGCTTTCTTTGCCGTCTATCTCGATTCTTACCTTGTGTACGTTGGCGCTGAAAGTGCGCTTCGTATGACGGTTGGAGTGGCTCACATTGTTGCCGCTTACCTTGCCTTTACCGCAAATTACGCAAACTCTGCTCATTGTATTTTACACCTCCCGGGCGCAGTTTTTTTTACTTGCCTAACAATAATATCACAAATTATAGATAAAAGCAAACGAATTTGTACCGATTTTTAAGAAATTAACGCATATTTTTGAAAATTATCGAGAAAACTCTTGCAAAAAAATAAGTAATGGGTTAAAATATAACGTGTGGATACATATAATTTAGCGGAGAGAAGCAGTTGAGTGTAAATACCGCCAACGCATACGGTAGGATAACCATAACCGAAGAGGCAATCGCGCAGGTTGCCGGAAATACGGCTCTCGAATGCTACGGCATCGTAGACCTTGTTTCGAAGCGGTTTTCCGACAGTTTGGCGGACCTTTTCAAACGCAAACGGCTTTCCCGCGGGGTTCGCGTGCTTACGAGCGGCGACCGCATATTCATTGATTTGTACGTAATAATAAAGTACGGCGTATCCATAGAGGCAGTAGCCCAATCTCTAAAAAAATCCGTTAAATACGACGTCGAACGCTTTACGGGCATGGTGGTAGATACCATAAACGTTAATGTTGTGGGAATAAGGGTATAATGATGTTTCCGTAAATGCATTAAGACGCGGAGGACAAAATGCAAAAGTCGATAAACGGCGCAACGTTGCGCAAGATGATATTAAACGGAGCAAAATTGCTCGATACAAATAAAGAACACGTAGACTCGCTGAACGTATTTCCCGTTCCCGACGGTGACACGGGAACGAACATGTCGCTTACCATGTTGTCGGCGGCGAAAGAGGTTACCAACTGTCCGTCTAACGGGCTCGACGCTCTCAGCGACGCGATTAGCAAAGGCGCGCTTCGCGGCGCACGCGGCAACAGCGGCGTAATACTCAGTCAGATATTAAAGGGCATGACTACCGTTCTTGCTCAAAATCAGGAAATAACGAGCAAAACTCTCGGCAAGGCTCTTGCCGCGGGAACGGAGATTGCGTATAAAGCGGTAACAAAGCCCAAAGAGGGAACTATACTTACCGTTGTGCGCGCAATGAGCGAGCACGCGAAAAGCATTACCAAAAAGAGCATGGAAATACCCGCGTTTTTGGAAAGCATAATAGCGGCGGGCGAAGAAACGCTCAAGCAAACGCCCGAAATGCTCCCCGTGCTCAAAAAGGCGGGCGTTGTGGATGCGGGCGGCAGAGGACTGCTCATAATCTTCCAAGGCTTTTACCATGTGTTAATCGGGCAGGAAGATACGAATATCGCGTTCGACGATAACATAAACTCCGCTCAGTCGGGCAGCGCGTACGACGAACAGGCGCATTTCGATTACAACGATTTGGCTGAAATCGAATTCGGATACTGCACCGAATTTTTCATAGTTCATCTCAACAAGAAAACCACCGAGGCGGATATAGACCGTTTCCGCGAAAATCTCATGACGATAGGCGACAGCGTGCTCGTTATAGGCGATTTGAACATGGTGAAAGTGCACGTTCATTCCAACGAGCCGGGAGTCGTTCTTACATACGCGCTCGAACTCGGAGAGATAGACCGCGTAAAGATAGAAAACATGCTCGAACAAAACCGCGCGT
Source organism: Pumilibacter intestinalis (assembly GCF_943193005.1). Classification (GTDB taxonomy): domain Bacteria; phylum Bacillota; class Clostridia; order Christensenellales; family Pumilibacteraceae; genus Pumilibacter; species Pumilibacter intestinalis. Next base: position 162,330 of record NZ_CALPCH010000002.1, read on the forward strand.
TGATTGCTCAGAAAAAGCAGGACTTAAAGCCTTACGGGCTTGTAGCCGTGTGCGCGGGAGAGGGGCTAACGAATATATTCAAAGACCTGCTTGTAGACAACGTGATAGAAGGGGGGCAGACCATGAACCCGAGTGCGGACGATATCGCCAAAGCGTGCGACGCCGTTCCCGCCAAAGACGTTTTCGTGTTCCCCAACAACAAGAACATAATTCTTGCCGCGGAGCAAGCCAAAGTGCTCACAAAGCACAATTTGCACATAATCCCCACGAAAGACATTCCGCAGGGGCTTTCGGCGGTGCTCGCTTTCAATCCCGAGGACACGCTCGACAATAACCTTACGAACATGAACGAAGCTATCGGCAACGTAAAAACCGGCATGGTTACATATGCGGTGCGCAGTTCGCACGTTGACAATTTCGACTTGAAAGAAGGCGATATAATAGGCGTGGATGCCAAAAACATAATTGCAAAGGGCGAAAAAGTGGAAAACGTTACCGCCGAGCTTGTGGATAAGATGATGGACAGTTCGGTTTGCAATATCACTTTGTATTTCGGCAACGAGGTTAAAGAGGAAGAGGCGAACGAAATCGCGAGCCGACTTTCCGAAAAATACAATAGATGCGACGTTGACATTCATTACGGCGGACAACCGCTTTACTATTATATAGTGGCGTTGGAATAATCAGCGGTATACATTGAACTTAGAAGATATAAAGGGGTTGGGAAAAACCCGAATAGAAAAGCTCAGAGCGGTCGGCATTGTCCGTCCGCTCGATTTATTGTTGCACTTTCCGTACAAATACGTCGAACTCGACGCGCGGGCGGATATAGACAAGCTCAAAACGGGCGACGAGTTGACGGTTGCGGGCACGGTAATAAACGAACCCGTAGTGAAATTTTTGAGAAAAGGGTTGCGCCTTACTCAAGCAACCCTGCAAACGCAATACGGCGAGATTGAAGCGGCGTGGTTCAATCAAAAATACATAAAAGCGGCTTTGCCGAAGGGGAAATTCGTGTGTCTGCACGGAAAAATAAAAAAGTTCCGCAATAAAATAACGCTGTCCGCGCCCGTAATAGTAAGGCAAAACGGAAAAAATACCGTTGCTTTATATAGGAATATCCCCGGAATACCTCAAAGCGTTTTTTCGGAAGCCGTGGATATGTTGCTCTCTTGCGCGGACGTGCACGGTTATATTCCCGAAAGCGTGAGAGCAAATCACGGTTTGCCGCCGCTCGGCAAAGCGTTTTGCGAGGTTCACCGTCCTACGAATATTATTTCCGCGCATAATGCGGCGCGTGCGTTGTCGCTCGAAAAGCTCAGCTATTCGCTGTGTATGTTTTCGGCGGTGAAAGCAATGGCGAGCCGCTCCGAGAAATTCGAGTACTCGCGCGATTTCGGCGATTTGAACAATATTATAAGTTCTTTGCCGTTCGAGCTTACCCGCAGTCAGACCGCGGCGTTAAAAGATATAATAGCTTCGCTCAAAAGCGAAACGCCCATGAACCGATTGTTGCAGGGCGACGTGGGGTGCGGCAAAACCGTTATTGCTTTGCTCGCAATGTATTTTGCCTATCTCAACGGATATCAGAGCGTGCTTATGGCTCCCACCGAGATACTTGCCGTACAGCATTACAAGTCGGCGATAAAATTTTTGGAGTGTGCGGGCGCGAAAGCGGTGTTGTTGAGCGGCAGTTTGAACAAAACGGAACGCGAGCAGGCTTTGTTTAATATAGAAAACAAAGTTGCGGATATAGTGATAGGCACGCACGCGCTGTTAAGCGACGACGTTCGGTTTGCAAAGCCCGCGCTTATAATAACCGACGAACAACAGCGTTTCGGCGTGAACCAGCGCGGCAAATTGGAGAGCAAAGCTCCCAATGCGGATATTCTCGTGATGACGGCAACGCCTATACCTCGCACGCTCGCGCTCACTTTATACGGCGAGCTCGAGCAGTCTTGCATAACCGCGTTGCCCGCAGGGCGACCCGAAATAATCACGTCGGCAGTGCCCGAAAAAAAGTTCGAGGGAATGTTCGATTATGTTTTGGAACGGGCGCGACTCGGAGAGGGCACTTATATGGTTTGTCCGCGAATTGACTCCGACGAAGAAGAGGGACTCGTTTCGGCGGCGGAATTGTATGCGCGGCTCAAAGCGAAATATGCGTGCGTGGGAATAGGGCTGTTGCACGGCAAACTAAAAGACTCCGAGAAAAACGAAATAATGGGCGATTTTTCGCGCGGCAAAATCAAAGTTTTGGTTGCAACCACCGTAATAGAGGTGGGGATAGACGTACCGAGCGCGGCGAACATAATAATTTTCAATTCCGAGCGGTACGGATTGAGTCAGTTGCACCAGCTTCGCGGGCGCGTGGGGCGCGGCGACAAAAAGAGTTATTGCTTTTTGCCCGTTAAAGGAACCGTGCCCGAGCGGTTGGAATTTTTCCGCAACTGCAACAACGGGTTCGAGCTTTCTGAATACGATTTCGAGAAGCGCGGCGCGGGGGATTTTATAGGAACTCGTCAGCACGGCGACGCGGAGGAACTCCCCGTAAAGATAGACGCCGCTCTTATATCGGAGGCAAAAGCGATATCCGAAGAGGTGCTGCGCGACGCAGACGCCGCGGCGGGAATTAAAGCGGCGGCTAAAAGCGGCGCGGAACAATACGTAAGAACTATAACCATGAACTGATTTGCTTGACAATTTATACGCGTTCGTTTTATAATGTATCAATTATACTTAAATTCCGAGGAGCGCGTGTGAAAAAATTTCAACTGCCTTTCGGCGTGCAGGATTTCATGCCGAGCGAATGTTATAACAAGATTGCGGTTGAGCAAAAACTTGCCGCGGTATTTGCTGCGCACGGATTTTTGCGAGTGAGCATGCCGGCGATAGAATTTTTCGACGCGTACGACCGAGTTCTCGACCGCTCGGCTGTGAAAAAGACTTTTAAGACTACGGACAGCGACGGCAGCTTGCTTATGCTCAGGTTCGACCCGACTTTGCAGATTTGCCGCATGGCGGAGTCCAAACTCGAACCCGAGCTTATAAACAAAGTATACTATTTGGAAAACAGTTACGAATATATTTCGGACGAGACGACGGCGCGAAGCAGAGAATTTCCGCAGGCGGGCGTTGAACTGCTCGGAAACAGCGGCTCTGCGGGCGATATGGAAATCGTGGTAACGGCGATTGAAAGTTTGCTTGCGGCAGGGCTCGGCGACTTTATGCTCGAGCTCGGGCAAGTCGACTATTTTAACGGGATAGCTATGGAGTCGGGCTTGAGCGACTCGGATGCGGGCGAACTGCGCGCTCTCATTAACAAAAAAGACATGCTCGGAGTAGAGATATTTTTGCGCGACAAAAACGTGAACGAAAAGTTCGTTGCGCAATTTTTGAAATTGCCTTCGCTTTTCGGCGACTGCGAGGTTTTCGAGCGTGCCCGCGCGGGAGTGTGCAACGAAAGAAGTTTGAACGCGATTGACGGGCTCGAAACCGTTGTGAACGCGCTCAAAGCCGCAGGGCTTGACAAATACGTTTCGGTGGATTTGGGACTTTTGCGCGGCGAATATTACACGGGTATGGTAATGAAAGGATTTTCGTCAGAGTTCGGCATGCCTATTTTGGACGGCGGGCGTTACGACGGACTGTGTTCGTCGTTCGGTTCGCCAATGCCTGCCGTGGGGTTTTGCATAGGCGTGAAAAGATTGCTTATCGCGCTTGAAAAGGAACTCAAACTTACAACGCCGAAATTTATCGACTGCGCGTATATTTCCGACGGCAAAAGTTTTAAGAAAGAATACGAATACGTTTCAAAGTTGCGGAGCAAAGGATTTGCTTTGGAAAAACTTTTTGCGGACGGTGAGAACGCGCTCGAAGAATACTGCGAGACAAAGGGCATAGAAAACGCTTTTTCCATAACGGGTAACGCCGTAAAATACGTGAGAGGTAAAGAACCGTGCGACAAATAACCATAGCTCTGGCGAAAGGTCGTCTTGCCGAAAAAGCCATAGAAATACTCGATAAGTGCGGCGTAGACTGTGCGCCGCTAAAAAAAGACACGCGCAAACTCGTACTGTATGACGGCGAAGGCAAATACAGGTTTATTTTCGTAAAGCCCGCCGACGTTCCCACGTATATCGAGCGCGGCGCGGCGGATATGGGAGTTGTGGGCAAAGACACATTGCTCGAAGAAAGCAAAGATATTTACGAAATGCTCGACCTCAAATTCGGCGCATGCGCTATGTGCGTGGCGGGGTTTGCCGATAAAAACAACAGCATAACGCAAAACAAACTTCGCGTGGCGAGTAAATACGTTCGCGTGGCTAAAGATTATTACGCCTCGAAAGGGATTGACGTGGATATAATCAAGCTGACGGGGTCGGTGGAGCTCGGGCCCGTAATAGGTTTAACCGACGTGATAGTGGATATAGTTGAGAGCGGTAAAACTCTCGAGGCAAACGGTTTGGTGGTTTTGGAAGAGATATGCAAGCTGTCCGCTCGGCTCGTGGTGAACAAAGTGTCTTTGAAAACAAAGAAAGACGAGGTTTTGCCGCTTGTAAACAAAATTTCGGAAATAGTGGAGGGGAGATGAAAGAGCTTATACCCATATTGGACGGAAACGGAGATTTATCGAGGATTTTCGAGCGCGGAAAACTGAACTCGGGAGAGATACTCGGCACGGTAAAAAAGATAATAGATGACGTTCGCAATCGCGGCGACAAAGCTCTTTTCGAATATACCACAAAGTTCGATAAGATAAGTCTGGACTCCGAGAGCGTAAAAGCGACTCGGGAGGAAATAGACGAGGCGTATAGAGCCGTGCCGCAAAAAACTTTGAACGCGCTTAGAAGAGCCAAAGAAAACATATTCGAGTTTCACAAGCGGCAAAAGAGAAAAGACGATATAGTAACCGCGGGAGGAAAAACCACGGGCATACTGTACAGACCCGTAGAACGCGCGGGGCTATACGTTCCCGGCGGCAAAGCGGCGTATCCGAGTTCGGTGCTCATGTGCGCGTTGCCCGCGGTTGTGGCGGGAGTATCCGATATTATAATGACGACGCCTGCGGGCGGCGGATTAAATCCGCTCACGCTTGTTGCGGCGAACGAGTGCGGAGTAAGCAAAATATACAAAGTAGGCGGAGCGCAAGCGATTGCGGCTATGGCATACGGAACGGAAACAGTTCCCAAAGCGAGCGTAATAAGCGGACCGGGCAACATATACGTGGCTTTGGCTAAGCGCGAGATTTACGGCGCGGCGGGCATAGATATGATAGCGGGACCGAGCGAAATACTCATAATTGCCGACAACACGGCGAACGCAAAGTTCGTAGCCGCAGACTTGCTGTCGCAAGCCGAGCACGACGAACTTGCGATGAGTTTGCTCATAACCGACAGCCGCGAGCTTGCGGAGAAAGTAAAAGAAGAACTTTATACGCAACTGAAAACTTTGGAAAGAGCCGCTATAGCCGAAAAGTCGCTGTGCGATTACGGCAGTATAGTAGTTGTGAAAGATATAGACCGAGCCGTGGAGTTGGCGAACAAAGTAGCTCCCGAGCATTTGGAACTTTGCATTAAAGACCGAGAAAAATATCTTTGTAAGATTACGAACGCGGGCGCGGTGTTTTTGGGTAATTACTCGCCCGAGCCGTTGGGCGATTATTACGCGGGCACAAACCACGTTTTGCCCACGTCGGGCACTGCGGCGTTTTGTTCCGCGCTCGGCGTAGACAGTTATATGAAAAGAATTAGTTTGATAGAGTACGACTCGAACTCTCTCGAGGCGGCGGCGGAAGATATCATTGCTCTTGCGCAAGCGGAAGGACTCACCGCGCACGCCAACTCCGTGAGAACGAGAATAATTAAGGAGACGGTATGAGAGAAGGACGGCAGGAAAGAAAGACCAAAGAAACGGAAATTTGCGTAAAGATGAACCTCGACGGAAACGGCGCGTACGATATTTCAACGGGCGTTGGATTTTTCGACCACATGTTGGAGCTGTTTTCGTGTCATTCGGGCATAGACTTATTTGTGAGCGTTAAAGGCGATATCAAAGTTGACGCGCACCACTCGGTGGAAGACGTGGGCATAGTCATGGGCAAACTCTTGCACGAGTTGCTCGGCGACAAAAAGGGAATTGCCCGTTACGCAACCTCTTATATACCCATGGACGAAACCCTTGCCCGCACGGTGATAGACGTGAGCGGCAGACCCTGTTTGGTTTATCGCGCCGACGGACTGAAGGGAAAGACGGGCGATTTCGACACCGAGCTTACCGAAGAATTTTTCCGCGCGTTTTGCTCTTACGGCATGATAACAGCGCACGTCGAGCTACTCTACGGCGGAAACTTGCACCACATGGCGGAAGCTGTTTTCAAGTCGTTCGCGCACGCTCTTTCCGACGCGGTGAAAACTACGGGCGAAAAGATACCGAGCAGTAAAGGAATTTTGGAATGATACTGTTTCCCGCTATAGATATACTCGACGGCAAGTGCGTAAGACTTTTGCACGGCGAATACGATAAAGTTACCGAATACGGCGAGCCCGTAGTCATGGCGAAAAAGTGGGCGGATAACGGCGCGGAATATTTGCACATAGTGGATTTGAACGCCGCGAAAAGCGGAGCGGAAGAAAATCTGAGTTTAATTCGCGAAATAGCCAAAGCGGTAAAAATATCGGTGCAAACGGGCGGCGGAGTGCGCTCTCTCGACGATATCGAAAAAAGACTTTCGGGCGGCGTTGCGAGAGTAATACTCGGCACGGTTTGTTGCGAAGAACCCGATACGGTAATTCGCGCAGTAAAAGAATTCGGGGCGGAGCGCATTGTGTGCGGCATAGACGCCAAAGACGGTTGCGTAGCCACGAGAGGTTGGCTCTCGAGCGCGAACGTAACTCCCGTAAATTTGGGCAAAGAGATGTACGGCGCGGGCGTAAGATACGTTGTGTATACCGATATCCGCAACGACGGCGCACTCAGCGGAGTGAACGTGGCGGCATGCAAAGAAATGGCGGATAAAACGCGGCTTAAAGTGATAGCGAGCGGCGGAGTGAGCGGCGCGGCGGATATTCGCGCTCTCAAAGCACAAAGAATGTACGGCGCGATACTCGGCAAGGCGTTGTATGAAAACAAGCTCACCCTTTCGGACGCGCTTGCGGCGGCAAAGGAGTAAAAGATTATGAACGTGAAATTCAATTCCGACGGACTTGTAGTGGCTATAGCCGCCGACGCTTACACAAACGAAGTGCTCATGCAAGCGTATATGAACGCCGAAGCACTCGAGAAAACTTTGCAGACGGGCAAGGCTCATTATTACAGCAGGAGTCGCAAAAAGCTGTGGCTTAAGGGCGAAACGAGCGGGCACTATCAAAAAGTGATAGAGGTACGAACCGATTGCGACGGCGACTCGATATTGTTGCGCGTGGAGCAGACGGGCGCGGCGTGTCATACGGGAGAACGCAGTTGTTTTTACACCGTTATGAAAGAGTTCGAGAAAGTTCCTAATATCGCCGTGCTTTTCAGGGATTGCGAAACGATTGCGAAAAGGCGCAACAATCCGCAAGCAGGCTCGTATACAAACTACTTGCTCGATAAAGGCGTGGAAAAAATTTGCAAAAAAATCGGTGAGGAGGCTTCCGAGAGCATAATAGCGGCAATGAAAAACGATAAAGACGAACTTGCTTGCGAACTTGCCGATTTGTATTATCATACGTTCGTGCTCATGAACGACAGGGGCATAACGCTTTCCGACGTGCTTGCCGTGCTCGAAGAACGCGCGGCTTCCGAAAGAAAAAGAAATTATTGATATTAAAGTATTGCTTGAAAACGAAACCTCGGCGGGTTTCGTTTTTTTTGTGCGATAAATGCGTGAAAGCGTCGAAAACGTATAAAAATTATCAATAATTATGATTAACATTCAAAAACTATGAAGCTATATGAGTTTACTTATTTTACCGTTCTTGCTAATATTTATAATATATACAGGAGGTAAAATTATGAAGAAACAAGTGAACAAAGCCACGGTACAAAAGTTGTTGATAAGTCTCGGCGTTGCGCCGAGCATGAACGGATATCGTTATTTAACGAGCGCGATACTTTTGAAGATTGCTCGCGAGTCCATAACTATGTGCGGATTATATTCCGAAGTTGCGAAATTGCAAAACACAACAGCTTCGGCTGTGGAGCGTTGCATGCGTTTCGCCGTTATGCGCGTGTATAACGCGAACAAACTCGAGGGGCTGAACGATTTATATAATGCGAATATAATTTGCGAATTGCCCCGATTATCCGATTTTATTATGTATATAGTGGAGTATTTATGTTGTTTTTATCAGGATGATGAATTGGTATATTAAAATAAGCAAGTCCATATATTTGACAAAATTTGCCTCGATAGGTTAAAATAATACAGTCGTTCGACAATAATCTTTTGAGGAATTAAATGCGGCGGTTCGTTAATTTGCGTATAATGCTTATAGGTGCGCTCGGCGAAACCGTCGCTATTTTTATATTGTGCGCGTCGGGCGTGAACAAAACTCTTTCTTTGGCTCTTATGCTCGCATTTATTACCGTTCTTTGCTCTGCGGCTGTGATTGCGTACAAAAAAGGAGCAATGAAACTGTGCGCGGCGTTTGTGCTTTGCTTAATCGTTTGCGTTTTAACGAATATTTCTTTCGAGGTAAGAACGTCATCTTATAATCAAGTAGACGTAAGCGCGGAAACCGAATATACGGTAGGCGGTTACGCGGACAGTATTTCTTGGGATAACGGCTACGTAAAAAGCATTATCGTAAGCGGCGTTACGGTAAACGGCGAGAAGATAGGCGGCAACGTGGAAATATTCTTATCCGATGACGAAATAACTTTCGATACGATTTCGCCCGGTTATGCGATAGTTGCGAGCGGCAAACTGTATGCGATAAAACTGCTTGACGGCATAGACGTAAACGGCACGGCGTACCGCAAGGATTTGAGATACAAACTTTACGCATCTTGCGACAATATATACATAAGACCGGACTCGCCGAAAGGATTGCTCGGTTTGCGCCGCGTAATATTCGAGAAATTGAGAGCGGTTTGCGGGCATGAATACGGAGCTGTGGCGTACTGCATGCTCACGGGCGACAAAAGCGAACTTTACGATTCGACTACGAGATTATACAGTTTGAGCGGATTGGGACACGTGCTTGCCGTTTCGGGTTTGCACGTAGGCGTGATAGTGGGAGCATTCGGAATGCTGCTCGGAAAATTGCGCGTAAGAAAGTCCGTTCGCGTGGGCGTGATTTCGGCTCTTCTCGTGTTGTTTACGGTGTTTGCGGGAATGTCCGCTTCGGTAATAAGAGCGTCGGTCATGTGTTTTATAGGATTGCTCACTTTGGTTAACGGGCAACGCAAAGACGGATTGAGTTCGCTGTGCGCCGCTTATACGCTGATACTTGTATTCGAACCGTTCTTGTTGTTCGAGGTCGGATTTTTAATGAGCTTTTCGGCGGTTTTCGGGCTTGTGCTTTTTGCTCGCACGTTTGAAAAGTATTTGCTTAAAGCGCGTATTCCCAAATTTATCGCTTTGCCGCTTGCCGCAACCGTTGCCGTGCATATATCGATATTTCCCGTAACGGCGTACTTTTTCGGCACTGTGAACACGTATTCGATTTTGTTGAATTTGTTGATAGTTCCGTTTATGTCGCTGCTGTATTTGTTGAGCGTGATTTGTACGCCGCTTGCGCTGTTGTTCGGCTTCGATATGCCGTTGAAATTTGTGGGCATAGGATTTGCGGTTACCGATTTGGTAGTGGGAATAGTGCCGCATTTGCCGCTCAACAGTGTTTACGTTTACGCCGATAAACACATATTTTTACTGTATCCTGCGTATTTTGCCGCGAGCGCGTTTTTCATGTTGCCGAGGTTCAAACGCACCGTATCGATAGCGATATTCGCGCTGCTTGTCGCGGCTGTCGCCGCACCCACGGTTGCAACGTTCGGCATTCCCGAAGAAATACGTTACGGGGTTATACCCGTAAACGGGCACGCCGACGTAACCACGGTTATTATAGACGATAAAGTTACCGTAACGGGCGATATAAAAGATTTGGCGGCGTTGACCGCAACGTTGCGGGCGCACAATATACGCAAAATAGATTGTTTGCTCGTTAACCGACTTAACGAAAGAACGGGGAACGGGCTTACGGATTTAATTCTCGACTATAAAGTGGACAAAATAGTTTGCACTCTCGAAAGCACCGAGGCAGACGGACTGAGCGCGATTGGCAAGAGCGGAAATTTTTATTTGTTCGATGAGTGCGGCATAGATAATATATTTCCCGTATATTCCGAAAAGGGCAAGCACCTCGGATACCGTTACGAGTTTTCCGAAACAGTTTCTCTTTTGTCGGTGGGGTATTCGTCGAGCTACGTAAACGTGCCGAGTGAAATTATAGACAAATCGCCCGTTATAAGATGTTTCATGTATCTTAATTCCATGCCCGACAGGGTTTATTTAACAAACATGGCAAAAGGATATCTCGGGGAAGAGCCGAGATATCAGTACGGTTTGGCGGACGAAGGAGCTTACGTATTCAAAATTTTGAACGGAGAGTTGATTAAACGGATATAACTTTTTGCAAAGTTATGTTTGTTTCTCCCGACGGCGCGGACAAAAAAGTAAGAGTGCCGTCGGTTAAATTAAAGCGGAGATAATAAAGCGTATCTTCGTTTTCCAAAGAATTAACGATTATCGCACCGTTTTGAGCATATAAATATAAAAACGATAGCTCGTTGTTCTCGTTGTCGGTACAAGTTACGGTGCAGTCAATCATATTAAATTCAACGGTTATATCGCAACCGTATTCGTATACGTTATCGTTGCCGCAGTAACTGCCGTTTGCGTTTTCCAAAAACTCTTCCACCGAAATCAAGTCGCCTTTTGTAAGAGTTATTCCGTAATCTTGCGAGCTTTCGGCAAATGCTTCGTATTCGGTATTATAGGATAGAGTCGTTTCTTTGGCTTGAGTACATAAAGTAACGGAGTCGTCGGATACCGAAAATCTTTCTATTTCTTCGCGAATAAATTCGTCGCCGCTATCGTCTAAATAGCAATAGTAAGAGCCGCTTGAGAGTTCGCCGTTATCGTCTATTATAATTTTGTATTCGTAAGTTTCTAAATCTATAATCCAACCGCGCCACGTTCCCGCGAATTTGTGCTTAGTAGGTTCTTCGATTTCGGGCGGAACGGGTTGTTCGGGCTTAGGCTCTTCGGGTTCGGGAGGTTGAGTATCCGGCTCTTCGGGTTTCGGTTGTTCCGGTTTCGGTGATTCGGGCTTTGGTTGTTCTTGCTCGGAGTCGTCGGGTTCATCATTGTTGTCTATTGCGGGAGGAGTGGCGTTTTGCGTTTCTTCGTTGCAAGCCGTTGTAAATGCCGCCGTAAAAACAAGCAAAAGTATGAGCAAATACAAACAAGCGGTTTTGAGTACGTTCGTCTTTCTTTTCGTCATCATATGTTTTTCCTCGATATATTTATTTTTTCGAAACCCTTGCTTATAGCATAAAACAATTGTTAAAAAATGTCAAGTAAATTGCGGCGCAAAAAAACTTATTAAAATTTTTCGCAAAACGCTTGAAATTGATTGAAAAAACGGCGTTTTCATGTTATAATAAAGAGTAGTATCAAAGTTTGGCTAACGGAGTTAAAGATGCCGTCTAAGAAATACAACAACGGAAGAAGGAGAGAAAAAAACGAAAGCGATAACGATATCGTAGGCATTGTGCTTATTATAATTTCGGCTTTTATTCTTCTTTGCATTGTGGTTCGTCCCGTTTTGGGCTTTATAAGTTTGGGTATTTTCAACGTGGTAACGGGAGTTTTCGGATTGTTCAGTTATCCGTTGTTTTTCAGTACGCTGATACTCGGTATCGCGCTTTTGCAGGGCAGGCGAACGAATTTGCCCGCGCGTTACAAAATAGGAATTATTTGTTCGGTTATAAGCCTAATGTTTATATTGCAACTCGCTACGTCGCACTCGTTGCTCGGCGGTAATTTTTCGTCTTATATCTCCGGCGTGTACTCGCAAAAAACAACGGCGGGAGGGGTGCTTTTCGGCGCGGTGGCTTACGCCGTGCAATCGGTGGTTTCGCCCGTTGTGTCTTACGTGCTGTTTTCCATAACTTTCGTGGCGTCGGTAGGGTTCTTTATAGTGTTGCCCGTATATTCCAAACGCCGCAAACCGCAGCGCGAGGACGAGCAACAGCAGATAAATCCTTTTGTGAAAGGGTTGGCTGCTCCTCAACAAATCAAACCCGTTAACGACAATACTTTATTTGTAGATACCATTATTCCTTCGGCTCAGGTCGGGCAGATGCAAAACGACGTAAGATATACGCCAATAAACACCGCGGAGCAAGAGCCTAAGCCCAAACTCGATACCGTGCGTTCCTCGGGAGTTCAGTTCGAGCCGTACGGCGAAAAGAAGGCTTCGCATGACGGTTACAAATCCAAAGCTCACGAAATTTTATTCGGCAACCGCCGCAACGCGGAGATAGCTCCGCCTTCGCCGCCCATAGATTTCGCCAAGGCGCAGAGCGAATATATGGCGTCGTTCGGTTTACCGCCGCTTGTTTCCGAGCCGGATATAAAAAGCAAAGTTTCCGAGCCCGCGGTAAGGCAACAAAAGCCCGAGCCGCCCGCAAAGCCGCAGAAAACGGTGCACAACATTTCGTCGGTAGGGCTTGCCGAAATACCGCTTTTGCCGGAAAAGGATATAACCAATCAAATAGTGCGCGACGGAACCGAGATAGTGAACGGCGACGATTTGTCGCGCAGACTTGCCGAAACGCTTACGCCGGTTAGTCAGGAGAAAAAGTACGAGTCGCCGCGAGCGAACGATTTCTCCACGAGAAAAATAGAACTCACTTCGGTTCAACCCAAATCCAAAGTTTCGGAAGAAGAAAGACCGTCTATAGTAAACGGCGATTATTTCGGTATGCCCGCAAAATCCCGTTCTTCCGCGCCCGCTCCCGCGCCGATAGTATCCGCGCCTGTGCAAGACGAATACGAGCAAGAGCAGAGCATAGAGCAAGAGGACGAGGGATTTGTGCAAGAACCCATAATTACGGGTTCGGAATACGAGAAAAGACTCAGTCCCGAAAAGAGTTTCTTTGCCGAGCTCGAAGACGACCGCAAGAGCAAGCGAAACGCCGAGCCTGCCCGCACAATGGCTTTTTCCGACGAGCCCGAAGAAGAGAACGATTTTGTTGCGGAAGAAAGTTCGTTCGCGGACGAGTTGGATAAGAGCGAACGGGAGGTTTCTCTTATGGTAGACGAGCCGCCCGTCGAGCCGCGCAAATCTTCGTTTAACATAATCGAAGAGCCGATAGACCTATCCGAAAAAACGCATTTGAGCGGCGAGGACAATACGGGATATTACAATACCGTATCTTTCGACGTAAAGCCCGCGCGTACCGACGATAAAACGGTGCTTCGCAGTCAGCTTAAGATAGACGATTACGTTGCCGACAAGCCCGCGCCGATAAAACCCAAAAAGAAAAAGCGCGTGAGGTATAATCCGCCCGATATTGATATGTTGATTGCCTCCGACTCCTACACGCCCGAAAATTCCAACGCGGCGTGCGAAGAGAAAGCTCGCATACTCGAAGAAACCTTGCAGGAACTCAAACTGCCCGCAAAAGTAAACGGCATAACCCGCGGACCTGCCGTAACGCGTTTCGAGCTCGAAATGCCGCCGGGAATTCCCATAAAAAGGATAGAGTCGCTCTCCACCGATATCGCATATAATCTTGCCAGCAACGGCAAAATCAGAATAGAGGCCCCCATACCGGGCAAACGCGCCGTGGGTATAGAGGTGCCCAACGAAGAAATAGACATTGTGCGTTTGCGCGAAATAATAGAGTCTAAGGAATTTACCAATTCTTCTTCGCCGCTCACGCTTGCGCTCGGTAAGGATATTGCCGGCGCGAATATAACGTGCAATCTCGAAAAGATGCCGCATTTGCTTATAGCGGGAGCTACGGGCAGCGGTAAATCGGCGTGTCTGAATTCCATTATTATAAGCATATTGTATAAGTCGTCGCCCGAAGACGTTCGCATGATACTTATAGACCCCAAACGCGTTGAATTCAACATGTATCAGGGCATACCTCACCTTATGGGTTCGGAGATAATAAACGACGCTCAGCAGGCGATAAACGTGCTTACCTGGGCGAAAGAAGAGATGGACCGCAGATACACGCTTTTCGGCAATCACAGAGTGCGCAATCTGCCCGAGTTCAATAAATCCGAAGCCGTAAAATCGGGAGAAGAGCCCAAACTGCCGTATATAGTGCTCATAGTAGACGAGCTTGCCGAACTCATGTTAGATAACAATAAAAAAGTGCTCGAAGGCAAGATAATGAGTATCGCTCAAAAGGCGCGAGCGGCGGGTATTCACTTGATACTCGCAACCCAGCGACCGTCGGTAGACGTTATCACGGGCACAATCAAAGCCAATCTTCCTAGCCGTATAGCGTTTACGGTGAAGAGTATTGTAGACTCTCGAACCATTTTGGACGAATGCGGAGCGGAAACTCTGCTCGGTCGCGGCGATATGCTTTATTCGCCGGTGGGAATGGACGACCCCAAGCGCGTGCAAGGCGCGTTCGTAACCGATAAAGAGGTGCTTGCCATATCGGAATACGTGCGCGAAAACAACGAAGCGGATTTCGACGAAGAGTTTGCCACGGCTATCGCCAAGCGCAACGACGAGCCCGAAACCGACGGCGACGAGGAAGAGGGCGACAAAGAGTTCGACAGCCTTATGCCCGAGGTGCTCAAGTGCGTTATTGAGTCGGGTTCTGCGAGTACGAGCATGATACAGCGGCGTTTCAGCGTGGGATATGCTCGCGCAAGCCGCATAATTGACCAAATGGAACTGCACAAGTTTATAGGTCCGCTCGAAGGAAGCAAGCCCCGCGCCGTATATATTTCGAGAGAGCAATACAAAGAACTTTTCGGAACGGACTTATGAAAAAGAGCGTTGGCGTAATAACTTTGGGGTGCGATAAAAATCGGGTTGACACCGAACGCATGCTTTATAATCTCGGTTGCGGAGGGTTCGATATTACGAACGATTACGCCGAAGCCGAGATTTTGATAGTTAACACGTGCGCATTTATAGAAGCGGCGAGAAAGGAAGCGATAGACGTAATTCTTGCCGCCGCGCAATATAAAGCGGGCGCGTGCGAGAAACTCGTTATTACGGGCTGTTTGCCGCAAAAGCACGCCGACGAACTCAAAGACGGTTTTCCCGAGGCAGACGCTTTTCTCGGAACGAACGATTACGATAAGATTTGCGACGTAATAAATTCGCTTTACGACGCGGAAAAAGCGGTAAAAGAGGAGAGCGAAGCGGAACGGGCGAAAAAGAGTCCGCTCGAAAGAATTATTACCACGCCGCCGCACTACGCTTATCTTAAAATAGCGGACGGTTGTGATAATAAATGCACGTTTTGTACAATTCCGTCCATTCGCGGCGCATACCGTTCGCGCCCCATAGACGAGTTGATTGCCGAGGCAAAAGAACTTGCCGACACCGGAGTAAAAGAGCTTATACTCGTTGCGCAAGACACTACGCGATACGGCATAGACCTTTACGGCGAATACAAACTTACCGAATTGTTGCGAGAGCTTGCCAAAACCGATATTTGCTTGATAAGGTTGATGTATTGCTATCCCGAGCTTGTTACCGACGAATTGATAAACGAAATAGTTTCCAATTCCAAAGTAGCCAAATACATAGACGTACCCATTCAGCACATAGACGACCGTATACTCAAACTTATGAACAGGCGCAGTACGGGAGAGCAAATAAAAAGGTTATTTTCCAAACTGCGCGAAAATCATATAGCGGTGCGCACAACCGTCATGGTGGGATTTCCGCAAGAAACCGAAGAGTGTTTTGAAAATCTTTACGAATTTATCCGCGAGTACGCACCCGAACACGTAGGAGTGTTCGCGTACAGCAAAGAGGACGGAACGCCTTCGGCGAAAATAAAAGGTCATCTTTCCAATAAGACCAAAGCCGAGCGGGTAGACGCCATAGGAAAGTTGCACCTAATGAACCGCGAAGCGCATAATCGCGCCGCCGTAGGCAAAACTTTCAAAGTGATTTACGAAGACGTGGATTACGATAAAAACATGTTTGCTGGGCGCACGGAATACGACGCGCCGGATATTGACACAAAAGTTTATTTCACGTCCGACTTTGCGGACGTTGGAGAATACTACGATATCAGAATAACCGCCGGCGACGGTTACGACCTGTTAGGAGAGAAAGTCTGAATGAATTTGCCCACCCAACTTACTTTTTTGCGAATACTTTTAATACCGGTTTTCGTAACTTTGTTTTTCGTGCCGTTTCCGTATCACTGTTTTGTGGCTACGGGAGTGTTTGTGATAGCGAGTTTCACCGATTTTCTTGACGGATATTTGGCGCGTAAAAACAATCTCGTAACCGACCTCGGCAAATTTCTCGACCCCATAGCCGACAAAATGCTCGTGTCTTGTGCGCTTTTTGCCGTTGTGCTGTATGAAAATACCTTCCAGGTGGGCGTAGTGGTGTGCGCGATGATAATAATGTGCCGCGAGCTTATGGTAAGCATGTTCAGAACGGTGGCGAGCACGAAAAACATAGTGCTTGCCGCAGATAAACTCGGCAAAATAAAAACAATATTGCAAATGTGCGCTCTCATACTGCTGTTGCCTATATCCGACGTATACGCTTGTTTGCCGAGCGGCGCGGATTTGTCGTTTGACGTAACCGTTATAGGCGACTCGGTGCTTTACTGCGGGCTTATATTGCTTGCGCTTTCCACCGTTATGGCTGTGATTTCGGCAATAAACTATATTGTGAAGAACAAGCACGTTTTCAAAGATTGACATGAAGATAGGTATTCTGCAAATTATTTCCGGCGAATGTATTTCGGACGGAGTCGGCGTTGACGTAAACCGCGTAGCTTACGAGCTTGGAAAACACGGTTATTTCGTGCAATGCTCGGTTACGGTTTGCGATACGGATAAAATATCGGACTCTTTCGGTTTTTTATGCGCAACGTGCGACGCGGTAACGGTATGCGGCGCGGTAAACGCATTTTACGACGCCGTTGCCGAAAAATACGAATTGAGCCGCCGTCTGTCTACTTTTTTACTCGGAAACGTTCCGTGCGCCGTTTCGGAAAAATGCGACGACAAATTCGTTGCTGACAACCTTATACCCATGTTGAACGGGCGTTCCAAAACCTATTACGCAACCAACGTGTTTCGCACTTTGGGAAAGACGGAAGAGCAATTGCGGGAAGCTCTCAAAGATTATATCAAAAACCGCAACAAGATATCGATTAAGTTTATTTCACGTCCGCCCGAATGTTCGGTGCTTGTTCGATATTCCAACAAGACTCAAAAAAACACCGTGAGCGAGCTTTTGGACGGAGTTACGCGAACGCTCAAAGACTGCGTGTATGCCTATTCCGACGTTTCGTTGCCCGAAAAAACCGCGAGGCTTTTGATTGAGGGCAACAAAACGGTGGGGCTTGCCGAGTCGTTTACCGGCGGCAGAATTGCTTCGCTGTTGGTGGAAAACGCGGGAGTGAGTCAATCGTTCAAAGAGAGTATCGTGTGTTACGATAACGCCGTAAAGCGTTCAAGATTGCGCGTTTCGCAGGGCATACTCGATACTTACGGCGCGGTAAGCATAGAAACGGCTTACGAAATGGCGGCAAATCTTTTAATGGACGGCGATTACGATTACGCAGTTGCCACAACGGGCAACGCCGGCCCTACGTCGGAAAAGCCCAACCAAGTAGGCGTGTGTTATATAGCGGTAGGCGATAAAAAGAATATAGATATATATCCTTGCCGTTTCGACGGCGACCGCAAAACCGTGATAGAGAGCGGTGCGCTTACGGCTTTGTATCACTTGCACAACCGAATTGCGGGCGATATCGAGCGCAATGACGAAAACGAAACCAAAGAGTAAAAGAACGAAATAAGGAGAAAGATATTATGGATAAAGGAAAACCCGTCATAGATTACAATATGACCAAAGAAGAGCGAAAAAAAGCTCTCGACGCGGCGATAGCTCAAATCGAAAAGAACTACGGAAAAGGTTCTATAATGAAACTGAACGAGTCGCACGTAACCGCAGTGGAGGTAATTCCCACGGGTTGCCTCAGCGTAGACCTTGCGCTCGGCATAGGCGGACTTCCGAGAGGAAGAATAGTGGAGATATACGGTCCCGAGTCGAGCGGTAAAACCACGCTCAGTTTGCACGTGATTGCGCAGGCGCAAAAAATGGGAGGAACCGTGGCGTTCATAGACGCGGAGCATGCGCTTGACCCCGTATACGCCCGCAACCTCGGAATAGATACCGACAATCTTTTGGTTTCGCAGCCCGATAACGGCGAGCAGGGACTCGATATTGCCGAAGCTCTCGTGCGAAGCGGCGGCGTTGACGTAGTGGTTGTGGACTCGGTTGCCGCGCTCACTCCCAAGGCGGAAATAGACGGCGAAATGGGCGACAGCCAGATAGGTCTGCAGGCTCGCCTTATGTCTAAGGCTTTGCGCATACTCACATCGGTTTGCAACAAGTCCAAAACCTGTATTATCTTTATAAACCAGCTGCGCGAAAAAGTGGGCGTTATGTTCGGCAATCCCGAAACCACGCCCGGCGGCAAGGCGCTCAAGTTCTATTCGAGCGTTCGCCTTGACGTGCGCAGAGTGGAAGGCGTGAAAGAGGGCGGCGAGGTGGTAGGCAACCACACCAAAGTAAAGGTGGTGAAAAACAAGCTCGCTCCTCCCTTCAAAACCGCTGAATTCGATATTATTTTCGGCAAAGGCATTTCGAGAGAGAGTTGCCTTATAGACCTCGGATTGGATTACAAGCTGTTTACCAAGAGCGGTTCGTGGTTCGGTTACAAGGGCGAGCGCATTTGTCAGGGCAGAGCCGCGCTTATGAATAAGCTCGAGTCCGACGCGCAACTTTCGGCTGAGGTGGAAGCCGCCATAAGAAAACTCGCCGAAGAAAAAGACGACTCGAAAGACGAGTCCAAAGACTCCGCAAAGGCCGCCGACGATACGGCGGAAAAGGCGGAGGAATAATCGCTTGACTTTTACAATTTATTACTGTAATATATAAAGTGAACAACATAGACTTGTTCGCTTGGTATATAAAAATCATCGTATGCGAACGCGATGAACTACTATGCTATTAAACTAAAATATCAAAAGGAGGTTGCAAATGTTACAGAATTTACTGTGTGCCGTTTCTACTGCGCTTGCCGTGGTTTTGCCCATTGTCGCGCTTATTGCCGGCATTGTGCTCGGCGCGGTAATATATATGCTTTTGCAGAAGAAAAAGCTCGGAGACGCAAACAAATCCGCTAATAAGATAACGGAAGAAGCGTATGCCGAAGCCAAAGAAATTCGCGCACAAGCAAAAAACGCGCAAAAAGAAGCCGTGCTCGAAGCCAAAGAAGAAATTCAAAAACTGCGTGCCGAAAACGATCAGGAACTGAAAGAACGGCGCAACGAAGTGCAGAGAAGCGAACAGCGACTGTCGCAACGCGAAGACGCTATCGACAAGAAAGAAGAAGCTCTCGATAAAAAGACCGAGGCTGTGGAAAAACTCAAACTTCAGATACAGGAAAAAGAAAATCAGCTTGCTGCAAAAAAAGCGGATATCGACAGTGCGCACGAGCGCATGATAAGCGAACTCGAAAAAATCGCGCAATTCACGCGCGACGAAGCGAAAGCTCAGCTTATTGTGGAGATAGAGGAGTCGGCAAAACACGACGCCGCTAAACTCGTAAGAGAAATAGAGGCAAACGCCAAAGAGGAAGCGGAGAAAAAATCGCGCTCCATTATTGCCACCGCAGTTCAACGCTGCGCCGTAGACCACAGCGCGGAGATAACCGTATCGGTGGTTAACTTGCCCAACGACGAAATGAAAGGGCGCATAATAGGAAGAGAGGGGCGCAACATACGCGCTTTGGAAAACGCAACGGGCGTAGACCTTATAATAGACGATACTCCCGAAGCCGTGGTTCTTTCGGGATTTGACCCCGTTCGCAGAGAGGTTGCGAGAATTACTCTCGAGAAACTTATTGCCGACGGTCGCATCCATCCCGCCCGCATCGAAGAAATCGTTGAAAAGACTCGCAAAGAGCTTGACAATCAAATCAAGGAAGCGGGCGAAAACGCCACTTTCGAAGCCAACGTATTCGGGCTTCATCCCGATTTGGTAAGGCTTTTGGGTCGGCTCAAATACCGCACGAGCTACGGGCAGAACGTATTGAAACATTCGCTCGAGGTTTCTTATCTCGCAGGGCTTATGGCGGCGGAGATAGGCGCGGACGTAAAACTTGCCAAACGTGCGGGGCTTTTGCACGATATAGGCAAAGCCGTGGACCACGAGGTTGAGGGCACGCATATCACCATAGGCGCAGACCTTGCCAAAAAGTATAAAGAGAGCAAAGAGGTTATCCACTGCATTGCGGCGCATCATAACGACATAGAGCCGCAATCAATCGAAGCTATACTCGTTCAGTGCGCCGACGCGATAAGCGGAGCAAGACCGGGAGCAAGAAGAGAATCGCTCGACAACTACGTTAAGCGTTTGGAAAAATTGGAAGAAATTGCCAATGGATTTAACGGCGTGGACAAGTCGTTTGCAATTCAGGCGGGGCGTGAAGTTCGCATAATCGTTAAGCCTGAAGTGGTAAACGACAACGCCATGGTATTTATGGCAAAGGATATCGCCAAAAAGATAGAGAGCGAAATGGAATATCCGGGACAAATCAAAGTAAACGTAATTCGCGAAATGCGCAGTATAGAATACGCAAAATAGTAAAGTTTATATTTTGAAACGAAAACCGTTCGAACAGTTCGAGCGGTTTTTTGTTTTGCTCGCAAAATTTGTAAATTTCAAAGCATAAAAGATAAGCAAAAGAAAAAAACTATATTTGCATTTATAACACGGAGGTACAGTAATGAACATTTATCTCGAAATAGTGTTGCGTACGCTGTTTACCATCGCCATATTGCTTGTGCTTACGAAAATAGACGGCGCGAAACAAATTTCTCAATTGAGTTTTTTCGATTACGTGATAGGCATTACCGCAGGCAGCGTAGCGGCGGTAATGTGCGTAGACCCCGATATTTCCATATGGGTGAGCGTAGTGGCTTTGGCTTTGTTTATGTTGTGCGGAGCGTTGTTTTCCTATCTTTCGCAAAAAAGCATAATATGCCGTCGCTTCTTTGAAGGAAATCCCGTTTTTATAATCGCCAAAGGCGAAATCCTGTATAAGGGACTCAAGAAAGCGCGTTTTTCGGTTAACGACCTAATGCGCGAACTGCGCGGACAGGGTTATTTCGATATAACCGAAATATATTACGCCATTTTGGAAACCAACGGCAACGTATCGGTAATGCCCAAAGCACTTTATCGCCCCGCAACAAACGAGGACGAAGGCAACAACGTGCAAGACGACAGCATACGCGCCGACGTAGTGATAGACGGAAAGATATTGAAAGGCAATCTCAAGGCGTTCGGCAAAAACGAGCAATGGTTGCGCGATACGCTCAAATCGCAAGGCATCGAAAAACTGAGCGATGTAGTGCTCGCGTCGCTCGATACCGACGGGAACCTGTCGGCTTTCGCCAAAAACAACACGGAAGTGAGTCGTTCCGTATTTCAATAACAATCAAATCGGTTATAAGGAGAAAATATATGAAGCATGTTTTATCGGAATTTTCGGACATAAAAAATGTAAGCGAAAAGGAAACGTTTGTTTTGATTAAGGAGGTAAAAGATGAGCGCGGTTGCTGACCCCATAGAAAAGCGTAACGAACGTTACGGAAAATACGTAGACTCGGTTACGCCCAAGTCGGGAACTCTTAAGTCGTTGTGGCATTCGTTTTGGATAGGCGGTATAACCTGTTGCATTGCGCAAGGCATAGGCGATATTTACGCATTGATTTTCCCTAATTTTTCGGAAGATATGATTGTGAATATCACCTCGATGACCATTATTACTCTTGCGATATTGTTTACCGGTCTCGGTTTTTACGATATTATAGCTCGCAAGGGCGGCGCGGGTTGTTTCTTGCCGATAACGGGATTTGCAAACGCTATTTCGAGCGCGTCAATGGAATTTAAGTCCGAAGGACTCATACTCGGCACGAGCGTAAAAATGTTCAGTGTTGTGGGTCCGGTAGTAGTAAACGGCATTGTGTGGTCTACTGTTGCGGGCATTTTGAACTTGCTTATTTTGGGGAGGTTGTGATATGCAAGGCATAGTGATACACAAAGGCGATAACTGCGATTTTCTTCCCGTATTCGAGCCTGTTGCCAAGCGAGCCGCCGAAGTCAAGCAGACTTTGTTTTTCGATAAGCCTGTGCACATTGTGGCGGCTAACGCGGTTGTGGGCAACAAGGAAGCGAAAGGTCCGCTTAAAAGATATTTCAGGCGGGTGAAAGAGGATATAAAACTCGGTGAAAAGAATTTCGAACGCGCGGAAATTTTGATGTTCGACGAAGCCGTTCGTGCGTCGGTAAGAGAAGCTAAGGAAAGCGTAGGCGACGTGCAACTTTTGATTTCGGGCGATTTGCTCAATCAAATGACTACCTCGAGTTACGTGGCTCGCAATCTCGATTTGCCGCATTTGGGCGTGTACAGCGCGTGTTCGACGTATACCGAAGCTATCTCGATAGCGGCTACAATGCTTAACGCGGGGCACTTTCAAACCGTGGCGTGCGCTACGGCGAGTCATTTCGCAACCGCCGAGCGACAGTTTCGTTATCCGCTCGAATACGGTTGCCAACGCCCGCCTTACGCGCAGTGGACGGTAACCGCCGCGGGTTGTTGCGTGCTTTCCACGCTCGGTTCGGGACCTTTGGTGCGTTCGGCTACGCTCGGAAAAGTAGTCGATTTCGGACAAAACGATTTATCCAATATGGGCGCGGCTATGGCTCCCGCGGCTATGGACACTATGTGCGCGTTGTTTAAGGAAACCGAAACGGGACCCGAGGACTACGATATGATACTCACGGGAGATTTGGGTAAACTCGGTTCGGATATATTGAGAGACCTTATGCGCGAACAGGGTTACGATTTGGGGCAACGATATTCCGACTGCGGAAGTCTTATTTACAGCATGGACCAAAACTGTTATCAGGGCGGCAGCGGCGCGGGGTGCAGTGCGTCGGTTATAAACGAGTTCATTATTCCGCGCATTAAAGAGGGCGAATACAAAAAGGTTGCGTATTTGGCAACGGGCGCGTTAATGAGCACGCAAAGCTGTTATCAGGGCGAAACTATACCGGGAGTGAGTCACGGCATTGTTATAGAAGGAGAGAGAAAATGAGCATGTTTTGGGAAATGATATTCACGTATGCAAAAGTGTTTGCGGTGGGCGGACTGATGTGCGCGTTGGCGCAACTGCTTATAATAAAAACCAAACTTACGCCCGCGAGGATACTCGTGATATTCCTTCTTATAGGCGTAGCGCTCGAAGGGTTCGGAATTTACAAGCCCATCAATGAGTTTGCTCAAGCGGGCATAAGCGTGCCCATAATAGGCTTCGGAGCTTCTCTTGCTCGAGGTTCTATAGAAATGGCGCGGCAGATAGGTTTTGTGGGCGCGTTCGCGGGCGGACTCGTGAGAACGGCGTTCGGCGTGGGCGTTGCCGTTGTAGCGAGCTATTTGGTTACTCTGATATTTTCGCCGCGTTCCAAATAATTGTAAAAGAAAGGGCGCATGCGGCATATATATTTATATGGCAAAATGCGGTTACCGTAAGAATAAGCGAAAGAAAAAGCTGGTAATTTTATCGGCTTTTCTTTTGATAATTTTTGCGGTTTACATTTTTACGGTCACCGCGATACGCCCCGTGATACGCACCGTTTCTCAAGAATACGTTCGCTCGCTTACCGTGGATTTCGTAAACAGCTCGGTTATGGAGGTTATGAACGACAATCCGTCTTACATAGACCTTACGCAGATAGAAAAGGATAGCGAGGGAAACATTACGCTGATACATACAAATTCGGCTACTGTAAACGCGCTCGCGCGCAGCGTTACCGACCGCGCTCAAAAGAAACTTGCCGAAATCGGGGAGTACGGCATTAAAATACCGCTCGGCTCTCTTTCGGGTATATCATTTCTTGCGGGGCTCGGACCCGACGTGAGCATTCGCGCTATACAGGTGGGAAACATCGACACCGAGTTTAAGTCGAATTTCACCTCTGCGGGAATAAACCAAACGTTACATAAAATGTATATTGCCGTAACCGCTTCGGTAAATATTATCATTCCGGGAGCGGAAAACAAGGTTACAACGGTTACTCAGGTTTTGGTGAGCGAAAGCATAATAATAGGCAAGATACCCGACGTATATCTCGACACGCAGTCAGCCGATTTAAGTTACAATCTTGTGCCGTAAAATAGTTTGACATTTTGCTTATATTGTGGTAATATTAACTAAATACTGTGATTGCGGTTAAAGATAAGCGCGAATTTTACAGAGAGCGTTCCACGGCTGAAAGAACGCGTTGCGCCCAAAATTTTCCCCGCAGGAGTACGTTTGCCCAAACCGCAAGGCTGTAAGCAAACGCGTCGGCAACGTAACAGCCGTTTGAGAGGCTGAAAGATATTCTTTCGGCGAACTGAGGTGGTACCGCGTAATTTTTAACGCCCTCGGATTTTTCCGAGGGATTTTGTTTTATTTGGAGGAGCTATGGAAGAAAGCGTAAAAAAATTGACGGCGGAAACGATTGCGAGTATTTCCGCGTGCAAAACGGTTTCCGAACTTAACGACGTGCGCGTGAAAACGCTCGGCAAAAGCGGCGCGCTAACCGCGTTACTTAAAGGAATGAAAGACGTTCCGCCCGAGAAACGCCCTGCGGCGGGCAAAATAGTGAACGACGCGCGAGAAACGCTCGAACAAGCCGTATCAGAGCGGCAAAAAGCGTTGGAAAACGAAGAGTTATTGCGCAAATTGAGCGAGGAACGAATAGATATTACGATAGACTCGCCCTTAAAAAACCACGGCGGTCTGCATCCGCTTTCCATAATGCGCAACAGGATAGAAGAATTTTTTTGTTCGCTCGGATTTGTGATAGCCGACAGTCCCGAAATCGAAACCGATTATTACAATTTCGAGGCTTTGAATATTCCCGCCGACCATCCCGCGCGGGAAATGCAAGATACCTTTTTCATAACCGAAAACATACTTTTGCGTTCGCAAACTTCGTCGGGACAAATACGCATGATGGAGAAAGTGAAACCGCCGATTAAGATGCTTTCGCCGGGCAGAGTATTCCGCTCCGACGAAGCCGACGCAACGCATTCTCCCGTGTTCCACCAAGTAGAGGGACTTGTGGTAGACAAAGGGATTACCATGTGCGACTTAAAAGGCATACTCGATTTGTTTGCCAAGAAATTTTTCAGCAACGAGACCAAAACGCGTTTTCGCCCTTCGTACTTTCCTTTCACCGAACCGAGCGTGGAGGTGGACGCTTCGTGCGGCAAGTGCGGAGGAAAGGGGTGCAACGTGTGCAAGGGCACGGGATGGATAGAGATTATGGGCGCGGGAATGGTGAACCGCAACGTGCTTAAAAATTGCGGCATAAATCCCGACGAATACACCGGTTTTGCGTTCGGTTGCGGACTTGACCGTATAACCAACATAATATACGGAATAAGCGACGCGCGAATTCCGTTTGAGAACGATTTGCGATTTCTCAAGCAGTTTAACTGAGGAGGTGCTGTATGAAACTATCTATTGAATGGTTAAACGACTACGTTTCTACCGACGGCTATACGCCCGAACAACTTGCGGACAAGCTGCTTAACATAGGTTTCGAGGTGGAAGAAATAATTCGTTTGGGCGAAGATATCGACCGCGTTGTTGCGGGCAATATAACCGATATTAAGAAACACCCCGACGCGGACAAACTTTCGGTTTGCTCGGTAGACGTAGGGAGCGAAACGGTTACAATCGTTACGGGTGCGAAAAACGTAAAAGCGGGTGATACGGTGCCCGTCGCGCTCGACGGCGCAACTTTGCCGGGCGGAAAAGTTATAAAAGCCGCGCCGCTAAGGGGCGTTATGAGCTACGGAATGATGTGTTCCGGCAAAGAGCTCGGCGTAGACAACGAGGTGATTGACGGCGCAGAGGTCGACGGAATTTTGATACTGCAAGCCGTTGCCGCGGGCACGGATATAAAAGAAGTCTTGCGGCTTAACGATACCGTTCTCGACGTGTCGGTTACCGCAAACCGTCCCGATTGTCAATCGGTTTACGGCATGGCGCGAGAGGTTGCCGCCGTTCTCGGAAGAAAACTCAAACCGCTCGAAATCAAATACGATACGGTTTCGTGCGAGTTAAAGCCCTCCGTAGATATACGCGACGGCGCGTGCGGCAGATACACTTGCCAAATAATCAAAGATATTAAAGTGCAACGGTCGCCGCAATGGATGCGCGACAGACTGCGCAAGGTGGGCGTTCGCCCCATAAACAACGTGGTGGATATAACCAACTATGTGTTATTCGAGGTAGGGCAGCCGTTGCATGCTTTCGATACCGAATTTGTAACCGATTGCGGTATTATAGTTCGCAAGGCGAAAGCAAAAGAGAGCATAACGGCTTTGAACTCCGAAACGTACGAGCTTACCGAAAATATGCTTGTGATTGCGGATTGCAAAAAGCCGCTTGCCATAGCGGGCGTTATGGGCGGAGAATACAGCGGGGTGAGCGAAAAAACCTCGGCGGTTCTGCTCGAAGCGGCGGGATTTGCAAAAGGAAGCGTACGCGCTACCTCGCGGGCGTTGGGTTTGCGTTCCGACTCGTCGGCGCGTTACGAAAAGGGCGTTGACGGAATGAGCGTAAACGTGGGGCGCGAGCGTGCGCTTACGTTGTTTCATAAACTTAAAGCAGGCAAAGTAACCGACTCTAAGGCGAGTAAAGAACTCGTTTCGACCTCGGTTAAAGTTATTCGCACCTCTGCGGACGAAATTTCCAAACTGCTCGGCATAACCGTAAAATCGAACGCTATAGAGAAAATTTTGAAATCTCTTCAATTCGATGTGCAAAACGAGAAAGACCGACTTGTAATTACCGTGCCCGCTTTCCGCGAGGATATAGACAACTACACCGATATTGCCGAGGAGGTAATACGCTTTTACGGCTACGACAATATAAAGTCGTCGTTTATGCCCACGGCGAAATCCACAGCGGGCGGCATGGACGTGCGCCTGTCTAATCTCAAGCTGCTTAAAACGCTTGTGAGCGGCTTGGGTGCGTATGAGATAACCACTTATTCGTTTATAGGTAAGAAATCCTGCGATAAACTTAATTTGCCGCAAAACAGCGTTCTGCGCCGTCAAATCGAAATACTCAATCCGCTCGGAGAGGAATATTCGGTTATGCGCACACAGCTCGCGCACAACATGCTTACTACAGTGGCGTATAATCTCAGTAAGAAAAATTCCGATTTCAGGCTTTTCGAACTCGGAAAAACGTATATTGCCAAAGAGTTGCCGCTGTCGGATTTGCCTGCGGAAACCGATACTTTGTGTATGGCTTTTGTGGGCGGCAAAGAAACTTTCTACACGCTGAAAGCCGCCGTGTGCGAAATTTTGAGAAAGTTTGCGCTAAAGCCCGATAAGCTCGAATACTGCGACAAACCGTATTATCATCCGGGCATGAGCGGCGAATACTTTGTAGACAGCAAAGCGTTTTGCTCGTTCGGTAAAGTGCACCCGCTCGTTGCCAAAAATTACGATATAGCCGAAAACGTATATTTGTGCGAAATGAACCTCGGCGGATTTATAGGCAAAGAAATTCCGCAAGCGAAATTTGCGCCGCTTTCCAAATTTCAGGCGGTGCGCAGAGACCTTGCCGTAGTTGTGAAAGACGAGATACCCGTAGGACTTATTTTGCAAACGCTCGAGCAGGCGGACGAGCTGTGCGTGGATGCAGAACTGTTTGACGTATACAAAGGGGAGCAGATAGAAAAGGGATATAAGAGCATAGCCCTTTCGTTCGGATTATCGGCGAAAGACAGAACTTTGACGGACGACGATATAACGTCGGCAATGAAAAAAATTCTTGCCGCTCTCGAGCAAAACTGCGGCGCGAAATTGCGCTGATAACTCCATGGAACTGCTTGCTCCCGCGGGGAATTTTCAATGTTTGAAAGCCGCCGTTGCGTGCGGCGCAAACGCCGTATATCTCGGTATGGAGAAATACGGTGCAAGAGCTTCCGCATGCAATTTCAACTCCGAAAATTTGTTGCGTGCTGTTGAATTTGCGCATTTGCACGGCGTTAAAGTTTACGTTACCGTAAATACCATAATAAAAGACGGCGAAATGCAAGACGCGATTGAGCGCGCCATCGAAGCTCGAAATGCAGGTGCGGACGCCTTCATTGTTCAAGATATCGGCTTTATATGCGAACTTAAAAAACGCGCGCCCGATATCGTTTTGCACGCAAGCACGCAAATGGGAATTAGCAACGCATACGGTGCGCGGTTTGCCGAAAAGTTGGGTATAACTCGCGTAGTTGCGGCGCGTGAAACGCTTTGCGAAGATATACGAGATATAAAAGACAAAACGGGACTTGAAATAGAGTTCTTTTGCCACGGCGCACTATGCGTGGCATATTCGGGAAATTGCTATTACAGCAGCCTTGTAAGCGGGTGTAGCGGCAATCGCGGCAAATGTTTGCAACTGTGCCGCAAAAAATATTTTAAGGGCAACGACAGCGGATATTTTTTGTCGGCAAAGGATATTTGCTTAGTGGACAAAGTTGCGGTACTGCGCGACGCGGGAGTGGACTCGCTGAAAATAGAAGGGCGTATGCGCACGCCCGAATACGTTGCCGAAACCGTGTCCGTCTACCGAAAAGCTATAGACGGAGTAAGCGCTGAGTCCGATTTGGACAGGTTGAAAAGGGTTTTCAACCGCGGCGACTATTGCAAAGCGTATTTGCTTTCGCCTACCGAAAACGTGATATATTCAAAGGTTCAAAACAATATAGGCGTCGAAGCGGGAACGGTGGCTTGGGTAAATGCGGGAAAAGCTAAGATAAACGCAAATATCGAACTTTGCGCGGGCGACGGGGTAAAATATCTTCGTAACGGCTGCGAAATAGGCGGAGGATTGATAGACGGCAACCCCACGGGCTTTAGAGGAGATGTTAAACGGGGCGACGAAGTGCGGCTTACCTCTTCGCGTAATCTCGAGTCGGAGATTGAAAAGCTGAATACAAATATTCCCGTATCCGTAAGCGTTTCGCTCGATACCGCAAAAGGCGCGGCAATCACGTTGTCTTGCGCGGGCGCGACTGTGACGGTTTGCGGAAAAGACGGGGTTGTGAAAGCGCAAAACAAGCCGCTTAGCGAAGCCGACGTAAAGAAAGCAGTGGGACTGTTGGGCGAAACGGACTTTGCTTTGCGTGACGTAGTAGTAAATTCGGAAGAAAATATTTTCTATCCCGCGTCGCTTATCAAAGACATGCGCAAGCGTGCGGTTGAAGAATTGCGGAAAAAGTTGCTTGACGAATTTTCGCGTAAGCGCGTTTCATGTAATAACAGTTTCGAAATGCCGAAGATAAATTGGCTGCAGTGTAAGCCATCCGCGGTGTTCGTGCAAGTGGCGAACTCGGAAACGCTTCCGAGTATTAAATTCGATTACGACTATGTTGTGCTTTCTCCGCGCGATTACGGCGATTTCGATAAAATAGCGAGCGAATGCAAGAGGTTGGGCGAAAAAGCTGTGCTTAATTTGCCCGTTATAGCGCGAGGCGGCGACAAAGAAATTTTGCGCAAACTCAAAGCTCTGCCTTGGAAAGCGGTAGTTGCGAATAATGTTTCCCACTTTGAAATGTTTGACGGTTTTAGCTTTATCGGCGGAACGGGACTTAATCATATCAATGCGAGTTTCGGCGGCACGTTTGTGGGTTCGATAGAGAGGGAAAAACTCGGCGACTCGCTTACTTACGCTTTCGGAAAACCGCCGTTAATGCATTTCGCGCATTGTCCGCGCCGTAGCGAGGGTAAAGACTGCAAGGGCTGTAGCGGCTACGATATTCGCATGAAAGACGATAAGGGCGCATACGTAAGATTTTGCCGAGTTAAAGAAAAGTATTGTTACGGCGTTTTAGTGCCCGAGTTACCGATAAATAACATTTCGGTTGCGAACAGCGGCGGCATGTTGCTTGATTTTACTTACGCAACCGCACGGGAAATCGAAGCCGTGAATACGCAAATGCTTACGGGGTGCGAATATTCGCTTACGTGCACGCACGGAAATTTTAACAAAAAATTACAATAGTGATATAAAAATATGGATGAGAAATTACTGAAAGTTTTGGAATTCGACGAAATTCGGGCGCGGCTTGCTAAGTTCGCGGTTTCGTCGCGTGCGAAAGATGAAATATCGCGCATGTTGCCGTTATGCGAGTATAAAGAAGTGGAACGCAACTTGCGGCTTACCGAAGAAGCGTATATCGCGAAATACAAGTATTCCGCCAATCCGATATCGGAATTCGACGACGTGAGCGAAATACTCGACAAGGCGAAGGCGGGCGCGGTGTTGCGGCCGGGGGAATTGCTTAAGGCGGCGAATATTATGCGTTGCGCCCGCATAGCAAAAAGCGAACTCTCCGAGCTCGGCGACGACGTGAGCGAACTTAAGGCTTTGGTTGCCGCGCTCATACCCGACAGGA
This sequence comes from Pumilibacter intestinalis, assembly GCF_943193005.1. Lineage (GTDB taxonomy): Bacteria > Bacillota > Clostridia > Christensenellales > Pumilibacteraceae > Pumilibacter > Pumilibacter intestinalis. The sequence continues at coordinate 193,103 of NZ_CALPCH010000002.1, forward strand.
ACTTTGAAAAGCAGATAGGGGACGCGGTTGCGAGCGAAAACGAACTGAAAGACGACGCGAGCGAAAAGTTAAGAGACCTAAGGCGCAAAATTCATTCCGCCAACGCAAAGTTGAAAGAGAAACTTGCGAGCTATACTCGCAACGGAAACTTAAGCAAATATTTGCAAGACAACATTGTTACCGTGCGGTTGGGGCGTTTTGTTCTTCCCGTAAAATCGGAATGCCGTTCAATGGTGCCCGGTCTTATTCACGACCAATCGGGAAGCGGTTCTACCGTGTTTATAGAGCCGTTTGCAGTAGTGGAGCTAAACAACGAGCTTAAATATTTGCAAATGGAAGAACAGCTCGAAATAGAAAGGATACTTTCGGAATTGAGTTTGTGCGTTGCGGAAAGAAGTGATATGCTCGAATTTGCGCTCGATAGGTGTACTGTGTTAGACGTAGTATTTGCAAAGTGCGCTTATTCGGTGAGCATTAACGGCACTATGCCAGTGCTCGATAACGGCAAAAAGTTGTCGCTCAAAAACGCAAGGCATCCGCTTATAGACCCGCACAAGGTTGTTCCGGTAAGCGTTGAGGTGGGCGAACAATACGATATACTCGTTATCACGGGACCGAATACGGGCGGCAAAACCGTTTGCTTAAAAACGGTGGGACTGTGTTGCTTGATGGCGTACAGCGGCATATGGATACCGTGCGACAAAAACAGCGTTGTTTCGGTATACGATAATATTTTCTGCGACCTCGGAGACGAGCAGAGCATAGAGCAGTCGCTCAGTACCTTTTCGGCTCACATAGTAAACGTTGTGAAAATTACGGACGGCATTTCTCCGCGCAGTTTGGTGCTATTGGACGAGCTTGGTTCGGGTACCGACCCCGTAGAGGGCGCGGCTCTTTCGATAGGAATATTGAAATATTTCGAAATAGTGGGTTGCAAGGGAATTGTTACAACTCATTTTAACGAGCTGAAAGAGTATGCGCTCGTTTCCGAAAAATTGATGAACGCTTGCATGCAGTTCGACGAAGAAACATTGAAACCCACCTACAAACTTATGGTGGGAGTGCCGGGAGTGAGCAATGCGTTGAAGATTGCGGGTACTCTCGGGTTAAACGAGTATATTTTGGATAAGGCAAAAGAGAGCATAAGCGACGAGCAAATACGGTTTGAGACCGTATTGCGTCAGGCACAGTATGCAAAAATGCAAGCGGAAAAGCAAAAAGAGGAAATCGAAGCGGAAAAGCGAATGCTCGAAGAGGAGCGCGTGCACATAGAGACGGCGCGGAAAAAAATCGAAGAAAAGCAAGAACGAATACAAAACAACGCCAAGGCGGAAACCGCGCGTTTGATATCCAATATGGTTGCTAAAGCAAGCGAACTGTTGGACGAACTCAAAGATACCGTTAAAGAAGCCGACGAAGAGGCTTTGCGCAAAGCGCGACAACTGTTTTCCAAGCTCGAGAGAGTAAAGAACGAGAACGAAGAACGATTGAACCCCGAATACGCCGATTTCGTTGCGGCGTCGGCTAAAGTGGGTCAAAAGGTCATAGTGCGCTCGCTGGGCGGCGAAGGCGTGTTGCTGTCGCTTGCCGATAAAAAGGGGTTGTATCGCGTGAGAGCGGGCAATATGCAAATTTCCGTTAAAGCGGACGACTTGGCTCAACCGTTTGCGGCGCGGCAGGAGAGTAAGCCCAAAGAAAAGGTGAAACGCGCGGTTTTGTCCGCGCCCGCCGAACCGTCGGCAGCGGAGATAAAATTGTTGGGCATGACCGTTGCGGAAGCAATCGAGGCAATCGAGCCGCTGATACTCTCTTCTTCGTCGGGTACGATAATAAGAATAGTGCACGGCAAGGGCACGGGCGCGTTGGGAAAGGGAATTCAAGCCTATCTCAAAACTCGTTCGGATATAGCGTCGTACAGATACGGCAGGTACGGCGAGGGCGATACGGGCGTAACTTTGGCGGAAATAAAATAGCGCGGCAAAATACTTGTATTTTCGTGCGAAATTTAGTATAATGAATTCGAGCAAAGTTGAAAGGTGATTTATTATGACAAACCGTAAAATATTGATAGTCGACGACGACGACAATATTTGCCAACTAATTACGCTGTATCTCGTGAAAGAGGGGTACGGCACGGCTATATGCCACAACGGAAAAGAAGCAATCCGCGCTATAAAAGACGAAACTTACGATTTGGTATTGCTCGACGTGATGATGCCCGAAATGGACGGATACGAAACGCTTACCGAAGTCAGAAAATTTTCCGATATTCCCATAATAATGGTTTCGGCAAAGGGTGAACCTATGGACAAAATAAGCGGGCTCGATTACGGCGCGGACGATTACGTTACGAAGCCGTTCGAACCGCAAGAGCTTATATCGAGAATTAAAGCTATATTCAGAAGAGCGCAACCCGTGGCGAGAGAGTCGGATAAGGCGGTAAACGCTGATACAAATCCCGATTTGTCTTACGGAAATTTGTTTGTCAGCTTAAGAAATTATATTGTTAAAGTAGACGAAAAAAATATCGATATGCCCCCTAAAGAAATCGAGCTTTTGTATTGTCTTGCTTCGCAACCCATGCAGGTTTTTACGCGTGAGCAGTTGCTTAATAAAGTTTGGAGTTCGGATTATCAGGGCGATACTCGCACGGTGGATGTGCACGTGAAGAGAATACGCCAAAAACTGGGTACGAGCAAAAAATGGCGCATTAACACCGTGTGGGGCGTGGGATACAAGTTCGAAGTGCCGCAGTTATGAAAATTTTCGGCAATTACGTATTTCGCGGCATAATATTTTTTGCGGTGTTCGGCGCGTCGGTATTTTGTCCGTTGTTTTTCTTTATGCCCGTTGCGGCAACTCTTTCGGATAAGATACTTTTGGCTGTGCTCGTTTTGCTCGGCGCGATTGCGGAAATAATATTGTTTGTGTTCTCCAATTACAAACTGCTCATTTCGCCCATGAAACACATTAACGAAACGGCGAAAAAGCTCAGCAACGGAGAGTATGACGCAAGAACTCATATAAAAACAGCCGACGAAGAGGTGAAGCGTCTCGGTAAAATCACCAATCGCATTGCCGACGAATTCGAAAATCTCGAGCAAATGCGAAAATCGTTCGTTGCCAACGCTTCGCACGAGTTGCGTTCGCCGCTAACATCCATGCAAGGATTTTTACAGGCGATTCTCGACGGGACAATCGCCGCAGGGGATAGCGAAAAATATTTGAGGATTGTGTTGAGCGAAACCAAACGACTCAATTCGCTTATAACCTCTATGCTCGATTTGTCGCGTATGGAGTCGGGCAAATACCCGCTTACCATGTCGCGTTTCGAGATAAACGCCGTAATCAGGCAGATAGTGGAACGCTTCGAACCCAATCTGCTTAAAAAAGAATTGCAACTCGACGTTGACTTTGCAAGGAGAGAAAGTTATGTTTTTGCCGATAAGGATAAAATCATACAAGTGCTCGTAAATCTCATAGACAACGCTGTAAAATATTCTCCGGCTTATTCGAGGATATTGGTTACCACTCATATACACGGTGAAAAGATATATATAGCCGTAAAAGACCAAGGGTTCGGAATAAGCAAAAAAGACCAACTGCTCATTTGGGACAGGTTTTATATGGCGGATAAGGCGCGTACTCCCAATAAGAGCAAAGGCACGGGGCTGGGATTAAGCATAGTAAAAAAGATAATAGACGACCACAAAGAAGCAATTCGCATAGAGAGCAACAAAGGCGCGGGTGCGGCGTTTATATTCACGCTTACTTTGTTTAATCCCGCTAAGCATAAGGTAGACGTAGGCACTTTGCGCAAGTCGAGCGCGGAGAAATAGATTTCGGAGGTTTTAGGTTGGATATATTTTTTGAACAAAACGTGGATAATCCGCGTATAGAAAAACACAAAAAACGCACGGCGATACTGTCGGTAGTGCGTAAAATTCTGCTCGCAATAGGCGTGATTATAATGTTTTTCATTATAATGTTTATGGTGGATTTTTCAACGGCTTTGGGTGCGGCGATAGGTCTTGCCATAGGAGTGTTTTCGGGTGCGCCGTTTATTTTGGCTTTCATATTCATGGGAAAAATGCTCCGAAATTCCAACACCGAATACGACTACATTTTGAACGGCGGAACGCTTCGCGTAGTGAAAGTGGTTTTGCGCAATAAGCGCAAGTTGATGTGCACGGTGAGAATGAGCGCGGTTGAATCGATGGGGCGCGTTACGTGCGACGCATACGACAGGTACGCCGCTTCCAAAAACGCAAAAAAGCAGTACGCAATTTGCGATTACGAGGACGAAAGCCGTATCGTTTATCTTTCTTACAGAGACGACGGAGAAAATTTCCTGTTGCATATTGAGCCTAACGACGAAATGCTGTCTGCCTTGAGAAGGAGTTTGCCGCGCATAGGAATTATAGACAAGAGTTTGAATATGCCGTCGGCAGCTGCAAAACAAGCATGATTTATCTCGATAACGCCGCCACAACGCGAGTGTTCGACTCCGTTGTGAAAGAAATGGAAAGATATTATTCCGAAGAATATTTTAATCCGTCGGCACTGTATTCGCCCGCTTTCGAGGTGGTAAAAAAAATCGCCGCGGCGCGAGCTTATTTGTGCGATAAACTCGGCGGGGGCGGAAAGTTGTATTTTACATCGTGCGCAACCGAGTCCAACGCATGGGTTTATAATTGCGGAGTCAAAAACAAAAAAGGTAATATTTTGGTATCTATGGGCGAGCATGCTTCGGGATACGAAAATGCCCGCGCTCTTGCCGATAAAGGGTTTGACGTAAGATTTGTAAAGCTGTGCGCCGACGGAACGGTGGATATATCGGACTATCAAAGCAAACTCGACGAAAACACAACGCTTGCGTCGGTTATTCATTGCAGTAACGAAACCGGCGCGATTAACGATATTGCGCTGTTATCGCGTATCGCAAAGCAAATCAGTCCGAGGTGCTTGTTTCATAGCGACGGGGTGCAGGCGTTTTGCAAAATAGACGTAAACTGCGAGCATGCGGGAATAGATTTATACAGCTTGAGCGCGCACAAAATAGGCGGACCTAAGGGCATAGGCGCGTTATGGGTTCGCGACGGAATACGCATTGCGCCGTTTATTATAGGCGGAGGGCAGGAAGAGGGCGAAAGGTCGGGGACGGAAAACGTGGCGGCTATAATGGGATTTTGCCAAGCCGCAAAGGATTTTTCCGCCTTTGACGGCGGGCAAATATTTGCGTTGCGACAAAGAATGAAAAAGGCTCTCGAAGATATAAAAGACGCGGTATTTAACGAAGCGAGCGAGCAGTCGCCGTACATATTGTCTTTATCGATAGCGGGGATAAAAGCCGAGGTGCTTCAGCGTAAACTTGCCGACAAAGGGATTTTAATTGGTTTGGGGTCTGCGTGCTCGTCGCGGCTAAAAAAGAACAGAGTGCTGTCTGCCATGGGACGAGATATGCGACAAATAGAAGGGAATGTGCGTATCGGTTTCGGGGTTTGCAATCTATCCGACGATATGGACTCGGTTGCAAAAACAATCAAAGAATGCGTGGAGGAACTCCGATGGAAAAAGTGATAGTCATTCGTTACGGCGAACTTTATCTCAAGGGAAAAAACAGAGATTATTTCGAGCGGTTGCTCATTAAAAACATTAAATACAAGCTAAAGCCGTTTGATTGCGAATTGGAAATAAACCGAAGCAGATATCTCGTGAAAAATTTTTCCGCTCAATCCGAAAGTAAGATTTTAACGGCTTTGAGCGCCGTATTCGGAATACATTCTTTGAGCGTTGCCTGTTGTATTCCCAACGTTTACGAGTCTATACTCAAATGCGTTTTGAGCGAAGCTCCCGCGACGGGCAGTTTTCGCATGAACGTAAACAGGGGCGACAAGAGATATCCCATAACCTCGGTTGCGCTTGCGGCTAAGCTCGGCGACGCGGTTTTATCGGCAAACCCGCATTTAACGGTGGATTTGCACGAGCCGCAAAATATTATATGGGTAGACGTGCGCGAGAACGGCATGGCTTACGTATACGGTAAGGTATTGCCGGGTTCGGGCGGAATGCCGGTAGGTAGCGCGGGAAGAGGTCTTTTGTTGCTTTCGGGCGGCATAGACAGTCCCGTTGCCGGATACATGATGGCAAAGCGCGGCTTGGGCTTCGACGCTCTGCATTTTCATTCTTATCCGTACACGAGCGAACGCGCCAAAGAAAAAGTGATAAAACTTGCTTCTATAATGCAGAGATATTGCGGTAAAATCAGACTATATTGCGTGCCCGTTACGAAAATTCAGGAAGCAATACACGCCAAGTGCACCGACTCTTATATGATTACAATTCTTCGCAGGTTCATGATGCGCATAGCCGAGCGGGTGGCGAATAAGTACGAGTTGGGTTGTTTGATAAACGGAGAGAGTTTGGGACAGGTTGCGAGCCAAACTCTCGAGAGCATCACCGTTACCAACGACACGGTAAAATCGTTGCCCGTGTTCCGCCCGTTGATAGGTATGGACAAGCAGGAAATAATCGATATCTCGCAAAAGATAGATACGTACGAAACTTCGGTGTTGCCGTATGAAGATTGCTGTACGGTATTTTTACCCGAAAGCCCCGTTACAAAACCTACGCTTAAGCGTGTGGAAGAAGAGGAACTTAAGATTGAAGATTACGAGCAATTACTCGACGAAGCCGTCGATAATCTCGAAATGCTCAAGCTCGGGCAGGTCGAGTAAATCGAAAATTTCGGGTAACTCGTAATAAGAATATTCTTTGGGCAAATTGTTTTTGGAAAAATAACTTGAAATACGATACCGTTTTGGTAAATCGGGCGCGGCAAGATATACCGCGCCTTCGTCTTGCAGTTTTCGCGCGTCTATATCGAGTTTTGCCACACTGTCGGGGATTTCGAACTGCGACTTGTCCGCAAGTATTTCCAATACCCGTTTTGCCGCTATCGTCGGTTCTTTTCCGCCGTAAATGTTTGCTTCGTTTTCGTCGTTTCCGTACCACACGGCAACGGTGTGGCGCGGGGTGTATGCTACGCAGTAGGCGTCGCTGTTTTTATCGCCGTGTTCTACCGTTCCCGTTTTTGCCGCCACGTTGCCGAATTGCGAAAGTTTTTTTGCCGTTCCCGTTTGCGCACAATCCAAAAGCATGCGAGTAATGAGATACGCAGTGTCGTCGCCTACGGCTTTGGTTTCGGCGGTTTTGTTTACGTAAGCGGTCTTTCCGTTTGTGCTAATCGATTTAATATAACTGCTTTTTTTGTATTTGCCGCCGTTGGCGAGAGTGGAATATGCATCCGCCAAATTGTTCAAAGTAACGCCGTCGCTTAGTCCTCCGAGAGCAATGGCGAGTCCGTTGTCTTTATCCGAAAATTTCAAACCGAAGCGTGTAGCTACCGATTTGGAGTAGGGAATTCCGCACATATCGGTAAGTTTTACGGCGGGCACGTTGAGAGAGTTTTTCAAGCTGTCGGACACGGTAACGTTGCCGTAGTATTTATTGTTGAAATTTTTCGGGGAATAACCTCCGAAATCGGTTTTTTCGTCGAGTATAACCGACGTTGGGAATATCAGTTTTTTTTCGATAGCGGGGGCGTATGATACGAAAGGCTTGATTGTCGAACCGGGTTGCCGCAAAATATCGGTATTGTTATTTGTGTTCGATACGTCGCAAATCACCGACGAGGTATTGTTTTCTATTACAAGCACGCGTATTTTATACCTATTATCCTGTAGTATGTCAGACAAACTATTACTAATTTGCTTAATTAAAGCGAAATTTGCGTTTACGGTTATTGTCGGCTTTTGTTCAAACAATTCGTCTTGCAAACAGTCGAGGAGTTCTCCCGCTTCGTTTATCGCGTTTTCTATATAACATGCGGCAATATCTTTATAACCTTGCTTTAACTGTAATGGCTTTTCTTTTTCGAGTTTTGCGGTATCGCTCGTAAGTTTGTTGTTTTTGAGCATGCTCTCCAAAACCGTATTGCGCCTTTTTATGGCTTGGTCGGGGTGGGTGAGCGGGTTAAAGCGCGACGGATTATTTATTATTCCGGCGAGAAGTGCGCTTTCGGCTATATCGAGCTGTGAAACGTCTTTGTCGAAATAAGAGTGAGCCGCTTGACCGATACCGTAAACATTGTTTCCGAAATAAACTATATTGAGATACGCTTCGAGGATTTGTTTTTTATCGTATTCTTTTTCGAGCTGTTTGGCTATGCGAATTTCTCTGAGTTTTCTGCCGAAAGTTTTTTCGTTTGATAGGTGGGTGTTTTTAATGAGCTGTTGGGTAATCGTGGACGCGCCTTCTCTAAGCGACGCGGAAAGTATATTGTTTTTTGCCGCGCCCAACATTCTTATATAGTCTATGCCTTTGTGAGAATAAAACCGTTTGTCTTCTATGCTTATAAAAGCGTCTGTCGTCCATTCGGGAATTGTTTCTATCGGCGTGTAAATTCTGTTTTTGCTGTAAATTCCGTCGGCAATGATATTTCCGTTTTTGTCCGTTATCGTGGCGGTTTGGTGTATTCTCTCCAATTTTTGCGTATCGAGTTCCTGCCAACCCGCTATTTTCACGTTGGGGTTGGTGAGTATTAAAAATGTTGTACCGGCTATTACGAATAGCGATATTATGATGGTGGATATGATTATTAGCAGTCGCTTGACTCTCATGCAAATAGTATAGCTATAATGATAAATTTCCATACAATGGAGCGTTTTTGCTATACATTTTTTGAATTTTCCGTTATAATATATGCGGAGGCATTATGGGCAAAACTTATAGGATAATTACATACGGTTGCCAAATGAATGTTCACGAGTCCGAAAAAATCGCGGGTTTGCTCGAAGAAGATGGGTACGTTCCGTATTCCGAAAACGAAGCGGCGGACGTGGTTGTGCTAAATACTTGCTGTATAAGAGAAAATGCCGAAACTCGCGTTTTGGGCAATTTGGGGATACTCAAGAAAGAGAAGGAAAATCATCCCGATATGAAAATAGTGGTTTGCGGTTGCATGACCCAAGCCGACGGCGCGGCAGAAAAACTGAAAGCTCGCTGTCCGTTTATTCATGCCATATTGGGAACGGATAATTTGGATAAATTACCTCAAGTGCTTGCGGAAAACGCAAAAAAAACTCGCATAGAGATTTCGCAGGAACATAAGCTGAAAGAAAATATTCCCGCCGTTCGTTCTTTAGGGGTTAACGCGTGGGTGAACATAATGTACGGGTGCAATAATTTTTGTTCGTACTGTATCGTTCCTTACGTGCGCGGGCGCGAGCGTAGCAGAGAAAAGAAACAAATTATAGCCGACGTTCGCGAGTTGGTGTCGCGCGGATACAGTCAGATAACTCTGCTCGGGCAGAACGTAAATTCATACGGTAACGATTTGGGTGATAAAAACAACGATTTTGCATCGCTTTTGAGTGATTTGTCTGACATAGAAGGTAAATTCCGTTTGAAATTTATGACGTCGCACCCCAAAGATATCGTTTCTCAAACGGTGGACGTTATCGCAAACAGCGACAAGCTATCGCACTTTATACATATGCCGCCGCAGTCGGGAAGCGACAGAATACTGAAATTGATGAACCGAAGATATACGGCGGGCGGATATCTCGAAAAGGTTGCGATGATAAAGGATAAAGTGCCCGACGCGGGACTTTCGGGCGACGTTATAGTAGGGTTTCCCACCGAAACCGAAGCGGATTTTGCCGATACGCTAAAGCTGGTTTCGGTTGCCGAGTTTGCTAATTTGTATACGTTTATATATTCGCGCAGAAGCGGAACTCCCGCCGCGGAAATGGACGGACAGGTTTCCGTTGCCGATAAGAAGCGCAGAATTTCCGAACTTATAGACAAGCAGTTTGTAATATCTTGCCGACTCGCGGAGCGATGCGTCGGTAAAACGTATGAAGTTCTCGGAACGGAATATAAAAAGGGCAAGATGATAGGCGAAACAAAATGCGGCAAAGCGATAACTTATGCGGGCAGCAAAGATGCGGTTGGTAAATTTGTTTCCGTTCGCGTAACCGATAACAAAAATTCCAAGTTGTACGGAGAAATTATATAATGGGTCTTTCACCAATGATGGCGCAGTATCTCGAAATTAAAGAGCAAAATAAAGACTCTTTGTTGTTCTTTAGGTTGGGAGATTTTTACGAAATGTTTTACGACGATGCCATAACGGCGAGTCGAGAACTCGAGCTTACGCTTACGAGCAGAGATTGCGGACTTTCCGAGCGTGCGCCCATGTGCGGAGTGCCGCATCATGCCGTAGAAGCGTATCTAACGAAACTCATACAAAAGGGCTACAAGGTAACCATATGCGAGCAGGTTACTCCGCCCAACAAAAAGGGCATAATCAAAAGGGAAGTAACTCGTGTGGTTACGCCCGGAACGGTTACCGAAAGCAGTATGCTTACCGAGGACAGGAACAACTACCTTGCGAGTATTTGCTGTTTCGATAACGGCGTTGGGGTGTCTTGGGCGGATATTTCTACTGGAGAATTTAATCATGCTTTTATCGACGGGCAAATTGCGGTAAAGTTAAATGATTTGCTTTCCCGCATAGAGCCGTCGGAAATCATATGCAACGAAGAAATGCTTGCCGAAAGCATAAATTTGTCGGTAGTGAAATTCGGGGCGGTTTGTCCGTTTTGTTCTTATAACGAAACTGCGTTCGATTACGATAATGCTTACAAATTATTGCATTCGCGGCTTCCCGAGCAGAATTTGCAACTTATCAAAGAAAGGCAGTGTATTTGCGCCGCGGGCGCGTTATTGTCTTACATAAACGACACTCAAAAGTGTTCTATGGCGAATATGAACGCGTTGGTTGCCGACGATGGCGATAAAAGATTGCTTATCGACTCCAACGCTCGCAGAACTCTCGAGCTCACGCAATCGCTTTCGCAAGGGAATAAAAGAGGTTCGCTGTTTTGGTGTTTGGATAAAACGTGTACCGGCATGGGAGCTCGACTGCTTAAAAAGTGGATAGAAGGACCCGAAATAGATTGCGAAGTTATAAATTCGAGATTGGATTTTGTGGAAGAGCTTTCCGAGAAATCCGTGGATTGCAGAGAATTACACGAAATACTCGCTTGTATGTATGACATAGAACGCCTTACGGGTAGACTTTCGAGCCGCAAAATGGTGCCCGTGGACTTTTTGTCGCTCGGGCGGTCTTTGCGCGGTGTCGCGCTTTTGAAAGAGCGGCTTGCGGATTTCGGCGGACGGCTTGCAAAGCATATATACGAAAATTTGTCCGATTTTACCGCCGAGTGCGAAATGATTGAGTCCGCCATATTCGATAAAAATGCGAAAAGCGCAAACCCAGACGACGATGAGAACGCGGAAAAGTCAAAGCGCAAATCCAAAGAAGAAAAAAGCAAAGACAAAAACAAGAACAAAATATTCAAAGACGGTTACAACGCCCAATTGGACGAGTATAGAAATCTTATTTCGAACGCGCATACCGTATTAAAGCAACTTGTTGCCGTGGAAAAAGAGGAAACGGGAATTAAAACGCTTAGGATAGGCTTTACGAACGTATTCGGATATTATATCGAAGTGCCCAAGGCTCAAGCGGACTTGGTTCCGTACAGATATATGCGCAAGCAAACGGTAGCTAACGCCGAACGATACGTTACCGAAGAGCTGAAAGAGTTGGAAGAGAAAATTCTCAACGCCGAAGAGCTGTCGGAAACTTTGGAAGAGGAGTTGTACGTTGAGCTTAACGAAAAGTTATCGCAAAGAATAGCCGAATATTTGTCTACGGCAAAAAGCGTGGCAATGCTCGACTGTCTTGTTTCGTTTGCCATAGTGGCGCGCGAAAACGGATACGTAAAGCCGAATATAACAACGAACGACGTTTTGAATATTCGCGAGGGTAGACATCCGGTAGTTGAAAGAATGCTCAGAGATGAGTCGTTTGTTCCGAACGACACTTTCGTTAATTCTTCGGACAGCAAGATAATGCTTATAACGGGTCCGAACATGGCGGGAAAAAGTATCTACATGAAGCAAGTTGCGCTCATAACGATTATGGCGCAAATGGGTAGCTTTATTCCCGCATCGTCCGGCGACATGGGAATTGTGGACAGGATATTTACCCGCGTCGGGGCAAGCGACGACCTTTTGTCGGGCAGAAGCACTTTCATGGTGGAGATGTCGGAGGTTACCGATATTCTCAACAACGCCACCGATAAGTCGCTGTTGCTTATGGACGAAATCGGGCGAGGAACGTCCACGTTCGACGGCTTGAGCATAGCATGGGCGATAATGGAGCATTTGTCGGAGAAGATAAATGCAAAAGTTTTGTTTTCCACCCATTATCACGAGTTGACCGACTTGGAAAACAAGTTGAGCGGCATTAAGAATTACAAGCTCACCGTTCGCGAGCTCGGAAACTCTATAGTATTCCTGCGTAAACTTATGCGCGGGAGTGTAAACCGCAGTTTCGGTATCGAGGTTGCGAGTTTGGCTGGGTTGCCCGAAATCGTGGTAAAACGTGCGAAAGAAATTTTGAAAAGGCTGGAAGCGTCGGATTTGAGAAGCGAAACGCTGTCCGACGGCGGAAAGCAAATTTCACTGTTTGCGCCCGACGGAAAAACGCACGAAATCACGAAGATATTGAGCGAACTTGATTTGGATTACGTGACCCCGCGCGCCGCATTGGATATTTTAACCGATTTGAAAGAAAAGGCGGAGATGAGATGAGTAAAATTAACGTATTGGACAGCGTTATATTTAACCGTATCGCTGCCGGCGAGGTTGTGGAAAATCCTCGTTCCATAGTAAAAGAATTGGTTGAAAATGCGATAGACGCGGGCGCGGACTCGATAACGGTTGAGATACGCGGGGGCGGCATTGACTATATTTGCGTTTCGGATAACGGCAGCGGCATAGCTCGCGAAGATATGCCCGTTGCTTTTATGCCGCATGCAACGAGTAAAATTCGCAGCTTAAAAGATTTGGAAGCAATCTCCACGCTCGGATTTCGCGGCGAGGCGTTGCCGAGCATTGCTTCGGTGGCGGACGTTGAGATGATTTCGCGGACTCGGGAAAGCGAGCTCGGGTATAAAATCACTTTGTCCGACGGTGCGATAACCGACGAGGGTGAGTGCGGGGCTTCTTGCGGCACTAAAGTTACGGTGCGAAATTTGTTTGCGAAAATTCCCGCTCGAGCAAAATTTTTGCGTAAAGTTCAATCGGAAGAAAGTTCGGTTACGGAATTTATTATTAAAATAATTCTTTCGAAACCGTATTTGAAATTCAAGTATATTGCGGACGGCGAAACCGTTTATTTGTCGGACGGCACGGGTGTGCAATCGGCAATATACAGCGTTTACGGAAGCGAATTTTCAAATAATATGGCGGAGATTTCTTACGCTGCGCCGGGGTTGAGTTTATCGGGCTATATTTGTCGCCCCGATTATACCAAGCATTCGCGCAATTATCAAACGCTGATAGTGAACGGAAGATATATAGTTAACGCCGATATATCATACTGTATTCAACAATGCTATCAAAATTATTTGATGAAGCGGCAGTTTCCCGCGTATGTTTTGTATCTCGATTTGCCTGCCGATATGGTGGACGTTAACGTGCACCCCAATAAATTGGACGTAAGATTTTCGGGTGAGAAGCGATTAAAGGGGGTAATATATAACGCTATAAAGGAAAAAGTCGACTTTATGGCAACCGAACCCATAGAGTTTGTTTCGCAAGCAAGCCTTGCTTTCGAGCCGATTGTCGAGCAAAAAACGAACGCGGAGAAATCGAGCGTTTTAGTCGAGGAAAAACCGTCAATAAATATTAAGAGCATGTTTTTGGGTAAACCTATGGTTGCCGAGAGTAGTAGGGTGAGCGCGAAACTCAACGATTTTATCAGAAGCGTTGAATACTGTGCGGCAAAAGAGCCGATTGTTTCGCCTGTTTCGAATACGCAAACAAAGACGGAAACAACGCTCGCCGAATTTGATTTGTTCGGCGGTGAAAATGTTGCTTGCGTTGGGAAACTGTTTAATACTTATTTGATTGCGGAATGCGGCGACGATTTTTATCTTATAGACCAGCATGCCGCGCATGAAAAACTTTTATACGATAAATTGGCGGAGCAATTCGAAAGCGGCGAGTTGGCGGTTCAAGATTTGCTTGTGCCTTATATTTTCGAGGTATCGCCGTCTGAAAAGGTTGCGCTTTCGGAAACTCTTCCTAAAATGAGCGAGTTCGGATTTAAGATAGACGCGTTAAGCGGAAATGCCTTTTCGTTATATGCTTTGCCCGTATGTTGCTCGGATATAGACTTAAAGCATTTCATGGCTGTGCTTTTGAGCGATATGGATATCGGGAAACGGGGTTTTGATTTCGTAAAAGAAAAGTTGATGCAAGCGGCATGCAAAAGCGCGGTTAAGGGTGAGGATGATTTGGCTAAAAGCGAGATAGACAAATTGCTTGCTCAAATGCGCAAAGCCGATTTGACTCGTTTTTGTCCGCACGGCAGACCTATAATAATCAAATTCTCAAAACATGATTTGGAGAAACTGTTTAAGCGTTCATGAATAAGATTTTGATAATCGGCGGACCTACCGGAATAGGAAAATCCTCGGTGGCTATAGAAATTGCTCGAAAACTAAACGGCGCGATAGTCGGTGCGGACGCCATGCAAATATACAGGCGGCTCGATATAGGGACGGGAAAGGTAACCGAAGAAGAAAAATGCGGCATTTTGCATACTATGATAGACATAGTTGAGCCTAATGAAGAATATTCCGTTCAAAAATATGTTTCGGATGCAAAAAAATCGATAGCTGAAATTCAAGCAATGGGCAAATTGCCTATTATTACGGGTGGAACAGGGTTATATATTAACGCGCTTATAAACGAGCAAAATTTTGCAGACGTTGCGCCCGATATAGAGGTGCGAAAAAAGTATAACGAAATACTATCTGAACGCGGTGCAACGTATTTACATGATTTGTTAAAATCGGTTGATTGTAATTCTGCGATGAAAATATCCGAAAACGACACCAAACGAGTTGTTCGTGCTTTGGAGATTTACGAAAAGACGGGTAAAGCAAAATCCGAAGTTGTTTCCGAGAAAAAAAGCGCGTATGATTTTAAGTTTTTCGTGCTTGAAGCCGATAGGCAAGTGCTTTACGATAAAATCAATAGCAGAGTTGACGGAATGATTGAAAACGGATTGATAGACGAGGTTTGCGGGCTCGAGCGGTTTTGGCAATGCAGAAGCATGGAAGCGATAGGTTATAAGGAAATAATCAAAGCGATAAAAAACGGCGACGAGCCGATTACAGCTGTGGACGAAATAAAACAGAATAGCAGGCGTTATGCAAAAAGGCAGATAACATTTTTCAAATGGATAACGGCGGAAAAAAAATACGTTTCAGAAGATTATTGTAATAATATTTTGAAAGAGTCGGAAATGTGGCTACGGAGTTAAAATATGAATAGTACGGAAAAATTGATTAAAGAGTGCGAAGCGAATTTGTCGGGGTTGTTTGCCGAAATCGACGAAATCGCCTATGCAAATCAAGTAAAAGTTTTAGACGCTTTTCGCAAACATAAAATCGCATTGCGTCATTTTGCCCCCACAAGCGGATACGGGTATGACGACGTTGGGCGCGATACGCTTTCGGGCGTGTTTGCGGATATTTTCGGGGCGGAAAAAGCGATAGCTTCTCCGTTGATAACCTCGGGAACTCATGCCATTACGCTCATGCTCTTCGGGATTTTGCGCCCGGGTGATACCGTATTTTCTATTTCGGGCGACGTTTACGATACTTTGCGTGACGTAATATCAAAACGGGGTATTGGTTCGTTGAAAGATTTCGGCATCGAATTCGAAAAAGCCGAACTGAAAGACGGAAAATTCGATTACTCCGCTATAGAGTGCGGACTTAAGAAATTGAAACCTAAAATGGTGTTTATTCAAAGGTCGCGCGGTTACAGTTGGCGAAATGCGTTTTCGATAGAAGAAATACGAAAAGTTTGCGAGTTTGTTAAGGGAATGGCTCCGAATGTTATTATTGCCGTGGATAACTGCTATGGTGAATTTGTTTCCGCCATAGAGCCTACCGAAGCGGGCGCGGATATTTGCGCTGGCTCAATGATAAAAAATCCGGGCGGGGGAATTGCGCCTACCGGGGGATACATTGCGGGAAAGAGCTCGCTTGTCGAGGCTGTTGGGCATCGGCTGACTGCGCCCGGCGTAGGCATGGAGGTCGGTTCTTATGCCGCCGATTATCGCCCTTTTTATCAAGGATTGTTTTTAGCTCCGCACGTTACTTCGCAAGCGTTAAAAGGTTGCGTATTGTTTTCGGAGGTGTTTTCGAAACTCGGGTATACGGCTTTACCTAAGTGCGGCGATATTCCGAACGATATTATTTGTTCCATTAAATTCGATTGCGGGGAAGAACTTATTGAATTTTGCCGAGCTATTCAATCGGTATCTCCGGTTGACAGCCACGTTGTGCCGTATCCATGGGATATGCCGGGATATAATGACCAAGTAATTATGGCTGCCGGAACATTTGTGCAAGGGGCTTCCATAGAGCTGAGTGCGGACGCGCCCATTAAAGAGCCGTATGTTGCATATTTGCAAGGAGGCTTAACGTACGAACACGTGAAATATGCCGCGTATCAATGCATTGAAAATATATTGAAATCCAAACAAAATTGATAAATTCATATAGTATGTCACACATAGCATGAAATTATTGGTTTTCATCGTTATTTTGGTGTAAAACTATAGCGTTTGCGGCTTTTTTGCGAATATCTTCACTCATTTGCGCATAATGCTTTTTTGTGGTATTTACGTCGCTGTGCCCGAGCACGTCGGCAACTACGTAAATGTCTTGAGTTTCTCTATATAATGCCGTACCGAATGTGCTGCGCAGTTTATGGGGCGTGATGTTTTTGAGCGGCGACGCGATTTTGCTGTATTTTTTTACAAGCATTTCTATGCCGCGCACGCTGAAACGCTTACCTTGATTTGATAAAAACATGGCGTTGGTGAGTCGGGCTTGTTTTGCGAACGGTTCGTATGAAGCGGATTTTTTTTCTTTCAGCCATTCCAAATAACTCAATAGGGAATTTTTGACTTCGTCCGAAAAATATAATATGCTTTTGTTGCCGCCTTTACGGGTTACCGTAAAGCTGTTGTTTTCAAAGTTGAAATCTTCTTCGTTGAGTCCCACAAGCTCGCTTACGCGTATCCCCGTGCCCAAAAACAGCGTTAAAATCGCGGTATCGCGCTTTGCGTAAATTTGTTGATAATGTTTTTGGCGATTTGTCAGATTGTTTCCGTTTTCGGCTTCGTGTAACAAGGCGTGGATTTCGTTATTATCCAAACGTATTATGGGTTTATCGTGTAATTTCGGAAAATCAACTTTTGCGCATACGTTTGAGAGCAATTTGTCTTTTTTGAAATAATATTTGAAAAAAGAGCGTAAAGACGATAGCTTGCGTTCCTTGGCTTTTTCTTCACACGAATAGGTTTTTCCGTCTATAGTGTAGTTTGATAAATAATCGAGATACAATTCTATATCGAACGCCGTCAGTTTTTCTATATCGATAAGAGCAATTTCTTTTACGGGAATTCGATATTTTTTTTCGCTCAGGTATCTGAAGAAAACTTTTAAGTCGAATGCGTAATTCAAACGAGTTAATACCGTAGTACGCATTTGGATACCTATGAAAAATTCCTTTACAAAATCAGGCAGCATATCCAACAGTTCGCGCAAGCGTTCCATGCCGTGTTCGTTACGTTGTTTGTAATAGTTTTCATTTATAATATTAGCCATGAAAAAAACCTCTGAAATGATTTACTTATACAGTTACTTATAAAGTATAGCATATTTACATAAAAATTGCAACTGTTTTAACTATATTTTTCGTAAAAGAAGACTTTTACGCATAGTTTGAGCTATCCGCCCCTTTTGCGTGAGTTTTGAAGCTCATGTGCCAAAGCAGAGTATTGCCCGGCAAATTCGCGTGCTTTACGCTGTGTGTCTTCTAAATCGATATTAAATTTCAATGTGTAATCGTCGGAACAAGCACTATCGTTAAATAGCGGCTCTTGTAATATTTGTATGCGTGCATACAGTCCACGGCGTAAGTCGGCTTCGGAAATTGT
>NZ_CALPCH010000003.1 GCF_943193005.1 Pumilibacter intestinalis
TGCCCGCACGGGAGCGTACTTTGAGGTACGTGACCACGTGGGCACAAGCACGTAGTGCGCAGATGTGCCGCTATACGCCCGCCGAGATTAGTCGAGTTCGAATGCGCCCGTATAAAGCTGATAATATTTGCCCTTTTGAGCGATTAGCTCGCGGTGATTGCCGCGCTCTATTATTTTGCCGTGCTCGAGTACCATTATTACGTCGGCGGAACGCACGGTGCTTAGGCGGTGCGCTATTATAAACACCGTTCTGCCCTGCATAAGGCGGTTGCAACCCTCTTGCACTATGGCTTCGGTGCGCGTGTCTATACTGCTCGTCGCTTCGTCCATTATCATTACGGGCGCGTCGGCAACGGCGGCGCGGGCAATGCT
This sequence comes from Pumilibacter intestinalis, assembly GCF_943193005.1. Classification (GTDB taxonomy): domain Bacteria; phylum Bacillota; class Clostridia; order Christensenellales; family Pumilibacteraceae; genus Pumilibacter; species Pumilibacter intestinalis. The sequence goes on from NZ_CALPCH010000003.1 coordinate 373, forward strand.
CAAAAGCTGTCGCTGCCCCTGCGAAAGATTTGCGCCGTCGGCGGTGAGCATGGAGTCGTAGCCGTTCGGCAAGTGCATTATAAAGTCGTGCGCTCCCGCAAGCCGAGCCGCCGCTTCCACCTCTTCGTCGGTAGCGTCTAATCTACCGTAGCGAATGTTTTCGCGAACAGTGCCGGTAAACAGGTTGGTGTCTTGAAGCACCATGCCCAAACTGCGGCGCAGGTCGGCTTTTTTAATTTTGTTTATGTTTATGCCGTCGTAGCGTATTTTGCCGTCGGCAATATCGTAAAAGCGGTTGATTAAGTTTGTTATCGTGGTTTTGCCCGCGCCCGTAGAGCCCACGAAAGCCACGCGCTGACCGGGCTTTGCAAACACCGAAACTCCTTTGAGCACCGGCTTTTCGGGGTCGTAAGCAAAGTCTACGTCGTCGAGCAAAATATCCCCTTTCACCTCGGTGTAGGTTACGCTTCCGTCGGCGGAATGGGGATGCCGCCACGCCCACCTGCCCGTGCGCTCGGCTGTTTCGGTCACGTTGCCGTTTTCGTCGTATGCGGCGTTAACCAAAGTAACGTAGCCGTCGTCGGTTTCGGGCGTTTCGTCCAAAAGCGCGAACACCCTGCCCGCGCCCGCCACGGCTTGAGCTATGCCGCTCACCGTTTGCGCCATTTGCATTACGTTGTTTGTAAACGAGCGGCACATTGCCAAAAACGACACTATCACGCCGGGCGTAAGCGCGTTCCAACCCGTAAGACTCAAATTATTCAAATTTGCGAGTATCATTGCGCCGCCCGCAAACGCGAGTAGCACGTACAAAAGATTGCCTATGTTGCCCACAATCGGACCGAGCACGTTGGCGTAGCTGTTGGCTTTTTCCATGTAGACGTGCAGTTCGTCGTTTATTTTGTCGAAATCCTTTTTTACGGCGTCTTCGTGGCAGAACACTTTAACCACCTTCTGCCCGTTCATCATCTCCTCGATGTAGCCCTCGAATCTGCCGAACGCCTTTTGCTGTTTCACGAAATATCGCGCAGTGCCGCCGCCCACTATTTTGGTTACGAACACCATTATAATCGAGGTTACGAGCACTACGCCCGTGAGCCACACGCTGTAATAAAGCATAACTCCGAGGTAAGCGAGTATCATTACCGACGAGCAAACTATGCCGGGAATACACTGCGTTGCAAGCTGCATTATGGCGTCTACGTCGTTGGTGTACGTGCTCATTACGTCGCCGTGGGTGTGAGTGTCGAAATATTTTATGGGGAGCGACTGCATTTTGTTGAACATGTCTACTCGTATCTGCTTTAAGAACTTGTGCGAAATTATCGCCATAAGTTGGGTCTGCCCGTGCACGGCAAGCACCGCGAGCAAGAACGTGCCCGTCATTACGCCCGCGTATATCCACAGCTTGGGAAACAGCGAAGAGTATCCCGCAGTGAGCGCGGGAGTAATGCAATCGTCTATAATGCGCTGTAAAAACACCGAAGCCGACACGTGCGCGGCGGAGGCGAACAGCACGCAAACAAGCACGGCGATAAGCCGCCATTTATAGTGCGAAAACAGGTAACGAAGCAGTCTGCCCATTACCGGCTTGCGCCGTTCTTTAACGCTCGGTTTCATTCGTTGCCTCCTTCGCTCTCTCTGTTTTGCGACTCGTACACCTCGCGGTATATGTCATTGCTTGCAAGCAGTTGCTCGTGCGTCCCCACCGCGCTTATGCGCCCGTTGTCCAAAACCACAATGCGGTCGGCGTCCATTACGGAAGCGGTGCGTTGCGCGATTATTATCTTGGTTGTGCCGGGTATTTCCTCGCGGAAAGCCTTTCTTATCAGCGCGTCGGTGCGGGTATCAACCGCGCTCGTGCTGTCGTCGAGTATGAGAATTTTGGGCTTTTTGAGCAGTGCGCGGGCAATGGTGAGCCGCTGTTTTTGCCCGCCCGACACGTTTGTGCCGCCCTGCTCTATGTGCGTGTCGTAGCCGTCGGGGAACGAGCTTACGAATTCGTCGGCGCAGGCAAGCTCTGCCGCGCGTTTAATTTCCTCGTCGGTCGCGTTTTCGTCGCCCCACCGTAGATTTTGAGCGATAGTGCCCGAAAACAGCAAGTTCTTTTGCAAAACCATGGCAACGCTGTTTCTGAGCGTTTGGAGGTCGTACTCCCTAACGTCCGAGCCGCCCACCTTAACGCAACCCGAGTGCACGTCGTAAAGGCGGGGTATGAGTTGCACGAGCGAGGTTTTGCCGCTTCCAGTGCCGCCTATAATTCCCACCGTTTCGCCGCTTTTTATATGCAGGTCTATGTTTTCAAGAGCGTCGGCTTCGGCGTTTGCCGAATATTTGAAATTCACGCCGCAAAAATCTATCGAGCCGTCTTTCACCTCGGTAAGCGCGTTTTCGGGCGAAACAATATCGCTTTGCTCCTCGAGCACCGCCGCGATACGCTTTGCCGACGCGCTCGCCATAACTATCATAACGAGCACCTGCGCCAGCATCATGAGCGATGAAAGTATCTGCCCTATGTAAGTGAAGAGCGCGGCTATATCGCCGGTGGACAGCTCGCCCCATACGGGATTATTGTTCGAGTCGTAGCCGCCGAAAGTTTTCACGGTGATTATCGCGCCGAGCGTGCTCACGAGCACTATGGCGGTGAAAATGCAAAACCACTGCAACGGATTTGTGAGGTTTATTATGCGCTCCGCTTTGGTGAAAGTCTTTCTTATATCTTCCGCGCTGTGCTCGAACTTTTGCTTTTCGTGCTCTTCGCGCACGTAGGTTTTCACAACGCGCATGCCCTTTATGTTCTCTTGCACGGAGTCGTTGAGGGCGTCGTAGCGTTTGAACACTCCGTCGAACATGGGGTAAACTTTCACTATAAGCAAAGTCATGCCGAGCGCGAGCACGGGTATTATAGCCAAAAATACGAAGGTCATTTTAACGCTTATGGTAAACGACATGATAAGCGCGATAATAAGCATGAGCGGAAAGCGCACCGCCATGCGAATTATCATCATAAAGGCGTTTTTCACGTTGAAAACGTCTACCGTAAGGCGCGTAACAAGACTCGCGGACGAAAACTTATCCACGTTGCCGAACGAAAATTCCTGTATTTTATAGAAAAGGTCGTGCCGCAAATTGCGCGAAAAACCGCTCGAGGCGCGGGATGCGAACAGCCCCGATAGCGTGCCGCAAAGTAGCGAAACCATAGCCATTGCCACGAGTATCAAGCCGAGCTTTATTATAGGCGCAATGCTATTGCCGTAAAACGTGTCGAGCAACCTCGCCATCACGAGCGGAATAAGACATTCGAGCAAGACTTCGCCCGTCATAAACAGCGGCGTAAGCACCGAAGGGAGCTTGTATTGCCGTATGCTCCGCGATAATGTTTTTACCACCATAAGAAGTATTTCCTCCGAGTATTACTCAAGTATAAAAGAATAAAATTTTATTGTCAATCAAAAAAGCGGCGTATGAGCGCCGAATTTTCTCGCCGTTGTTGACATGTCCGCACTTATTTGTTATAATGGTTTTATGCAGGGTTACGACGCCAAATCCGTTGCGCTCGGCGCGGCGGCAAATCTACTTGCGGACGGCACGGCAACGCCCAAAAGCGCGGTTTCCGCCGCGATTTCTTTCCTTGTGGGAATGACCGACAAGGCTACTTTTATAAAGAAATGCGCCAAGTGCCCGCAATACGCAAAACTCGTTTTGCTCACCCAGCAAAAGCCCGCCGAGTTCGATTCCGACTCGTTTTGCGCTCTGCACAAAACTTTGTTCGAGCCGCGAGCCAAAGCGGGCGAATTTCGCACCGAAGAACTCATGCTCGCGGGCGGAAGTTGCACCGACTCCAAATTACTGCGCGGTTCGCTCAAAAACGCGCTCATTAAATTATCCGAGCTTCGCGGCGCACCCGAAACGGCAAAACCCGACTTTGCCGCGTCGCTCAGTTGCTTTGCCCGCGAACTCATAATTCTCTCGCCCTTTTCTTACGGCAACGGCGTTACCCGCCGCGCTTTTATTCAGAGTTTTGCGCTGAGCCGCGGATTTTTTCTCAACTATGCCGCGGTAAGCAAAAAGGAACTCGAGGAGGCGGAAAACCTCGCTTTTGCCGCCGACGACCCTCAGCAACTTTTTACCGCGCTCGTAAAGTGCCTAAACTACATAACAGAAAACACGGCTTCTAAAAGCAAGCCCAATAAATTCGCCCTCTCGAGCCGACACGTATCCGCGTTGCCGCCCAAATCCGCCCGCTCCTCGGTTGAAATAGCCGCGGCAAAGCCCGCCGCCCCTCAACCCGAACCGCGCCGCATTCCCCAACGCGAAAAACCCGACTCCAAAGCCGAAGCCTTACGCGAACTGCGCGAAATACAAAAATCTCTCGCCGCTCTCACCCAAAGAGTGACCGACGTTATAAAATCTCTCGAAAACGAGTAAGTAAGAAATATAAAAAGCCGCAACTGTGCGGCATAAAGTTTTACCCCCACCCGCGCATTTCCTGTCATATTTTGTCCCACTTTGCAATATAATCGGAATATGAGTAAAGTTTGGTACATAATGTTGCTGGGTTCGGTGTCGGCTTTGCTGTTCACTAATCCGGGGCAAGCGGTTACGGCAATGATAGCGGGCAGTCATGCAGCGGTAAAGCTCGCAATAGAGCTTGCCGCGCTATACGGTTTTTGGCTGGGCTTTTTCGGCATTCTCGAAAAAACGGGGATTGCCGATTTTTTGAGCAGACTGCTCCGCCCCGTGGTGAAATTTTTATTTCCGGGCATAAACGAAACGGGCAGGAAATACGTTACCATGAACATGGCGGCAAACCTTTTGGGACTGGGCAACGCCTCCACTCCCATGGCGATTAAAGCCATAAAGGAAATGGATACGGGCAGTACGCGGGCATCGCAAAACATGATAATGCTTACGGTGATATCGGCTACGAGTTTGCAACTTTTGCCCACCACCGTTATCGGATTGCGCGCCACTCACGGCTCGGCAAGTCCCGCCGATTTTTTGTTGCCCGCAACCGTTGCAACCGTGTTAAGCACCATAATAGGAATTACTTTGGTAAAACTTATAGGCTTGCTTTTTCGCAAACGCGGAGAAAACCGCGAACATAAAAAAGAAAAAGCGGCTTTGCAAGCTCCATGCAGGGGATTGCTTCGCGGCTCGCGCCGCTCGCAATGACAGGGGGCACGTACACTGTCATTGCGAGGAGCGTAGCGACGAAGCAATCTCAGACATGCGGACGGTGCAGTTACTATACTTGTTTCATGTATGAGATTGCCACGGGTGCAAGCACCCTCGCAATGACAGGATAACCCAACCGCTCGCAATGACGTTGTGACCCAAATGCCCTCGCAATGACACAATAAGGAAACAATAATGACCGAAATTATAATACCTCTTATATTCGTTACGGTGCTTGTGATTGCGGCGATACGCAAAAAAGACTCGTATTCCGCCTTCACCGAAGGAAGCCGCGGCGCGCTTTCGCTCATGGCGAACGTGTTCCCCTACCTACTCACGATAATGATGGCGGTGGAGGTTTTCAAACAAAGCGGGCTTAGTTTTTATTTATCCAAAGCCGTTTCGCCCGTTATGAACTTAATGGGCATACCGAGCGAACTCACCGAACTCATGCTCGTGCGACCGCTTTCGGGCGCGGGCGCGATAGGCATACTTGAAAAAGTATACTCAACTTACGGAGTGGACTCTTACATAGGCAGGTGCGCTTCGGTTATATACGGCTCGAGCGAAACTGTGTTTTACATTTCCACGATATATTTTTCGCAATCCAACGTAAAAAAGTTGGGGTACGCAATACCCGTTGCTCTTTTTGCCACGCTCGCGGGTTGCATTACGGGCTGTGCGATACTGCGGGTCATGTAATTGCTCCATGCAGGGGATTGCCGCGCTCGTAAACTCGCTCGCAATGACAGGGCATTAAAAAGCACAAAAAAACGACGGGGTAAATCCGTCGCTTTTCTTGTTTTATTATATTATTTTCTTTTATTAGTTCTTGAACATAAAAGTTGCAAGAGCGGCACCTGCGGCGGCTACAAGGCTGAATATGCCCGCCATAATCGCGCCGATACCCGGGGCAACGCTGCCGCCCGCTTTTTTCAAAGCGTCAACAACGGTATCCAAACCGTCGGCGCACATAGGATAAAAAGCGCCGAAGCAGAAGAACAATACGCCCGCTACCGCAAACGCCGCAAGCGCGATAAGCTTACCCAACTTAAGGTTAAGGAACGAAAGCACAACGCCCGCAATGCCTACGATTACGAGAACAAACGGCAAGAACATCATGAAGTTGAAATTCATACCCGTTTGAGTTCCGAACATAAGTTCGAAACCCGTGCCCGCCGATTCCGACGCCGACTTACCAAATATTTCGGGCGTGGTCAATGTTACGCCCGAGAGCAACATCATGAATATCGCCACAATGCCCAACAGCGCGGCAACACCCATTAAAATCTTGCCCAATCCAAGTTTACTTTTTGCCATGTTTTTACCTCCCAAATAAATATATATTTAATCGATACGCATATTTTACCCCCCCCCGCGCTTTCTGTCAAGCGTTTTGCACAGGGTGAACACTCGTATTTCATTTTTTCACAATATGCGGGTGCTTGTCATTGCGAGGAGCGTAGCCGACGAAGCAATCTCAGCCATGAGGACGGTGTAGTTACTGTACTTGTTCCATGCAGGGGATTGCCACGGGCATAAATGCCCTCGCAATGACAGAAAGGAGAAAGTACGCTCGCAATGACATGGGAAACCGTAGGAGATTGCCTCATGAAATCGTTGCGCAGACAAAGGGACGGAGAACGCTTGACATTCCGTTTCCTTTGCTGTATAATTTGCGTATGGCGAGAAAAGCGAGGGTGAAAAGCGAAAGCGGAATGTATCATATCGTGCTAAAAGGCAACGATAAACTTTTGTTTGCCGAAGACGACGATTACCGCCATTTTCTTTTGCTTCTCTCTAAAATATGCGAACGCGACCTTTTGGAGTGCTACGCCTACTGTCTGTTTTCGGAAACGGCGCATCTTGCCGTAAAAGAGGGATTGCGCCCTATCGGCGAGTCGATAAAGTCGCTCGTGTCGGCGTATGCGGTGCGTTGCAACGAAAAATACGCCAGAGCGGGCAAATTATTTTACGACCGCTATATAAGCGAGCCGATAGAAACCGACGAAGAACTCACCGACGCGGTGCGATTTATTCACGCGTTGCCCAAAGCGCACGGCGAGGACGCAACATATATATATTCGAGTTACGGCAACTACGTGAATAAAAAAGGGCTTAGGAGCGACTCGCTCATGCTTTTATTCGACGACAGCGTGGTGCGCTTTCGGGAAGAAATGGAAATTGCGCCCGAGCACGCTTTTGCCTCGGGCGAAAAGAAAGTTACGCTTTCGGACGCGCAAGTGGTAGCTCTCGTGCGCCGCATGACGGGAAGCATGACGGCAAAAGAAGCCGAGCGGATAACTTTGCCCATACTCGGCGAACTTAGTTACAATCTTTGCCGCGAGGGCGCGAGCATACGGCAACTTTCGCGGGTGTTGCAGGTGAGCAAGAGCGCGGTGGAACGCGCCCTTAAGATACACGCGGAAAATTCGGCAAATTCGGAAGAATAGGTTTCTCATGCAGGGGATTGCTTCGGGGCAAGCCCCTCGCAATGACGGGCAACCATGTCATTGCGAGCGAACGCAGTGAGCGCGGCAATCTCCCGCATGATACAGGCACAACAATGGACTTAAATATACAAAACTGTAAGATTTGCCCGAGGGAGTGCGGAGCAAACCGAACGAAAACGCAAGGCGCATGCGGGGCGGACGAACATATGCGCGTTGCCAAAATTATGTTGCACCGTTACGAAGAGCCGCCCATATCGGGCACGAAAGGAAGCGGCGCGATATTTTTTTGCGGCTGTTCTCTGCGTTGCGGATACTGCCAAAACGCCGAGATATCGCGCGGAAAAATCGCGGGCGAAATATATTCGCCGAGCAGACTTGCCGCCGCCGCGCTCCAACTCCAAAGCGCGGGAGCGCACAACATAAATCTAATAACCGCGGGTCACTATCTTCCCCGAGTAAAAGAATTTTTGAGTATCGCAAAGCCCAAATTGCATATCCCCGTAGTGTATAACAGTTCGGGGTACGAAAAAGCCGAGGCGGTACGCGAGCTTAACGGACTTGTGGATATCTACTTGCCCGACTACAAATACGTTAGCGCGGACGCGGCGCAAAAATACTCCGCCGCCGCCGACTATCCCGAAATCGCGGAAAAAGCCATAGCCGAAATGGTTGCGCAAACGGGCGAATATAAAGAAAAAGACGGACTCGCCGTGAAAGGCACGGTAATCCGTCATTTGGTTTTGCCCTCTCTCTCGAAAGACGGCGTTTTAATCATGCAACGCATCTCGGCGCTGTTTCCCGCCGCCCGCGTGAGCGTTATGAGTCAGTACACTCCCTCTTTCAATCGCACGGACTACGGCGAACTCAATCGCAAAGTTACCGCAATGGAATACAACCGCGTTTTACGCGCCGCGCAACAACTCAATCTCGACGGCTTTATGCAGTCGCGCGACTCGGCTTCGGATTTTTATACTCCCGAGTTTTAGCGCATTACTGCCGTTTTCTTCCGCGCTTTTTCTTTGCGGGCGTTTCCGCGGGCGCGGGGAGTTCGTCGGTTTCTGCGGGAGTTGCGGCGGAGAGCTCGAACCAAAATTCGGTTCCCTCGCCGAGGCGCGACGATACTCCGAACTCCGCTTTATGCAACGTGAGTATATTTTTTACTATGCTTAAGCCCAGTCCGCTCCCCACCACCGCGCGTTTGCTCTGGTTCGCGCGATAGTAGCGGTCCCACACTTTATCCAAATCTTCGGGGGCTATGCCCGAGCCGTAATCGCGCACCGACGCGCGCACTTTGTTTTCAACGCGGGAAACTCGGATATCCACCGTCTTGTTGCCTGTGTAGCTCACCGCGTTGCCTATAAGATTGTATATAACCTGCTCTATGCGCTTGCTGTCGCAGTAAGCGAAACAGTCTTCGTCCGCTTCGAAACGGAACGTGTAACCGTCGCGCTCCGAATATACGCTGAAACGCTCCACCACCATCTTGGCGAGCACGCGCAAGTCGGTTGACCGCAGTTCGAGCGCGTCCGTGCCCGATTGCAACTTGCTTAGGTTCAAAATATCGTTTACGAGCCCCGTCAAGCGGTCGGCTTCGTCTATTATAACCTGACTGTGTTGGTTGCGCTTCAGTTCGTCGCTGCCCGAAATATCGCGTATCATTTCGGCGTAGGCTTTCACCATGGTGAGCGGCGTGCGCAAATCGTGCCCCACGTTAGCCAAAAAGTCGCGCCTTAACTGCTCGGTCTTGCCGAATTCCACCGTTGCGGTGTTGAGAGTGTCGGCGAGGTTTTCTATCTCGGTGTAGCCGTTGCCCTTAAAGCGCACGCTGTAGTCGCCCGCGCTCAACTTTTTCGCCACTCGCGAAAACTCGGTTATGGGCTTAGTTATGCGGTCGGATATAAAGAACGACACAACCACGCTCGCAACCAAGCACACCACGGTAGCTATCAAAAACTGGTCCGCCATTACCGATATTGTGGACTCGAGCGGCTGATAAGGGGTGGTGAGGTAAAGATACCTGCCGTTTCCGTCTATGTTTACGCCGTACACGAAAAAGTCGCCGGGTTTGGTGTGCTGAATATACCCGATGCTTTCGTGAGAGGATACTCCCTCGTAAAATTCTTCCCAATTTACTATTATGTGGGGATTATCGGTTGCTATAAGCCCTTTGTCGGTAACGTCTTCGGCGTTGAACTGACTCGTTAAATACTCGGCTATGAATTTCAACTCCGACACGGGGCAACTCTCATACTTTTCGTGAACGCGGAAAACTATTATGTTAAGCCCGTTGTTCATTGCCGTTTTGTTCAAAAAATCCCTGTATTCGGGATTGCCCGCGTGCCCCGGATATCTCGCGGCGATTTCGTCGCCCAGCCGCTCCACCTCCTGCTTTTTCATGCTCTTATACGCGGACTTGAAAAACACGAGCTGAAACAGCCACAGCACAAAAAGCGAAAGCGCGGCGAGCAAGAAGAAATACGTCCAAGTCTGAAATCTTATAGACCTGTACGAACGCTTCTTTTCGGGTGCGACTGCCGCCGCCGTTACGTTGCTTTCCGCCCACTCGCTCGCGAGCGTCTTTTTCTCACGTTCGGAATTTCGCGTCATAATCCGAATATCACAGTTCCAATTTGTATCCCAAGCCGCGCAAAGTAACTATTTTTTCGCGGTACGGTCCGAGCGACGCTCGCAACATCTTTATGTGAGTGTCCACGGTGCGGTCGTCGCCGTAAAAATCGTAGCCCCACACCTCGGTAAGCAGTTTTTCGCGGGTTATGGCTATGCCCGCGTTTTCGGTAAGATAGAACAAAAGCTCGTACTCCTTCGGCGTCATATCCGCTTTCACTCCGTCTACGAACACGTTTCTGCCCGCTATGTCTATAGTGAGTCCGTCCGAAACTATCTTTTTGTTTTCGGCGCGTCTGCCGCGCTTGAGCACCGCGCCCACTCTCGCCATAACCTCTTTGGGCGAGAACGGTTTGGTTACGTAGTCGTCCGCCCCTATTTCGAAGCCGAACAACTTATCGTATTCTTCCACCCGTGCGCTGAGCATTATTACAGGCACGTCTTTTTCCTTGCGTATCTCTTTCACGGCGGAAAAACCGTCGAGCTTGGGCATCATTACGTCCATTATTACAAGGTCTACCTTGTTTTGCTTTGCCATGCGCACGGCTTCCATTCCGTCGCTCGCTTCCAAAACCTCGTACCTTTCGAACTCGGCGTACTCGCGCAATACTTTGCGAATGTTTTCTTCGTCGTCCGCTATGAGTATAATTGCCATGAGTTTTTCTCCTCTTCCGTTATTTTATCCATTTTACCAAACAATCGTTATACCCGTATTTATCCCATGTGACAAGTTTGTGAACTTTTTTGCAAAGTTATTATATCATCCCCCCCCGAAATATGCAAGCGAATACCGGCATTTGTCTGTCCCCCCCCCTGTCATTGCGAGCGAGTGAAACGAGCGTGGCAATCTCAGCCTCCAAACCCGTACAGCCACTGCACTCGTTCCATGTAGGGGATTGCTTCGCTACGCTCGCAATGACGGGAAACCAAACATGTCATTGCGAGGGTGCTTGCACCCGTGGCAATCTCGTGCATGGAGCGGGTACAGGCACTTTTCCTTTCTCATGTAGGGGATTGCTTCGCTACGCTCGCAATGACGGGAAACCAAACATGTCATTGCGAGGGTGCTTGCACCCGCGGCAATCTCGTGCATGGAGCAAGTACGGTTGCTTTCCCTTTCTCATGCAGGGGATTGCTTCGCTACGCTCGCAATGACGGGAAACCAAACATGTCATTGCGAGGGTGCTTGCACCCGCGGCAATCTCCTACATGGAACTCGTTAGTTGCATTTCGTTTTCATATATGTTATAATAACGGCGAAGCTTTTGCGAGGTGAACCATATGGACGAAGACGAAAAGCGCGAGCAGTCCGCGGCGGCGCGGGTGGGCGTTGACTACGCGATAAAATTATCTTACGTTGCCGTAGACAAATCGGACCTGCCGAATAAGCGCGATATTATTTACAGTTTGGTTTGTTTCGGGTGCATGTTCGACGAAATTTACGCAACCGAACCCGACTCTATCGTAAAAAAATACGACTGCTTGAATTATCCCGAGCCAAAAAAAGCCGACCTGTACGAACTTGCCTACACGGTTGCTTCGCTCGAGTGCGACAGCGAAGCCCAACGCCGCGAACTCAAAAAGTCGTGGTATCTCACTTTCGCGTACGTGCTTTTATCCGAAGCACCGCACTCGCCCGAAATTTTTGCGGCGATGCAAAAACTGCTGTGCCGCGAAGACGTTTTCAAAGACGTGCTCGAGTCGCGTTTCAGCGTGTACGTGCCGCCCACCAAAGAGGAACTTGCGGCGCAGGGCACGCCCGACGTTCTCGCGGAGTGGTACTCGCCCTATCTCGACTACTGCGCCGAGCGCGACGAAAACGGCGTAACCCGCGAAACTCGCGAGTGCAAGCGGCTGTTGGCTCTCGGCGATTTCAACAACGCCCTCATGCGTTCCGAAAGGTTGCTCGCCGCCTTCCCCGACGATTTCCAAATTGCCATAACAGATATAGCGGCAAGGGTGTCGCTCTCGGGCGCGGCAAACAAGCAGTCGCGCGAAACGCTCTTGAAAGACACTCTTTCGCTTATAGACGATTATATAGATATAGCCGAGGGTCAGTATTTCCGCTACTATCGCGGGCTTACTCTTTTGGGGCTTATGGACACGGTGGGCGCACGGGCGGAGTTCGAGTCCTGCCTTGCCGCCGAACCGAATTTCGAGCTTGCGGCACTCATGCTCAAGGGCATGGACAAATACGAAAAATAGCTTTTCAAACTCAATAAAAAGGAGAACACGGTTATGGACGAATTCGAAATAGAAGACGGATTGCTTATAAAATACCGCGGCAACGACGCGAGCGTAATAATTCCCGACGGCGTAATCGAAATACAGGATTTTGCTTTTTATAACAACGAGCGACTCACGAGCGTGAAAATGCCGCAAAGCGTGGTAAAGATTTGCGACAGCGCGTTTTACGGGTGCGAAAATCTCAAAAACGTGCAATTTTCCCAAAACCTCGAGGAGATAGCGGACGACGCGTTCGGAAACTGCAAAAGCATAGAGTCGCTTATGCTTCCGCCGTTGCTCAAAACAATAGGATACTCGGCTTTTTACGGGTGCGCAATAAGCGAACTCGTAATTCCCGACTCGGTGGAAGAAATAGGCGACGAAGCGTTTTCGTTTTGCGAAAATCTCGAACGCGTAGCGGTGGGCAAAAACGTGTCCGAAATGGGCGGCGCACCGTTCGGTTACTGCGAAAAACTCAAAAAGATAGAAATACACCCCCAAAACGAAAATTTTGTTTTCAAGAGCGGCTGTCTTATAAACGCAGAAGAAAAGACTCTTTTGCAAACGCTCGAAGAATTCGAGATACCCGCCGACGGAAGCGTAACCGAGTTCGGCGAGGGCGCGTTCGCGGGGCACGACTCCCTGCGAAATTTCGAGGTGCCCGAATTTATCGCAAAGATACACAACGGCAGGGCGTTTGCCGACTGCCACAATCTGCGAAGGCTTACCGTTGCACGCGGCAACAGGCACTATTATTCGCATAACGACTGCATAATAGAGAAATCTTCGGGACGGCTGGTATTCGGACTTAACCCCGAAAACATACCCGATACCGACAGCGTAAAAACAATCGGCATGGGCGCGTTTCCCGAAACCTCGGGAGCAACGCGCATAACGCTTCCGCGCGGCGTGGAAGAAATCAGCGAGTTTGTGTTCTGTAATTTTACGGACCTTCGCTCCGTCACTCTGCCCGATTCGCTCAAAACGATTTGCGACAATGCGTTCACGGGTTGCAAGAACTTGGAAACGGTGAATTTGGGCAACGGACTCAAAACCATAGGTCAGTGGGCTTTTTCGGAATGCACAAGTCTTAAAGAAATAGAGTTCCCCGAAAGTCTTGAAAAAATAGGCGCGTACGCGTTCGAAAACGTGCCGCTCGAAAAGGCGATATTCCGCGCGCCGAAAAATTGGATAGCCTACGCTTGGAAAAAAGCTCCGTGCAAGCCTAAATTCAAAAAACCTAAAATCGCCGCCGAAATACTTGCGGCTCACAAAATCGAAACTTATTTCGAACGCAAGGCGGAAAAGTAACGAAACAGACCGAATAAGAGGAATACGCGCACAATCGCCGCGTATCGCTTGCCAAATTCGGCAAATTCGTATATAATACTAAAGATTTATGTGCAACGAAAACGAACGTGCAGAAAGAAAAAAACTCGCGATAAAGTATTTTATGTTCGCGATTATAGCATTTGCCGGTATTTACGCGGTGCAGATTTTCCATTTGTTCGAACTGCTTTTCCAACCCGTATATCGCGGCAACATTTCAACGGTGGTATACTGCGCGATAACGGTGGCGGTGTGGATACCGTTTATCATACTCTTGCGCAAATTCGTGCTCAAGCACACAGGCTACAAGCTGTTTAACCGCGAAAATCCCCCCATTCCCTTTAAGCGGGCTTGCATAATTTACGCCTGCGTTTTCGTTCCCATCTTTATAATATCGGCGTGCCTCGGGTTCGAGCTAAAAATAGTTTACGAACTCGGCAAGCGCGTAACGCAGTTGCAGATAATCAAAAACGCGTCTTTGTACGCTCAAGGTTGCGTTGAACTGATACTCGCGCTCGTTTGTTTGGAGCTTGTGCAAGAGGGCATGGAACTGTTATATCGCGGCAAGCACGCGAATATCATTCCTTGGGGCGGCATTGCGCTCGCGCTTACATACGGTTTCGCCGAGGTGCTCGTAGCATACTTAAGCGGCGCAAACGTACTGTTCGCCTGGCTCAACATTGCCTTTTTCCTGCTTTACGGCGTGATATACCTTCTGAGCAAAAAGAGTTTTTCCATAACCTTGTTTGCGGCAATCATGATATATCTTTTGTAAGAGAATAAAAAATGAAACAAAAACTTTGGCGGTTTTTCCGCACGAACTACATTATTTGGTGCTATTGGGCGGTGATGCTCTCCATAGAGCTTACCGGGGTTTGCGTTACGAGCGGTAAGTTTTATATCCGAAACCCGCTCATGTTCTTTTCGCTCATAGGAATTTTCACCGCCGTTTTGTTTTCGATAAAAAACCAAAAGGGCAGATACTGGTGCGCGTTCGTGCTCGCCCTCGTGCTTTTCGTTGTGGATTTGGTGTTTATAGTCATATTCGATATGACGGGCACTACCTTCGACTTTGCCATGCTTCAGCTAAGAGGCGACGCCATGACCATAGTCGAAAAACTGCAAGTGGATTTCGTGTTCGTGCTCGTTTCGGGACTTATCATAAGCGCGTACATGGTGCTCGCTCACTATTATTTGGAGCGCGCGCCCAAGCCCGAGCGCATAATGCCTCGAGGTGCGATTGCCGCCGTTATGGCGGCGGTGCTCGTGTTCCACGGCGGCATGGCTTATTTCGATAACCGCAACTACGACCCGTCCGACCTTTCCTATCTGCTTTACACGGGCGACGAAGGCACTTACACCGACCGCGGCATACTCGGCAATTTCGTAGACGAGCTGTATAAAGGCGCGTTTTTCAACAGAGTTCAGCTCGGCGACCCCGCGGACGTGGAAAACGAGATATACAAAACCGTAAACGACCCCACAAAAAGCAAGCTTATATTTAATCCCGCAGACGGAGAAAAAGAGGTGTTCGGCGCGGCGAAAGATTTCAACGTGATTACCATACTCGCCGAGAGTTTCGAGTGGTACGGCTTTATGGCGGAAGCTCCCTACGCGGTTGAAAACGCTTTCCCCAAAGGTTTTAATTACTCGTTCGCCGAAGAGTCTGCGCCCGAAAAAACCGACTCCGCGAAAATAAGCCAAATTTTGCAAGACCTGTACCCCAATCTTTACAAACTTTACAACACGAGCGTGGTGGGGTTAAATCACCACTCGCGCGAGAAAACGGACGTTTCGGAAAATCATTCCATAATAGGCAACTACCCCACGGGCAGTCTTATAAACTACGACTATAACGAGAACACAATCCCCTACTCCGTGCCCAACGTGCTCGGGACTTTGGACGAAGATATAATTTCGCGCTCGTATCACAACGGCAACTACACGTTTTACAATCGCGGAGAGTTCCACAAAAACGTGCTCGGGTTTGAAAAATTCACCGCCATAGAGCAAATGATAGAACTCGACAAAGAGAAAAACGACGGAGCCGTATTCGAAGGCAAGGGCGCGGACGCCTGGTCTAAAAACGAACATAACCTCGACTCCGATATGATTGAGGTATGCAAAGAGGAAATGTTCCCCGCAGACCGCAGGTTTAACACCTACATCACCACGATTGCCATGCACGGGCAATACGACTACCGCGACAACCTCGTTCCCTACTACAAAGAACTTATCGAGGCGGGCATAGCCGATGTTTACATTAAAGACAGCTACGTAGAACCCGATTTCGACAAATTGCTTGCCGGAAAAGAGCTGTCCGAAGAAGAAAAAGAAGAGGCAAAAGCCGAGCTTGTAATGAAAGCCAAAATAGCCGCGCTCAAAAAGGACAGTCCCGACCCGTTTATTCACTACGCCGCCGCCGCAATAGACACCGACCGCGCCATAGGCAAGCTTATGGACTATCTCGAAAACACGGTAAGCGAAATCACGGGCGAGCCGCTTATAAACAACACTCTGATAGTAATGTTCGGCGACCACAACGCCTATTACCAAGGTTTGGGCGAAACGGTGAAAGACCTTTCGGAATACAACCCCGAACGCAACTACACCGACCTCTTCCGCGTTCCGCTCATGGTGCACGTGGGAAATCAAACCCTGCAAATTCCCATAAACAAATTTACATGCACGGTAGATATCGTTCCCACCATATTCGACCTTTTGGGAATTAACTATTACAACAACTTAAACTACGGCTCGAGCATATTCGGCGAAAACGTGAGCATGCTTTATTCGCGCTCATACAACAACTTTATCACCGACAAGTTATTTTTCACCTCTATAAACAACATTCGCTACAAAACGCCCGACGCCACCCAAGCCGACGTAGACAAAGCGGAAAAAGACGCGCTCGCCCTTTTGGAAAAGACGAGCTACGTAAACAAAATCTTCTATCACGACTTTTTGAGCGGCTCCCGCGCCCAAACATATTATCAAAAACTGAAAGAACTGAATTAGTTCCTAATGCAGGAGATTGCCACGGGCGTAAACGCCCTCGCAATGACGTTTTTTACCTGTCATTGCAAGCGAACGCAGTGAGCAGCCCAATCTCAACCGTCGGAAAGCGGCAACGGTTGTTGCTCTTTTAGCGTTTCGTTGCTCGGGCCGCCGAGCGGGAGTTCGTTCGAGTCTTTTTTGAAGAGCAGTTTTAAGAGTATGGGGGTTACGAGCGAAGATATTATAACGAGCATAATAACGGGCGCTACGTAAATCTCGTCTAAAAGTCCCGCCGTAATTCCCTTTTGGGCGACTATGAGCGCAACCTCGCCGCGAGCCATCATGCCCACGCCTATTTGGAGCGACTCGCGCCAGGAGAATTTGCACGCTTTCGCCGCCGCGCCGCAACCTATTATCTTTCCGCCCATGCCCGCGAGCACGAACAGCAGGCAGAACAAAAGAATTTGCGGCACGAAACCCGAAAAGTCGGTTTTAATCCCTATGTTTGCAAAAAAGACGGGCGCGAAAATCATATACGTGTTTACGTCCACTTTGCGTTCTATGTAGCCCGTTTCGCGCGTGTTCGACAGCAATATGCCCGCAAGGTACGCGCCCGTTATATCGGCTATTCCGAAAAAGTGTTCGGCGCAAAAGGCGTACACAAAGCACATAACGAGTCCGAATATGGGCACTCTGCGGCGGTGCGGATATTTCTTTTCGAGCCAACGAAAAAGATAGTTGAGACCCACTCCGAGCGCAATGCCTATTATGAAGAACAGGGCGGTTTTCACGAGCACCATATACGGCTTGGTTTCGCCCGGATTTTTCATGCCTATAACGAACGTAAGGACTATTATGCCTATTACGTCGTCTATAATCGCCGCCGAGAGTATCACGGTGCCCGTCTTGCCTTTGAGTTTGCCCAACTCTCGGAGCGTTTCAACGGTAATGGACACGCTCGTAGCGGTAAGAATAACGCCTATAAACACGCACTTGAGCACGTTATGAGTGTCCGAAACGCCAAAGAACGGCACGGCGATGCCGAAGCCGAGCGCGAGCGGCACGCCCACGCCGAGCAGAGCCACGAAACCCGCTTTGAGTCCGCAATTTTTAAGCTCGTGCAAATCGGTTTCGAGTCCCGCGCTGAACATAATCATTATAACGCCGAGTTCGGCTATTACGTTCAAAAAGTCGGTAGAGCGAACGAGCGTAAACTTACCGCCCGTCATGGGAAACCAAATAGCGGGTCCTATGAGTATACCCGCAATGAGCGCGCCCACCACCTGCGGAAGCCCGAACTTTTTCATTACGAGCCCCAGCACTTTGGTGACGAACAGTATTATAGCCAAATCAAGTAAAAATCTATAGTCCATTTTTTTTAATTCTCGGATAGTTATTATATTTTCCTAACTATCTTTAGTCCTCGCGTTTTTTATTTCTCGGATAGCCGAACTGCCCGAAAATGCGCCATGCGCGGCTACATTATAATACCGATTTTCGCTTTTGTCAAGCGTTGACCGCCGCGAAAATAAATGTTATACTGTATATGCAATGAAAGCAGATATACAAACCGTAAACGCGCAATTTTCGGCGCGAATGCAAAAATTGCTCGGGGAGAGCGACTATAAAAGATATCTTGCCGCGCTCGGCGAGCCGCCCGAAAGAATTGCAAGGAAAAACCCGCTCAAGTCGGTATCCGACGAACTGATATATAGCGAACTCGGCGGCTATCCCATGCTGCCCGCGAGCGCAAAGCCGGGCAAAGGCGCGTTGCACGCCGCGGGAGCATATTATGTACAAGAACCAGCGGCGGCGGCGGTGTCGCGCATGATAATACCGTTTGTGCCCGAGCGGGCGAACGTGCTCGATATGTGCGCCGCGCCGGGCGGCAAAACCACCGCGCTTGCGGCGGCACGCCCCGACTGCCGCGTGCTCGCAAACGAAATCGTTTTCTCCCGTGCCAAAATACTGTTATCAAACATAGAGCGCATGGGACTGCGCAACTGCACGGTAACCTCCTTGCGCCCCGACGAAATTTCGCGCCGCGGCGAAAACCTTTTCGACGCGGTGATTGCCGACGTGCCCTGCTCGGGCGAAGGCATGCTCAGAAAGACCGAATTCGGGTCCGCCGACCTTAGCGACGAATGCGTGCTCGCCTGCGCGGCGCGTTCGCAAAAAATACTCGACGAGTGCGACAAGTGCCTGCGCCCGGGCGGCGTTCTGCTCTTTTCCACCTGCACTTTTAATCTCGAAGAAAACGAAAACCGCGTTTTCGCCCTCATGAACGAAAAAGGCTACGAGCCTATAGAGCCTACAAAGCGCCCCGCCGATTCGCGGAGTGGATTCAATCTGCCCCAAGCGGTTAGGTTTTTTCCGCAAGACGGCGGCGGCGAAGGGCACTTTGCCTGTCTGCTCAAAAAGCCCGACGGTATCGCGCCCGCAAGCAAGCGGCAAAAATCCGAAAAACGCAACTCGAACAACAAGCGAGTTGCCGCCGCGCTCGACCTATGCCAAAAAATCACGCTCGAACGCTTTAACCCGCAACGCGTAATACTTCTCGGCGACGGTTGCGAATATATTTCCGAAGATTACCCGTACTACGCTTTCCCCGCTTTGAGAAGGGGCATGCGCATGGCGGACTTTGTGAACGAGCGGGCTGTGCCGCACCACCATTTCGCCGCGGCGGCAAACGCGGAACTCGCTCTATTCTCGCCCGATTACGCGCCCGATTCGCCGCAAATAGCCGCTTATTTATCGGGCAACGAATTCGACTGCAATCAAAAAGACGGCTTTCGTATTTTGAAAGTCGCCTCTATACCTCTCGGTTTTATAAAAATATCGGACGGCGCGGCAAAGAACAAATATCCCAAAGGCTTGCGGGTTTTTTAGTGCCCTCGCAATGACGTGGTTAGCCGCATGGGATTGCCGCGCTCGTAAACTCGCTCGCAATGACACAGCTATACGAGCAAATTCAGTTATCGCGGTTGCGAGCCATGAGTAGCAACGCCACAAAGCGCAAGAACTGAATAAGCGACATAAGAAAACTTACAACGTAGGTCATTGCGGCGGCGGTAAGCACCTTGCGCGAAAGCGCGGCTTCCTCGCTCGAAAAAAAGTTTTCCCTAAGTTCCTTTTGCGCTCGGCGGCTCGCGTCGAACTCGGTGGGCAAAGTCACGAGCGAAAACAGCATGCTAAGCCCGAACACCACCGCGCCTATGGCGATGAGAACCGTGCCGAAAGTGGTATACGGCGAAGCGAACCCGAGCAACATGCCTATGAGCAAAAGCGGAAACAACGCGCGGTTAGCCAAATTAACCACCGGCACGAGCTTAATTCTGAGCGTTGAAAACAGATACTTTTTTGCGTGCTGTATGGCGTGCCCCGCTTCGTGGCAAGCCACCCCTATCGCGCTTATAGTGCGCGAGCCGTAAACCGACTGCGAAAGCGAAAGCACGTTTGTGACGGGATTGAAATTATCCGTGAGATGACCGGATATTTTTTGTATCTGCACGTTGTAAAGCCCGTTGCGGTCGAGCACTCGGCGAGCAACCTCCGCCGCCGTAAGTCCGCAATCGGCAAACACCGCGCATTTGCGAAACGTACTGTCTACCTTTATCTGCGCAATAACGCCCGCAATTGTAAGCGGAATGAAAAGCGCGATAACAATAACGTAGAACCGATATTCGGGCGAAAACGCACGCCAATAGTCCAACAACATATCTATCATGTTTTGCACGTCTCCTTATAAAGGATACTGAAATCTTTGGTATATTATAACTTGCGAAAAGGGATTTGTCAAACGCTTTATTGCCTATACCGGCGCGAACGCCGTCATTGCGAGCGAACACGCCATTCGCCCCCGTCATTGCGAGCGAGTGAAACGAGCGTGGCAATCTCGGGCGGGAGAAAGTAATAGTTGTTGTACTTGTTCCATGCAGGAGATTGCCGCGGGCATAAATGCCCTCGCAATGACATTAAACCCGTAAGTAACCGCAAAGGCGGCGGAGAAGGGTTGCGGATTGGCACAGCTGTGGGTGCGCCCGCGCGGGGCTGTATTTCTTATACTGCCCCAAGTGGGCGCGCACAACGCAGTGACAAGACGCGCCCTTATACGCCCGCCTTTAGGCGAAGAATTTCTTCATTATGTTCAAAAACTCCCCCACTTCCGTTTCGTCGAGCGACGAAATGTAGTCGCTGAGCTTGCGGTAGTTGTCGGTTTCCTCGCCGGCTATCACCGTTTCTTTTATATAGGGGTTGTAGTAGTTTTCGCCGTTTGCGCTCAGGCGGCGCATTATTTCGGTTACTTTGTCGCGGTGATGCAGTATCATACTGCGGTATTTGTTTTGCAGGCGCAGAGCCTTTTTCGCGTTGCCGCCCGACATTTCCGCTATCACCTTGCGCACGCTCACGCCGCGAGCCTTGCCCACGAGCACGCGTTCGATAAGCTCTTCTATCTCGTCGCCGTTAAACAGTTCGAACCGTTCGCGGGCGGCGTCTACAAGTTCTATGCCGAGGTCGGTTGCGAGTTTGGGCACGAGCTCGAACATTTTGAGCTGGCTGTAATAATAGTTGCGCACGCTGTTCACGCTCCTTCCCGTGCTCTCGCTCACTTTGGAGAACGCCCAAATCAGTCCGCGACCGTTCTCGCGCGCTTCCTTTGCGAGCGCGAATAGAGTTTTCGTTTGTTCGATAGTCCAATTGTTTTCCATGTAAGTAAAAATACCTCCTAAATCAGTGCTACACCGAATATTGCCGCAAAGTCATTTTTTTATACGTAAAATCATAAATATATTGCATGGAATCAGTGCTTCATTTTGTGGCGGACAATTGCGTGCTCTTGCTTAACGGCTCGTTTGTTCAAACGGCGGCGGCGGTTCGCTACGCTTCCGACGACCCTCTTTACGTAACCGTTCTGCCACTCGAGGCGGCGTATTTGCCTTACACTGTGGAAATTCTAAACGGCAAGGCGGTAACGAACGTTTCTCTCGCCGTATGTTGCGATATGGGCGGCGGACACCGCTACATAGAACTCAAGCCGCGAAGCGCGTACGTATATTCGCCGGCGTCCATGCGAGCCTCCGAGCCTTCGAGCACTCCCGGGCAACTGCTCGGATACGTGCGGGCGGGAAACTTTACGGCGGCGCGTTCGCTTATGAGCGACGAGCTTGCGGAATCGGTTTCCGACGAAGCTCTCGGCGAATTCTTCGAAGACGTGCTTTCGGTGCGCGAAAATATCTACACGCCCGAAAAAGGTTGGCTTTTGATAAAAAAGGACGGCACGGCACAGCGATGCGATATAATAGTGCATGGCGGACTGATAGAAAACATAGTAATATAGGACAATTTTGCGAAAGGCACTTGATTTTACCTCTTCGGTGTGATATAATATTAAAATACAAAGACAAATTCGGAGAGGCTGTATATGTCTAAAATAATAGCGGTAGCAAATCAAAAAGGCGGCGTAGGCAAAACCACCACCACCATCAACCTCGGCGCGTATCTCGCCGCGCTCGGAAAAAAGGTTCTTCTCATAGACATAGACCCGCAGGGCAGCACCTCGAGCGGACTCGGAGTGGAAAAGCGCAAACTCACCAAATCCATATACAGCGTGCTCGTGGGCGAAGACAAAGCCGCCGACGCGATACGCAACACTTCGGTGAAAAATCTGGATATCATTCCCTCCAACATAGACCTGTCGGGCGCGGAAATAGAACTCGTGAGCATGGACAACCGCGAAAAGGTGCTAAAGTCCGCTCTCGGCGAGCTGAGAAACCACTACGATTATATTTTAATCGACTGCCCGCCGTCGCTCGCACTGCTCACGGTAAACGCCATAACGGTTGCCGACTCCATACTCATACCCATACAGGGCGAATTCTTCGCGCTCGAGGGCTTGAGTCAGCTCATGAACACAATCAAACTCGCGAAAAAATACCTCAACCCGTCGCTCGACGTGGAAGGCGTGGTGCTCACCATGTTCGACGGGCGCAGTAACATAGTGAACAACGTAGCCGACGAAATACTCAAAGTATTCGGCAAGAAAGTGTTTGCAACGCGCATACCGCGAAACATTCGGCTCGTTGAATCCACGAGCTACGGCTTGCCCATAATGCAGTACGAGCCGCGTTCCACCGGTTCGCTCGCCTATCTCTCGCTTGCCGAGGAGCTGTTAAAGCGCAATAACGACACGTTCACGCCCATAAAGAACATAGGTTCGCTCAAAAAACAGGCATGAGCGGCTCTCTCAAAAAAAATATACTCCGTCAACGCCCCCGCCTGCTCTATGCGGGCATAAACAACACGGGCGCGGGCTGGATAAACTCCAAAAGCTCCGCCGAAAACGCGGAGCTGATATTTATTTCGAGCGGCAGAGGAAAGATAGAGGCGGGCGACGAAACTTACCCGTTCGGCGCGGGCGACTTGCTGGTGATAAACGGCGGGTGCGCTCACCGCGAATATTTGGAAGAAACCGAAGGGCGCGAAATTATATTCGCGGGCATAGGAAATCTCAGGCTTTACGGGCAAAAGCCCGACACTTTACTTGCCGACCGCGAGTTTTGTTTGGTGCACACCGCCGAATATTCTTCCGCGCTCAAAACGTATTTGAGCGAACTTATAGCCGAAACCGAAAATGCTCAACCGCTCTGCGAGAGCGTAGCCGAGCATTTATTGAAAATAGTATTTTTGTTCGCAATGCGGCTCGTTTCTTTCGACTCCGCCGACACGTTCAACGAAAACCTCGGCTATCTCGCCGCGAAAAAGTATTTCGACGAGCACTTTTTGGAAATAGACTCGCTCGACGGCGTTTGCAAAAGCCTGTATATAAACAAGTACTATCTTTCCCACCTTTTTACGCAAAAAACGGGTTATCCGCCCGTTAGGTATCTTATAAACAAGCGCATAGAGCACGCCTGCAACTATCTCGAAACAACCGACATGAACGTAGCCGACGTGGGAAAACTATGCGGTTACTCCGACCCCTGCTACTTTTCGCGCATGTTCAAAAAAGTTAAGGGCGTTACTCCGCTAAGATACAGATACTTGTTCAAGTTGGAAAAGAACGGAAAGTAGCTACCGTTACTTTCTCATGCGGGGGATTGCTTCGCTACGCTCGCAATGACAGGTAAACCCAAACGTCATTGCGAGGGCATTTATGCCCGTGGCAATCTCATACATGAAACATGTTTAGCAACCGTTGCTTTCTCATGCGGGGGATTGCTTCGCTACGCTCGCAATGACACGGTAACCGTCATAACGTCATTGCGAGCGAGTTTACGAGCAGCCCAATCTCAGAGTAAAATCCGACTAAAGCGACTCAACCGCGTAAATTATGATTTTCGCGTGGTCGAACGCTATACCGCCGCGGGCAAGTATCTCGCTGCGGTTTATATCTATTTTGCCGTCTGCGCCGCGAACGAGTTTTAGCTCGGTTGTGGCGATTTCTTCGCCGCTCTTGAGTATGAGCTTGTAAACGTCGCCGCTCGCAAGATAATCTATGGAAAACCATTTTGCGTCCGACGCGTCGTCGCCCGCCGCGGGCGCGATAGGTTCGGGCAACAAGCCCATAAAACAGGTGCTCACCGTCCAGCCGCGCGGGTCCCTGCCGGGAGTGGACACGGTAACAAGCTGTTCGGTATCCACTTCAATGCCCGTTTCTTCGCCGAGTTCGCGCTTTGCCGCGTCTTCGGCGCACTCGCCGGGATTTACGAACCCGCCGGGAATTGCCCACTCGCCCAAAAACGGATGACCGCCGCGCTTTATCATGAGCACGGCAAGCCCGTCGCCGTTGTCGGCGAAAAGAAGATTGTCGGCGGTGTAGCTCGGGCGGTCGTAAGCCGTCCTGTCGTATTCCGCGAGGAATTCCTCTTGTGTTCTGCCTTTACTGTCGGTGATTTGCATGGTTTTCAATTCCTCCGGAATTTTTTGTTTTTTATTATGGGGTATTTTCCTCATGCGGGGGATTGCTTCGCTCGCGTTGCTCGCTCGCAATGACGGGAAAACGCGGGTGCTCCCTCATGCGGGGGATTGCTTCGCTCGCGTTGCTCGCTCGCAATGACAATGCGCTCCGCCCGTCATTGCGAGGGCATTTATGCCCGCGGCAATCTCCCACATGGAGCAACTTTATTACTCAAAAGTGCCCGCAACGATTTCTCGTATCACTTTGAGTACGCCGCCTTCGTCGTTGCTGTCGGCTATGCGGTTGCCGTATTCGAACATATCCTCGTTGGCGTTCTTCATCACGTATGCGTATTTAGCGCATTTGAGCAGCGGTATATCGTTGTAAAAGTCGCCGAATGCCACAGTTTCGTCGGCGGTTATTCCGCGGTGCTTTTGTATGGCGGTGAGAGCTTTGCCCTTGTCTATGCCGTTTTGCATAACGTCCATCCAAACCTCGCCGCTCACCGTTGCCGCCGCCCTGCCGCCGAGCATTTTAACCAGCCTGTCGAATGAGCCCGTGCGCGGATTGCGAAGGTCGCAAATGGCGATTTTGTTTATATCGTCTTGCACTTTCCAAAGCTCGTCGCGCGATACTCTGCGGAAATAATAGGGCTTTACGTGCGGTTCGTACTTTGTGCCTTCCACGCTTTCGAGATAGGTGGTTTGACTGCCGCACAGCAACACGTGCGCGTCCTCGCCCTTGCTCCACTCCAGCACTTCGGTTACTATTTCGCGCGGGACGGGGCGCGAATATATGATTTCGCCGCCCGATATCGCAACCGCGCCGTTATCGCAAATAAAGTCTATATCGTCGGCTATGGGTCGGAAATTCTCGTAAAGCGTGTACGGCGAACGCCCCGACGATGGCACGAAAAGCACGCCCTTATTTTTGAGAGCGTGCGCAAGCGGAAAAATTTCCGCGGGTATAACCTTGTCGGTACCCAACAAAGTGCCGTCGAGGTCTGTGGCTACGAGTTTAACCATACGTATATTATATCCGCCGCCACGCAAAAAGTCAACAAAAACGGAGCGGCGATTGCGGGCAATTGCCTATCGTAGCGAAAGCGTTTCGCCGTCGTATTCTATTTCGTCGCCGAGATAAGCGAGCGCGTCATCCAAATGTGCGCGTATGCTCTCGCCCACTCGCGAAAATCCCAACTCTTTGGCTATAAGCGCGTACAGCCCCGACTTTTGCGCACTCACGTTGCGCCGCAAAATCTCCCTAAGCCCCTCGGCAAGTTCTTCTGCGGCTATGTGCTTTATTTCCCGCGGCGCACTCCCCTCTTCGGGCACGCGAAGCATGGGCGCGGGTTTGTCTTTGAAATACAAAAATCCGTTTTTGCGCACAATGCCTTCGCGCTCGCATCCGTACATATCGCGCCTGAACTGCGCCGTAACCGCCGACGTCACTTTGTTTCTGCCGTAGAGCGGCGCGAGTCGCTTTATTATCCACTCCTCGCTCAGCGGAGCTTCGTCGAGCATAACCTCTCGCACGAGCGCAATCACGCTTTTCACTCTATTGCGCACTTGATACACGTCCGCCGTTTTGTATATCGGAAACTCGAACCGGTCGCGCACCGTTTCTTCGGCGAAAGACTCGGGCTCGATATAGGCGTTGCCGTTCGCGCTCGGCGCGTTTTGCAAGTCGCTCACCGCGGCGCGGGCGGCGGCGAGCAAACGCTCCTTTTCCGACTTTTTGTTGCGAAACCAGTCTGTGGACCAAATGCGGTAAAATTTCCAACCCATACGCTCGAGCACTTCCTGCCTTAGCCTGTCGCGGTCGCGTGCGGAACGCGACGAGTGATAGCTCGCGCCGTCGCACTCGATTGCAAGCGCATAGTCCGACGAGTCGGGGCGGCGCAACGCTATATCTATCTTAAACGACGAACAGCCCACCTGCATATCGGCGGCAAATCCGTTGTCGCGCAAAAACTCGCAAACCTCTTGTTCGAACTCCGAGTCGAACATATCGAAACCGTTGGTTTTAATCGAGCGGGCAAGCGCGATTTCGCCGAACTCGGCGTAGTCGAGATATTCTCTAAGCAGTCTTGCGCCCTCCGAACCCGCTCTCGACAAGTCTATATCGGTGGCGTGCATGCTCGAAACGAGCACCACGTTTTCCTTTGCGCGGGTTACCGCCACGTTGAGCCGCCGCTCGCCGCCCTCGCGGTTGAGCGGTCCGAAATTGAGCAGCAGTTTGCCCTGCGCGTCCCTGCCGTACGCCACGCTGAAAATTATCGCGTCGCGCTCGTCGCCCTGCACCGTTTCGAGGTTTTTAACGAAAAACGGTTCGGGCTTATCGGCGCGGAAAAAGTCTTCGCGCACAGGGTCGTCGCGCCTGCGCTTTTCTATTATTCGCTCGATGAGATTTTGTTGCGCTATGCCGAACGCAACCACGCCCAAACTGCGGCGGGGATATTTTTGCGCGTATTCGAACACGAGGTCGGCAACCTTTTCCGCCTCCGCCCGATTGGTTTTGCTCTTGCGGTCGAACGTGCCGCCCGCAAAACAAAACTCCACGCCGTAGCCCTGCTTTTTGCCGCCCGCCGACGGAAAAGTGACAAGTTCGCCGTCGTAAAAGTTCTTGTTGGAAAATGCTATCAAAGACTCGTTGCGGCTGCGGTAGTGCCACTTGAGCCGCTTTTGCGCAAACACGGTGGAGCACAAATCGAGTATGGACTCGAAATCAACCACGTCGCCGTAGTCCTCGTCCTCTTCGTCCGACTCTATCACCGCGTTGAAAAAGTTGGTAGGCGGCATCTGTTTGCCGTCGCCCACCACTATCAGCTGTTTCGCGCGGTAAATCGCGCCTATCGCGTCCTGCGGGAATATCTGCGACGCCTCGTCGAAAATAACGGTGTCGAACTTAATATCCGCGCCGAGGTATGTACTCACCGAAAGCGGCGACATCAAAAAGCAGGGCTTGAGCGTGAGCGCAAGCTCGCCTATTTCGCCGAGCAGACGGCGTATGCTCATCTGCTTGCGCTTTTTGCCGCCCTCGTGAAGCAATATGCCGAGCGCACTCCCCCTCGCAACCATTTCGGTGCCGGGTCGAGTCGCGCTCAAAGCGGCTTTGATTTTGGCTTTGTTTACGCCGAACGATATTCTGTCTTTTTCGCAAAACAGTTTTACCGCTTGGTCGTGTCTCACTCTGCCGAGCTCGTCGAGCACGGGCGAATTTTTCATAACATAGTCAAGCCACTGAACGAAAAACGCTTTTTTATAGACGTCGGCAAATTGCGCCGCGGGAATTTGCATATCCAAAGCAATATTCGTAAATTCCGCCAATCCGAGCGCGGACAGCTTGCGGCGCAGTTCGCTAAACATGCGCCACTCGTCTATGGCTTGCGTGTTTTCCAAACAACCGCGGCACTTGTCTTGCAACTCGCCGAGCGAGCAGGTGCGCAAATCGAACTCATCGGCGTTGAAATCTGCGGCGAGAGCCTCGAACGCGCCCGAATACTCGGCGAACGCTCTTTTGTATCGCGCCGTTATCTTCGCAAGCTCGGGCTTTTCGTTTTCCAGTCGCTCCGCCGTGTAGTCGGACAACGCGCCGAATTCCGCGCCGTCGGCGATAACCGCTTTGAGCGCGGCAATTTCGGTTTCGAGTTTTGCGAAATCGGTGTTCACTCCGTTGTAACCCGAGCCCAAAAGTTCCGCGGTTTTGCTCTCGAGCATGCCGAAATCCTCGCTTCGCGCGGCGTGCCTATTGAGCAGTTCGGCGTATTGCACCGCCTTTTTGTAGCTCGGCTTTTTGCCGTCTTTTTTGCACAGCCGCAGTTCGCTTATTATGCGCCTGTATTCGCCGCCGAACAGCCGCTTGAAAAATCCGCTATACTCCCTCGAGAGTTTTTTGTATACCGTTTTGCCGTCCAGCTTATATATATCTTCGTCGAAAATCTCGCCGAGTTGCGCTCTAAGCGAAATTATTTCGTTTGCGAGCGCGTGCATCTTCTTTACTGCTTCGTCCGCTTTTTGCACCGCGCTTACGCTCAAAAGCCGAGGAGTAACGAATTCGCAGTCGTCGAGTAGGTCGAACAGCGAGGCGAACGCCTGCGCCCGCTTTATTCCGTCGGCGGCGGAGGTTAGGTATCTTTTTGCGATTAAGTCGCGCAGTTCCCCGAGCTCGCCGCAAAGTTCCTCGGTTGCCGTAAGCCGTTCTTTTATCTTCGCCACGGCGGCGTAAGTTGTATCCGTCCCCGCGTAGCCGTACCATACGTTTCGCCTGTAATCGTACCCCACGGTTTGGGCAAAGCCCGCGAACCTTTTGAACAGCCCTTCCGCCTCGGTCAAAAACTCTTCGCCCTTAAGCGAAATATCCGAAATCACGTACTCGAGGTCGGGCGCGTTTCTCAGAGCCGAAACCTCCTCGCACATATCGTAAAACGATTTGCCTATAGGCTCGCGCACCGCGTGCAGTTCGGCGCAGTAATCTTCTATTGCTTTCTTTTCGCCGCGGAGTATTTCAAGCTCTTTATCCGCCCGCGCCGACACCACGGTGTTGTCTAATCGCAAAGTGCGGCAAAGCTCGGCGATAACCTCTTTTTTGTTCGCCTTGTGGCTGTGAAGCTCGAGGCAAAATTCTTCCAACCCCGCCGCCTTGAGTTTGCCGTAAACCACGTTAAGCGCGGCGAGCTTTTCGGACACGAACAGCACCTTTTTGCCGCACGAAAGCAGTTTGGCTATTATGTTGGTTATGGTCTGGCTTTTGCCCGTGCCGGGAGGTCCTTGCAACACGAAACTTTCGCCCCTGCCCGCAAGCTCTATGGCTTCGCATTGGCTGGAGTCGGCGTCTACTACGTTACACAGTTCGTCGAACTTTGCCGACTCGGCAGGCTCGCCCGCCTCCCCGCTTTTTTCCGCGGGTTCGCCGAGCAACGCCCGCACCGTTTCGTTTTGCACGATTTTCTCGGCGTTTTCGGTCACGTCCTCGTACATGTTGATTTTCTGAAAACAGAACGTGCCGAGTTTGCACTCGGTAAGCACCGTAAAATCCAACGCTTTTACGAGCTTTGCCACTTTGTTGAAATAGTTAAGCGCACCCTCGTCCTCGTCGTAGTCGGGCAGTTCTATCCCGAAATCGTTTTTGAGCTTGAAGGCAAACGCCGGATTTGTAATTATCTCGTCGTCTTCGAATTTTATGTAGTAGGGGTCTGCCGCCGACTCGTTCTCAATCTTTACGGGCGCGAGCAACAACGGAGCGCGCATTACGTACTGCGACTCGTCCGACTCGAACCAACGCATAAATCCGAGAGCGGCAAACGCTATGTTTACGCCCGTTTCCTCTATCGCGCTCTTTGCTTTTTTGTCTAAGTTTTTTACCGCCGTTATCGAATTAAACGACGAACTGTATATAAGAGTTTGGTTGCGCCCCGCTTTGAGCCTGTATTTATACAAAAACTCGTCGCGACTCAATCGGCGCGGTTTGTCCTCGTCTTTGTTTCGGTACTCGTCGTCGCGCTCTATGCTCGCGTCGTACACCTCGAGCCTTCCGCCCTTTTCGACTTTTTCGAACACCGTATAAAAATCGGGCAACAAAATTTCCGCCGTTCCCGACTTCGTGTCCTTAAAATTTATCAGATTGTTGCGCTTGCCCGTATCGAGCAACAACTCCGCCCACTTATTCAGCTTTTCTTTTTGCATACGCTTTTCCGCCGCTCGTTTCGTTTTCTATATTGTAACACATAGCGACGAAAATGTAAATTACTTTATTTTCTTTCGAGCACGCAAAGCGTCTCGACGTTTGCGGAGTGAGGGAACATATCGAAAGGGGTTAGGCGGGAAATTTCGTAGCCGCCCGAGATGAGTCGCGAGCAGTCGCGGGCGAGGGTTGCGGGGTTGCACGAAATATATATGATTTTGGGGGGATTTGCGGATATTATCGCTTCGAGTACGCGGGAGTCGCAACCCGAGCGAGGAGGGTCGAGCACCGCGCCGAGTTTATATTTGTCGGCGGAGGAAAGTTCGCTTATTATTCGGGGCAGTTTTTCCGCGCAGTCGCCGCACACCGTTTGCACGTTAGCTATACCGTTTTTAATAAGCATGGCGTTTGCCGAGTCCACCGCCTTTGGCTCTATTTCCACCGCGATTACTTTTTCGGCGGTGCGTGCCAAAACGGCGGACAGCACTCCCGCGCCGCTGTAGGCGTCGAGAATTACCGACGCGTCCGCCTCTTTTGCCGCTTCGCGATATAAAAGTTCGCGCACGCCGTCGTTCACCTGAAAGAAACTTTGCGGGTGCACGCTTATTTCCAGCCCGTTTTGCACCGAAACGGCGGGCGTTCCGCCTATAAGTTCGCTCTCTTTGCCCAAAATCACGTTGTTGCGCAAAGTGTTGTAATTTATGTAGTAGGCGTACTTTTCGCCGTAGAGATTACGCAAAACCTCGTCGAATTTTTTTAACTTTTTGCCATGGTTGCCGTTCGACACTACGGTTACGGTGTAAAAATCCCCCAGCTTGCGAGCGGTTATGTGCCTAACCGAACCCGAGCCGTCGGTTTCGTTGTAGCCCGAAATACCGTTTTCGTGCAAAAATTTGCCGAACGCTTCAATCAGTTTACCGTTTCCCTCGAACTGAACGGGGCAATCGGACACGGGCACAACGCGATGCGAGCCCAAAGCGAAAAAACCTATTTGCGCGGGATTGCCGCGCACGGGCAAACTCATCTTGTTGCGGTAGTTTTTTGTAAGCGGACTTTCAACCGTTTTGTCCGCGCTCGCTCTAAGCCGCGCCGACTTGAAAAAGGTATCTTCTACCGACTTCCGCTTGAACTCGAGTTGCGCCGCGTAAGACATATGCTGCAATACACAACCGCCGCACTTTCCGTAAACGGGACAAAACGGCTCTACCCTATCGGGCGAAAGCCGCAATATGTTTTGGAGCTTGCCCACCGCAAAAGTGGGCTTTGCCAAAATTATCAGGGCCCGCACCTTTTCGCCCGGCAACGCGTAACGCACGAAAACGGTGTATCCGCCTATGTGCGCTATGCCCTCGCCGTCATATCCGAGCCCGTCTATTTCTATTTCCACAACGTCGTTTTTGTTAACGGGAGTCATGCTATTTTCTTT
Source organism: Pumilibacter intestinalis (assembly GCF_943193005.1). Classification (GTDB taxonomy): domain Bacteria; phylum Bacillota; class Clostridia; order Christensenellales; family Pumilibacteraceae; genus Pumilibacter; species Pumilibacter intestinalis. The sequence goes on from NZ_CALPCH010000003.1 coordinate 32,186, forward strand.
CCGCTATGGGAACGTATTCTTTTATTTCCGAAATGCACTTGTAGTTCGGGCGGATTATCTTGCCCTTGTTGCTGAGTTCTTCTATGCGGTGTGCGCTCCACCCCACTATGCGGCTTACCGCGAATATGGGCGTAAACAGTTCGGTGGGTATGCCGAGCATGGAATTTACAAATCCCGAATAAAAGTCCACGTTTGCCGAAACGCCTTTGTACATGGTGCGGTTTTCGTTGATTATTTGAGGCGCGAGCCGTTCCACTTTGGCGTAAAGCTCGTATTCGTCGGTCTTTCCTTTCGCCTCTGCGAGCTTTTCAACGTAGGCTTTGAGTATTTCGGCGCGAGGGTCGCTCATGGAATACACCGCGTGCCCTATACCGTATATAAGCCCCGATTTATCGAACGCTTCCTTATTGAGCAGTTTATACAAGTAGTCTTTTACTGCGGAGTCGCTGTTATCGCGAAGATTTTCTTTCATATCTTCGAACATTTTGGTAACCTTTATGTTCGCTCCGCCGTGCCTCGGTCCTTTGAGCGAGCCGAGAGCCGCCGCTATCACCGAATATGTATCCGCGCCGCTCGACGACACCACGTGCGTTGTGAAAGTGGAGTTGTTGCCGCCGCCGTGCTCGGCGTGCAGGACGAGCATCATATCGAGTATCTTGGCTTCGAGCTCGGTATATTTTCCGTCGGGGCGCAACAGCCTCAGCATGTTTTGCGCGGTGGAGAGGTCTTTTTTGCAGGTGTTTATCACAAGCCCGCCCTCTTCGTGGTAATACTTATAAGCCTGATACGAGTACACGCTCACGAGCGGGAACTGCGCTATAAGTTGCAAACACTGTCTCAGCACGTTGGGTATGGAAATATCGTCGGCGTTGTCGTCGTAAGAGTAGAGCGTGAGCACGCTTCTGCTCAAGCCGTTCATCATATCCACGCTGGGAGCTTTCATTATAACGTCGCGCACGAACGAAACGGGCAGAGAGCGGAAACCGCACAAAAGTTCGTTGAACTCTCCGAGTTCCTTTTTGCTCGGCAACGAACCGAACAACAAAAGATACGCGGTTTCTTCGAAGCCGAACCTGTTCTCGCTCACAAAGCCGCGCACTATATCTTTTATATCTATGCCGCGGTAACGCAGAGTTCCGTTGCAAGGCACGCTGTTGCCCTCGGCGTCTTTGGTTTTGCCTACCACTTCCGAAATATCGGTAAGTCCCGCAAGCACTCCTTTGCCCTGCTGGTCGCGCAATCCGCGCTTAACGTCGTACCTGTAATAAAACGTATTGTCTATTACGGTGCTTTCTCGCGCCATTTCGCCCAGTCTTTCTATCTTGGGCATAACCTCTTTCAAAAATTCGTTAAATTCCATTTACTCGCGCTCCGTTTTGATTTATTTGCCCATTTCTTTAATTGCTCGGTCGGTGTCCCTCTTTATCGCTTTGTCGCGAGCTGTATCACGCTTATCGTAAAGTTTTTTGCCCCGCCCCACTCCTATCTCGATTTTAACCTTATTTTTCACGAAATACAATTTTGTGGGTATTAGGGTAAGACCTTTTTGACGCACTTTACCTTCGAGTTTGTCTATTTCCGCTCTGTGCAACAGCAGCTTGCGGTTTCTTCGCGCGTCGGGTGCGAACGAATTGCCTTTCTCGTAAGGCGATATGAAGAAGTTTTTTATCCACAGTTCGCCGCCGTCGAGTTGACAAAAGCTATCGCGCAATCTTGCATTGCCGAGTTTGACCGACTTCACCTCGCTTCCTTCGAGCACTATGCCCGCCTCTATCGTATCGGTTATTTCGTAGTCGAAATACGCTTTTTTGTTGGTATCGATAATTTTCATTAACATTCCTTTCTCATGCAGGAGATTGCCACGCTCACTGCGTTCGCTCGCAATGACGTTAATACCTAACGATTTCAAGATTGCCGCGTAGTCCTACGGACTCCTCGCAATGACATTAATATCTAACGATTTCGAGATTGCCGCGTCGGGCTACGCCCTCCTCGCAATGACATTATAATCGCATGTACTCCTCGCAATGACATTATAACCGCAAGTACTCCTCGCAATGACGTTAATACCTAACGATATGCTACTTGCCAACGCAGAATTTGGAAAATATTTCGTCTATTACGCTGTCGCTCGGATTTTTGCCCGTTACGCTCCCGAGCGAGTCGAGAGCTTCTCTCAAGTCGGCGCAAACACAGTCGGCGGTGAGAGTGTTCACGGCAATCTTCGCTCGCTCCAAACTTTCTTCCGCTACTTTGAGCGCGGCATACTGCCGAGCGTTGTTTACCGAGCCGCCGCTTTGGGTTTTGAACTTGGATATTTCGTATAGTTTTTCTTTGAGTTTTTCCGCGCCCTCGCCCGTTTTGGCGTTTAATACTATTATTCCGTTTGAACCGTTTTGTTCTTCGGATATAAAAGATTTACAAGAGTTTAACACGATAACGGTGTTTTCGTCAACGGTTTTGCCGCTTATTTGCTCTTTTTTTCTCACAACGCGTATCACAACGTCCGCTTCTTTCGCTTCGCGTATGCTCCGCTCTATGCCCATTTTTTCGGCTTTACTGTCAGTTTCGCGCAGTCCCGCGGTGTCTACGAGCACAAACGCGCATCCTCTGTATATCATCTTTTCTTCCACGGCGTCGCGCGTTGTGCCCTCCTCGTCGGACACAATCGCTCTGTCCTCTCCGAGCAAGGTATTGAAAAGAGTGCTTTTGCCGGCGTTGGTCTTGCCCGTGAGCACTACTCTGAGTCCCTCTCGCTTAATTCTGCCGCCGTTGTATCCTTTAAGTTCCTTTCTTATATTTTCGAGCGCGTCGTCTATATCTTTTACGGTTTCTTCGTTCGTCTGCTCCTGTACGTCCTCTTCGGGGTAGTCTATGCTCACCTCGGCTTTCGCCGCCGCCGTAACCGTTTGATTATATATTTCGTCTATGGTTTTTCTCGTCTTTCCCTCGCTCTGCTCGTATGCGGAGTCGAGCGCAAGCATGCTGTCGGCGTCTATCAAATCGCCTATGCCCTCGGCTTGAGTCAAATCGATTTTGCCGTTCATAAACGCGCGGCGCGTAAATTCTCCGGCTTCAGCCATTCTCGCGCCCGCGTCAAGTATGCACAAAAGAGCTTGCTCGGTAAGATATTTGCCGCCGTGAAAATACAGCTCCACGCTTTCCTCGCCCGTGTAACTTTTGTTTCCGAGAAAGGCAACCGCCATTATTTTATCGCGCACTTTGGAACTAAACTTGCAATTCACCATAAGCGCGTGACTCTTTCCGTCGAAACCCTCGGTTACTTTCTTTGCCGTTTCCACGCTTCCCGCGCCCGACAGCCTTATGCAACTTATCGCGCCGCGGCCGTGCGGCGTGGCTATTGCCGCTATTACGTCTTTTTCGCTGTTTGTCATTGTCTTTTTTCCTTTATGCACACATTGCACAATCTATGCACTGCGAGTTATCCACATTGTGGATAAGTGTGTGGATAACTTTTTTATTATATGCGGTTATACACTGTAGAGTGTGTATATAATGTTTATATAAGTGGGTCGTTTTGAGTGGGTTGTCCACATTGCGGTTTTTGTGCGTAACACATTATCTTGCCCACATTTTAATATTTTTATACCTAAAAACACTAAATACGGATGTATCCACATATACACGCTTTCTACTTACACTACTGCTACCTAATAATAATATATACTTACTTGCTAAAGCGGCTGTTTTTTGGGTTTGTTTTGCGAGCGCGGATATTTTTGAGGCGTTTCTTTTATTTTTTTAATCAAAACGAGCTTGCGAACTATATCCGTACCGAATACGTTAACCTGTTTTACGTCCTCTATTTTTCCGCCCAATATCTTTATTGCGGTTTTTGCTTCGTTTATTTCCTCTTCGCAATCGTCCGATTTATAAGATATAAACGTGCCGCCGGTTTTAACGAATGGCAAGCAGTATTCGCAAAGCGTGTTTAACCTCGATACCGCTCGGGAAACAATCGTATCGTAAGTTTGAGTTTTGGGAAGGTCTTCCGCTCGGGAGTGAATTGCGTGCGCGTTGGTTAAACCGAGTTTGTCGCGTAATTCGTTTAAGAAATTTACGCGCTTGTTTAGGCTGTCTATGAGAGCGAACTCGTTTTGTTGCATTACTATAGCCAAAACCATTCCCGGAAAGCCCGCGCCCGTTCCTATATCGGCAACCTTTCCGTTTACGTAAGGGAGTGCGGCGAGCGAGTCTATAAAGTGCTTTGTTACTATTTCCTGCGGGTCGGTAATGGCAGTGAGATTGAACAGTTTGTTTTGTTCGATTAAAAAATCACGGTAGACGCGAAATTTGTTTTCCGCGTCCGCCGCTTTGTCGGTGGGGATATTTATGCTTTGAAGATACCGTGAAATGAGCCGCAAACTTTTCTCCTTACTTTTTGCCGTCGTTTATATAGAGTATGCCCAACGTGTTTTTTCCGCAGTGGCTCGTTACCGTGCAACCCGCTTTGGTTTCGATAATCTCTTTGAACGGCGCAAGTCTTTGTATTTCCTGCCTTACGAATTCCACCGTTTGAGGGTCGGCGTAAGTGTGAGTGACGAATATGCGCGTGTAGTCGGGAGTATTAAAAGAGTTCAGCGTGTCGGCAACGTATTTGAGTATTACTTTGTCGAAACTACCCATGTATTTTTTGCCTACCACCATGCCGCCGTCTTTAACGAGTATGGTGGGTTTTATTCTCAGTACCGACGCGGCAAAACTCGCAATTCCGCTGCACCGTCCGCCCTTTCTCAAATATTCCATGGTGTCAACCACGAAAGAGGCTTGTACGAACGGTATTCTGTTTTTTATTTCGCCGTAAATTTCTTGTGCCGAACAGCCGCTTTCCGCCATATCCGCGGCGTGCATCGCAAGCAGTCCCGTGCCTGTGGAAAGATTGTAGCTGTCTACTACGAATACGTTGTTAAGCCGAGCCGCCGCCTTTTTTGCCATTTCGTTGCTTGCCGAAAATTTGCTCGAAATATTGAAATGTATTACCGAGTCGCCGCAGTCGGTATACTTTTTGAAAAACTCGTAAAAGTCCTCTTCGCTTCTTGCGGCGGTTTTGGGCAGAGCGCCGTTTTCCTTTACGTAAGAAAATATATCGGTCGGGGCGATATCCACTCCGTCGTAAAAGCTGTTTGCGCCCAAAGTTACTATAAGCGGCAGAAAATCAATGTTTCTTTTTTCGAAAAGGTAATCGAGGTCCGCCGTGGAGTCGCAGGTTATCTTTATCATTTTGTTTCTCCCTTATTTCGTGTTTTACCGTCAGTCCGCGGTGTTGCGGTCGTGATATAATAGTTGAAGAAGATATTCGAGTATGGAACCTTTGCTAACCGTAAGTACGGATTTTCCGTACACGGCTTCCACGGGATAAAAAAATCCGTCTTCGGTGCGCGAGTCGTTACTGTGGTTGCGGTTGTCGCCCATTACGAATACGTTTCCTTCGGGTATCTTGATTTCGGTATCGAAAGGAAAATCGTTGGAAAACTTACCCGAGTTTTTTTTCATAGGCTCTTTGATGTAGCTTTCTTCGAGCTTTACGAATTTGTCGGAGCCTCTGTTCTTTCTATGAACGGCTACGAGTTCCTCGCCCGTTTCTTCGTTTTTGTAAGGTTCGAATATTAGTACGTCGCCCTCAACGGCTATAACTCTCTTTATAATGTTGGTTTTCTTGTTTTGAACGTCTTTGGTTATTACTATTACGTCCTCTCTCTCGTAAGTGGAGGTGACTTTAAGCAAAAGCACGTGGTCGCCGTTGTGATAGGTGCTTTCCATGCTTTGTCCGCTTATGTTGCAAAGTTGAAAGAAACAAACGAAAATAAGCAAAAAACTCAAAAAGAACACAACGAAATACAGAAAAGCCACTACGTAGGGATTTTCGGGTTTCTCGTTTGTAAGAAAACGGTCTTTAATGACTATTTCCCATTTTTGTTTTTTGTTTTTTTTCATTTTGATATTATACCCACAAAATCGAACTTATTATAATTTCGTTGGGAGCGTCTATTTTAAGAAGAATTACGTTGTTCCAGCCCGTGAAAGTTCCCTCGCTCGACCTAAGCTCGGACGGCGATATCATAACTTTAGTCCAATCGGTATCGGGAGTTACGTATTTTTTGCACGAATAAGTCAAAAAACGGTCGCTGTCGGTAAAAGAAAAGGTAATTTCCTGCGGAGTGGGCGAGAAAAGCAAAAACTGAAGATTTACGTCCGGTCCGCCGCTGAACGCAACGTCGCCGAGTTTGTACGTAAACAGTCCGTTTTGAGCGCAAATTCCGCTTATTGAAAAAGGTCCTTTCTTTATTAAGGGCTCGCCGTCGCCTTCGGTGAAAAAATCGTCCGTGCCCATATCGCTGTCGTATATAAGGCGGCGTTTCACTATGGTGGTGGGCGTTATATCGAGAGAGGAAGGCAACTTTTTTATAACCTGCGTTGAGTACGTAAATCCTTCCTGCGTGGTTGCCGACACAAACGAGTATATGGGTTTATCCAAAGAATACACTTCGGTATAACCTATGTATTCGTCTTCGCCCGCCTTTTCGAGCGAAACGGCACGCCAATTCCTGTATGCGGGATTGGTAACGCCGTGCGAAACGTACAACTGAGCTTCCTTTAATTTTACGGCGCATTTAACCGAAAAATACATTCTTTTTTCGCCGCCGGATATTGAAAGGTTGAGCGGCGGCGCGAGATTATCTTTGATTTCGCAAGAATTTTCGTCGCCGAGATACAAATTCAAAAACATTTTAAGGTTTTCTATTGTTTCTTTTGTGAATATGCGGTTTGCGCGAGGAACGATATTGAGAATGTTTTTCTCGCATTTTCCGCTGCTTCGTTTGGATATATAAAGTATGTCTTTGTCCGCTGATTTGTTGCTGAGCTCGCTAATTGCGTCGAGCGACGAGTCGGTGTCGTTGGAACAGCACTGATGCAAAAACGGAACTTTGAGTATTTGCGAATAGCCCGTTACGTCCAAACTAACGCTGATTTCCATAAGTTCGGGGTCATCCGCGGGCGGGAAAAATCCGGGCGAGAAAAACGAAGCCGCGCAAGACGGATAATCGCATATCGCCGCGCTTCTGAGTACGGGTGCGCCGCCCCGCCCCACTCCCACGAGCGCAACTTTTTCGTAGCCCTCGCTTTGCGCGAAAGTGATAGCTCGCAAGCATATTTCAGTCCACACGTAATGGCAGGATTTTTGCGGACTTTCGGTTTTTTTGTACAGGTTTTCCGCCGAATAGTTGGCAAAAGAAAGCGGCGGCGGATAAATGGTAAATCTCATGCGGTCGGCTACGTTGCCCGCATAGTCCACTATCAAAAGAGCTTTGCCCTCGCCCGTATATTCCGAAATATCCGTTTTGCTTATATCGGAGTCGGGGTCGAGCATTATTATTACGAGTTTGTTTGTCTTTTCGGTAGGGACGAATAACCGCGCGTATATTCGCGTGCATCCCGCGGGCGTTGCCTCGCCGTTGAAATACAAATGTTTTTCAACGCCGTTTTCCGCGGTTACCGACGCTATTTCGCTTACGTCCAAAGGGAGCAACGTTCGGTCGTGTTCCGCCCAAAGCATTTGAGGTGAAATTACCATACAAGCATTTTACTCTATTTGAATGAGTTTGTCAAGTAATCGTTTCCGCGCTGTAAAAGGAGTTAAAACATAAAAAAAGATTGATTTGCCGCCGTTTGGGTGATATAATAAAATAATGAACAAAAATTACGGTGAAAAAGTAGCGGTAGTAACGGGCGGAAGCAGCGGAATAGGGCGCGAACTAATCGGCGGACTTATAAAACTCGGATATAAAACGGTGTGCGTTTCCCGCTCCGAACCTAAAACGGATAACGGTACGGAATGCGACTTTTTCAAATGTGATTTGTCTTGCGCCGAGCAAACCAAAACAGCGGCGAAAGAAATAACCGAAAAATACGGGCGCGTCGATTTACTTATAAACAACGCGGGACTGGGAATTTCGGGCGCAACCGAGCTGTTGCCCGAAGAAAAAATAAGATACGTTGCGGAGGTAGACTACTTTGCCCCGCTCGTTTTTACTCGAGAGCTGTTGCCCGCCATGCAAAGAGGGAGCAAAATAGTAATGATAAGTTCGGCGTGCGCACTGTTCGCCCTGCCTTTTCGCGGCGTGTACTGCAGTGCGAAAGCCGCGCTCAACATGCTCGCTTTCGGTTTAAGAATGGAACTTAAAAATAGCGGAATAAACGTGGTTTGCATTTGCCCCGGAGATATAAAAAGCGAATTTACCGCAAACAGACTTAAATACACCGATACCAACGAAAGATACGGCTTAAGCGTGGAAGCGGCTCAAAACAAAGTGGACGGCAGAGAAAACAAGCGCATGAACGCCGAAAAGGCAAGCAAAAAAATACTTAAGATAAGCGTGAAAAAGAAGGGCGCGCTTTATATAATAGGCGCGAAATATAAATTTTTATATTTTTGCTCCAAGATTTTTTCGCAAAATTTTATGCTTAAAATGACCGAAAAATTGTTTTTACCCAAGTAGAAAGTTTAACGGTTAAAAACGTCATTGCGAGGAGGGCGTAGCCCTACGAAGCAATCTCATCCGAAAGAAAATTTACTCGCTTCTTAGCGCGTCGACGGGGTCTTTCTTAGCCGCAAGGCTGGCGGGGATTAGTCCCGCAATCACCGTAAGCAGTATGCTTATTCCTATCATAACCACCGCGGAGAGAACGGGCAACGCCGCAATGGAATAAATTCCGAACAGCGTTCCGAGTATCATATTTAATATAAACGACAGCAAGTAAGTTATGGCTATGCCGAATACGCCCGACGAGCCGCCTATTATAAAGGTTTCGGCTACGAACAACGCGGAAACGTCGCGCTTTCTACCGCCCAAACTGCGTATCACGCCTATTTCTTTTACGCGCTCCATTACCGAAACGTAGGTTATAATCGCTATCATCACCGTAGACACAACGAGCGACAGCGCGGTAAACGCGATAAGCGCGGCTGTAACTATATCTATAAGGTCGTTTACAAGACTGATTACCAGTCCGAGATTGTCGGTGTATTTTATTTCTTCCCTCTGCTCGGCGGTTATAACTTTGTCGCCTACGGTTATATCGCCGCTTTCGTTCCATTTATCGAGATAGGCGCAAACTTTGTTTTTCCACTCGAAATCGGTGGGATAAACGGATATCGCGCTCGGAGTGTTTACGCCGCCGAGGTCGCGCTTTGAAAGAGTGTATATTTTGTATTCCTGCCCGCCGTTTGCCGAGCCTCCGCCCATTGCGCCGAGCAGAAGACTAAGTTGGTTCATTGTGCCCGCAACTCCGTATCCCGCTTGAGGTTCGCCGTTTAGCACGTATTGAAAAGGATACAACACCACCTTAAAATCGTTGCCGCCCGCAGTGCTCGGAGCGGAAGAAAAACTCTCTAACTCGTTATCGTTGAGGTATTTTACTATTTCGGAATTTAATCCGTCGGCAATCACCGCGTCGGTAAATTTGCTCGTGTAATAAAAGCCCGATTGCATGCTGCCGTACGCCATTCCTTCTTTAGGGCGCAATATAGCGGTTATTTTAAGTTTTTTTCCGCCCGTAAAGCTGTTATCTACGGTAGAACGGTACGTAAACGGTACGTTTTCTTTGTTTATGCTCGAGCCCGGAATAGGCGGCATGTTTTCCGTACTTTGGTATATGGTGTCGTTCGGATACCAGGTAAAGGTTTTTCCGAGCAGTTCACTATAGGTGAATTTGTCTTTCCAAAGATTTTCGTCGTATTTGTCTTGCGCGTCGGGGTCGTCTTTTATGGCTTTGTACGCAATATTCAAAAATTCGTCTTGAGAGAAATAGCCGAATTGCGCAAGAGTCAAGTCGGTGAGCGAGTATTTGTCGCTCACAACGAGCATTATTTCGTCCTCTTCTTCGGCGAATTTGCTCGTTGATTTGTCAGAAATTATATCGTACTGCGAAAGTATAAAGTCTTTATCTCCGGGCAATTGTCTGAAATGGTCGGTAAACATGGGTATGTACTGCGCGTAGTCCTTGAACTCGGTTTTTCCGAGCATGTGCGTATACATTTCTATTGCCGCCGCCAAAGACATAGTTTTCGTTTCGGTGGGGTTTGATGTTTCGCCGTCCGCCGAGCTCGGCAACGCTTCCAACTTAAAATCGGTGTATAAGTTGAGCGACGAGTTAATTCCGTATGTTGCCGAAACTGAAGCGTAGTATTCCTCGGGCATGGCTTTTACGTATTCGAGGTATTCGTTTGTGATATCGTTGCGTATCATGGCGGACTCCATTTCTCCGCCGCGTTCGGCAAGATACTCTATCATCTGCTCCACGTTTATCTTGCCGTTTTCTATGGAAGATGACGCCGCGCCCGCTTTTTCCATTGCGTTCATGCTTTCCATAATTGCGGTCATATCGAGAGCTTCGGTGCTTATGCGCACGGGATTGCCCGAAAGCATATCGTTTTGCATGTCGGCGATAAAGTTTTGCACGCCCGTAGACACCGCAAGCACCGTAGCCACGCCTATTATGCCTATAGAGCCGGCGAAGCAAACGAGCAAAGTGCGCTTGAGTTTGGAAAGCAGATTTCGCGCCGACAGCTTAAACGCCGACCAAAAGGAAAGTTTTGCTTTTTTCGTTTTGGGTTTTTGTGTTTCCGCAATTGCCGCTTGCGCTTCTTTTTCTTTAGTTTCTTTTTCGTTTGCAGGCTCTTTTTCTTCTTCTGTTTCGCCGCCGAACGGATTGGAGTCGGCTACCACTTCGCCGTCAAGCAATTTTATGATGCGCGTGGAATACTTTTCTGCAAGCTCGGGATTGTGCGTAACCATTATAACAAGACGTTCTTTTGAAATATCCTGTATCAGGTCCATTATTTGCACCGAAGTTACGGTGTCGAGCGCGCCCGTCGGTTCGTCGGCAAGCAGTATTTCGGGCTCGTTTACGAGTGCGCGGGCAATCGCCACGCGTTGGCACTGTCCGCCCGATAATTGATTGGGCTTTTTGTTGTACTGCCCTTTAAGCCCCACTTTATCGAGCGCTTCGTGCGCTCTGCGCACTCTCTCGGCTTTGTCAACGCCCGAAATATTGAGCGCGAGTTCCACGTTTTGCGATATGGTTTGGTGCGGTATCAGATTGTAACTTTGGAAAACGAAGCCTATGCGGTGATTGCGGTAGGTGTCCCAGTCGCGGTCGCCGTAGTTTTTGGTGCTCACGTCGTCTATGTACATTTCTCCGCTCGTGTAATGGTCGAGCCCGCCTATTATGTTTAGAAGCGTTGTTTTGCCGCAACCGCTCGGCCCGAGAACGGAAACGAATTCGCTCTTTCGAAAAGATATATCCACTCCCTTGAGCGCCTGAACCTTTCCGTCGCCTACGGCGTAATCTTTTGTAATCTTTTTGAGTTCGAGCATGGTTTTTCTCCGTTTTTCGATTTTTTCTAATTATTATAATACAAAAATATGCGTTTGTTAAGCGTTACGGGCAATCGGCGAAATTAAATTTACATTAAATCTTTTTGTTTGAGTAGTTTGCGAGCAGTATTTTGGTGTCTATTTTGCTAACGTCGGTGCGCGGAAATTCTTTAACGAAAACTATATCGTGCGGCTCGGCGTACACCGAAATTTTTTCGCGTATGTTCGAGCGAATTTGCTCGCCGAGCGCGGGGTTGTCGCTCTCTGCGAAAAGTATTATCTTTTGTTCGCCGCCGTTATTTGAGAGCGGCACGGCGCAAGCTCCTCTTATTTCGGGCATGGCGCAAACAAGCTGTTCTATTTCCATGGGATACACCGGTATGCCTTTAACTTTTATAATGCGCTTGTAGCGCGATACGAAATGAACGAAACCGTCGGAGTCTACGTATCCGCAGTCGCCTGTTTTAACGAACTTTTTGCCGCCGTGAGTGAAAAACACCTTTTCGGTTGCGTCGGCGTCGGCAACGTATTCTTCCATGAGAGTGTCGCCCGAAACCGAAAGCTCGCCCTTTTCGCCGCGCGGCAACGGCGCGGGCGGCTCTGCCGAGAAATCAAACGCTTCTATCTCCAAGCCCAAAAGCGGTTTGCCCACGGTTTCGCCGCGGTTGTCTTTATATGTGTTTACCGAACAAACCGTTACCGTTTCGGTAAGTCCGTACCCCTCGAACAATCGGCACGTGCCGCCGTTCTTTTTTATGTGACGGTCGAAACTTTCGAGCAGAGTGCGCGGAACGAAATCGCCGCCGACGAACGCGACGGAAAGCGAACGAAGCATTTTGCCGTTGAAATCGGGGTGCGATAAGAGGGCTTCGTACAGCCTCGGCACTCCTATTACGAACTGCACGTTTCCGCGCTTGATTTCCTTTATCGCCGACGCTCTGCGGAACTTGGGAAACAGCACGTTTTTGCCGCCGTGGCACAGCATTGCGTGCACTCCCATTGCAAGCCCGAAGCCGTGAAATACCGGCAAAACGCTAAGCATTCCGCTATCCGTCCCCTTTTCTATGCCGAGTATCCAAAGTCCCTTTTTGGCAAGATTGTTTATCGAATTCGCGCTCAATCCAATCACTTTGGGAGTGCCCGTAGTGCCGCCCGATTGCAACAAAACGTCGGTGTTTTCGCATGCGGGACAGCTTATCGATTTTTGCGGCAAAACTATGCTTTCGGGTTGTTTTTCGAACGAAGAAAAGCGGTGTAAATTCCCGCCCTCACGCGGCTGCGGATTTTTTATCGAATACAAGCGTTTGCCCAAAATAAGCGAATTTGCGGGGTTTACGGCTATTATTTTTGCAAAATCGCACTTTTCGGCTATTTTTTGCGCGTTATCGGAGAGCACAAACGCTATTCTGCTCCCCGATTTTTTCATTGCCGAACATACTGCTTCGGGAGTGGAAAGAGGGTGCAAAGGAGAACATTTCAAACCCGAGTGAGCCGCCGCGTAAAGCAGGTATACGCTTTCGGGAATATTGGGCAAAGCAAAGGTGACCGCCTCGCCTTTTTCGAGTCCGAGCTTTAGTAAATTTACCGCAAGTTTTGTCACTTTTTTGTCGAGCGAGGCATAGCTTATGTTTTTGCCCATAAAGCGCAAAGCGGTGTGTTTGGGAAACAGTTCCGCCGTTTTTCGCACGGGCGAATACAGCGAAACGGCGTTTTCGAATTGCAGTCCTTTGTTTATAAACAGCTCGTTTTCGGTCATGATTAAATCCTTTTCAAAGTATTGAAATTCCGTAAAATGCGCATATAAGCGCAACGATACCCATTATTACGGGCTGGTGCAACAGGTAAAACCATATCGCCTTTCTGCCCACGAAACACAGGGGTTTGAATGGCTTTGCGCCCAATACGGGCAGGTAAGAAACGCGGTATTTATACAGCTCTTTGCCGCCGTATACCCCTATCAAAAATATGCCCGCCCACGGCATAATGCCGAACCAATCCGCTCCGTACCAGCGCGAGCCTATCATTAGCTCGAGGTATTCGATTAAGCCGATTTCGTCGCGAAAAAGTTGCCCTCCGCCGCTATGAGTCATCAAGAAATTGAAGCTCAAACCCCATATGAAGAACAGCATTCCCAATCCCAAACAGGCGTATTTCGCCTTGTCTTTGAGCAGTAATTCGAGAGTTGCGGTAAGCAAAATAGCTACCGTCATGCAGTGCAAAACACCGAAAAGTATGCTCACGCCGAGGTTAAACAGCTTGTCCGCCTGCGTGGTGAAAATCGTTAAAATCATAGATGCGAGCGCGAGTTTGAAGCCGCGCAAAAAGTTGTTTTTGGAAAACGACGTGCTTATTCCGCTTATCGCGAAAAACATGCAAATAACGGTTAGGCGCGACGCCATTCTGAAAGAACTGTGCCACCACTCGCGCGAAAAATCGCTTAACGCCACTATCCAGGCGGGCGCGGAATTGTGAAAATCGTATCCCCAGCCGCCGGGTATCAGAGCGAAAAAGTCGTAAGAAATATGGTCGAGAACCATTAAAAGTATACATATTCCGCGCAATAAATCCAGTCCGTGTATGCGCGGAGCTTGCACCGAAAACAGCGGTTTGGGGCGTATTTGCTTGTCCGCAATTTCGGGGTTTATATTGTTTTTACAATCTTGCCGCAATGAAATTCACCGCCTTGTCGAGTGCAATTTTGCCTTCTTCCGTGGTTGTGTCGAATTGATATTCATGACCGAGTTTTTTGCCTTTGGGCGCGGGAAGATATATTTCGCGCGATATGTTTGCCGCTCGTAAAATTTCCGACATTTCGTGCGCTTGGTCTATGAACGGGTCGGCGTTGCCGCATGTGAGATACACGTTGCAAAAGTCCGAATTTACGTATTTGATTGCGCTCATATCGTCTTTTTTATCGAAATTTCCTATTTTCTTTTTGTTGGTGTACGCCCATAAAAATGTTTTCATTGCGGGAAAATGCGATTTCATTACGGTGTCCATATTGTAAAATCCGCAACAAAGCAGTATGCCGCGCAGGTCGTTCGCGCTAATCGGCGGCGTAATTTTCATGCGGGTTTGTAATTCTTTGTTGCAAACCAGCGCGGCGAATTGTGCCGTAAGCTGTGCGCCCGCGCTGTCGCCGCCTATAAAAATACGTGCTGTGTCGAGGTTGTACTCGCTTTCGTGATTTTTCAAAAATCGCAGAGCTTCGCAAATTTGCAGGAGCGGCACGGGATAATGATGCTCGGGCGCAAGACAATAATTCATACTGATTACGGCGATTTTCAGTTTTGCCGCGGTTTCGTGCGCCCACGGAACAATGCAAGTTTTGTCGCCGCCCACGTATCCGCCACCGTGCACCCACAATAATACGGGTTGCGGCTCGGTTGCGGAGTTTGAGGAGTAAATATCCAGCGTTCCGCCCGGGAACGCGCTCATATAATCTATATTGTTGTTGAGCGCGGTTTGTTTTATGTATTCGTTTATTGCGACGTCTTTTATGCGAAAGAATTTTCGTATCAAGCGCACTTGAGTGTGATAGTTGCTTGCAAATTCCGCAATCAGTCCCGTAACGGCAAGCGCAAGCGCGATTATTAAGAGCGGCAGCAACTCCTCACCTCCTTTTACTGTGGCTACGTTACCAAAGTATTCGCCGTAATCCCGTTTTGTGAGAACGAATTTTTACTTACAGCTATTATATCACGAAACGCCGGAAAAACACAACGAATTTACAAAAGATATCGTGTGTGAATAAACTCGCCCCAAATGTGGATAAGTAGACAACTTTGTGGATAACTTTGTGCATAAGTGTGCACAACTCGATTTCAGTACGATTTTGCGGCTTTTGCTATCCCGCCAACGTGTTTGTATGAATTTTACGCCTTGCCTACTAAAAATACAAATTACAATTTTATTCTGCTCTGAATTTTTTACACAATCGAAAACCCGCAATACAAAATACATGCGTTTTTCATGGGGTAATTGTATAATATTGTTATTATGCTCTAGAACCTGTCAAAAATATACAAAAAGTTTCAAAACCGAGAAATACCGCCGAAATTCTCCCATCATGCAATATTATAGTTACCATTTAATAACAAGTTGCTCGCAAAATCTAATATTCAACATATCTGTCATTGCGAGGGCATTTATGCCCGCGGCAATCCCTTGCATGGAACAAGTATTACACTGTCATTGCGAGGGCATTTATGCCCGTGGCAATCCCCTGCATGGAGCAAGTACGGCAACTACACCGTCCTCATGTCTGAGATTGCTTCGTCGCTACGCTCCTCGCAATGACACTGTAAACGCTCCTCGTCATTGCGAGCGCACTTTCTCTTTTCCGTCATTGCGAGCGCACTTTCTTTTTTCCGTCATTGCGAGGGCATTTATGCCCGTGGCAATCCCCTGCATGGAGCAAGTACAGCAACTACACCGTCCTCGTGTCTGAGATTGCTTCGTCGCTACGCTCCTCGCAATGACATAGTAGTTAGCCTTTCGCCAAATCATTTAATTATCACGTGCCCCCTCAAAATAGTAAGGAAATGCACAAAATGCAAATACTATGCGTCCCCGTGTCTAAATATGGCGTTTTCTTATAAAACGGACAAGTTTTCGGTCGGGGCAAAAATCGGTCATTCTGAATTTAGTTATTAAATCATAACGCTAAAATGAGCGTATTTTACCAAAAAATGCCAAATATGCGAGTTTACATTATTTGCAACATTTTTACCGAATTTTTACCGAATTAATCCATCTAATAAAAAGTGTAACTTGTTGGCATTAAGGCAAATAGAAATAATTGTAAAAGCATAACAAATATATTCTCCGAACGCAGGGACAGTTGGCTTAGCAAACTTTTAGTGGTGTTTGAGCTTTTATTATATGAAGCACAAACAAATGGCTTGCTCAACAGTATAGAACTTGTATTCGGTTTTCACATTAAAAGCCCCAAAGCCGACAAACGCAATGTTTGGAACTCGAGCATAAAACATAATAGAAATAGCGAGTTACTAAATAATAACAATATTTATCGCATGTGTAGAATTGTCCACTAAAAATAAGCCTACATGTGCCATATAGTTATTATATAATAACTATATCTACGTATCGGAAAGATATTAAGGTGCTTTTTGTCGAAAAATGTTTCACATTAAACAAATTTTTTGCTTTTCTACAGAAATTAAATCTACGCTTATTCGATTTGAGATTATATGGCTATAGGTTTATTGAATAGGTTTTTTGCTTACTACAAATTCACTCATTTCATATTTATTATACAAATCGTATAGCATGTAAAATACAAGTTACGGTGCGAGCAATACTCTTTGTCGGGTCGTGGCAAAATGCTATTATGGTATTATATGGTTGATATACGCCACAAGTAAAAAGTAATCTATTTTGCGGATATCGTTAACTTATATGCAATAACAATCAGCAGTATTCTTTTAACATGCATTGCTCTATTTATAGCAAATAGTTATAATGGCGGCAAAACCGCAAGAGCTTAGAAAGTTTACGGTGCGTTGTATATTTTGCCTTAAACTAATCTACGCGTGAGAACATGTAATAATTTGCGAATGTTCTATTGCCCAAGTGCTTTACGCTGTATTGCGGCGTCTGATACGATTAAGTATTAACTTACTGCACTATTGTGTTCAGGAGTTGGTTTTTGAATGTAGTTCTTATCTATGCGAGAATTGTTTGTATTCCGTAATATAAAAGCTATTGCGCATTAACCCGCGTTGCAATTAAACATAATTATATAATAGAGTTTCACGTTAAACAATTGCTAACCGAAAAAGCGATAAAAACATATATATTTGCGCCGTTAAAAAATGTTTCACGGAAATTAGCAATGTTTCACATGTTTAACGTGAAACATTTCCAAACAATTTCAAACGGCAAATTTGCCCTATTTTTGGCATGCGCAGGGCAAATTTTTGGGCAAAAAGCCGCTTATTGAGGCTTGTCCTATTACGGTATGCCTTCGTCAACCGCCTATATTCGATTGCTTGCATTGGCTACTGCTATGAGTAAACCCATATTGCCACAATCTCAAATAAAGCCTAATGAGCGGTGGCTTTTACGGGCATATTCAAATAGTTCCTTTAATAGTCTTGTATATGGTTATTACCGAATATGAATATTGCTGTTGAATACTTGAGCTTATAGAAACAATGGCAATCGTATAATATCTTCTGCTATAATTATTGTTTCAACCTATATATGGGCAATTGCTGTCTAACGCTATCTAAACTAATTGCGCGTACTTTAAGCAATAAAAAAAAGTCCCACGTTGTTACACGTGGAACATTTTTATTGCGTTATGTGGCGGTTTAGTCTTGCGCTTTGTCTTTCTCGAGTCGCTCTATAAGTTCTACTATGCGGTCGAGGTCGTCGCGGTTGTAATAATCGATATATATCCTTCCGCGGCGGTCGTTACCCAAAGCGGACACTTTGGTGGCGAACGTGCGTTGCATTCTGCCGATAAGGTCTTTAAGCTCTATGCTTTGCTCTTGCTTGGGTTTTTCCTGTTTAGGCGTAAGGAACGCTTTAACCATTTTCTCGAATTCGCGCACCGATACTTTGTTGTCAATACCGTTTTGCGCGAGCTTGAGTTGTGCCTCGGGATTTTCAACTACTACAAGGCAACGCGCGTGTCCCGGACTTAAACGCCCTTCGGCAACCAAATCAATCACGGCTTGGCTTAGAGTGAGGAGTCGCAACGTATTCGCAATTGCGGGGCGGCTCTTGCCTATGCGGTCGGCAACCTCTTCTTGCGTGTATTTGTATTCCTCCATAAGCTGTTTGATAGCGTTGGCGGTTTCTATGGGATTAAGGTCCTCGCGCTGTAAGTTCTCTATGAGCGAAATTTCCTTTACCTGCTGTTGCGTATAGTTACGAACGATGCCGGGAATGCTCATGAGTCCCGCTTTCTTCGCCGCACGATATCTGCGTTCGCCCGCGATAATCATATAACGGTTTCCGTTGGGAACCAAAATAATGGGGGATATCACGCCGTGTATGCGTATGGAATTGGCAAGTTCGTTCATTGCCGCTTCGTCAAACGTTTTGCGGGGCTGGTTTACATTTGGGTCAATCAAGCTCAAGCTGATTTCAACCGGAGTGTTGCCCGCTTCGGTCTTCTCGCCGCTCTCGGTTTCGCCGTATGCACCCTCATATTCTTCTTCCGCGCCCGATAATAACGCGCTCAATCCGCGGCCGAGACCGCCTTTCTTCACTGCCATAATGTACTCCTTAAGTTTGTTGCCACTATTATACAATATTTTACCGCAACAGTCAAGAAATTGCGATACAGTGAATATATAGTTATTATATCATAACTAAGCGTAGGGTTGATTCAGTGGTGTGTAAAGGGGTGAGAACGCGTAGGCGGTATGTGGAAGATGTGTGATGAGTAAAGAGAGGAGGGAATATAAGGATAAAAGGAAAATAATGGCAATTTGGAAATGTTTATAGAGATTTACAAGTTCCATGTAGGGGATTGCCGCGGGCGTAAACGCCCTCGCAATGACGGAGAACGCGAGGAGATTGAGCTAAGAGAGTTTACAAGTTCCATGTAGGGGATTGCCGCGGGCGTAAACGCCCTCGCAATGACGGAGAACGCGAGGAGATTGAGCTAAGAGAGTTTACAAGTTCCATGTAGGAGATTGGACTGCTCGCGTTGCTCGCTCGCAATGACAAGGAAGCGGAAATAGTAAGAAAAGTTGCAAAAATCGGCGGCAAAAACGATATTGCATAAAATTGTGCAATATCGTCGCATATGCGCAATATTATGCAATTCAAGCATGATTTTTGTAACTTTTTCTAAAGCGGGTATTCGGTATAAACAAAAAAGTTGCATGAGAAGTAAAAAGAAATTATGCGGGAACAAAAAACAGCTTCTTTCACGGCAACCCAGGGGGGGGGAATAGCTCATAGAGTTTGCGATTTCTTAAAATCGCTTTTAAGATTGTTTTTATAGAGCAAATCTATTGTGTATTCGGCACTCGCAACTTTCGATAAGCCGCTTACCGATACGTACTCTATTAGTCTATAGTACATTTCGAATTTGAAAAATTATGAAAAAATTTTTGCGCAAAGTCTTGACAAGATGAAAAATGTGTGATACTATTGTTTTAGTTGGAATCGATTCCAAATCGCACAGGAGCGCGGCTACGAGCACTAAAGGAGTGGTTGCATTCGGGGCGCGGCGGCGTGCACTTAATGAGTAGTTGCATTTAAGTCGTGCGTGCGATTGGCGTTAAAGCGAAAAATCTGATATCGATGAGGAACTTTTAATGATACTCTGCGTCGGTGAAATTTTGGCGGATATGATAGGAAGCAATAACGGCAATGCGTTTTGCTATGAACGCAAAGCCGGCGGTGCGCCTTTTAACGTGGCGTGCGCCGCAAAAAAGCTCGGGTCTGCCGTGGGTTTTGTCGGTGCGGTGGGAGATGACGTTATAGGCGAGTACTTGATTGGTTTCGCTCGCGGGCGCGGTTTCGATTATACGATTATAGATAAGAATAACAGTGCAAATACCACTCTTGCGTTTGTGGATATAAACGCCGACGGAGAACGCTCTTTCAGTTTTTACCGCAAGAATACGGCGGATTATTTGTTGCCGCAGGTAAGCGACGAAATGTTGAAAAAGTCCGATATTGTGCATATCGGGTCGTTGATGTTGTCGGAGGAAGCGGGGCGCAAAGCCGCTTCGGAACTTTGCGAGCGAGCGCGAAAAGAGGGCAAGCTCGTAAGTTTCGACGTGAACTTTCGTTCGGATATTTATCGCGATACGGAAAGCGCGGTGAAGATATACAAACAGGTTATGAAATATGCCGATATTCTCAAATTTTCGGAAGACGAAGCGGAGATTTTCGGTTGGGAATACGTTGAGAGCTTAACCGACAAACTCGTGTGCGTAAGTTTGGGCGGCAAAGGCAGTATGTGGAGATACGGCGGCGAGAGCGAAACCGTGCCGTCGGTTAGGGTAATGCCGGTAGATACCACGGGAGCGGGCGACGCGTTTTACGGCGGAGTGCTCAGCGGACTCGACGGACTGCGCAAAGAGAATTGGACGAAACAAAAACTCAATGAAATTTTCGGTTTTGCCAACGTGTGCGGAGCATTGAATACGCTTTGCAAAGGCGCAATCGAGGGGTTGCCCGACAAAGCCGACGCAATGAAAAAGATGAGAGCGGAATAAGCATTCGGAATTTGTATATCGAGGTGGAAAATGAAGGCAAAAGTCAAAAAGTCGAGTTTGTATTACATAATAATCTTGCTGGCGTTGTGCGCGATTTCCCTAACCGTTGCGGGGGGGGGTGGACTTAATAAAACGGTGCATGCCGCGCAGGTTTCTTTGGAAGGAGCGGGCGACGAGTTTGCTTTTTCGGCGGAGAGTTACGGCGCGGGCGAAAGTTTCGCGTTTGTTTCGGTAGCTCATTTCGAGAACGGCAATGCGGCGGGACTTGTTTTCGGCGGCAAAGAGAACGACAGTTGCTTTGTTTTCAACGTAGACAGAGCGGCTAATATGGTAAAACTAATGTATTTCTACGATATGGCGGAAAACCGAAAAGTAGAGGTACTTAAAGAAGAATATTACGTGGGCAGTGCGATTATGAACGAGGGCGAACGCAACTACGTTCAAAGCCGCACCGCTAATATAGATAAAGTTTATTTGAAAGTAGCCGTAAACGCGGACGGCACAGCCGAGTTTTATGCCGACGGCATACGGAGGTTTGCGTATAAAAACGGAAGCGAGGAAGCCGAGGTTATAAATATTAACGGCTTTACGCTCGGGGACGACGACAAAACGCCCATAAAATACGAGGGCGGATTTTTGGGTTACAACTGTTTTAACGCGAAAGTGTATTTTGCCGATACGCTTATCGGCGAAACCGACTACGGATATTACGGGGAATTCTACCGCAATCAATTTCATTTTTCGCAATTCGCGCATTGGAACAACGACCCCAACGGACTCGTATATTACAACGGATACTATCACTTGTATTTTCAGCACAATCCCTACGGAAACACTTGGGACGCAATGCATTGGGGGCACGCGCGCAGCAGCGACCTCGTGCATTGGGAGCTTTTGCCTATCGCGCTCGTTCCCGACAGAGACCTTTCGACCGAGGGCGCAACGGACTACGGCATAGGCGCGATGTGGTCGGGGTCTGCCCGCGTGTATCGTAAAGGCGACAGCGACAAGATAGACAACGAGTACAAATGGTTCGGCGAAACCGCCGATAAAGCCGACGGCGAGCCGCTCGGACTTATAGGCTTTTACACTCGATTCGACAACGGCGGTAACCGTCATCAGATAGTGATGTACAGTACCGACGGCGGCTTATCATGGAATAAGCGCAACAATATTCCCAGCACCGTTTCAAAGGATTTGAACGGCGCACCCGTTGTCGGCGGCTCGTGGCGCGACCCCAAAGTGTTCGATATTTCGGGCATAACGGGCATTGCGGACGGATACAGGTGGGGAATGGTGCTCACCGATATGGAAGACAACACGCTGTTTTTCCTCAAGTCGAGAAACATGGTTGAGTGGGAACATGCGGGCAGTTATTTCGTTTACCGTCCCGAATGCCCCGACGTGTTTACGCTCGGTGCGGACGGCGGAGAGCAACATACCGTAATTACGTTTACCTCGCGCTACTACGTTGTGTGCAATCTCGCTTACGAGGGCGGCAACATAGTTATGAAAGACCCCGAAACTAACGCCGCAATAAATAGATTGGATACTAACGGCGAATATCTGCAAGTCATGGATTACGGCGTAGACTCGTATGCGGGGCAGACTTTCTATATAGACGAAAGCTCGAACAGCGCGTACAAGGGCAAAGCGGTGGGAGTAAGCTGGTTTTCGGGCGTTCCCAACGCGGACGCGTCGATAGAAAGCGGAGTATTGCAAACTGCGCGTAAAGTGTGGAACGGCGGCGGCATGACCATACCCGTAATTTACGGACTTAAAAAGCAGGGTGCAAAATACGCGCTCACCTCCACGCCCATAACCGTAAACGACGAAAACTTTGAAAAAAAGCAACTTAACGGCTTAGAGGAAATCAAAAGCCACAGTTTCGAGATAACCGCAACCGTGCCAAACGCGGACCGCAATCCCGTATATTTCAGAATAAACGGAAGCGAAAACGGCGCACATTATACCGAAATCGGGTGGAACGCGCAAGACGGGTATTATGTGGACCGCACGCACACCGAGGACGCGGGAATAAATTTCCCCCAACCCAACTATGCTTGCAAGTATGCTTCGGGCATGGGCAAAGACAATACTTTGCTTGACTTTTACATTCTCAGCGACAACGGCGGAGTGGAAGTATATTGCGACGGTTTCACCGTACCGTTTTATATTCTCACGTTTGCGTCGCCGTATTCCGTGAGGGCTGCGTTTACGGCGGACGACGCGGCGAGCGCAACTGTGGCCGTAAACGAGATTGCGTCCGTATGGCGGACGGAGAGCGAAGAAACGCTCATAAATCTCTCGTCAGCTCAAATCGATTTGGGCGCGGAACTCGGGCAGACTCAAACTATAACGGCGTATGCGCAGGGCAAAGATATAAGCTACGAGGTTACGGAAGGCGCGGATATAGTAAGGGTTGAGCCTACCGCTACGGGCGCGCGCATAACCGGCTTGAAAGCGGGCGAGGCGCAAATAAAAGTCAGTGCGGGAGCAAGCAGCAGAACGATATCCGTTACCGTGCACAGCGGCAGAGTAGAAGGCGATTTCACTTTCGTATCCGACGGCATTGTTTCGGGCAATTGGTATTACAGCGGCAACGCGCTTATAGGCGAGCAGACGGGCGGCGACGGGTTTATTCTCGCCTCGGAGAGCGGCGGCGACTTTACGTATTCCGCATCTTTCGATTTGGGGAGCGGAGCGGCTGCCGCGCTCGTGTTCAGAGCCGCGGCGGAGAACGGAAAACTTTCAAGCTATTTGATAGCAAACTACGACAACAACTCCAAAATAGTCAAGCTGTGGTCGCAAAACGGCGAACTCGGCAACGTGCCTGCGGGCGAGCCTGATATAAGAAATCTCGTGCTTACCGCCGAAACGAAGGGCAGGAACGTAAAAGTTTATCTCAACGGCAATAAACTTATAGACTGCGATATACGCGAAAACGACCCCTTAAACGGCAAGTTCGGCTTAAACGTATGCGCGACCAAAGCGGCGTTTTCGTCGGTAACGGTGCAAAAGAGCGAGCACGACTACTCGGGAAGCGGCAACATGGTTATAAAGAGCGGCGTTGAGCAAAAAGTGCTGGAGATAATAAACGTAACTCTCGGCAACGCCGCGCTTTCTTCGGGGCAGTACGAGTGTTCGGGGCGCGAGGTAACAATCAAGCGGAGTTATATGGAATTACTGCCGCAGGCGGGCAACTACACGTTTATTATTTACGGCTCTGCGTACACGTTTACGGTGAGCGTGAACGTGCCGAGCGTTCCTCGAACCGAGCTCGAAGCAATCGCCGTGGACTCGGGCATAAGCGCGACTTTGTGGCTGGGCAACAGCAAAGTTGACTACGTGAAAGTGAACGGCGAGGAGATAGACCCGAGCTTGTACAAAATCGCGAATTACATGCTTATAATCAGTCCCGAGGCTTTAGTCGAGGGTGAAAACACCGTGCAAATAAACGACTCGCAGAGCGTGACCGTTACCGTGCTCGAAGTGCCGCATAAAACGGCTACGGAAAGCGCGGCGGACGGCGGCGCAAACATAGGGCTTATAGTCGGGCTTAGCGTAGGCATAGTGCTTGCGGTAGGAGCGGCGGCGGTAACGGTAATAATGTTTATGCGCAAGAAGAAAGGCGTTAGCGTAAAAGAAAGCGTAAAGGAGAACAAATAAATGGCGGCTACAATATCCGACGTGGCAAAGTGCGCGGGAGTGGGCATAGGAACGGTGTCGCGGGTGCTCAACGGCGGAAAATCGGTAAAAGACGATAAGCAACAAGCCGTAATGCGAGCTATGCGAGAGCTTAACTACAAGCCCAACAGCATGGCGAAAAGACTGCGCGAGCAAAAAAACGGCGTAATCGCGCTTATGGTGCCGGTAGTAAATCACCCGTTTTTCGCGCAGTTTATAGATTGCGTTGACCAAGAGGCTGACAAATTCGGTTATTCCACGCTTTTGGTTGCTTCACAGCAACACGCCGAAAGGGAAAACAAGATACTCGACAGAATAGGGCGCAGAGAGGTGGACGGCGCGATATTCGTGACTCATCACAATCACGCGTCCGAGCGGTTCGACAGTTATCCCATAGTGTCGGTAGACAGGCATTTATCCGAAAACGTGCCGTACATTACGAGCGACAACTACGAGGCGACAAAACGCGCAATAGAGTATCTCATAGAGCGCGGCTGTAAAAAGATAGGGTACATAGGCACAAAGCCGCTCGTAGAGTCCGAAGTGCTGTTGCGCGAAAAGGCGTATCGCGACGCAATGCGGGAGCACGGCATGACCGAGTATATAGTGAACGAAGTTGCGGTGCACGGCGACGAAACCAAACTCGCCGATAAGTTTTTCGAGAGTTTCGCCGATTTGGACGGAGTGTTTGCGTCGGGTTACAGCACTGCGCAGTGCGCGTATAAAGCCGCGGTGCAAGCGGGCAAAAGTATACCCGAAAACTTGCAGATGATAGCTTACGACGGCAGCTTTACGCAGTGGAGCGGGCTTAGCATGACTTGCGTTCAACAGCCCATAGAGCAAATGGCAAAGTCGGCGGTGAAAATTCTCATGGAGCGCATAAACGGCAAAACCGTTGCCGCGCGCACGGTGCACGAAAGCTCGCTGATAATAGGCAACACAACAAAATAAAAATCAAAAACAAAACAGGAGGCAAATAAAATGAAAACAAAAGGTCTTTTTACGAAAGCGGCGGCGCTTATTGCATGCCTTTGCTGCGTTATAAGTTTGGCGGCATGCGGAGGCGGCGGCAAGAGCGAAGAGCTCGAGAGCAGAACGGACAAATACGGCAACACGCTCGTAACCATTATGGTGCACAAAGACTCATCCACCAAAGAGGGCAAAGCGTATCAAAAGTGCGTTGACGAGTTCAACGCCGAATACAAGAGCAAGAAAATCAAGGCTCAAATTACCTTTGTTGCTCAAACCTCGGGCGTGGACCAATACGAGGCAACCATATCCAACCTTTACAGGCAGGGCGGCGGCAAGCTGTACGATATAATATCGTTCGACGCGCCCAAGTGCGCGGGTTACGCAAAGAGCGGCATTTTGTACGATATGACGAGTGCGCTCGGCGATTACACCGACGATTTCATAGGCGAATCGATAAATAGGTTTAACGACAAAGTATACGGATTGCCCATACAGGAATCGAGCGCGGGCTTTTACTACAATCTTGACGTTATGAAAGCCGCGGGAATAACCGAAAACGAATTGAACGGCTACAAAACCAACGGCTGGACTTTCGAGCAGTTTAAGAACGTGTGCGAAAGACTCAAAAACGCGGGCAAAACCGCGGTGGATATGCAACTTGCGGCGGGCGGCGAAACGTGCACTTATCTACTCTATCCGCTCGGCAACGCGGCGGGCGGCGAGTACGTTTCCAAAGACGGCAAAACCGCCAACGGATATCTCAACAGCGCGCAGACCAAAGAGGGCTTTCAGTTTATAAAAGACTGCATAGACAGCGGCTACACCAACTATCAGATAAGCGGCACGGAGTTCCTCACCAAAAACACCGTGGGCATGTATCTTTCTTCGGGCTGGACCATTCCCGATATAAAGGAGCAGTACAGCGCGAACTTTGCGGGCGGCTGGGGAATACTCCCGTATCCGCACAAAGACGGAAGCCCCGCGGTATCGGCTACGGGAAGTTGGAGTTTCGGCATAACCAACAACGGCATACGCAACAAAGAAGCGGCTTTGGAGCTTATCAAGTGGATGACGAGCGACTCGAGCGCAACCACCATAACCAACGCAACGGGCATGATAGCGGCAAAGAGCACTATAAACAAAAACTACGAGGCAACCTCGCCCGAGGGAGTGCTGTACAATCAGCTCGTAAACTCGGGTAAAGCCCGTCCCTCCATGGCGGCGTACGCCGATTTCTCCACCGAATTCAACCTCATTATAACGGGCTTGCGCACGGGCGGAGTGGACGCGGTGCTCAACGAGCATACCACCTCTTTGCAAACCAAGATAAACCGTAACGACCGTTAAATCGGAGAGGGGAAAAGATGTTTTTAGGCGCATTGCTTGTCTTTATCGCAATGGCGGCGGCATTCGGAACGGTTGCCGTAGCAGACGTGATAAAGGCAAAGAAAAGTAAAGAGATATACCGAATAAGAGAGTACGGCTCGGCGTATTTGATGCTTTTGCCCGCGGTTATGCTTGCGTTCATATTCGTAGTGTTACCCATAGTTTATTCGCTCGGGTATGCGTTTACCGACTTTCACATGTATTACCCCAACGATATAAACTTTGTGGGCTGGGATAATTTCGTCGAGCTGTTTAGGGAGATAAGCGTAAAGGGCGAACTGTATCACGCGATAATAAACACCGCTATATTCGTGGTGTGCGTAGTGCCGCTTCAAATAGGGCTTGCGCTCGTGCTCGCGCTTTTCACCAACCGCAAGAAAAAGGGCGTGAAGATATTCAAAGTTTGTTTCTTCACTCCCGTGGTGATTTCGCTTACCGTAACGTCGTTTTTGTGGGTGCAGATTTTAGCCCCCAACGGCTCGGGCATGCTCAATTCCTTTTTGGCTATGTTCGGAATAGGGCCTATAGACTTTTTGGCTCAAGAGGACACGGCTATGCTGTGGATTGTGCTTATGAGCGCGTGGCAGGGTTGCGGATATCAAATGCTCATATTCAGTTCGGGACTTACCAACATACGCGACGACTTATACGAGGCGGCGAGTTTGGACGGCGCGAACGCCTGGAAGAAATTTTTGCACATTACTCTCCCCGGACTGCGCTCCACGCTCTTGTATATTACGATTACGGTGTTTGTGGGCGCGTGCAGGGTAATGATACAGCCCATGTTGATGACCGACTACAAACTGCATACGGTTACTCTCAGCTACTACATGTATCAACTCGGCTACGGTTCCAAACTCGTGGGGCTATCGTCGGCGGTGGCTCTCATGATGACCGTGGTTATAGGTTGCATAACGCTGTTGCAGCGCAAATTTTTGAAGGAGGACTGATATGAGAAACGAAATTTGCGCGTTTGGCGGAGTTGTGGCAACAGCCAAACACGCCGCTCCCGTTAAAAAGAAAACGATAACGGCGGTGTGGTATGTGTGCGGCGCGGTGTTTTCGCTTATATTCATTTTGCCCGTAATATACATGCTCGCGGTGTCGACCAAAAGTCAGCTTGCCGCCGACAGAGCAACGGGCATAGCGATGTTCTTGCCCGACTTTCACAATTTGAGCACCTTTTTCGGAAACTACGCAAAAGTGTTTACCGACTACGGCATTTGGCAAAACGCGCTTAACAGCCTTATATACGCGGCGATAGCCATAGTGTGCAACGTGTTGGTTAACGGACTTGCGGGTTACGCGATATCCAAGTTCCGTTTCCCCGGCAAAAAGTTCTTTACCTTTATTATTCTCTTTCTCATAATAGTGCCAGTGGAAACCTCCATAATACCCATGTATATGGTTGTTACCGAGCTTTTGGGTTTGAGCGACCGCGCAACCGTGCTCGGCGTGGTGTTGCCGTCTTGCATAAGCATATTCAACATATTTTTGTTTATTCAGTTCTTTCAAGGCATACCGAGCGGATACGAGGAAGCGGCGAGAATAGACGGTGCGGGCAGACTGAAAATATTTTTCAGCATAATACTGCCTTTGAGCAAGCCCATAGTGGCAACCGTGGCGGTGTTCTGCTTTATAGGAGTGTGGAACGATTATCTTTGGCCCATGATGCTCCTTACGCCTTATCCCGATATGATGCCCATTCAGGCGGTTTTGCAGACAATACAAAACATAGAGGGCGTTACCACGGGTGAAATCATGGCGTCGCTCGTAGTTACGAGCATACCCATTTTCGTGATATACGTAGCCGCTCAAAAGTACATAGTGCAGGGCTTCGGTTCTGCCGGACTAAAAATGTAGATAAGCGGCGGGAGGCAGTATGAAAAAATCAGGAAAGTTAGGAGCGTTTTTGTTGGCGGCGATAGTGGCTGTGGCGGGCTTCGGCTTGTCGGGTTGCGACGAGGCGGAGGCGAGCACTCTTTTGGCAAAGTACGCGTTCGAAGACGTAAGCGGCTTGCAAACCTTAAACGAAGCGAGCGGGAAAGCGGACGCGGTGCGTTATGTGTTTTCCGCCGAAAACGCCGAGTATTTGGTGAAAGAGCCAACCGAGCCGCTTACCAAAAACGGCGCGAAAGGCAAATGCCTTTATATGGACGGATTTTCCACCTATGTGGAAAACGGCGACTTTGCCACGCCCGAAACGGCGATTACTCTTTCCGCCTGGATAGCTCCGCGCGTGTTCGAGAATTTACCCAACTATAACGACCAATCCGAAGCGAAAGGGCAACCGCGACTCACCTCTGTGATAAACAAAGGCAACATAGAGATGGGGCAGGGATTTTTGCTCGGCTACGGCAGACTGGGCATGTGGGGC
Source organism: Pumilibacter intestinalis (assembly GCF_943193005.1). GTDB lineage: Bacteria > Bacillota > Clostridia > Christensenellales > Pumilibacteraceae > Pumilibacter > Pumilibacter intestinalis. The sequence continues at coordinate 61,219 of NZ_CALPCH010000003.1, forward strand.
TTGCAACTCGCGCTTCACAACTCCGACACCGATACGAATTTCGTTGTCGCTTTCTACGACCCCGTAAACGCGTTGCCGCTGTACGCGTGGTCGCACATTGCGGCTGTGTATAACGGCGACACGGGATATATCGCGCTGTTTTATAACGGCGAAAAGGCTTACGAGGATATAATACCCGAGCTTGTTAACACCGAAATCATAGAGAGCTCGGAAGCTCTTTACGTGGGAGCTTACTGTGCGCCCGTAACCGAATTTTCGGTAAAGCGGCAAATGCCTTCGGGGCTACTCGACGAGGTTGCGATATACGGCGAGAGTCTTACGCCCAAACAGGTGCGCGGATTATTCGAGGAGTGCGCCGCAGGCGGCGAAGCTCCCGCGCTCGATTACAGCCAAATCGCGCTCGATTCGTCGGTATACGAGGGCGACAGATACCGCCCGCAGTATCACGCGATACCGCCCGCGGTGTGGATGAACGAGCCGCACTCGCCCTTTTACTATAAGGGAAGATACCACGTGTTTTATCAGTGCAATCCATCCGGACCGTATTGGGCGCAAATTCGGTGGGGACACATAGTAAGCGACGATATGATACATTGGAAATACGTGAAAGACGCCGTTGTGCCCACCAAAGACATATGCCCCGAAGGAGTATGGACGGGCGGCGCGTGCATAGGTCCGGACGGAACGCCCTGGCTTGCGATTACGGCGGGAACGAATTTGTACGGTAATCCCAATCACGGCGGGCAAAACGTGGCGTTTGCTCATGCGGCAGACCCCGACGACCCCGACCTTACCGAGTGGATTGTGGAGGATACGCTCACCATAACCCAACCCAACGACAACTCCATGGGCGAGCGCGAACAGTTCCGCGACCCCTTTGTTTGGTACGACGACGAAACGAGTCAGTATTTTATGCTCGTGTCTTCGTCCGTGCCGGGTGCGGGCGGCACGGCTAACGTGTACACCTCGCAGAACATGCACGAGTGGACTCATCACGGATACTTGTACGAGTGCCCCTATCCCGAATACGATATAGCGGGCGAGCACTGGGAGTGCGTTGTGATGTTGCCCATATCCACCAAAGACGGCAAAACCACCAAATACATACTGTTCGACTGCCCGCAGTACGCCCGCGGCGAAAACGCTCCGCTTGTGGAATGTTATTATTGGATAGGCACGTTCAACAAGCAGACTTGCCGATTTATTCCCGACAGTCACGAGCCGCGACTTTTCGATATAGGCACGGCTACGTTTACGGGTCAGAACGGATACTGCTTTTTAACCGACGAGCAAAAGGAAGCGGGCATGACTTACGAGCAGGGGCGCACGGTGCTGTATTCCATTGCGCAGGGCAAATACGCGGGCACGGGACTCAACTATTACGCGGGTTGGGCGCACAACTTTTCTTTCCCGCTCGAGCTTTGGCTTTCGGACGACGGCAACGAGGTGATACGCGAGCCGATAAAAGAAATAGAGAGTTTGTACGGCAAGGTGGAATACGAATACAGCGGCGCGGGCACGACTGCGGCGCAGATAAATTCCGAAATAGGAGAGATACGCGGCGATACCATAAAAATCGACGCAACCGTTACGCTCGCGCCCTCTGCCGACAATTACGCGGCTAAAATCGGAGTGAGATACAATCTCAATACTTCGCTCGAGGGAACGGAGCGCACGTTCATAACTTTTTCGAACGGCAAAGTATCGCTTGACAGATTGCAGTCTACTTTGCGCCCCGGCGTGGATACGCAGTCGTTGCACGATTGGGCTTTCGGAGATAGGCGCGAGTTCGATATAACGGTGCTTTTGGACCGCTCCATGCTCGAAGTGTATATAAACGGCACGGTGAGCGCAACCATGCGAATTTATCCGCATTACGGCGATTCGGACTATATAAGACTGTTCGACGAAAACGCGGGCATGGTGATAAAGAAATTCAAGATAACGCAAATGAAAAGCGCGTACTCGAAAGACGGGAGCATAACGCCGCCGTACTACGGAAACACCGGCAACCTGGCGGATAAGGTTTAGGAGGGGGAATACGATGCGTAGAACAATTTGCAAAGTATTGCTTGCGGCACTCATAGCGGTTTCGGCGTTTGCGTTCGCCGCTTGCGAACAAGCGGACGAGCCGCGCGCGCTTCCCGTGCAAGTGCTCAACGGCGGATTCGAAACCGCCGATTTGAGCGGTTGGACGGTTGAGAGCGGAGAGGCGTTTAACGACGACAGCGTGTCGTCGCGCAAAACTTTCTCGTTCGCTTACGACTCGGCGCATAAGCAAATACCCGTAAATCAAACGGGCAACTGGTATCTGAGCGGCAAGGGGTACGACAACAGCCGCAGTCACGGATATACGGGCAGTATTCGCTCCAACAATTTTATATTAGACGGCGACGGCACGGTGTCGGTAAAGATAGCGGGCGGAGCTTTGGTTACGCGCAAAGGCGAAAACGCGCCGCTCAAGAGCAAAGAAAAAATTTGCTATGTGGGAGTATATACCGCACAAGACGATAAACTCGTTCACAAATTCACAAACACGTACTTTTTCGAACACACCGAAGATTACGTGAGCGTGGAGGACTACGAAAACGGCACTTGCTGTACGGATAACTTTTACCGCTACACTGCGGATTTGTCGGAGTACGTAGGCAAAGAAATGTATATGCGCATAGTGGATAACGACACCCACGTTTACTACGGATACATCAGCGTAGACGATATAAGAGTGGGCGACTCCGACGCGCAGACCGAGGGAGCGTATTTCGAAAAGACCCGCGACTATTTTGCCGACGCGGAAGCTCCGAGCATATACGAAATAAAGAACGGCGGGTTCGAAACGGGCTCGCTCGCAGGTTGGACGGTGGTTAGCGGTCAGGCGTTTTCCAACAGCGGCGTAAACTCAAACGCGTATTGGTGGAACGAAAACATTCCGTACCGCCGCGACGGCAACTATCACTACGGCTTTTACAAACCCGCCGAAACGGGAGTAATGCGTTCGAGCGAATTCGTGCTCGGCGGAAGCGGATACATAAGCTACAAGCTGGGCGGATGCCGCGACAACTCGCGCACATACCTGCGCTTTATGGTAAAGAACGGCGACAGGGCGGAAGAGGTTGCGCGTTTCTCGAATTTCAAGTTTTGGAACTATCAATTCCCGTACGTTCAAAACGGAATGCGCATACTCAATCTCGTGCAGTATTACGCCGACTTTTCGGCATATCTCGGCAAAACCATGTTTATAGAGGCGGTGGACGAAAACACCTCTACCGCCGACGAGGACTGCATAACGCTCGACAGCGTGCAAACCTATTGGGAAAGCAAGCCGCAATGGTACACGAGCGTTGCGTTCGAAGCCAAAAAAAATCCCGACGATATAGACATAGAGCCCGATAGCCCGTACCAACTCAAAAACGGCACGTTCGAAACGGGCGACTTGACGGGTTGGACTATGAATGGCGAGATAGGCGTGGTTTCTTCGGATTACGGGTGGTGGAACGAAAACTACCCGTATAACAAGAAAGGCACGTACCTGTTTACGGGCATAGCGCACGAGGGCGGCACGGGCACGCTCACAAGCGATTTGTTCGAGCTCGGCGGCACGGGCGTGATTTCCTTCCGCATGGGCGGCGGCGCAAATCCCAAAAAAGTGTATATTTCGGTGCTCGACGAACAAGACAACGAGCTTGCCAGGTTTGCCAACGGCAAATTTGCCGACAACGGCACTGCGGGCTTGAACGTGAACAGCTTTTTGGCTAACATGGTGCAATACAAAGCGGATTTAACAAAGCTCGGTATAGAACTCGGCGCAAAAATAAAATTGCAAATCGTGGACAACGCGGTTTCCAACTGGGGACTCGTTACGGCAGACAGTTTCATTACGTATTACGAAACCGCCGAGCAAGTGCCCGCCGCCGCGTTCGAGGCTGTGAACATAAAGCCCGACGGCGACGAAATACTCGGCGAAAACGACGAATATCAAATACTTAACGGCGATTTCGAAACGGGCGATTTGAGGGGCTGGACGGTTACGAGCGGAACGGTTAACCCCAACCCGCTATCCGACGCGGTAACTTTTTGGGGCGAGAAGATTACCTACAATAAGAGCGGTACTTATCATTTCGACGGTTGGCTCGCAAACTCCGATGAGAATGCTTCGTACACGCTTCGTTCCGAAGAATTCACTTTGGGCGGAAGCGGTCATATAAGCTTCAAGATGGGAGGCAAAACAGCCGAACTCAAAGTGTATAAAGCCGACGGAGAGTTGATTGCCCGCTACGCCAACACGGAGTTTGCCGACGTGAATTTCCCCAAGGTGGAAAGCGGCTGCCGCCTTGCTACAATGACAACGTATGCAGCCGATTTGAGCCAATACGTGGGGCAAAAGCTTTATATAGAAATTTGCGACCGACCGTTCAACGACGGCGAAGAGGGTTGGGGCGTGGCGTTCTTCGACGAGATAATAACATATTACGAAACCGCGCCCGACGTGGCGAATATGTTCGACACCGTGGAGCTTAACGCCGCCACTTCCGCCGACGGCGTGGCAAAGCCGTTTAACATTCCGTGGGTAACGGCTGTAAACAGAGTAAATTAAAATCAAAATACAGGGAGGAAAGGAAAATGAAGAAAGGATTTTGTAAGATTTTGAGCCTCGCGCTCTGCCTTGTTGCGGTGTTTTCGGCAGTCGCGTTTGCCGCGGCGTGCGACGACGAGTCGAAGGAAATCGCTCCGCCGCCGCCCGAAACGTGCACCGTGACTGTAAACGGGCAAGAGAGCAAGGTGGATAAAGGCGGCACGTTTACGTTGCCCCAAACCTTTACGCCCGAAAATGCGGATTTCGAGTTCGTGCGCTGGATTATCGAGGGAGAACACGCCTTAGACGGCAACGTAATTACCGTAAACGGCGACTTGACGATTACCGCCGAAACGCGCAGAAAGGCGGCGGTAAAGATAAAGGACGGAATCCCGCTCGCTTTCACGGTGGGCGACGATGCGAAAACGATTACCGTTTCGGAATATATTACCACGCACGGCAATACCGTTACGGTAAATTCGAGCGAGCCGAACGTTGCCGCGGTTTCGATTAGCGGAGACACCGTTACAGTAAAGGCGGCGACGCACGGCACGGCGAGCGTAACGGTTTCATGCGGCGATATCGAAATTACGTTTACGGTTACCGTAAGCGAAGAGCAAATAATAGTTCCGATAGTTCCGTCGGTTAAAAATCCCGAGGTGGAAATAAGCGAAACGCACGATTTTTACAACGGTGACCTCATCGTAAATTTGGCGGAAAACATAGAACGCCCGGAGCTTATCACCTCGTATGCCGTAAATTCGCAAGAGGTGCAAGGCGACGAGTATACGCTTACAAACAACGATAGCTATACGGATACGCCCGCTCTTATTACGCTTAACGTAACCGCCGAATACGAAGGCGGCAGTTTGACTTACGCGTACAAAGTGAACGTAATAAACTCTGCGGCGTATCGAGTGGAAAACGGCGGTTTCGACAACGGCTTAAACGGCTGGACCAAAACGGGCGAAATCGGAAATATCAGCGAGGCTACGGCGTATTGGACCAACGAAAACGACGGCGCGGGGTACTCGTTTAACGCCGACGGCAAGTTTTTCTCGGCGTACGAGCCAGAAGATAAGTTCGAACGCAATATAGGCACGCTCGAAAGTTCGCCGTTTAAGATTGCGCAAAACAGAGTAATCACGTTCAAACTCGGCGGCGCAAAGCACGATATATTCGTTGATATAGTGGATACCGCCGACGGCGCGATACTCGCGCGTTACGGCAACAGCGCGTGGGCGGCAACAACTACGGACGGGGTTAAATGCGGTTGCACGCTAATCGCCTACAAAGCCGTTTTACCCCAAGCGGCGGCGGGCAAGACCGCATATATCCGCGTAATAGACATGGCAAGCTCGGACTACGGCGTACTGTTCTGCGACTCGTTCGTTACGTATTACGAGAATGAACCCGAGGGCGAGTTTACGCCCGCGGTAGATATAACCGACCGCCCCGCAACTATTTACGATATTTATAACGGCGGGTTTAAAAACGACATGGCGGGCTGGTTTATTTCGGGCGGCGAAATCGGAGCGGTTACTTCGGATAAAAGCTATTGGAACGACGGCGACGGTGAAGCCGTAACCGACCGCGCTTACGGTCAAGAGGGCGAAAAACTGTTCTCTTGGTGGAGTTGGGAAGGAAACAAAAAAGGCGAAGCCGACGAGGGGCATGAAATCAATCGTGAGGGCAACATGGGCACGCTTACAAGCAATATGTTTGTGCTCAAAAACAACAAGTCGGTTTCGTTCATGCTCGGCGGCGCAAATCGCAACGTGTACGTAGAACTCGTTAACGCCGAAAGCGGTACGGTAATAGCCGTATTCCGTAACGATAACGCGGTTGAGAATAAACAAGGTTGCCTTGTGCGGTATCACTATACCGTGACCGAGCTTGAAAAAGAAACGCTTTGTTATTTCCGCGTGGTTGACGTAGCTGTTTCGGGTTGGGGTTGCTTTACCGCCGACGGTTTCAAGGTAAATCTCGACGAAGAGCCCGAAGAAAGCGCGGCGGCTCAAAATCGTTTGAACGAATACAAAACGGTGGTAAACGGCAGTTTCGAAACGGGCAATCTCGACGGGTGGACTGCGCCCGCCGACAACGCGCTCGGCGGAGTTACGAATACCGAAGAAGCAAAAGACTATTATCAAACCAACGAAGAAACGAAAGACGGCGATTACTTGTTTACGTTTGAGTATAACGGAAACAAAGAGGGCGGAACGGGCGTAATTCGTTCGAGCGCGTTCATTCTTCAAAAAAACGGTATCGTTTCTTTCCGTTTCGGCGCGGCGCACAATAGGGAAGTGTATATCAACGTATATACTGCGGGCGGAAAACTTTTGGCTACTTTCCGCAATAACGCTTATACTCAAAATACGGTAATGGTGCAGTATTATTACGAGTTCGACAACGGCGAGGAAATCTCGTGCTATTTCGAAATCGTAGACAACGCGACGAAAGATTACGGCTGTATCGTTATGGACGATTTCCGCGTTAACCTCGCGGAAGCTCCGCAAAATGCCGTACTCGGGAGTGCGCTCACTAAAGCCGAACGCGACGAGGCAAACAATAATATATAAAACACAAAAAAAGGACTTACACAGTTATGGCACAGGAACAAATCAGACCGGCATATCATATCACGGGCGGCAACGGGTGGATTAACGACCCCAACGGACTCGTTAAATTCAACGGCGAATATCACGCGTTTTATCAGTATTACGCGGAGGCTACTTATTGGGGACCCATGCACTGGGGACACGTGAAAAGCAAGGACTTGACGAATTGGGAGCGTTTGCCCGTTGCAATCCGACCCGACGAGCAAGACGACGGCTGCTTTTCGGGAAGCGCGATAGTGCACAACGGAAAGCTGTGGCTTATGTATACGAGTTTCAAGAAAAACGACGGCGGCGTGAGCGAACGGCAGTTGCAAGCTCTTGCTTCGTCGGAAGACGGCATACACTTTTTTAAGCACGGCATTGTGATAGGCGAAGAAGATTTGCCCGCAGAGTACTGCCCGTGGAGTTTCCGCGACCCCAAAGTGGTGCGAGCAAACGACGCGTTTTACTGTTTGGTAGCCGCCAAACGGCGCGGGGGCGGGGGCAGAATACTTTTATATAAATCCTGCGATTTGTTCGATTGGGAGTTCGTGCGCGACGTCACCGAAACCGACAGCGGCGGCAAGATGATAGAGTGCCCCGATTATTGCACACAACTCGGACTACTGACCTACAGCGAGCAGTTTCAGCCGCGCGAGGGTAATACTCATCTGAATATCCACAGTTCGTTTGCGCAATTCGGCTCGTTCGATTTCCAAAATCCGTTTGTGCCGAACGGCAAGCGGCAAATCATAGATTACGGGTTTGATTTCTACGCTTCGCAGACTTTTGCCGAAGAACCCGTTATGATAGGTTGGATGGGCATGTGGGACAGAAACTATCCTTGCGCAAAGTACGGTTTTGCGGGCATGCTTACCGTGCCGCGCCGACTGAGCAGGGAGGGCGACGAACTCATACAAACGCCCGTATACAAAGCAAAAAAGGTATGCGAAAAGTCGGTAAACAAGAAGCTGACCGACAATATTTCCGTGGGAGCCGTTCGCTTGGAAATAAAAGATTTGCGAGCGTTCGATTTGAAAATGCGCAAATCGGGCGATAACTACGCGAGCTTTACTCTCTTTGGCGACGAGTGGATATTCGACCGCTCGCGTGCGGGCGAGCGCATTGTGGGGGTGGAGGAAGACGACGATTCGCTTGCCGGCATTCGCCGCATGCCCTACCGCCGCGCGGAAACTGATACCGTGGAAATCGTTTTCGATAAGTTTTCGGTGGAAATTTTCGTGAACGGCAAAGCTCTCTCTTCCACGCTGTATCCCGACCCTTCCGCTGACGGACTCGAGCTGGAAATCGATTGCGGCGGTTGCGCCTACAGCCGCTACGAAATCGCAAAATAGTTAACCGTATATTATTTCTTTACTTTATTATAAATCAAAAACACCGTGCAACCTATGAAAAACACGAGCAGGATAAAGATATTCCACAGTACGTACTGTTTTGCGGGCAGTTCGCGCTTGGATAAAACTATAAGTCCGATAGTGGCGTAAACGTATTGCGCGGCTATAATCGGCGCGATTATCAGCCATACGGAAAACGCAAATAAAGTCATAATTCGTTTACCGCCTTTATGAGCTCGGCGGCGTCGGTTACCGTGTTTACGTATAAGCGCAGTTGCTTTGTGCCGCGCACGCGTGAAAGATATTTGCAAAGGTGTTTGCGCATTGTGCGCACCGCCACGGCGGGCGGGAAATACTCGAGCGCGTAAGAAATATGCTTCTTTATTATCTCTTTGAGCGTTTCTCGCGAGGTTTGCGTTTCATCGGCAAAAATATCCGGATTGCCTATCGCGCCGCGCCCTACGGCTACGCCCGCGCAACCGTACTCGGCGATTTTGGCTTCGGCATCCTCGCGGCAGGAGATATCGCCGTTGCCTATAACGGGAACGGTTACGGCTCTTGCAACCCGCGCTATTTCGTCCCAGTCGGCAACGCCGCCGTAACCCTGCTTTGTGGTTCTGCCGTGCACCGTGATTGCCGCCGCGCCCGCCTCCTGCATTTTTGCGGCGAACTCGGGCGCGTTTTTGTTTTCGTCGTAATATCCCAAACGGTGTTTTACCGTTACCGGTCTGCCGCCCGCCGCGCTCACGCATGCGCGAACTATATCCGCCGCGCGTTCGTGCTCGAGCATGAGCGCACTGCCCTCGCCGCATTTAGTTACTTTGGGCACGGGACACCCCATGTTTATATCGATTATATCGAAGCCCGACAAAGCGGGGAGAGAAAGAGCGCGGCAAAAAAAGTCGGGCTCGCTCCCGAAAAGCTGAACGCAAGACGGCGTTTCGTTGCCTGCGAGACGCAACAAAATTTCGGTTTTTTCGTTGCCGTATACAAGCCCTTTTACCGATACCATTTCGGTTACGGTGAGCGAAGCTCCGTAGTCGCGGCAAATGCGCCTAAACGCAACGTCGCCGTAACCCGCGAGCGGCGCAAGCGATATGAAAGGGCGGGCAAATTGTATGTTGCCGATTTTCATAACTTTGCAAAAAAGTCGGAAATTTGATTTTTTTGTTCCGCTTTTTCGAAATTTTCCTTGATTTTCGCCAAAAATTTATTGAGCGACACTTCGGCGTCGAAATTTTCTTCCGCCATTTTCGCCGCCAAAACAAACAGTTTTTTGGCGTATTTTTCTTCCGAGTTCGGAGCGGTTTCCGCCGACTTTTCAAGCTCGTCAAATCCGCCCGCGTTAACCTTTGCGAGCTTTTTGTATATCTTTTCGGCGGCGAGCAACGAGGGGAAATTTTGCGGCAAGCGGTTCAATTTGTCGGCGGTGGAAACGTAGCTTTTTTCTTCCGATTTCGCCGCTTCCCAGTAGCCGAGCGCTTCGTCGGCGTTCGCCGCTTTGTTCTCTCCGAAAATGTGGGTGTGGCGGTTCACGAGTTTGCCGCACAGCGTGCCGAGCACGTCCGAAAGCTCGAACTCGCCGAACCTGCGCCCCATGTTGCAGTGAAACACCGCTTGCAAAAGCACGTCGCCTATTTCTTCGGTCATGGCGTCTATGTCGCCGCCGTCGATTGCGTCAACGGCTTCGTAGGCTTCTTCTATTAAGTTAACGCGTATGCTCTCGTGAGTTTGCGCCTTGTCCCACGGGCAACCGTCGGGCGCAACGAGCCTGTCCATTATGCGGCACAGGTCGCCGAACGTGTACTTTTGCTTGTAAAATCCGCTTTGCGCCGCAACGTACAGTTCGCAAGAGTAGTCGTAGCCGCGTTGCATGTCAAGCTCGCAAAGTTTGATTTTGCGCAGAGCGTTCTTTATATATAAGGTTATTTCGGTTTCGTCGCCGTAATATTCCATAAGCCACAGCTTTAAGTCGCCCGCAAGATATGCGTCGTCTATTTCGGTAACGTGCAACGCAACCGAGGTGTCGAGGCAGGGACGGAGCGCAAGCGCGCTTGTTGCGCTGAGCCGCAAAAAGTCCGCGCCGAGTCCGCGAGAACGCGACGGAGCGACTCCGCGTATAATCTCGGTTTGAGTTTTTTGAGCGAGCGCCGCCGCGATTTCGTCCGCGCCGTCGCCGTCGGTGAGATATGCCGCGCTCGAGTGCTCGCGCTCGGCGTTCAATAAAACCGAGCATATTTTTTCGCACAGCTTTGTAAAATCGCTTTCCGACTCGTAGTATTCGTCGAGCGGCACAACGTGCGCAAACTCTTTGAGCACCGCCGCGCCCGCTTTGGTTTTGCCCGACCGCACAAACGCGTGTTTCGCAGTCGCTATCTTTTGCGCCGCGCTTTGCGTGAGGTCGCCTTTTTCTGTTCCTATTCCTATAACGGTTATCATGGCTATATTGTAGCAAAACGCCCGAGCATTTGTCAAATAACCGCATAACTTTTATGCCGCCGTTATTTCGCCGTCATATTTTTAACACAATGATTTATTATAATTACAGCATATTAAATCCGATAAAATTTCGCGGCGGCGTTTCCTCCTTTGTAAAATAAGTTTTTCATCATCTTCCTTTTTTCACAAAAGACGCCGCTGCGGATTTTATATCAAATAAGCCAATCCCAAATTCTTCCTTTGTAACAAAGAGCGCGTGCATGTAAATGTGCCGCGTTCTTTGTTTATAGGGGGGGGTAAGCCTTTTGGCGTCAAAAGGCTCGCGAAAACCGCAAGGGGGCGGAGCGATTTCGACGCGCCCCGCCCCCTTTGAACCCCCACCCTCCACGACTTCCCTGCGGGAAGCGATAAAGTTTAATACGGGAAACCCTGTCATTGCGAGCGGCGTAGCCGCGCGGCAATCTCAAGCGAAAGAACGAACGTCATTGCGAGCGAACGCAGTGAGCGCGGCAATCTCCTGCTTTAGAAAACAAAGGTATTCCCGCTTTTGGAGGCGCCCCAAAAGCGGGGCAAAAGGGCGGCGGGGACACTTTCGGCTGTGTCCCCTGCACCCCCGCAACGATAAGGGCGTTGCCCTTAACCCACACGCTAACGCGTAGAGGTTTTATTGCGGGTAACCGCTACTGTTTGGGGCTATCCCGTCATTGCGAGGGCATTTATGCCCGCGGCAATCTCAGCCGAGAGAAAGTAATAGTTGCTGTACTTGTTCCATGCAGGGGATTGCTTCGCTACGCTCGCAATGACATTAGGACGAAAATACTACAAAGAATTTTTTGTTCCGTCCTCGTTTTCGTATCCTACTAAGTAATCTACGGATATTCCATAAAAAATCGCAAGTTTAATACAATCCAAAACATTGTCGCTTAAAACCTGTCATTGCGAGCGAGCCATGCGAGCGTGGCAATCCCCTGCATGAGAAAATTATTCGTCTTTAATCCCCAATAAGTAGTCGGATGATACTCCGAAAAATTCACAAAGTTTAATCAATATATCAAACGAAGGCTCACGGTCGCCCGTTTCCCATTTTGCTACGGCGGCTTGCGATACTCCCAATTTTTTAGAAAACTCTACTTGTCCTATTCCGTTAATGGTACGTTCTGCTTTCAATCGTTCTTTGAATAATTTTTTCATGTTTATATTATGGCATATAGGAATAAAATTTTGTTTAATTATGGCAAATTGCCATAAAATGCTTGACTTATATTATGGCGATATGTCATAATATAGGTAATACGGAAAAAACAGCCATAGCACATTGTTTCAAAGGAGTGGTTTTTATGAAAAGCGAGGAAGAGGTTTTAGTTTCTTTAGCAAACGACGTTAGCGGTTTTATTATTATGTGTAGCGAAAAAGACGCTGAATTTTTAACTAAGCCGCACAATGACAGAAACATAGAAGAATACATGCGTGTTTTTACGTTGGCGTTTGCGTTCGGGTTTAGGGGAGCGTTTTTGCGAGTTGTAAATATAGCCGAGGAGAACGGCAGAGCGGACGAGCTTTTGGAGAACATGAAAGGGTGCGCTCATAATTTCCCTTTGGTTGAAAAGTGGGTTGAAGAGTTTATTTCGCAGATAAAAGATGAAGAGTTAAAAATTTTATCGCAACAGTTTTGGAAAGAAAAAAAGGAAAAGTTCGAAAAAGAAGGTTTCAGTTATGCAAACCTGTTTGGATTTGCATAAAAAGATTGCTTTTTTCTTGCAAAAGGGGTATAATGCTTTACGAAAATAAACGGTATTATTCGGAGGGCAAAACCATGGCAAAGAAACAGTTCAAAGCGGAGTCGAAAAAACTGCTCGACTTAATGATAAATTCCATTTACACCAACCGCGAAATATTTTTGCGCGAGCTTATAAGCAATTGCAGTGACGCGATAGATAAGCGGCACTTTATGAGCTTGACCGATTCGAAAATGGCGGCGGAGTTTTCCATAACGCTTGTGCCCGATAAAGCGGCGCGAACGCTCGCAATAACCGACAACGGGTGCGGCATGAACAAGTCGGAAATGGAGAACAATCTCGGCACAATCGCAAAGAGCGGCACTCTCGAGTTCAAGGAGAACCAAAAGACCGACGAAAATCTCATAGGGCAGTTCGGCGTGGGATTTTATTCGGCGTTTATGGTTGCCGACAAAGTAACCGTAATAAGTCTTAAAGCGGGCGAAACGCAGGCTTATAAATGGGAGAGCGAGGGCGCGGACGGCTACACCGTTACGGAGTGCGAAAAAGCCGAGGCGGGCACGGAAATCACTCTTCACCTCAAAGCGGACGACGAGGACTGCGAATACGGCGACTTTTTGGACGATTACCGCCTTACCAACCTTATCAAAAAATACTCGGATTATATCCGTTACCCCATAAAGTTGGGGGATAAAACGCTGAACAGCATGGTTCCTTTGTGGCGCAAGCGCAAAAGCGAGGTGAAACCCGAGGAATACGCGCAGTTTTACAAAGACAAGTTTTACGATTTCCGCGACCCCGCAAAGGTGTTTTCGGCGCAGGTGGAAGGTAACATAAACTACTCCATGCTTGCGTTCGTGCCCGAAAAAGCCCCTTACGACTACCACACCCGCGAGTACAAAAAGGGACTTTCGCTGTATAGCGGCGGCGTGCTCATAATGGAAAAATGTTCCGACCTGTTGCCCGACTATCTCGGATTTTTCAAGGGGCTTATCGATTCCGCAGATATCAGCCTTAACATATCGCGCGAGCTGTTGCAAAAGGACAGGCAGTTGCGGGCAATCGCAACCTCGCTCGAAAAGAAACTGCGCGGCGAGCTAAGTAAGTGGCTTAAGTCCGACCGCGAGGGCTACGAAAAAATGTTCGCCGAGTTCGGCAACTCCCTAAAGCTGGGCGCATACGACAATTTCGGCGCAAAGAAAGACGATATAAAAGACCTTTTGCTGTTCAAAACCTCCGACGACAAACTTGCGACTTTTGCCGAATACGTTTCGCGCATGAAAGAGGGGCAAGACAATATATATTACGCGTCGGGTGCGAGCGTGGAAGCAATAAAGGCGTTGCCGCAGGTGGAAATGTTCCTTGAAAAGGGATACGAAATACTTTGCCTGTTCGACGCGATAGACGAATTCGTGATAAAGGTGATAGAGAACTACGACGGCAAAAAGTTCGTTTCGGTTGCCGATAAGAACGCCGCCGCGGTTACCGACGAGCAAAAAGCCGAACTCGAGAAAAAGTCGGGCGACAGCGAAAAACTGCTCGCCAAAATGAAAGAAATACTTGCGGGAAAGGTGAAAGACGTTCGCCTTACCGCGCGGCTCAAGTCCGCCGCAGCCTGCATTACGAGCGACAGCGAAATATCGCTCGAAATGGAGCGGGTGCTCAAAGCCATGCCGGGGAGCGCGGGCATTTCCGCCGACCGCGTGCTCGAAATAAATCCCGACCACTCGGCGTTTGTTAAAATGGGCGAACTCGATTTGAGCGGCGAAAAGTTTGCCGACTACACCAACGCGCTTTACAACGCGGCGTTATTGCAAGAAAATTTGGCGGTAGATGACAGCGCGGCTCTCGCGGCTCTTTTGGTGAAACTTTTGTAAACTCTCACGGCAAAAGACTTCTCTTTAATTCGGAGAAGTCTTTTTGCGTTTACCGAGTCGTTGCGAGCGGTGTCACCATGTCATTGCGAGGGCACTTGTGCCCGCGGCAATCCCCTGCATGGAACAGGTAAAGTCACTGCTCAGTCCTCTCGGCTGAGATTGCCGCGTCGGGCTTCGCCCTCCTCGCAAAGACATATTGCCCGATGTTTTATATTTTTTGACATAGACAAAATCATTGCATAATATGGCGAAATATGTTATAATTCCCATTGCAACGGCATGCTTTCGTCATTGCGGGCAAGTGAAACGAGCGAAGCAATCTCGTTCATTAGAAAGATATCAAGGAGAGCGTAATTATGGAAATAAAAGTTTGTATCGGTTCGTCGTGCCACCTGCGCGGAAGCTACGAGGTGATAGAAAAGCTCAAATCGCTTATCGCGGAGCACTCGCTCGAAAACAAAGTGAACCTTGCGGCGAGTTTTTGCTTGGGCAAGTGCGGCGCGGGCGTTACGGTAACGGGCGACGGCGAATTTTGGGAGGGCGTAACTCCCGAAACGGTGGAAAGCATATTCAAAGAGAAAGTGCTCGGCAATAAATAAAACGGAAAAATGAGAGAATATCTTAATTTTAAGCAAGCAAATTGCAAAAACTGCTATAAATGTTTACGCGAGTGCCCCGTAAAGGCTATCACGGTGATAGGCGACAGGGCGAGAATACGCGAAGATTTGTGCGTGCTGTGCGGTCATTGCACGGGCGTTTGCAGTTTCAACGCCAAAGAGGTGGTAAACGATATCGCCGCGGTGAAAAAATTGCTCGCGGGCAAAAAGAAAGTTATCGCTTCGGTTGCGCCCGCGTTTGCGGCGAGTTTCGCGCCCGATTTCGTTGCTTTTAAGTCCGCGCTTAAGAGCCTCGGTTTTGCCGACGCGTTCGAAACGGCGGACGGCGCGCGCGAGGTTACGGACAGATACCGCAAACTGCTCGACGGCGGCACGTATCGCAATCTTATAGCTTCGGCTTGCCCCTCCATAGTCAGGCTTATGGAAATATACTACCCCGACGCGCTGAAATATCTTGCGCCGGTGGTAAGCCCCATGATAGCGCACGCCAAAATGCTCAAAGCGCAATATCCCGACTGCGCCATAGTGTTCTTAGGCCCTTGCATTGCCAAAAAGCGGGAAGCCGACGAAAGCGGCGTGATAGACGCCGCGCTCACCTTCGAGGAGCTCGCCGCAATGTTCGAGGAAAAAAATCTCGAACTGCCCGAGAGTGCGGAGGTTGCGGCAACCGCGGCGGCGGGAGAGGACGCGAACGGAGATAAAAAGAACGCGGCGAGGTATTATCCCATAAACCGCGGCATTATAAAGTCGTTCGAGGCATACTCGGACGGATACGAGTACATAAGCGTGGACGGACTCGCAAGGGCGAAAGAGGTGCTTGCCAACATAGACTCGCTTTCGGGCATGTTTATAGAAATGCACGCGTGCGAATTTTCCTGCATAAACGGACCGTGCGCGCTCAAAAAGGAACGCGGCGGCTTTATAAAGGCGACCGAAACGGTGCGTTCTTACGCAAAGACGGGCAAAGCCGAGCCTAATCCGATATCGGATATAAAACTCGACTGCAAATACAAAAAACTGCCCGACTCGCGCAAGACGCCGAGCGAAGAAGATATAAAGAGGATACTTGCCGAAACGGGCAAGCACTCGCCCGAAGACGAGCTCAACTGCGGGGCGTGCGGCTACAACACCTGCCGAGAAAAGGCGGCGGCTGTGTTCAACGGTCTTGCCGAAATAAGCATGTGCGTGCCGTACATGCGCGAGCGAGCCGAGGGACTGAGCTACGATATAATCCAAAACAGTCCCAACGGCATATTCGCGGTAGACGGCGAACTCGCCATAACCGAAATAAACGAAAAGGCGGCGCAGTTGCTGGGCGCGAACATAGCGGTAATAAAGGGCGATTTGCTCGAAAAGTATCACAATCCCGTGGATTTCTATGCCGCGCTTTACGATAACGAGTGTTTCACCGCCAAAAAAGTACTGCTCGAAAAAACGGGCAAGTGGGTGGAAATGACGGTGCGCAAAGTGAAAAACCAAAACACTTTGTTCTGCATAATGAAAGACATTACCGAGGACGTGGACTACAACGCCCGCATAAACAAGATAAAAGAGGAAACGGCGCAAGCCGCGAGCGAGGTTGTGAGCAAGCAGATGCGAGTGGTGCAGGAAATAGCATCGCTGCTCGGCGAAACCACCGCCGAAACCAAAATAGCGTTGCTTAAGCTCCGCGACGCGCTCGGAAAAGAGGCGGGAGAGGAGCGATGAACAGCGTTCTCGAATACGGTTATGTGTCGCTCAACAAGAAAAACGAAGAACTTTGCGGCGACAAAGTGGAGATGATACCCGCCGCCGACGGAGGGGCAACCCTCGTGCTCGCCGACGGCATGGGCAGCGGCGTGAAAGCCAACATTTTATCCACGCTTACGAGCAAAATTTTGTGCACTATGGCGGCGGCGAACGTGCCGCTCGAGGAGTGCATAGACACAATCGCGGGCTCTCTTCCCGTTTGCAAACAGCGCGGAGTTGCGTATTCCACCTTTTCGCTTCTTTCGGTAACGCCGGGCGGGAGCGCGTATCTCGCCGAGTTCGATAATCCGCCCGCCATACTTTTGCACGGCGGCAAATATACTCCGCTCGAACGCGCCGAACGCGTTTACAGCGGCAAAAAGCTGTATTTGAGCCGCTTTGCTTTCGAGCGCGGCGACGTTCTGCTCGTTATGAGCGACGGAGTTGTGCACGCGGGAGTGGGCGAAACGCTCAATTTCGGCTGGGACGTAAAGGAAATCCGCGAGTTTGCCGAAATTCAGTACGACCCCGCGCTTTCGGCTCGCACCATGGCGAGCATAATGGCAAACGCGTGTTACGAGCTTTACGGTCACCGCCCCGGCGACGACACCACCGTGCTTGCGGTTAAGTTCCGCGCCCCGCTCTCGGTAAACATGATGATTGGTCCGCCCTCCAGCCCCGAAAGCGACGGCTTGGTGGTGCAAGAGTTTATGGCGCACGACGGCAAAAAGGTAGTGTGCGGCGGCACGAGCAGTCAGGTTGTGGCTCGCGAACTCAAAACGCAGGTAACAACGAGCTTCGATTACATAGATAAAGACGTTCCGCCCATAGGGTACATAAACGGCATAGACTTAACTTGCGAGGGAGTGCTCACGCTCAAAAAATTGCTAACTTACGCCGACAAGTACGTTTCGGTATCCGACCCCGATATTAAGATGTTTAAGGGCAAAGACGGAGCGAGTCTGCTCGCAAATCTGCTGCTTATAGAGGCGAGCGAAGTAAATCTTTTTGTGGGCAGAGGGGTAAACCTCGCGCACGAGGGCTTGGGAATAGACAACAAAACAAAGCTCGACTCGGTGGTAAAGTTGATAAACATTCTCAAATCGCTCAACAAAAAGGTTGAAATCAAGTATTATTGAAGCATGAGATTGCCGCGGGCACAAGTGCCCTCGCAATGACGGGTACACACTTGCCCCCCCCGTGTCATTGCGAGGAGTCCGCAGGACGACGAAGCAATCCCATACATGAGGACACTTTAGCCCCTCTATTGTCATTGCGAGGAGTCCGCAGGACGACGAAGCAATCCCCTGCATGAGAAAGAATATTAAAAGAAAAAGAAACGGTAAAAAATATGGATAGAGTATTCGACACAAAAGTACAGTTATTAAAGTATAAAGTTGTAAAAGCGGTAATCGAGCGGGCGTATGCCGACAACCTCGACCAAGCGGTATACGAAATACCCAAAGAAATAGTTCCCGGTCCCAAGTCGGATATGCGGTGTTGCATATACAAGGAGCGAGCGGTGCTTTCCGAGCGCGTGCGCATGGCAATGGGCGGCGACAAAGACAATCCCAACATTATAGAAACCCTTCCCGTGGCGTGCGACGAGTGCCCCATGGAAAGTTATTTCGTAACTCCCGCATGCCGCGGCTGTATTAACCACAAGTGCATGGAATCTTGCCCGCGCGGCGCGATAACCATAGTGAACCGCACGGCGCAAATAGACGCCGAAAAGTGCATAGAGTGCGGCAAGTGCGCAAAAAGTTGCCCGTACGGCGCGATAATAGAGCTTGCCCGACCTTGCGTAAAGGCGTGCAAAATTAAAGCGCTCAAGATAAACGAGGACAAAACCGCCGTAATAGATAACGACAAGTGCGTAATGTGCGGCGCGTGCGTATACAGTTGCCCGTTCGGCGCGATTGTGGACAAGTCTTACGTGCTCGACTGCGTGGAAATACTCAAGGAAGCGGAAAAAACCAAGCGCAAGGTATACGCCATAATCGCGCCCGCAATAGTGAGCCAATTCAAATACGCCAAAATAGAGCAGATTGTGGAAGGCATAAAAAAGCTGGGCTTCCACCAAGTTATAGAAACCGCCATGGGCGCGGACATCACGCTCGGCAAGGAAATGGAAGAACTCAAAGAAAAGGACAAGATGACCACGAGTTGTTGCCCCAGCTTTGTAATGTATATAGAAAAGCATTTCCCCAAATTAAAGCAATATATTTCGTCGTCGCCCAGCCCCATGGTGGAGGTTGCGCAACTCATAAAACGCACCTCGCCCGACAGCAAAGTGGTGTTTATAGGTCCGTGCGCTTCCAAAAAGTACGAATACAAGCTCGAAAAAACGGGCGGAGCGGTGGACTGCGTGATTTCGTTCGAAGAATTGCAGGCGTTTTTGGACGCTCGCGGCATAGACGTTGCAACCCTCGAGGAGTCGCCGCTAAACAACGCGTCCAAATACGGCAGAATTTTCGCAAAGAGCGGCGGCATTACTCAGGGCGTGAAAGAGCTTAAAGAAAAGTACGGCGTCACCAAAGAAATTTGCCCCATCGCGCTCAACGGTCTCGAGCAAATAAGGATAAACATGCTTAAAATGAACGCAGGCAAACTGCCCGAAAACTTTATAGAGGGCATGGCGTGCGAGGGCGGTTGCCTAAACGGTCCGCTTTGCTTAAGCCACGGCGACAAAAACATTGTGGACGTGGACAAATACGGCGCACAAGCCCGCGAGCAAGACATTGCGGCGAGCATGACGCTTTACGAAATGACAAAAGAAATGAAAAAATGACGCGTCGGGCATCGGCTCATACTGCGTCAAATTTGCTCCACCCTGTCATTGCGAGGGGCTTGCCCCGCGGCAATCCCATGCATGAGAAAACAAACCAACCTTATAAGCGGGCTATATTGTCATTGCGAGGGGCTTGCCCCGCGGCAATCCCATACATGAGAAAACAAACCAATCTTATATAAAAGGAAAACATAAAAAGAAAATGCAAAAACTCAACGAAGAATGCGGAGTGCTCGGGTTTTACGACAACGACGGCTACAACGTGGCGCACATGCTCTATACGGGAATGTTTGCGCTTCAGCACAGAGGACAGCAGAGTTGCGGCATTGTAACCAACGACGACGCGCATCTGCACCAACTCAAAGACAAAGGTCTTGTAAGCGAGGTTTTCAACGAACACAACCTCACCTCGCTTGTGGGCAATATGGGCGTGGCGCACGTTCGTTACGCAAAAGAGGGCGACCTTCTCAAAGAGAACGCGCAGCCGCTTGTGTCGCGCTACTGCAAAGGCAGTATAACTCTTGCGCACAACGGCAGTATAGTGAATGCCAAAGAATTGCGCGAAGAGCTTGAGATGGGGGGCGCAATCTTCCAGTCCACCAACGAAACCGAAGTTATAATGCACCTTATAGCCATTGCGAGAACGCGCGTTAAAAGCATAGAGCAAGCCGTGCTCAAAGTAATGGAGCAGATAGAAGGCGCGTACAGCATGGTGCTTATGTCGCCGCGCAAAATCCTCGGCATACGCGACCCGCAAGGCTTCCGCCCGTTGTGCATAGGCAAAATAGGTAACAGCTACATACTCGCGAGCGAGAGCGTTGCGCTCGACGTTATGCGCGCCGAATTCGTGCGCGACGTAGAGCCGGGCGAGGTGGTGCTTATAGAAGAGGGCGGCAAAATCACGAGCTTTAAGAATTTTTGCGGAAAAAAGCCGAGTTTGTGCGTTTTCGAATACGTGTATTTCGCCCGCCCGGATTCCGTGATAGACGGAGTGAGCGTGTACCGCACCCGCATAGAAACGGGCAAACAGCTCGCGCTTGCGCACCCCGTTGAAGCCGACCTCGTAATAGGCGTGCCCGACAGCGGAACGCACTTTGCTCACGGCTACGCATACCAAAGCGGCATACCGTTCGGCGACGGACTCATAAGAAACCGTTACACGGGCAGAACTTTTATAAAGCAGACCCAAGCCGAGCGCGAAATGGCGGTATCCATAAAACTCAACGTGCTCAAAGACAACGTGAAGGGCAAGCGCATAGTTATGGTAGACGACTCCATAGTGCGCGGCACGACGAGCGCGAACCTTATAAAAATGCTCAAAGACGCGGGAGCGAAAGAGGTGCACATGCGCGTGGCAAGTCCGCCGTTTTTGTGGCCGTGCTACTACGGCACCGATATCCCCAGCAAAAAAGAGCTTATGGCGGTTAAATACTCCATAGAGGAAATACGCGAAAAACTCGGGGCGGACACCATAGGCTATTTGCCCGTAGAGGCTCTCAAAAACATAGGCTTGCGTTCCGATTTCGGCTACTGCGACGCCTGCTTTACGGGCAACTATCCGGTAAGATAAGTTTTGTGAGTTCCTCACGGCGGGGATTGCTTCGTCGTCCTGCGGACTCCTCGCAATGACATAGTGACCGCCGGACTCCTCGCAATGACGGGAGGAAACTGTCATTGCGAGGGCATTTATGCCCGCGGCAATCTCCTGCATGAGAAATGCAATCCCCGCAACAAAAATAATAATGCAAACCAAAAAAAACTCCCCCGAAAATCCGCGGGGGAGTTTTTCGGTGCGCCCGTATACAAAAAATTTATAAAAAACTCTTGACAAGTCGAATAATATGTAGTATCATATATATGTCAAACGATTGACATGTATATGTCAATCAATAGTCGCAAAGCGTATGCGGGAAATAGCCGAGATGAGGAGGCTGTGAATGTATATCTTGGAAAAGAGAGATAGCAATTCGGACTACGGAAAAAGGCAGATATTGGCGGTGCAGGAAAAGTTTAAGGTTTTTGTGCCGGCTTTGGCTTTATTGCTTTCGGGGTTGCTCGCGCTTAATATAGCGAACGTCGCGCTCGATTTCATGGCAGTGTACGTGTGTGTGTTTATCGACGCGATAGGCGTAGGGATAAGTATCGGGCTTGCGCTTTCGCTAATAAAAGGGAATACGCGGCAACGCAATCTGTTTGAGCGGATTGCGGAAAAAGCCGAAACGGCGGCAACGGGCGAGGAGTCGAGGATTTTGCGTTACGCATCCGATTCGGACGGAATATTGAAAAGAGCAAATACGGTGCGCGTAACGGAAACCGAAAATAATTATGTGATTTTGCCATTGTTGCCCGAATACAAACATAAACTTTTTACGCATTATGATTTTCGCGGAGATTTCGGAAGATTGATTTTGCCGAAAGACGAGTATACTTTATTAGAAGAAGAGAGCAATATAAATTTCGTGTCGGATAAAGCCGAATTTAAGTTTACGACCACGGGCGATAACGTAAATAAACGTGCATAGCACGTAAAAATAGGAGGAACAAAGATGAAAAGAGTGTGTGCGGTAATACTTGCTACGATGTTGGCGCTTTGCCTTTTTGCTTGCGGAGGCACGGGCGACATAGCCGGCAAGGGCGAGTTTTTGGGGCTCAAAGACGGCGAAGAGTTTACGACCGACAAAGAAATATCTATAAGCTTTATTCGCCCGCGCGGAAACGACGCGCAGGAAACTTGGTGGGATACTACCGTAGACGCGTTCAATACCGAGTATGCGGGGCGCATAAAGGTGTCGAGCGAGGTTCTCGTGCGCGGCGACAACAGTTCGTACGAACAGCAAATCGGCTTGCGCGTGGCGGAGGGATTACCCGACGTGATGTATATGGACGGACCGTATGTAAGCAACTGGGCGTATAACGGTATGATAATTCCGCTCGACAACTATATTACCGAAACTTATCTGACCGATTTCATGGACTACGTGCTCAATCAGGGGACGTATAACGAGCGGCTTTACGCGTTGAGCATAGTTGACAGTACGATAATGGTATTTTACCGTAAATCGTTCATGAACGCATTTTTGGCTACCAATCCCAAGTTTGACGCCGACCACAGCGCGATTTCGCTTCCCACGTCGCCCGAAAACGCATGGACGTTCAATCAGCTTGCCGAGATAGCCGCCAAGATGACCACAAATCTCGAGGGCAACAAAAAGCGTTACGGATTGAGCATAACGGGAGATAAAACGGAGTGGATGAGTTATGCGTTCTCGCCGATGTGGAACGGGAAAATTTTGGGTGACGACGCTCTTACCGCTACCGGCAATCTCAACTCCGCAAAGGGGCTCGAAGCAGGCAACTATTTGCGCAATTTGAGAAAAAATGAAGCAATCAATCCTTCGGCGAGCGGCACCGATTTTTACGACGACGGCGTTAAAGAGGGAACTACGGGCTCGGTCTGCAAAGCGGCAATGTATTTTACGGGTACGCAGAATATTACCAAATTCAACGAATTTACGAATATTGCCGAAGATTGGGACGCAACGTATTATCCGCGCAACAACGACGGGAGCTACTCCGTTCCGTGCGGAGGTTGGACGCTTGCCATGAGCAAAGACTGCGCGTCGGGTAAACGCGTAGCTGCGGTTGAGTTTATCAAGTATCTTACGAGCGTGCAATCTTGCCGAAGCTTTGCGTCGCAAACCGCTTCGCCTCCTGCGCGTAAGTCGCTTTATGACGATATGGACGAATACAAAGACGGCTCTGTCGTGCAAAACGGAGCGTACGTGCGCATAAAGGAGCAAATATTCAAGGCCGCCGCGCCGCGTACCAAGACGGTGGCGTATGCCGAGTTCAGTCCGCTGCTTGCAAAAGCTCTCAACGAAATCGTTTCGGACACAAATCCCAACATTCAAGAAAAGCTGAACGCCGCCGCCACAACTATAGACAACAAGATAAGACAGGCGAACTACAAGTAACGGAGGGCGTATGTTGGAAATATCGAAAAAGAAAACTTCGGCGCGGCAGCGCAGATACGACGTCACGGGTTGGCTGTTTTGCCTGCCGGCGGTGGTGTTCGGATTGATTTTTTTGATAACGCCCATTGCGCTCAGCTTCTTATTCAGTTTCACCGACTACCACATGTTGCGCGGGCTAAACGCATTCGTAGGCTTTAAGCATTATGCGGAACTGCTGAAAGACGCGGTTTTCGGCAAAGCGATACTCAATACGATTAAATTCGTAATATTCGTTGTACCGCTTCAGTGCGGGCTTGCGCTTGTGCTCGCGTTGCTCGTGAACCGTACGGCAAAAGGCTTCGGCATATTCAAACTCGCATACTTTGCGCCGGTGATTACCTCTATGACCGTTGTCGCGTTGCTGTTCATGAATTTTTACGATACGACCGGGCTCTTTAATCTTTTGCTCGGAGCGGTAGGGATAGACGCGCAAGGATTTTTGCATGACCCTAACCAAGCGATGTACAGCATAATATTCATGTCGGTTTGGCAGGGCGCGGGCTATCAAATGATAATCCTTTTGGCGGCGTTGCAAAACGTACAGCCGGAACTGTATGAGGCGGCTTCTTTGGACGGCGCGAACGGTTGGCAGAAATTTCGCAACGTGACTCTTCCGGGCATATTGAGCGTAGGGAGCTTTGTTTTGCTCATCACCGTGATAGGCGCGTTCAAGCTGTTTACTCAGCCGTATATCATGACGCAAGGCGGTCCGGATAACTCTACCATGACTATAGTGCTGTATATCTACGAGCGAGGCATGACGGATAAACTCATAGGCTACGGCAGTGCGATAGCCATGCTGTTCACGTTCGCGTTCATTGCGGCGAGCGCGATAGGCAAAGGCGGCGGCAGATTGGTCTCGTTCTACCGCAAAAAGCGAGACGCATATATCGAGGAGATGATTTGATATGGAAAACACGTCTAATCTTCCTCTTGTGGAAAAATCGCCGCGTACGGGCGCAAAGGCGCGTAAAACGGCTGCGCTTGCCGTGCGGTATATTATAAACATAGTTCTCGGCATATTGTTTATCTCGCCGCTTTTGTGGATGTTCGTAACGGCGTTTAACCCCGTTCAGGCGCTCGGCAGTCAAATCACGTCTATAACCGAATTTTTGCCCAAAACGCTATCGCTGAATAATTTCAAAGCTGTGTTTACGCGTATACCCATGGTAAGGTATTTGCTCAATACGCTTTTGTATGCGCTCGGCACGGTCGTACTTGTGCTTATAGTCAATTCGCTTGCCGGTTATGCGCTTGCGAAAATTCCGTTTCGCGGACGCGGCGCCGTGGTAATGTTTATAGTAATAATGCTGACCATTCCTTTTGAGGGCATAACGCTGTCGCTTTATATGGTGGTAAGCAAATTGCAACTTCTAAACACTCCTTTTGCGGTGATACTGCCCTCCGCCATGAGTTGCTTTTACATCTTCATGTTCAGGCAGTTTTTTACAGGCATTCCCAACGCCGTTATAGAGGCGGCGGAAATAGACGGTTGCAAACCGCTTACCGTATTTTTCCGTATCGTGCTTCCCATGGCAATGCCCGTGTTCGTCACTGTGTTTATTCTCGAATTTTTCGGTAAGTGGAGCGATTATTATTGGCCTATGCTCACGCTCACGAACTCGGATTTATGGAATATTCAGATAGCCATAGCCGACTTCAATTCACGCGCAGAGCACTACGGACAGTTTATGGCCGCGCTTACGGTTTGCACCTTGCCCATAGTGATACTCTTCCTGTTTTTGCAAAAGTATTATATACAGGGTATAGCTACGCAAGGTATTAAAGATATGTAAAATCGTCGCCCGAACGGCGCAAAGGAGTATGTATGCACAATAAACCCGTTTATCATTTCGCACCCGTTAAAAATTGGATGAACGACCCGAACGGAACGGTGTATCGTGACGGAATATATCATTTGTTTTATCAGTACAATCCCGAAGGCAGTTCGTGGGGCAATATATGTTGGGCGTATGCTACCAGCTCCGATTTGGTGAATTGGGAGCGCAAGGGCGTTAAACTTGCGCCCGAAACGTGCAAAGGCGAGCAGTACTGTTTTTCGGGTTGCGTATTTCCGCAAGACAACGGATATTTGATGGCGTACACTTCCATAGGCTACGAGCCTTGGGCTATACAGGAGCGCGCCCGTCAAAGATTTGCTTTTGCCTCCGCGGATTTTTCGCGTATCGAGCGACTGTACGACAAAGATTTGAACGAGAGCAGTCAACCTTTTCCCGTTCGCGAGTGGCGCGACCCGTTCATTTTTTCGTATAACAGCGCGCATTATCTATTACTGAGCGGGATTTGTTGGAGAGACGGCGGAGCCGAACACAGCGTGCTTTTGTACCGCGCCAAAAACGCGGAATGCACAGAGTGGGAATTCGTGAACGTGTTGCTTACCGAAAAAGACCTCGTTATAGAATGCCCCAACATGCTCGTGGAAAACGGAAAAGCCGCGCTTATATATTCGAGCACTACCGACCGCAAAGTAAAATACGTTGCGGGGGATTTCGACGGCACAAGACTTTGGGAACGCAATCGCGGCGTTGTGGATTGGTCGCTCAACTGCTACTACGCCACCAATTTATCGGCTTACGAAGACGGAGGCGCTGTGCTCTACGGCTGGTTGCAGGAAAATTTGAAACACGGAGATTCGCCCGACGGCACATACAGCGGCTGCTTGGCAATGCCGAGAAAGGTGCGTATAGACGAACGCTACCGTTTGCATTTTGCGCCTGTGGAACGGTTTTGTTCGTTGCACGGCAAAGAGTTGCCGTTCGAGAACGGCGACGTTGTTTTCGACGGCGTAAACGCTCACTTACTGTTCGAAACCGAAGGAGATTGCCGCGTTCGCATTACGGAAGGCGACAGAGAATATATAACCGTGCGCGTGCGCGACGGGGAGATTATCATAGGCAGAAAATCGCGTTTTCAAAATGCGGTGGAAACCGAAGAGCGTATTTACATCGGCGGCAACAAGCACAGGATAGAGGTGTTTGCGGACGGCTCGGCTACCGAATTTTTCGTGGACGACGTGGCGGCGGTAAGCGTGAGAATGTACCGCAATCACAAGCCGAACAAATTGCTTTCCGTAAAAGAGGGAAAAGTATTAAACGTTTGCGCATTTACCATGCGAGCGGCTGAAATAAAAGGAGAATAGAATATGAATAAGGGAAGAAAATGGTTGATAACGGCAGTTGCGCTCATGATATTGAGTTGCTTATGCGTTGCATGTTCTAAGCAGATTGCCGTGCCCGACAATTTGCCGTACGGAGACGTAGACCTGTCGCAGGAAACGGCGGCGGGGTTGGAGAGCGCGGCGCGGTACAAAACGCGTTTCAAAAACGGAGATATCAACATAGGCGACGTTATGCCGTATTATCACGACGGCATATACAGTTTCTTTTATCTTGCGGAAACGGGCAGCCACCCCGTTTACCGTGCGGATACTACCGATTTCGTCAATTTCGAAGATAAGGGAGAGGTTCTTGCCGCGGGAGCGCCCAACGCGCAAGACGCCATGATAGGCACCGGCAGTATAGTAAAAGCGGGCAACGACTACTACTTTTTCTATACGGGATTTAAGAAAGACAATCCCGAAGCAATCATGCTCGCCAAGTCGAGCGGCAACATAGACGATTTCGTAAAAGTAACCGATTTTATTATAAAAGCCGCCGACGTAAACGGGTGCGACCTCGAGGGTTGGGATTTGCGCGACCCGGAGGCATATTACGACGAAGAAAACGAGCGGTTTGTTTTGCTTGTTTCGGCGCGTAGAAGCGACGAACCCGTTATAGCGAAGTTTACCGTGTCGCTCGATTTGTCTGTTGTGACCTACGAGGGCGTAATATATTCCGACGCTCGGTTCGGCGCGAACGTGCTCGAATGCAGCGACCTGTTCCGCATGGGCGACAAGTGGTATCTCACCTATTCGGTTCAGGACGTGTCGAACGGCGGCAACGACGGAGCGAATTCGGTGGAAGCCGAGCTCGGAAGTCAGGGCAAAGTGTTTTATGCGGTTTCCGACGGCATAGACGGACCGTTTGAGCGCGTTTACGACGCGGCGCTCGACAGTCACGCGTTTTACGCCGCCAAAAGCATACAGGACGGAGCGAATACTTATCTTGCCGGTTGGATACGGCAAAAGAACTCCAACATAGGCTGGCAGTATTTATGGGGCGGCAACTTGCAAGTGCATCAGCTTACGCAGAACGCAGACGGCAGTCTTAACGCGTCTTTACCTCAATCGGTGCGCAATTATTATTCGGTCGAGCGTAAATTGGACGGTGCGCTCGAAGCGTACAACGGATTCGATATGATAGCCGAGAGCAAAGACTATCATACGGTGAGCGCCGAATATCCCGAATATCTTCTTCACGCCACGGCGAGTTTCGACGCGGATACGACCGAATTCGGTTTTGCGCTCGGCGTAAGTTCCAATACCGCCAATATAATGGAAGTTGCGTTTGTGCCGCATGCGAACAAAATGCGCAGTTCCATGGCGGGGCGGCAGGAACTTTGCAGTAAAAATATCAGGCTTATTGCCGGCGAAGAATACGACGTAACGCTGTTGGTCGAAGGGTCCGCCGTTACGGTATACGTAAACGACAGCGTGGCTTTTTCTTCGCGTATCCGCAATATCGGCAATAAAAAACTCGCGGTATTCGCCAAAGGCGGCAGCGTTACTATGAAAGATTTCCACTTGTATACGCCGTCAAACTATGCCGATACTCTTTCGTCGGGATACGGAGATTTTACCGTTTACGAAAACGGAGAGGCTAAAAAAGGCAACGTAAACAAATTGAACGTTTCTTCGGCCGCGCCCGCGAGAGCGGAATACGTTTCGCCCGAAGATAATTTTCTGCGTTGCACCGCGGCGGTTTGTTCCGATAAGGCGGTAAACGTGAAAATCAAACTCGGAAACAGCGTGCTTAAAGAATACGGTACGCAGGCGGGGAAAGTTTCGCAAACGAGCGTTGCCGCATACGCGGTTAAGGGCGATAAACTTACCGTGGAATTTACGTCGGACGAAGACGCCGTAGTTTGGACGAACGTATCGGTAGAGACCGACAAGCGCGCGTTCGCGGCGGAAACGAAAGCCGAAATAGCAAACGACGGAACGGCGAGTTATACTGCGGGCGAAAGCGGCGTATACGAATATGTCGCCACTATGTATTACGCGGGAGAGATTATCGGAGAGCCGGTATTCGAAGCGGGCGAAAGCGGTCGGGCGGCTGTAACGAATAGCGCAAGACTGCTTACGCTTCGCGGCGCCGTAAAACTTAATGCGGGAGAGAAA
This sequence comes from Pumilibacter intestinalis, assembly GCF_943193005.1. Classification (GTDB taxonomy): domain Bacteria; phylum Bacillota; class Clostridia; order Christensenellales; family Pumilibacteraceae; genus Pumilibacter; species Pumilibacter intestinalis. Next base: position 90,247 of record NZ_CALPCH010000003.1, read on the forward strand.
TTCGACGTTGCGTTGCGGTACGGTGAATTCGTATCCGAGACGGGCGCGCACAACATTGTGCTCGCTATACGCGGGGGGGGGAATAAAGATACCTTTGCCGCGGGAATAGGCACGTATACAAAGCCCGTATCCGTGCAAAGCAATGTTGTGAGCGAGATAGTGCCGATGTTTGAAAATATCGAATTTTCGGGCATACGCGAAATGTCGGTTGAGATGAACGGCGACGTTTTCGGCGAGCAGGGCAAATGCGGATTTGTGTATGCTTACGGCAAGGCGGGCGACGAGCTCAAGCCCATGACCGAATACAACACGAACGGCGAAACGTGGGAATACAAGCATAAAGCGCCCGAAGCCAACGACGCGCTTGAAATAAAGGCGGACTATATGAAGCAGGGCGGAGACTACGTTACCGCCGTTATATGGGTAGCGCCCGCAGACGGATATATAGATTTTGTAGCCGATTACGAAAGCCACACCGAAAACGTGCAAGTTCAGGCGTTTCGCAACCGAACGCTTTTACACGACGTTTTCTTGAAAGACGCGGGACGCGCGGATATCGCGCTTCTCGGAACGGAGGTAAAGAGCGGCGATTGTATAATACTTGCGGTTCGCGCCGCAGGCAGAAGTACGGGCGAGAGCGACGGCAACTATCATATCAAGATAGGCAAAGGCAATTCCACCGTGCCTTTCGACCCTTCGGCTCCCGTTATAGCGGACTATGCCGCCGACTACAACACCGAGCGGCAGGGCGATTACGGCTGGAAATACGCAACCGCGTCGTACGGTTGGGGACCCGAGCGCATAGACGGAATTACGCTCCTTGGCAAGAGCGGCGAAAGTTGGAGCGGAGGCGGAGCGTCATTCGACGCGCACGGAAAAGCGACGGGCAATCTTGCCGCAATTCTTTGGGAAAATTATACGTCGAATAAAATAGCGGTTCACATACAAGGTTCGTTCGATATATTGCAACCTACGGCGCTACGCGTTTGGATAGTGAACGCGAACGGAACCGGCAAAGAAAAAGTACAGGAAATATTCGCAGAAACCGCGGGTAAGAAATCTTTGCGTAATGCCGCGTATTCGCTTGACGCGGGAGAGAAAATCGCTTTCGTGTTATGCGACGTTGCGGGCAGTACGCCGCAATGCACCGCGGATATCAGAGTGGCAACGAAAAACGGCGTTATCGTAGATACGGCTGCGTTTAACGGCGCTCTTAATGCGGCGCGGGCAATAACAAACGGCGGCAACTCCGACGGCACGTACACCGAAGAAAGTTTCGCGGCATTGAAAACCGCGGTGAACGCGGCAAACGAATTCGCGCCGAGCATATCCGAAAAGTCGTACGCCGAAATTTCCGAGGCAACGAAAGCTCTCGAAACCGCGCTAAACGGCTTAAAACTCGATACAAGGGCGGCGAGAGAAGAACTGAAAAACTATATAGACGAAGTGAAGCATTTGGAAAATCTTGGCTCGCTCGTAGGCAAGGTGCAAGAGTTTAAGTCCGCGCTCTCGGTTGCCCGCAACACACTCGCAAACGAGGGAGCAACAAGCGAACAACTTACCGAAGCCAAAGACTTTCTTGCGGCGGCGAGAGCGAATGTGGCGGTAAGCGTAGCCGACAACATGACCGACAACATAGCGGCACAAGGCGACTGCGGCTGGATTGTCGCCAAGGTCGGTATGCAGTGGGACCCGCAAAAGCCCACCGGATATACCGAGCTTACGAAAGACGGAAACGTTTGGAAGTCGGGCGGCGATATCGCAATCGACGAGAGCGGTAATATTTACGGTAACGAAGTTGCGTATATGTGGCGCAATTACGGTGGCAACGTCACCTTATCCGTAAGAGGCACGGTTACCGTTAAAGACCAAAAAGACGATACGCGCAACAGATGTATTCGCGTATTCGTGTGGCGCAATAACGGAAATCACGAGCGTATACACGAAAGTTTCTTTGCCGACAGTAATGAATTTGCCGTCAATAATATGGCGCTCGCACACGGCGAAATGGTCATGTTTATAGTGTTCGATAATCATTCCGCTATGACGCTTGACTGTTCGATAGAGGCTACCGACGTTGTTACTATCGATAAAACGTCGCTTACCACGCTTGTAACAAATGCCGCCGCGCTCAATGCGGAGGACTACACCGAAGCATCGTTTGACGCGTTGACTGCGGCAAAAGAAGCGGCGCAAAGCGTACTGAGTAAAGATAATGCTACGGCGGGCGAAATGTACAGGGCGGAAACGGCTCTGCAGACTGCGATTGCACAACTCGAAAGCGCTCAATTGGCGGAGATTTTGCAAGGCAACAACGGTTGGACTGTAGTCTCTGCGGAAATAGAGTGGAGCGCCTCCCCTTCTAAATTAAAAGATATTAAAAACATTCCGCTTGAAAACGGTAAATTTTCGGGAAACGGAGTTACGGTACAAAATTCCAGCGAAGGCAAAGTGCTTGTTTCATCAAACGGCGGTGTTGCAATCGTGTATACGGCAATGCAAAGCGGAACGTATGTATTCGAGGGGAATTTGTCGGGTACGCGCGGCAACGGTAGGTTTTATGAAAAGAAAGGAGAAGCTTCCGATTATACCGAACTCGGGTTCTTCGGTGGTGGCTCCGAGATTCGCCGCGAAATAACTTTACAAGCGGGAGAAAGCCTTGCGATTCATTTCGAAGGTCCCGTATCGAATATGCTTATGTATCTTTCGGCGCAGCCGAGTTCGGCGGCATAAAAAAGCCGCCCGATAAAGGCGGCGAAAGAGCACATTGAAATGCAAGTATCAAGCGGTAGTACCCTCTACCAAACGCACCGGCACGGTGGTGATAGGCGGCGCGGATTCGGGTGAAAGTACGTTTTTTACAAGGGCTTCGGCAATGGCGGCTTCGTCTTGCGCGATTACGGTAATTTTCGGGTCTGCGAGAATACGCACGAACTGCGAGTTGTCGAAACCTATGATTTTCAAATCGTCGGGAACGCGTATGCCTTGAGATACCGCGTGGCGGTACAGTGCGTATGCAAGCATGTCATTGGAGCAAAACGCGCCGTCGAACGCGCCGAGTTTGCCCGAGAGACGGTCGGATACGAAAGAGTTGTAATACGAAAAGCCGAATTTGTCGTCGGTTTGGAACAGCTCGTATTTAACTCCGCAGTTATTGCAGTATTCGGCAAAACCGCGATAACGGTTATGCCCTGCAAGACGCGCGTTGGTGAGCGGGCCGGAGATGTGCAAAAGGCGGGTGCACCCTTTGTCTATGAGCCGTTTGGCGGCAAGTCGCCCTCCCTCGAAATTATCCGACGCGACGAGGGGGACGCTCTGCAAAATTCGGTCGAATGTAACGAGCTTAAAGGGAACGTGCTCGTAATGCTCTATATCGAGAGTGTGGGAGCAAACGATAAGACCGTCTACGCCCTGCCCGTTGAGTATGCGTATGTATTCCCGCTCGAGTTTGGGGTCGGTGTAACTGTTGCAAAGGAGCAGACGCTTGTCTCGGATACGGCATTGCCATTCCACTTGACTTATAAGTCCGCTGTAAAACATGGAACCCGAGTCGGGAACCAAAATAGCTATAATATCGGACTTACTGCTTTGAAGCGAGCGGGCTATGCGGTTGGGTTGGTAATTGAGCTGTTGCATCGCTTCGTATACTTGCTTGCGTGTGTTTTCGCTGATGTAGCCGCGATTGTTGAGCACGCGCGATACGGTGGTGGGAGTAACGCCGGCTATACGTGCTACGTCTTTGATACTTGACATAATTCATCCCTTATAAATGATTGTTACATTTCAAGCAATCGTTTGACAGCTTTGAATAGATTATAACATATTAAAACAAATTTGTCTATTTATAAAACGGAGGAGCTTAGCATGAAAATTCAAAAACGCATTACGGTTGTGTTGCTTGCTTTGGCAGTAGCCGCTTGTATAGCGGCGGCATTGCCCGCGATGGCTTTTGCGGCGGAAGTAGTCGCGTCGCCGCATATCGAGCAATACCGCCCTCAACTTGCCTATACGCAGAACGAGCATTGGAACAACGACCCTAACGGTTTGTTGTACGTGCCGAATGCGAACGGCGAGAGCGGCACGTATCACATGTATTATCAATACGCGGTGACGGGCAACAGGTGGGACGCCATGCACTGGGGGCACGCAACGAGCAAAGATTTGGTGCATTGGCAAGAGCACGGCGTGGCTATCACGCCGCTGTGGGCCGGCGATGAAGCCTATTTGAAAGATAAGACGGTGCCCACCGGTCCGATTTTTTCGGGAAGCGCAGTGTATGTTTCGGAAGAACATAAGTCGCGCGGATATAAAAACAAAGCGGGATTTTACGCCGTGTTCACACAGCCCAAGACCGCCGAGGAGCGTGATGCCGAGGCGGACGCGGAGGGAACGACCGACCAACGCCAAACCGTGGCATATTCGCCCGACGGAGAAACGTTCGAACATTCCGAGTTCCGCGAAGTTCTCAAAACGGCAAACAATCTTACGGTGGGAGAAGGCGACGATAAACAAAATATAGGCTTGAAATATCCGGGCGATTTCCGCGACCCCAAGGTGTTTTGGCATGAGGGGCTCGGCAAATGGATGATGACGGTGGGCGGCGGCGAGATTGTGCAGTTCGCGTCCGATAATTTGCTCGATTGGGACTATGTGGGCACTACCGGTTTTTGGGGCGAATGTCCCGATTTATTTCCGCTCGAAACACCCGCGGGATTGCGGGGCGTTTACGGCGAACAAACTTGGGTGCTTGTGATGTCGCCGGAGGATAAAGCGCAATCCCACGAATACAACGGCACAACAAGAGAAACGCATGAGTATCCAAACGAATATTACGTGCTCGGCACATGCAACGAAAACGGTTTGTTTTCCGCCTACGATGGCGAAACCTTGCGCAAATTTTCTTTCGGTTTGGACAGCTATGCGGTGCAGACTTTCAATAACGTGCCGAACGGGCGCAGAATAGGCGTGAGTTGGGCCGCAAGTTGGAAGACTGCGGACGATTACGCCGAAATGGGAAGCGGAGGCTTGCGCGACAACTGGAACGGCGGCATGACCATGCTGTACGAGCTTGCGCTCGAAGAAATCAACGGAGAATTGGCGCTTACGCGTAATCCGGTAAGCGAATATTCGGCATTAAGACAAGGCGAACCTTTATACAATAACGAAAGCGTGACCGTAAGCGAAGAAAATATTTTGAGCGGAGTGAGTGCTTCGCTTGCCGAAATCGATGCGGTGCTCGACGTATCCAATACTACGGCTACCGAGGTGAAGTTACGGCTCGCCGTTTCCGAATACGAGCATACCGATATACTGTACGATATTCAAAATCAAATTCTTACGGTATATCGCGGCAATTCTTCGCTGGCGGCATCGGATACGGCAAGATACAGTGTTCCGTATTCGGCTCCGCTTGCTCCGCATGACGGCAAAGTGCGCATTCATGCTTATCTCGATTGGGGCAATCTGTTCGTGTCGGGCGGTAAAGGTGAGGCGAGCGCCAATGTGGCGATATTCCCGTCGCTGTACAGTAACGGCATGTCGCTTACGAGCAACGGCGAAATTACCGCAAGCGTGACCGTGTACGCATTAAACGGAATTTGGAATAATGAGGATGCAAAAAGCGAATTCGATTCTTTCTATATAAGCGCAAGCGAAGAAACGATTTATGTAGGCGACACGCTTACGGTGCTTGCCTGCTCGCCCAACCCCACATTTTCATTATCCGACGTGACCTGCGCGGCGGACGGCGACGTCGTATCGGCGGAAAAGCGCACCGACGGAAGTATTGCGATAACCGCACTTAAAACGGGGAATGCGGTTGTTACGGTAAAATATAACGATAAAGAGAAGCAAATAAAAGTAGCCGTGCTTTCGGGAGAAGTCGATTCCGATTTGGAAATTACAAACGTATACGCGGGCAAGTGGACGCGCGACAAAGGATTTGTGGGAAGTGCGAGCGGCGACGGATTTATATATTCGGAAGATAAATACACTTACTTTTCGCTCTCCGCTACGGTTACGGCGCGGAGTAACGGTGCAACGGCATTCGGATTTATGTTTGCCGCAGGAGATAATTACCACACGTATTATTGTGCCAATTACGATTATGCGGCGCGTGAAGTCAAGCTGTGGATGAGCGGCGGCGAATCAATCGCTACGTATCCGCTTGCGCTCAGGCGGGGCGAGCCGGTAAACTACAAAGTTACGGTATACAACGGCGAAATCAATATAGCGGTGAACGGACAAACGGTGATAGTTGCCAATCACGGACTGTATGAAGGCGGGCATTTGGGGTTGAACGTATACAACGGCGAATTCGCTTTTAACGATATTCGCATTGCTTCTATCTACGGCGCGGGCGAGTCGGTGCGTGAAAACGTGGGAGACGCGGCTTTTACGGTGCGTAATCTTACCGATAAGACGTATCTTACTGCCGATGATTACACGGTGGAGGGCGGAGTGTTGTCGCTTGCGTCAAGCTATATTTCATCGCTTGTCGGCGGCAACAAATACGATTTCACTATATGTTTCGAAAACGGTAAAACCTCCGCATTTACTCTCTATACTTATTCTGCGGTGCAGATTTACGACAGTTACCGCACGCTCGGCAACGGCGACGCGCTTACGCTCGCGGTGTCGCTCGGAATGGCGAATATAAAGAACGTAATGATAGACGGAAAAGACGTGGAATATGTTTTCGAAAATTCCGCGCTTACGATAGGCGGCGGCATAATTTCCGCGCTCAGCGAGGGCGACCATACCGTGCGGATTTTTACTGACAGCGGCGCGGTCGATTTCGTGTTCGGTTACAAAATAGTGCCGCCCGAACCGGTGGATAAAACGGGTATGGCGATAAGCGTGATAGCGATAGCGGCGGTAGGTTGCGTTGCAATAGCTTTTACGGCGTATTGGATAGCGGCAAGAAAGCGTAAAGACGGAGAAAATAAGGCATGTTAGCGGTATACGGCGAAATATTGGCGGATATGATAGGCAAAGAACAGAACGGAACGCTTGCATACGAACGGTATGCGGGCGGCGCACCGTTTAACGTGGCTTGCGCGTGTACGCGCGCCGGCGGCAAAGCGGGGTTTACGGGCTGTGTCGGCGATGACATTATAGGCAGGTATCTGGTGGAATTTTCACGGGAGCAGGGGTTGGAACTTGCGGATATTTCCGTTCTTCCCGACGTGAATACCACGCTCGCATTTGTGGAGCTTTCGGCGGACGGGGAACGCAGTTTTTGTTTTTACAGAAAGGGGACCGCCGATTATAAGTTGCAACAACATACGCTCGCTTATATAAAAGATGCGGATATCGTGCACCTCGGTTCGCTTATGCTTAGCGAACCCGAGGGCGTCGCATTTGCCGACAAAGCCGTAGACGCGGTGAAGAAAGCCGGTAAGAAACTCAGTTTTGACATAAACTACCGCAACGATATTTTTCCTGACGGTCGGGTGGCAAAAAAGATATACGCAAAATACGCCGAAGCCGCGGATATAGTGAAATATTCGGAAGAAGAGCTCGAAATGTTTACCGGCATGAAAGGGATTGACGGAATAAACAAGTTGTCGCGTTCGGATAAACTCGTGTGCGTTACATTGGGCGGCAATGGCAGCGTTTATGCGATAGGCGGCAGAGTGCGAACGGTGCCGAGCATAAAAGTCAAACCTGTAGACACTACGGGAGCGGGCGATGCTTTTTACGGCGCGCTTTTGAGTAAGTTGGACGGAAAAGATTTTGCCGCGCTTTCCGATAGCGAACTATACGATATTTTCCGCTTTGCAAACGTGGCGGGCGCTCTTGCCACTACCGCCCGCGGCGCACTCAACAGTTTGCCCGCAAAGGAAGAAATAGAAAAATATCTTAACTGAACGCGACGATTGCAAGCGAAAAGGCATTGCAAATCAATTACACTTATGACGATATTCGCAAGCGGTAAGAGCATTTCCGCACGCTTGACCACTCGAAGGCGAAAACCGCAAGGCATTGATTGACGCGTTTATTTATCGCGTTGTGCTGTGCGACTATAAAATAAAAGTGATTTTCAATCTGAAAAGCGGGAAGAAAAACGAACTGCTTTTGAATTTGTTTTTCCCGAGACCGACGGCAACGGCGACGATGACGGGAGCGAAGACAAAAACAGCGCAAAAGAAAAAGAAACCGAAAACTCGGTTTCTTTTTCGTCGGGATATTCGTATACCCATGTTATGGTGCGTCCGCCGAGGCTCGAACTCGGACCGAAGGCGTCGGAGTTAGCAAAATTTTCCACAATATTTTGCAAAGCACATTATATTGTGCTTTTTCTTTTATTTCATTTCTATATATTGTGTATAGCTTTTATAAAATCTATACCCTTTCATAACTTTTACAGCATCAGGGTGTATATCGGGTGTAGATTTTCAGGGTGTATATTTATGAATTAGGGTGTAGATTTTGAACAGCGGTCTATCTTGTGAAATAAAAATGCGTAAATACGCAAATTTTCCGAATTTATCTTTTATCGGACTAAAATCAAAAAATATGTGGCAATACGCAAATTTTCCGAAAAAGTCATTGACTATGCGGAGAGGTTGTGCTATACTATCATTGTGATTTTTTGCGTCGATACGCAAATTTTCCGAAAGGAGCTTTGACATGATAGAGAGAAAAAGATATCTCGATAAACTTATCCGTAAAAAAGAGAACGGCCTCGTAAAGGTAATCACCGGTGTTCGTAGATGCGGTAAATCTTATTTGCTGTTTGAATTATATCATAGCTATTTGAATTCCATCGGGGTTGATGACGAGCATATTATCGAGTTGGCTCTTGACCTCGACGCAAACAGTACGTATCGAGATCCGTTTGAACTCGGCAAATATATCCGTAGTAAGATTGTCGATAAAGACAAAATGTACTACGTATTTTTGGATGAGATTCAGATGGTAGAAGAAGCTGTAAATCCGGACGCTCATTCGGTGGAAATTAAAATAGGCTTTGTTGATGTTGTGCTCGGACTGATGAAAATCAAGAACGTGGACTTGTATATCACGGGTAGCAACTCCAAAATGCTCTCGACAGATATCTTAACACAGTTCCGTGGTAGGGGAGATGAAATTCGCGTCAATCCACTTTCCTTTGCAGAATTTTATTCCGCTTACAAGGGCGATAAGCATGAGGCGTGGAAGGACTACTACACTTACGGAGGCATGCCGCTTATCTTAAATCAAGCAACTCACGCAGATAAAAGTAATTATTTGCGTACACTTATTCAAAAAATTTACTTGGATGATATTCTGGCGCACAATAAAATTAATAGTGATAGGTCTGTTTTGGAAGATTTAATGAATACGATAGCTTCTTCTGTTGGTTCGCTTACAAGTCCTTCAAATCTAGCAAAAACTTTTTTGAGTGTAAAAAACAAAAAAATAAGCGAAGAAACAATTTCCAAATATCTTGATTTTTTTGTAGACGCTTTTATTGTGTATAAGGCAAGGCGCTATGATGTGAAGGGCAGAAAATATATCGGCGCGCCTCTTAAATATTATTTCTCGGATATCGGACTTCGCAACGCTTGGCTCAATTTCCGTCAGACGGAAGAAACGCATATTATGGAAAACATTATCTACAACGAGCTTCTTGTTCGGGAGTTCGACGTGGATATAGGTATTGTGGAGCATAATTATCGCGGCGAAGACGGCAAAAGCAAGCGCAAACAGCTCGAGGTGGATTTCGTTGCCAATCAAGCGGACAGGCGTTATTATATTCAATCAGCGTTATATGTCGGCACGACGGAAAAACGTTTACAAGAAACTAATTCTCTTAACCGCATTGACGATTCGTTCAAAAAGATAGTCGTAGTCAAAGACGATATTATTCCATGGCACGACGAAAAAGGCGTCTTGTACATGGGCATTGAACAATTTTTGTTAGATGAAAGTGCTATGGAGCTGTAAAAAAGTAACAGATTTTAATCCATAATAATTGCTTTCAACAATGGCATAAGGAATAAAGAGTGACATCAGAAAATGAAATATGCTATCAATAAAGAAAATGAAATAATTTGGGCAGATGATTATAATCCTAGAAATCAATGGTTGGAGAAATTGCTGTGCCCCTGTTGTAAAGAACCAGTAAAGTTTGTGCGTGAAAGCGCTGGAGATCGGTATAGAACTGCTCATTTTAGACACAAAAGTGGCAAAAAATCACAAGATTGTGAACTTTACATTCCTTTTAGTGGAAGCTACAATATTGGAAATATAAAAAGAAGTCAGCTTGCAACAGATAACCTTGCTATGTGTGTTAATGTCAAAAATAATTTCTTTCAATTCTATATTGCAATTACTTTTTCAGAAGAGGATTTAATTGATTATGAATCGCAACAAGCTACGTTTAAATTATCGTATTGGGCGAATGAACGTCCGTTCAATGAAACACGCCTTATAAATCATGCGCAGTTTTCAGCAAATCACCAAGGGAGTTTCCCCTTAAATATTGGTTGTAAAGATGTGTTATTTAGTATCAACAATACAGAAAAAACCATTTCATGTGCAAATAATACAACATATTATCGCATCAATGAAGCTGAATCAGATGACGATTCAATATGGGCACGACAGATTGAAAAAGACAGCTTGACACAAAGTTTATATATCGGGGAACGATATGTGTTGGTTGTGCCAAAATATTCACCTTTAAGAGATATATACCATATAATTCAGTCTATTACCACAGTGTCAACATACGATTTATATATTGTGGAAATCAAAGAATATAACGATAAGACAATTGAGATTTGTGAGAGTCAAGGGTATAATTTAAAAGAAGTTCGAGAGCAGTTTGGCATATTATGGCCTCCGGTAAAAAATAACAATGGTTACTTTGAAGCCAACTCTAATAATTTATGTGTAATGTCAAATATTGAACTTGAATCTGGCAAAAATATCAATTTTGACAGTCTAACATTTGAGGATGATGTTTATTACGTTTGTTTTGATAGAGGATTAACAATTAGTGGCGAATTGAAAAACATTAGATGCGTATTTGTGGAGTCAAGTGAGCCTATATATAATGCATTGCGCATTGAAACTGTAATTTGTAAAGAGGTATCCATAGACTCGGCTCAATATTATGCAAAAATTGTTTGGATAACTTTTGGAATCAGCGGAATCATCAGTTGTTCAATAGACATCTAGGTATTCAGTTACTTAATTGGGTAAAGAATGGCGAGGAACCGACGGTAAGCTCTATAGAACAACAAGTAAAAGAATTGTCCCCACTGGTAAAATTGTTAGAGGATTATGGCGAAACAATAACATACAATGGCAGTAGTATTGTTTATAAAACGCAACAACTAAATGTCATACCCTCGCTGCTACATAAGCATAATGATACAGAGAAAGATATATATATTTCGAGTCATGATATATCCGATTGGTTGCCTGAAACTCTAATGAGAATTAAAAAATAAAATACAAAAGGCTTGGCAGACTTTGTTTCACTGTTATAATAATAATTTGGAGGCAATATGATTAGTTCTCCCTTACGATATCCTGGAGGCAAAGGACGTTTATACGATATAGTCAAACAAATTATGCAAGACGGTAATTTTATGAATCGTACATATGTTGAACCGTTTGCAGGTGGTTTTGGTATAGGCATACGTCTTTTGACCAATCATGATGTGGATAGCATTATAATAAATGATGCCGATAGGCATATATACGCATTCTGGCACTGTGTTTTTTTTGATACACAAAATTTTGTTGAATTAATTAGGAGTACAGATATTACTCTTGAAAATTGGGACGTGCAAAAAAATATATACAATTATGATAATGAAGCTACAGTGCTTGAACTTGGATTTTCAGCGTTTTTCTTAAATCGAACCAACTATTCTGGCGTATTAAGTGGGGGGCCGATTGGTGGAAGAAAACAGGATGGTAAATATGCCTTGGGGTGTAGATACAATCGAGAAGATCTTGCTCATAGAATTGAGATGCTAGGACAATATCGTAATCAAGTTGAAGTGTATAACTATGATGCAATTGAGTTTATTGACAGGATAGTATTGCCACGAGCAGGTCAGCTGTTTGTAAATTTTGACCCGCCATATGTCAAAAAGGGACCAGTATTGTATAGGAATTATTATTCTAAAGAAGATCATGTAAATCTTGCTCAGCATATACAGCAACATATGGCAAATGCGCAATGGATTATGACATATGATGATTGTCAGATAATACGTCAATTGTATGAAAGATATCAACCGGAACAAATAAATTTAATGCACTTTGCGGGAAGGGCAAAGATGGGAAAAGAACTGCTCATAAAAAATGTGTAATGATATATTACTACCAAATAGGCAGGGATTAAATTAATTTGTATTTGCAGGATTATAAAATAACACTGTAAATGATACTCAAAATGATACTGCAAATTTTGTCGGTGTAAACGTCGTAGTAAATGACGGATTGCTTGGTTGGTACGGTAAATGTAATCAGAAATGTCATCATAGGTGTTACCATTTATAGTGCCATTTATGACACTATAAATGGCACTATAAATTTTTGAATTGAAGCTAATAACAAGTTAACGGTGGAGTAAGTTCTCAAATGAGAAATATTTATAAACCCATACAAGATAAAGAAGTCGTCGTGGTTGTGGACGGCAAAAGCGTTACGTTCACCAACGAGAAGGGACAAGCTGTTAAGTTTTCGGCAAGTGGCGAAGATTTTTCTATCAAGTATAACACGGGTGCGCTCGGTGAGGAATATTGTATTGTTGATGGCGCGTGCGCATATACCGAACCGAATCCGAAAGACTTTGTAAACGGCAACACTTATACTGCCTACTACATTGCATATTTCACAGAACGAAAATGCCATAGGGCGAACGGAACGTGCGACCATTACGACGAAATGTACGTGGAATTGAAGACAGATGACGGGTATTATTCCGATATCTTACTACACTCCACTAACATTACCGTTTTTGTGGACGGGGAAGAACAGCCGCGTCCCAAGCGGCGCATATTTGCGGGATATTACAAGCGCTATGACGGTATGCCGTTTTACGTTGTAGATGTGGTGCGTGATTTTGAAACGCGTCGGGAAATCGTTATTTGCAGACATGACGACGGAAAGGCAAACGGATACTTTACGCTTACAATGGAAGCGTTTTGCTCGAAGGTTGATTATAACGGCAAACAGATAAAAAAGTATTTCCGCGACACAAAGCGCGAGAAAGCGGGAGAGCTTACTTGCGAGATGTTAGAAAACGACGGTTACCGCACTCCCATTCGCAAAGAGAAAAAAGAAGATAAAATCCGCTATCGCGGAACGGCGACCACATATACCGATTACGCCAAAGATTTATGTACGCATTATGCAATAGATTTGCGCACTTACGAGCTTTGTCAAAAGACGAAAAAGCTCGTTGGCGTTAGAAACAAAGACGATTATATTGCTTTGAAAGAAGATTTGCTGTTTATAAACAGTTGCTTGAAAACGACGCTGAAAGAGTTTTGCGATTATTTCAAAGAGCGCTTTTACGAAGGGAAATCCTTGCGCAAGTATGCGGAAGAACACGGTATCAATCGCGGTAGCGCGGACTATATTCAGAAGAAACTGATCGCGGCACTTGCGGAGAATTTGGAAGCGCGAGATGCCGCCGACGGTGAATGTAGACTTAGTAAAAATTTCGGAGATGAAGAATGACAAAAGAAGAATTGACGGAAATTGTAAAACTTGCAGACAAGACAGCAATCGACTCCAAATTGGAAAAACGTGGCTACATATATTGCAACGGGCATAAGAAACTCGGCAAAGTCGGAATTGTATCTCTTGTACAAAGTGTTATCTGTGAAACGGAAGATTATTCGGACTACGAGCGCAAGCATTTGTATAGCGGATGCATATGCGGCAGCGTAGCCGGTTATGAAAATTACGAATTTATTTTTGTCGAAGTTTACGATATAAAAATATCAACCGATCCGTTTGACAACGAAGAAATTGCCAGACAAACGCGAATGGATGTTTGGGCGAAGGAGTTGTAAATGAACTATACTTGCAGTAATTGTCCCTATTGCCAAAGGACAAATGATTTGTGGACGTGTTGGTGTACATATTGGAATAAAGTTGTGCGTATCGGCGAAGGCTGTACCGTAGACGAAGAATAAAAACAATAACTGAATACTCCCTTTAAGGGCGGTTGCTAAGAGAAGCAACCGTCCTTTTTTATGTCATTTTTCTGTACTTGCGAGTGAAGCCGCCTACCAAGTGAAGGGGCTTGTTACATGCGAGCAAAAAAGCATTATGACAAAATTCTGTACAATTCCATTCTATATGTTTATTGAAGAGACTTGATGATAAAATCTTTCAAATTTATTTTTTAGGGCTCCCAAAAAGTATCGAAGAACTTTTTGGGAAGAGGAGAAATTACGGAGCGAAATTGCAATTTGCGCAAAGCGTAAATTGCTTTAAGCGTAGTAAATTTCGACGAGGAGGTGATGCGTATGCGCTGAGATAAAGACTTGCAAGCGGTCTATAAATGCTTGCGACAAATAAAACTTTATGGAGGAATAATGGAACAGAAACAACTTACACAATTTACCTTTTACGACTTGTATTGGGATTTAATCAAACAGTCGGACGACAGTGCGGCGGGCAGATTGATACGGAATATCTGCAAGTATATGTTTACGGACGAGCCTATAACCGAGCCGCAGGACGACAAAGAAAACTACTTTTGGAGTAACATTGTAGACGTGCTTGACGAGGACAAGCAGTGCGAATTAAGCGGCAGAATCCCCAAAACGCTCAACCGCAAAATGCGGCACTTCACTTTTCTCGATACGTACTACAAGGCTGTCAAACTGATAACCGAAGCGGAAAGCGGACAGTACGTAAAAACGATTTGCGACTACATATTTGACGGTACGGAACGGAAATTGAAACCGCCTGTTGACGCATACTTCGCGCTTGCCAAACGGAAATTGTCGCTTGCAAGAACGAGAAAGAAAGTCGGCGCAATCGGCGGAAAATCGGAAAAGCCTACTCCCGCTGTTACGCTCGGAAAGATAAAATCTGACTTTCACTTATCGGGCGAATTATATAACAAGGACGAGTATTTGCGCGGCATTGATTTAGCCAAAGTATATGCGTTTTTTAAAGCTAATCTGCCGATGGAAGGGCGCAATATATACCGCGCTTTCGAGGATTATAAACGTGCAAATAGTGTGTAACTTTTGAGAAGCAAATAGCCAAAAAATCGGTATTAAAACGTGGGACGAAGTAGGCAGGATAAGGGTTTTGCATTTTTTGATGCAAAACCCTATTCGGGCGTAGCCGAATGCGAGACGGGAAACCCGCCCTCGACGAAGACCTAAGCAAATAAATTTTAACTTATAGGAGAAACAACTTATAGCAAATCAACCGATAGTTTTTAACATTCAATACACGCCTTACAGATTGCCCAAAAACGCAACCGAACAAGATATTGTAAAGCACCAATCGGACAGAGCGTTTTATGACTTGTCGGGCGGAGAAAATCATTTGAAGTACATAGCAACCGAAAGCAAACGTGCGGGCAAAATTACCGCTATTGACTACTTTCAAAAATGCACGGGTATCTTCAACAAAAACGGTATGATATCGGCGGAAGAATTGGAACGAATGAAAGTCCGAGCGCAGACGGGCGAAAAGAATTTATGGCACGGTTTTATTTCGGTGGACGAAGAAAATTCTCACAAGATAGACAGTCCCGAAAAGTGTATTCATTTAATAAAACGCACGTTCGATTCTTTCTTTCGCGATATTGGTTTCGACCCGAAGAATATCGACCTAATATGCGCCTTACATTTGGACAGACCAAAGAATTTACATATTCACTTTGAGTTCTGGGAGAAGGAGCCGAAACAAAAGTATCGTAAAAAGCTAACCGAGTATCGGCACAAAGGCAAGATTCCGCAAGCCGTGATAGACAAAATGCACGAGCGGTTAAACTTGTTTTTAACGGACGAACATATCTATCATTCGCGCGACGAAGCGTTGCGGCAGTTGAAAGAATTATCCGTAACGCACGGCTTTGAGCGGTTCTGTGAAAAGGAGGCGCGCCGTGAGATTACGGCGCTTGCAAAGGACTTGCCTATCGGTGCAAAAATTTTTTACGGGCACAAGGATATGGAGCCGTTTCGTCCACGCATAGACAAAATCATCAACCTACTGTTGCAGACAAGCAAACCGGCGCGAAAAGCCGACCTGAAATTTCACGAAGACTTAGAAGATTTGAAGCAAAAAGTACAAGCGGACAACGTCTTGGAGGATATAAAGGCTGACTACATACGCCGACAAGGAAACATTGTTTTGAACGCTGTGCGAACGATACGTGCCTATACGCCGAGACGCACCACGCGGGGAAAAGTAAACGATAAAAATTTGAAGCGACGAGCGGGAATTCGTACACGGGTTTTCGGGCGCACAATAAGTAAACTCTTTTCTTCTTTCGGTGAGCAAAGCGAATTGCTGGAACGCGACTTCTCCCACCGTTTGCAGGATATCGAGAAAGAAATCGAAGAACAGCGTTTACAGGAACAAACAGCCGAAAGCGCTAAAACAAATTCTAAATGGAATTGGGGGAAATAGCATGTAAAAAAATAAGCAAAAGTCGTATTAACATCATAAATTTGCTTGACTCTTTCCTTGCCTCACGCTATAATAAAAATATAGAAAGTCGTATGCATACGACGCAAATATTTCCGGAGGAATTGACATGGAAAAGACAAGAGCAATTAAGGACAAGCGTTACGAAGAGCGTCATAAAGAAGAACGTAAGGCAAAGTGCATGGTTTGGGGAACGAGCGTACCGAGAGAGAAAGCCGAACAAATAAACGAGTTTTTGAAAAAGTACGGCTATACAAAGGTACAATTAATCGAGGCGGGCTATAAAGCATTATTAGACGAAGCTGCCGAGCATGATTTACCCCTTGCGAAAATCATGGATGGTTATGACGATTTCTTTGAAAGCGAGCTTGAACAATTTAAGAAAGATAAATAATATCTTTTTCGTCGCCGAAAATCAAAAATATCGGCGGCGAGACAGCGGGTCTTAAAAGATAAGAAAATCGGAGAACTCCCGAACTCCAAAAATTTTTTTGGAGAACAGAATTGGAAATAAAAAACACTACAAACAAATTGGCAAGAATGAGAACTATAAACGAAGCGCTTGCGCTCATCAGAAAGCAAGATCCCGATACGGCGGTAACGTATAATTTTATTCGTAAGTTATTGGACGGCGATAGGGTACGCCACTTCTGTTTTGGGTCGAGATACATTCTCAATTTTGACGATTTATTAAACGAACTCAATATGAACTAAGGAGGGAATATGGCAACATTCAGAAAGAGAGAAACGAAAAACGGTTTTACTTACGATATTCAGGTAAAGGTAAAAGACCGCAGTCAAAATAAAACTGTCACAAAGACTATGTCATGGCGTTCCGAATATCCTATGACGGAAAAGCAAGCCGAGCGAGAATGTGCGCGAGTGGCGGAAAAGTTCGAGGAAGATATTAAACGCATGTTTACGAGCAGCCTGCCGGATATTCCCGATTATAACGTAACGGTGGCGGAAATGGCGGAAAAGTGGCTTGAGCGTGTGCAGCACGACTTTTCCGTGGGGTATTATGAAATAGGCGTTGGCGCTGTGGCGTGGATGAATCGTTATATCGGCGGATATAAAATACGCGAAGTCACGCCGTATATCATTCAGGACTTTTTCGATAAGTTAGACAGCGAAAGATATACCACTTACACTGTAACGGCGAAGCCTGCATTTAAGGAAGTGCTTGAACGTAGCGGTATATCGTATAATAAATTCCGCACCCAATACAAATTAAATACTTGTTCGCTCGTACACTTAATAGGCGGAAAGTCGGTCAGCATGGAATATGCAAGCTGCATGGCAAAAGTATTGCGTGTAGATATAAACAAAATCTTTAAGATTGAAAAGACGGTGCGTCCCTATGCGGCGGCAACTATTGCAAGAGTAAAGCGCGCTACGAGGTGCATCTTTGCTATGGCGAAGCGGCAACGGCTTGTGGAAGATAATTTTGCGTCGGCTGATTACGTTTCCTACGGCAGAAAGCCTAAACGCAATATTAAGTATCTTGACGACCAACAAGCAAAGGAACTATTCGGCGTGATTATGGAGTACGATGATATTCGCGCCAAGACGGCAATTATGCTTGCGCTCATGACGGGACTTCGGCGTGGCGAGCTTGCGGGACTGGAATGGAAAGATATAGACTTTGTGCTTCATACGCTTAGCGTAAACCGCACTGGCTGTTATAGCAAAACCACGAGAGGCATTTACACTAAAGAGCCGAAAACAGAAGGTTCCATTCGCAAAATAACTATTTCAGAATTGCTTACCGAGCAACTCAAAGAATACAAGGTTTGGTATGACGCACAGCGTGAGAACTGGGGCGACCAATGGGAAAATTCGGACAGACTGTTTGTGCAGGAAACCGGCAAGCCTATCAATCCGAGTACGATACACTTCTGGTTAAAGAAGATGCTCAAAAAAGCTGACTTGTCCGACGTTACGCTTCACAGTTTGCGTCATACGAATATTACCTTGCAGATTGCGGCGGGCGTACCGCTTACGACGGTTGCAGGCAGAGCAGGTCATTCGCGCGTAAGCACCACGAGTGATATCTATTCCCATTTCATAAGAACAAGCGACGAGGCGGCGGCAACAGCGATAGAAGATATTTTTATTCCGCGTGCTGTGCAGGAGGGCTGATGTACATTCCGAGATTGCGTAAGATAGACGCCGTTCTGAAAGAGATGAAGCAATCCGATTCCGATACGGTGATTTCGCGGTTCTTTATAACCAAGCTGTTGAGAGATGGAAAAATAACGCCGCTCAAATACGGCGACGCTTGGGTGGTGAATATTGATGAACTGTACGGGTATTTGGGCGGCAAGCCTTTTCAGGACAAACCGTATATGCCACCGCCTAAACGCAACATTCAAAAGAGCGGCGATATATGGCGAACGTTCAAAGCGGAAGACCCGGATACGATAATCCGCAAACTGAACTTGCGTCTATTCATTAAAGAACAAGGTGGGTGGTATTTCGTCTCCTCGCTTGGGCGTTGGCTCATAGACGGCGATGAACTTATGCATCGACTAAATCCCCGCGGCGTAGATTGCCGTGCTGATATGCCGCGTTTACGGTGGCATGACGACACGGTGCGACGGTTTGGGTATTTGCATCAAGATATACCCGTAACTATGAGCATTGTAGAAAAAGCATTTCAATCTGATAACGTATTCAAAATCCAAAACGGACACCGTTGGATTATCAACTACGACCAACTTGAAAGGGAAGTTTATAAAATATTAGGTTGCGCACCAAATCAATAGCCGTTATAAAAAGTTTACAGCGGGTAGAGAAATCTGCCCGCTGTTGCTTTATATTTAATAATAGAATGAGTAATTTATATTAAAGTAATTTTGGCGTATTATCTAATTGTGAAAATTTGAAATCCGTGATATAATAAGGCTATAACATACGGCAAATGGCAGTCTAAAACTACCGAAAAATGGAGATAAGTAACGATGGACAAGATATTCCAAGGTGTAATTTATATATTAACGAATCCGTCATTTCCTGAATATGTAAAAATTGGTTATGCCAAGGACGTAAGGAAGAGAGTAAAAAATCTCAATGCATCATCATCTACGCCGTTTGCATTCCGGATATATGCTACATACGATGTTTTGGAAGAATTGGAAGACCTCAAACTACATTCTATAATTGATAATTTAAATCCTGATTTGAGAAGCAGGGATGAAATTGACGGAAAACAACGTGTAAGGGAGTTTTTCGCAATGACCAAAGAAACCGCATACGGCATTTTTGAGGCTATTGCGGAAATAAGTGGCACAAGCGATAGACTGCACTTGTGGACAGCATCGTTCAAAGAAGAAGCTGAAGAGGAACTTGCAGAAGAGAATCGGGATACTATTTTACATAATCATCATTTCAAGGAGATAGAATTTTCGTCTAGCCTTACAGGGAAGCGATACATATCCAAGGCGAGCGAAAAGGGAACTTTGATGATTGTTGATGCAGTGTCGGGTGAGGAAGTGCCGAATTTCTCAAAGCCGTCAAAAAAGCAAATTGTGGCACAAGCTTTGAAAGACCTTGGCGAAACAGTAGAAAAGGGACAAAATGATACCTTATATCAACTTGTTCACAGACTGGAAAAATTGGTTTTGTTGAAATGCAGTTAAATGACAAAAAGAAAATGGCTGACATGATTGTATCAGCCATTTTCTTTGTTCACTGGTGCGTCTGCCGAGGCTCGAACTCGGAACATCGCCGTCGGAGGGCGACGTTTTATCCAATTAGACTACAGGCGCAGATTGTTTTTGCGGAGAGCTTGTAAGCTATGCGCTAGGGTGTAAATTCGGGTGTAAAATTTTTATGCATTGTGGTTTTTGTTCCGAAAAAATTACCTACACCCACTATATATAGTAATTTTTTCGGAAAATGCCTGCGTAGCCGCGGAAAGTCGGAGGCCTTTATGGTATCCAATTCCACCACGGGCGCAAAGAGCGGGAAAAACTATGCGTAAGTATTGTATCACGCGGGAGCGAAATAGTCAAGTCTTATGAGGGGGGGGGGATTAGTCGGCGGATTGAGAGTCGCTCACGGAGTTGCGTTCGTAAAGTCGAAGGTTGAGTTTGGTGTAATTTACTTCGTCGCGTTTGTTGATGCGGTTGAGCATTGCGCCGAGAGCCATGGACGCGTACACTCCTTTTTCTATGCCGAAACTCGTAAGGCGTGGAGAAAGACGTTCGCATAAAGCGGTGTTGTCGAACCCTATTACCGAAACGTCGCGTGGGATTTCGTAACCGCGAGCGTGCAAAATATCGTAGAGCGCGGCGGCGGCTTTGTCGCAGTGGCATATAAATGCGGTGGGAAGGTTGTCGAAATTTATTTCGTAGGGCGAGTGTTCTATGTTGGCGTTTACATGCAGGCTTTCGTCGTGCGGAATGCGATACTTGTTGAGTGCGCGCAAATATCCGAAGTATCTGTCGGCAATCGAGTTGGAGAAAGATATATCGCCTATAAAGCCTATGCGGGTGTGCCCTTTTTTAATGAGATATTTTGTGAGCGAATAGCCGGCATAATAATTGTCTACGTATATATAGTCGAACGGATAGTCGGAAGAATAGAAATCTATGCACACAACGGGGTTCTGCAATTTCCGCAATCCGTTGAGCATTTCGTAGGAAAGCTGACCGGAAACGAAAATGCCCGAAATGCCGCGTTCGGCGTCGATAGACTTGAGCGTGCCGAAAGTGGTGGTGGGAATATCGTGCACCACGAGCTCGAGCGTTGCGCCGAGTTTCAAACATTCCATATTAAGGTGCTGATAAATTTCGGAATAAAACTGTTCGTCGCGGCTGAGGATAAAATTTTTGTGTATCAAATAAATAAAACAGCGCGGCTTTAATCTATCGGGCATTTTGTAACCCATTTCGCATGCAAGTTTGATGATTTCGTTGCGTGTTTTTTCGCTCACGCCGTGCTGATTGTTGAGCGCTTTGTGAACGGTAACGGTAGAAACACCCATTTTTTTGGCAATAGTTTGCATTGAAACTTTTTTCATTACCTAATTACTCCGTGGGGGATTGCTAATATTATATCAAAAGGCTCGAAAAAAATCAAGGATAAAGAGCCTTTTTTGCGTTTTCGAATAAAATTCGGGCAAATATTTAGCTTATTACAAAAATATATGAAAAAAATTAGCTAAAAATCATTGACAAAATTCGGGGGGGGGTGATATACTGTTTTTGTAATCAAAAAACACAAACCTCGTACAAATAAGAATTAACGCGGATTAAATGAGTTAAACTAAAGGACGAGGAGAAAAAGCGATATCGACAATGGGAGAAAGTGATGGTTAAATACAGTTCGCAAAATCCTATAATAACGCCCGAGGCTGTGCCGCCGCTCGGAAAAAATTTCCGAGTGATAGGCTCGTTTAATCCGGGCGTTACTTTATTCGAGGGCAAGCCGCTTTTGCTCGTTCGCGTTGCGGAGCGGGCGGAGAGCGGCGAGCGTGGAACGGTTCACGTGCCCGTAGCCGATAACGGGAAAATAAAACTGCTCAGTTTCGATACGTCGGACGAGCGGTATGATTTTTCGGACGTGCGCACCATACGCGGCAAAAACCGCAATTATCTCACGAGCATGAGTTTGTTTATGGTGGCAACGAGCGAAGACGGCGAACACTTTACTCTTCACCCCGAGCGATGCCTGATACCCGACGGCGAATACGAAAAGTTCGGAGTGGAAGACCCTCGCATCACGTTTATAGACGGCGTTTATTATATCACCTATTCGGCTATATCCGATTGCGGCATATGCACGGTGCTTGCCCGCACTTCCGACTTTGTGAATTTCGAAAAGATGGGAAACATATTGCACCCCGACAACAAGGACGCCGTATTGTTCCCCGAGAAGATAAACGGAAAATATAATATGATACACCGACCGTCAACGTCGGCGTTCGCCTATCCCGAAATGTGGATAGCGGAGTCGGATAACTTGACTTATTGGGGTAATCACCGCCGCATTATGACGGTGCGACAGTCGGGATGGGACAGTGCGCGCATAGGGGTGTCGAGCACGCCCATGCGAGTGGAAGACGGGTGGTTGGTGCTCTATCACGGTGCGGACGAAAACGACCGATACTGTTTGGGCGCAGTGCTTTTGGACTCCGAACGCCCCGATATGGTGCTAGCACGAACGGTTAGTCCCATAATGGAACCGATAAACGCTTACGAGCAAAAAGGATTTTTATCTAACGTGGTTTTTGCATGCGGTTGCATACGCAGCGGAGATATGCTTCGGGTATATTACGGCGCGGCGGATAAATACGTGTGCCTTGCCGAAATATCGGTTTCACAGATACTCAAACAGCTCAAGGAGGGAAAGTAATATGTCGCTTCCCAATGTGCAAACGCGCCGACCGTTCAAAGAACGCGTAAAGCGGTGGGATATAGTCAAAAACCGATGGATTTACTTACTGCTGTTGCCGTCGCTTATATTCATGCTCGTGTTTGCGTATTTGCCCATGATAGGCATAGTAATAGCGTTCGAGGATTACGACCCCATGCTCGGATTTTTCAAATCGGCATGGATAGGAATGGAAAATTTCAAGTTTTTCTTCTCGAGTTCGAGTTGGCTGCTCGTAACGCTGAACACGCTGTATCTGAACGCGCTGTTTATAATAACGGGTACTGTGGGTTCGCTGATAATCGCCGTAGTGATGAGCGAGATTAAAAACAAGTGGTTCACGCGCGTTGCGCAAACGTTCATGACTCTGCCCAACTTTGTGTCGTGGGCAACAATCGCGTTGTTTTCTGTGGCTTTCTTCTCGGTAGACGGAATATTGAACAAAGCCGTAACGGGAATGGGCGGCTCGTCCATACCGTTTTACTCTTCGCCCGATATGTGGCCGCTTGCGTTCGTGCTTATAAGGTTGTGGAAGGGAGCCGGCTGGGGAGCGATAGTATATATGGCGGCTATACTCGGAATAGACAAAGAGATATACGAGGCGGCGCGTATAGACGGTGCAAGCAGATTGAGGTGCATTTTTAAGATTACGTTGCCGCTTATAAAAAACATAGTGATACTGATGTTTATAATGAGCATAGGCAACATCTTCAAGGGCGATTTCGGCATGATATATCCGTTTATAGGCGACAACGCTCTGCTATATCCCACCACCGACGTTATAGACACTTACGTATACCGCGCGCTGCGCACGTTCACAAACTACGGGCGCACCGCCGCAATAGGACTTTATCAGTCGGTAATGGGCTTTGCGCTCGTGCTGTTCGCCAACTGGCTTGCTCGGCGTCATTCGCCCGAAGCCGCGGTATTTTAGGATAGAGGAGGTAAGAAAAAATGCAGAGGCAACAATCGCTGCTTAGCTCGCCCGTAAAGAGCAAAATAGGCAAAAGCACAGGCGACAAAATAATGCTTGGCGTGTTCTACGCGTTTGCCGCGCTGTTTGCCGCGGCGTGCCTTTATCCGTTTTTTCAGGTGCTGATATCGTCGTTCGCCGACGAAACCACGCTCGTGCGAGAGGGGTACAAACTCATACCGAGCAAATTTTCGCTCGACGCTTACAAAACGCTTTTCAAGTCTAACGATATACTGTTTGCGTACGGTTTGACTATAGGCGTGACGGTTGCGGGTACTGCCATAAGCGTGCTTGTTACCGCGCTTGCGGCGTATGCTCTTTCCGGCAAAAAGCTCAAATACCGCAACGCCATAAACTTTTTATACTATTTCACAATGTTATTTTCGGGTGGATTGATACCCTATTATATTCTCATAACCAACTATTTGCATCTTAAAAACAATTTGCTCGTGTATATATTGCCGTCGGCGTTCAACGTGTGGAACATGTTTTTGCTCAGAAACTTTTTCAACGATATTCCCGAAGCGTTGGTGGAGTCGGCAAAGCTCGAGGGCGCGAGCGAATTAACGATAGCGTTCCGCATAGTTCTTCCGCTTTCTCTGCCCGCTCTCGCCACGATAGGACTGTTTTCCGCCCTGTCGTATTGGAACGAGTGGATGGCGAGTTCGCTTTATATGGACAACGAAAAATTCTACCTTTTGCAGTATCATATAGTGCGAATGGTAAACAGCATATCGGCGGCGAGCAACCTCGGCGCAAGCGGACTCGCGCCGGGAATGGTGTCGGTGCCGGCAAACACGCTCAGACTGGCAACCGCCATAGTAACCATAGGACCTATAGTGCTCCTGTATCCGTTTTTGCAAAAGTATTTTGTGGCGGGGCTCAGAGTGGGCGGCGTAAAAGGCTGAAACAAACAAGATATATCTTAAGGAGGCAAACAAAATGAAAAAACTGCGCAACGTAATTTGTTCGATACTTGCCGTGCTCATGCTGTTTTCGGTAACGGCGTGCGGCGACGGCGCGGGTAGCGGCGACAACAGCTCCGAAGTTCGCATATTTTTGTGGAGCGATACGGGAAGCACGCCCGACGGTTTCGACGAAGTGGTGAACTATTTCAACACGACTTACGGCCCCGAACTCGGACTTACCGTAAAGTTTACTTTCGATACTCAGGACCAGTACAAACAAAAACTCAACCTCGCCATGTCGGCAAAGCAAAATAATTACGATATGGTTTTCGACGCAAACTGGATATATCTCAATCAGTTCGCGCAAAAAGGTTACTACTACAATCTGTACGATTACTTTAAGGAAGGAAGCAAGTACGAGGGATTGAGCGCGAATTTCGACGACGAGTATCTCAAAAACAATTTCTTCAATAACGGACTGTACGGAATACCGCTCACCGAAACTTTCGGCGAGATATCCGTGGCGTATATCCGCAAAGACTGGCGCAAAGAGTGCGCCGCCGATACGGCTTACAAAATGCCCGACGGCGTGAAATACAATTCGTCCAACAAGACCGTAACTTACGCCGACTTAACCGACGGAATAGACGATTTCGACGAGTTGCAATACTATCTGTATTGGGTGCGCGACCATAAAGCGGGCGTAACTCCCATACTTTCCAACAGCAACGCGACTTGGGGCGCGTGGGACGTAATCAACTCGCGCAATCTGCCGTCGCACTCGGCGGGCGACTTTACCAAGGCGGGAATTAAGCAGGAAATAGTGCTTTCGGGCGATATTACCGCCACGGCTTATATAGACGAGGGCGAGGTGGTTGCGGCTAACGTGACCGACGAGCGCGAAGACGCTCCCAAAGGGCTTTCGAGCTATCCCGCGGGTTTCAACACCTACGACAACAAATGGCAGGAAGATTACGAATTTGCGTACAAATGGGCGCAAGACGGTATAATATCCAAAGACGTGCTGTCGGTAACCGATTCGGACGCGCGGTTCAAAGCGGGTACGGGCGGTTGCGTAGTGCAGACTATAAACAATTTCAACAACGTGGAAGCCGCGCTCAAAAGCCAGTGCGGCAATGCGGCGGAACTCGAGATATTCGTAAACGAGCAGGCGTTGCGCGAGAAAAAGGCGGGTTACGCCCGCACCGACTTTAAGGCGTGGAACTTTCTTTGCATACCCGTAACGGTGAGCAAGAACAAAATGGAAAAGTGTCTCACGTTTATGAACTGGCTTTTTTCGTCGCGCGAAAATCACGACTTGTTCCAGTACGGCATTAAGGGCAAACATTGGGACGAAGCCAAAGACGGCAACGGAAACGCGATAGAAAACACCGTTGTGCAGTCGCTTGGGAACGCTTATCTGTTCCCCGCATATCTGTTGACCTGGAACCCCAACTATATTCGCGTTAACGAAGCGTCCGACCCCAAAGTGCGCGAGTATATGGAATACATGTATGACCGCGACCGCTACGTAGGCATACCGTATTCGGGATTTTCGTTCAACCACCAGCGCACGCAGGAGCTTCAGACCGCTCTTGCCAACGCCAAAATAAGCGAGAACAGAGCGAAAGAAAAAGCATATATGCTCGGACAGATATCCGACCCCATAAACAAGTGGAACGCCGAACTTTCGCAAAGGTACGACGACTCGTCGCTACAGTCGGCTCTCACGGTAATCAAGAACGAAGTAATATATCAGTTGCAGCAATTTATAGACAGTCAGGGCTGAAAAGCTGCGAGCGAGAAAACACGAGGAGGCGGCGAGTAATTGAAAAAAACGGGAATACGTATGCTGATATGGGCTCTTATATGCTCGGTAGCGTTAGCCGCAACCGCGGTAACGGCTCATGCCGACGAAATAGTGCCCGACAGGTACGAGATAGCGTATTATGCCGGCGAAAGCGACTTTTCTTTGTATATAGACAAAGAGGGCAAACTGTATTCGTCGGGCAATAACGGCAGCGGACAGCTCGGGCGCGGCAACGCGGGAACGGAAGCGCGGATAGTGCCGGCGCAAATTCTCGACGGAGTGAAAGAGGTTAAAACGGGGCGCGAAGGCTTTGCGCTCGCGCTCAAAACCGACGGAACGGTATACGCTTGGGGCAACAACCAGTACGGTCAGCTCGGAAACGGCGCGGGATTTTCGTCGGAAGCGGCGTATAACGCAACGCCCGCAAAGGTGGAATTGCCCGAAAAAATAAAGAGCGTGGCGGCCGGCGCGAGAAATTCGTTCGCGCTTACCGAAAACGGCGACGTATACTCCTGGGGAAGCAACCAGCACGGTCAGCTCGGCACGGGCGGCGAAACGGGGCGGCAGGAAGTTGAGGGCACGCCCGTAAAGCTCGCGCGTGAAAATTTCGGCGGCGAAGCCGTAGAGGAAATAGCGTGCACCGAATACGCGGCGTTTGCCCGCACCGCAAGCGGCAGCGTATACTCGTGGGGGCGCAACCAACACGGTCAGCTCGGCTCGGGTAACGAAGACGTTGCTTACAAAGCAGTTACTCCGCAAAAAACCTCGCTTGAAAACGTAACCAAAATTTCGGCGCGTTCCACAACCGCAATGGCTCTTGCGGGCGGCGAGGTGTATGCTTGGGGTCAGAATAACTTTTATCAGCTCGGAATAGGCGAAGCGGACGGCATGCAATATTCGGCTACGCCCGTAAAAGTGGATAAATTCTACTCGCCGAACGGCGAAGAGGAGAGCGTTACGGCGGCGGATATTCTTTGCGGCGGAATAACGAATTTCGTGATTTCCGCAGAGGGCGACGTGTACTCGTTCGGAAGCGGCGGCGACGGCAAATCGGGCTTTCCGCTAAGCTCGCTCGGCGAAAGCGCACCCGTAAGTCTTAATAACGTGTTGCGTCCCGTGAGAATTACCTTTTACGAGCCGCGTTCCATTTACGATATTACCGAAAACAACAAGACGGAATTTCAAGGCTCTTTACCGGTGGATACCGCAACGCCCGCGCAGGTGAAAATCACGGCGGGAATAGGGTCGTCGGGCGACAGGACGTTTTGCCTCGACGAAAACGGAAAAATGTGGAGCTGGGGCAACAACAAAAACGGCTTGACGGCGAGCGGCGATATAACCAACTGCACCGTGCCCGTGCGAGCCACGCTTTACCGCAATTCCAACTACGACAAAACGGTGGAGCAAAAAAACTATCTCTTAAAGCCCGCAATCGCGCTTATTATCATATTCGGCTTGGGCGCGGCGGGACTGATATATTTGGAAATAAAGAAGCGGATAGGGCGCAAACGCGCGCTTGCCGAACAAAAGTAAAAAGAAGTTATTCGTATCCGAAAGGACGATAACGATAAAAAAATTTTTTGAAGGAGAGGAGAAATGAAAAAATTCAAGACGTCGCTTATAGCAACGATTTGCGCGATATTGCTCGTATGCGGTTTTGCGCTCGTAGGTTGCGGCGACACAGACGACGGAGAAAAGGAACTTACCGCGCTCGACGCGCCCACCGGGCTTGTGTTTGAGAACGACGCGGTAAAGTGGAACGCCGTTCCCAACGCTAAAGAGTATACCGTATCGGTTAAACAGGGCGACGTGCAAGACGTGAGCAAAATAGTTGCCGAAGCGTTGTTCGATATGAAAGATTTCGCCGCGGGCGAATACAAAGTATCGGTGAAAGCAAACGCCGTTGCGGGCGCGTTCAAAGAGTCGGCAGAGTCCTCGATAGACGTTACCGTAACCGAAACCGAGGGAAGACTGCCCACGGTTACGGATATAGTATACGAGGCGGGGCGCGAGCTTGTGAGTTGGTCGCCCGTATCGGGAGCGGATTTCTATGCGGTTGAGGTAACGAAGGGTACGGAAGAGGTGTATTCCAACGCCGAACTCGTGGAAACCGAAATAGATACAACCGCGTGGCCGAGCGGAAACCTTGTAGTTAAAGTGCAGGCTTGCGTGCTCGAAGAAACCGAAGAAATCGCGAACGGTCGCTTCGGCAGAGGAAACATAACCATAGAGTCTATGGGCGAACTCGCCGCACCCGTCAATCTCAAAATAGAGGGCGGCGAAATAAAGTGGGACGAAAACAACGCTCGCGGCTACAAAGCGGTTATCAAAAACAAGGCTAACGGCGCAACCGTAGACGTTAATACGCAGTTTGGCAAAAACTCGCTCAAAGTTGCCGCAATGGGACTTTCGGACGGCAGTTATATAGCTGAAATTCAGTCTACGAGCAATCGCCACAACACGACCGAAAGCGCGGTTGTAAGCAAGGAGTTCACCGTTGAAATTGCGGCTAAATTCCTTCCCGACGATATCGCTTCGTTCGACGGCAACATGCCTCGCGGCGAGCACGGCAAGGCGAGCAAAGTAACGGTGAACGGCACCGATTACGCCCGCGTTCAGCCCACCGCCGACGGTTGGGGACGCGTTTGCAGTCCCGACGTAACCGTTGATTGGGACTCAAAACCCGTTGTGTTCTTGGAAATGGGCGACGTTGTGGGCGGCTATCACATGGAACTTTTCTACAACGGCAACAAAGTCAACTGCTTGCGCGACACTCAAAACACCGAGTCCGCAACAGTGGATATAATAGCTCAGGTTGTAAAAGAGGGCGGCGACGCGGAGGACTATACCGGAATGCGTTCGGTTGCGCTTAGATTGGGAGTGGACCACTCCACAACCACCACCGCGAACGACGCGAGCGCGGACTACAAGAGCGTTACGGTTATGTACGTAACCGACTATAAGCAAGGACTCACCGAACCTACCAAATTGGCTACGCCCACGGGCATGACCATTGATGCGTTCGGAGTAATGAGCTTTAACGGTGTGCGTTTTGCAAAACGCTACGAGGTAACGGTAAAGAACAAAGACACGGGCGCACAGGTAGGCGAAAAAGTTTCGCTCAGCGCAACCGCATTCGATTTGAAAGGTTTTGCCGCAGGCGAATACAAACTTTCCGTTGTTGCGGTTAATCCGCTCGACGCGAACGCGCTTGACAGCGACGCGGGCGTATTCGACTTTAAGGTGGAAGAATTGAAATCTTACGCCGCCGAACAAATAAGCACCGCCGAGGGTGGAATGTTCGTTTCCACCGGTAACGGCGTGCAGGCAAAATACGACGCCGCAAGCGGGCTTTCTATAATCAACGAACCCGTAGAAACCACAGACCCCGAGAACTCCGACGCAGAGCCTACGCTCAGCGTGAAAGGTTGGGGCGCGATAGGAATGAAAGACGGCGTTTCGGTAAACTTTACTCGCAATCCCATAGTGCTCGTAACGGTAGCCCGTTTGGAAGGCGGCAAAGCGTATTACGCAAAAGCGTCGTGGGACGGTCAGGGCGAATTCAACACCAACAACGATACCGTGGCGGATATAAGTTCCGAAACCGTGCTTGCCATTCGCGGCGGTTGGAATTCGGATAATAACCAGCTCGGAGTAGGCGAAAAGAACGGCTTTAAGTTCCAGTTCGGCGTAACGGGCGGCGGCACTACGGCATATCTCAAAGGCATCAAAATTGTACAGATTTACGCAACGGGCGCGCTTCCCCGTCCCGAAACACCTACGCAACTTGCCCGCCCTACGGGTATGAGCATTCACGACCGCACAACCGTTAAGGCTAACGCGGTTGCGGGCAACGCCGAATACGCTCCCACGTATCGCATTAAGGTTGCCGAAAAAGACAATCCCGAAGCGGTTGTAGCCGAGCTTACAAAACAGGAGCTTCCGCAAATCATGCTTTCGCGCCTTGAGCTTACGAGCGGCAAAACCTACACCGTTTCCATAGTGGCGGAGGGCGATACGTACTCCGACGATACCAAACCGTTCTTTGCCGACAGCGAAGCCGCAACGATGGATATAAAATACACTCGGCGGCTCGTTGTAGACGATTTCAGCAACTACACGGCGGAACACGTGGGCGGCGGCAACACCATAAAAGCCGAGCCCGACGGAAAGGCTCTCAAGATTTCTTCCGATAACGATTGGGGCATGCTCAAAATGGCGCTTCTCACCGGCGACCTTGCCGATAAGAACGGACTCAGCGAAATAAGCGCACTCGAATTCCATTTCGGAGAGGTAACCGGCGGTCCTGCGTTCACTTCGAGATATTTCCATTACGAAACCGTTGAAGATACCGAAAGCGGCGAAGAAAAACAAAACCTCGTTTGGAAAGACGGCAGAGGCGATACCTCAATAGCTACGGGCGATATTATCGTGGAAACCAATCTTTTCGAACGCGTAACGTTTACCACGTTTAACGGCGAAAACGGGTTCTTGCTCGGCATAGGCTTCGGCGGCGCAAACAGCGAAAATAATACGAGAACTTATCAGATTACGAAAATCGTAATTGCCGATTACGAAGAAATCAAGGCATAAACGCAATTTTCGAAAGAGCAAGCCGTTCGACTTGCTCTTTCGATACTGTAAAATTCGACTGACGGAAATGGTATCGCAGAAGATACCGAAGGATGCGGCATGAAAAAGAAAATGATAACGGCAATGCTTATAGTGAGCATATTGCTCTCTGCGGCGGCGGGCGCGACTACGTTTGCGCTGCCCGCTCAAGCGGCGGCTACCGTGGATAAAAAGATAAGTTTTATGCAGGAACTTACTTTGCCCACCGAAGAGCAATATAAATATAAGGATTGGAAACAAACCACTATAGACTTTTTGAACTATGTGCTCGACGAAAGCAACGTGTACGACGAAGACGGCAAAAACCGTAAAATCGCGCGTTTTACCGTGGGCAAAAACATAGACGCGTACTTTGGCGAAACGGGGAATCAGGTTTGGAGCATACCGCCGTATATCGGTAAAAACAGCGATACCCAAATCGGCGAGGGCATAACCGTGATAGCCGCCGTAATGAGCGGTGCGCTTTGCGGCATGGATATGACCAACTACGAATACAACGGCAACACGTTTAATCTCGTAAAATCGTGCACCGAGTATTTTCAGGCGGACAACAAACTCAACGTGGTTCTCAACGGCGGCGCAGGCGGCGAGGGCGGCGTAACTTTTTGGTACGAGCTTTTGCCGGGCGTGCTGTTTTCGGTGCTTGCGGACAACGCGCCCACCGAAACGTATTTATCGGATATGATAACCAAATCCGCTCGTCAGTGGCGCAAGGCGGTTGTGGGCATGGGCGGCGCAAGCGCGGACTTTTACCACACATCTTACAACCTGATTAAAAACGAGCCGTTCGACGGCAACTGGTACGAACCCGACGCGGCGGCGGGCACGGCGTATATACTGTATTCGGCGTATGCGCTCAACAAAAATCTCAAAGCGGAAGGCAAAACTCCGTATGCGACAGATGCGGAAATAGCCGAGTTTTTGGAAGCCGCAAAGTGGAGCATGGACTATCTCGAGCGCATAGACTTTTCGCCGTTTTACGAGGTTCTCACCTTTTTGGCGCCCTATCTTGCCGCGCGTATGAACGCCGAGCAGGGCACCAACTACAACGTAGCCAAAATGATTAACTGGACTTTGGACGGCTCGAGCCGCGTGCGTTCGGGCTGGGGCATGATAAACGAGAATTGGGGCGCTCATTACACAAACGGCTTAATGGGTTCGCTCACCGACGGCGACGGTTACGCGTTTGCGATGAACACCTTCGACGCAATGCTCGGCTTCGGTCCTATGCTCAAGTACGACGCCCGTTTTGCCCGCGATATTTCGCGTTGGGTGCTTTGCGTGAGCAGAAGCGCACAGGAATACTATCCCGAAAATTACGACCTCACGGGCGAATACAAAACCTACGACGGGAACAGAGTGTGGCACGGCTATACGCAGTCGGGTCGTTGGTTCGGACCCGACGACGAACGCGCTTCGTTTCTGCCCTACGAGGGACTCAGAAAATACCGCCGTTACGTGGTGTGGAAAGACGGCAAGCGCACCACCGAGTGGGATAACTCGCGCACTCCTTACGCGAGCGGCGACGCGTTCACGTTCGACTGGGGCGGCGACACCGATTACGGCTTATACGGAGCGGCTCATTCGGGCTTGTTCGGCGCGACTATTTTCGCGACCGACGTGCCAATGATACTGCGCACCGACTTGAACGCGCTCGACGTGTTCGGAGCGGGCAGTATTCCGTTTAACATGTATTACAACCCCTACGAGGAGAGCAAGACGGTAAGCGTAACGCTTTCTGCGGCGGGCGGCAGGCTTTACGACACCCTCGAAAAAGACTACGTTTCGGCGCAGGGAAGCGGAACGGAGGTGAAAATTACGCTTAGCGCGGGGCAAACGGTGATATTGGCGGAAATACCCGCGGGCAAAGAGGTGGTTAAAAACGGGTCGGTTTATTCTTGCGACGGCGAGTTTATAGCTCAGGACCGCGGAGCGATAGACCTTACGCTCACTACCGACGGCGGCGAGACTGTTTCGGCGGGCGACAGCGTTTCGGGTACTGTGAAAGCCGATTTGAAAGTCGAATTGCCCGACGGCGCGGCTGTTGACAAAATAACTCTCGATTTCGGCGGAGTAATGCTGTACGGCGGCAAGACCGCGCCGAGCGCACCCGTTTCGATAGACACCGAAAAACTGCGCAACGGCGTGGGCACTATGACCGCCACTCTTACGCTTGCGGGCGGAGTGGTGGAAAAGTCGGAAATAAGCGTGCGCGTGATGAACGTGGTTAAATCTCCCGCGCTCGAATACGCCGACGTAAGCGAAATGCAGTCGGCTTGGAGCGAGGCAACCAAACAATGGCACAACAGTTACCCCGACAGCGACCACGTTGCAACAACCTCGGTGAGCGGAAACTCCATGCGGGTAACCATACCGCAAAACCGCAATTTCGGCTTTGCCACGAGCGAACTGTTTTATATAGACTTTTCGCGCGAGCCCGTGCTCGAACTCAATGTGACGGGCGCGTCCAATCAGTACGCGATTAAAATCTACGTAGACGGCATGGAAGAACCCACGGGCACGTATGTGGTGAAAGACAATTCGGCTACGGGAAAAATAGAACTTTATATAAACGAAGAACTCAAGAAAGAGGACCGCACGTTTTTCCGCGAGGGTGCGCATTTAAGCTCGGTGCAGATTGCCGCAACGGGCGGCGCCGGCGCGTGGGTGGAGGTTTCGGACGTATCGGTTTACCACATGTATTCCACGCCCGTGCTCGAAGAACCCGACTCTTACGAATGGGGGCGCGAGTTCGCGGCGGTATGGATGAGCATGTGGACGCCGAGCGGCGGAACTCTTTCTTACAACAACGAAGGCAAAACCGAGATAAGCGGCGGCGCGGCGTTAAGCCCCAAAATTTTCTGCGACCTCGGGCAAAATCCCGTAATATCGCTCATGCCCGTATCCAACACCCCGTATTACGTGGGCGTGATTTTCGAGGGCGATGACACCGTGTACCGTTTGGGCGAATACTCGGGCTCGGAGCGCAGAAATATCGAAATAATGCCCGCAATGCGCAGTAAGTATCCCAACGTGGAAAAGAGCGGAACTCCCAACGTGCGCATAGTTGTGGGAAGCGACGACACCGTTGTGTTCGGAACGGTAAACACCTATTACCAACTGCCGGTTTGGGGCACAACGGTTAAAGACGAAGCGTGGCTCGACTTTGTGAAAGCGCAGGGCGGCGCGGCGGCTTCGCTCACGCTTGACGCAAGCAAACGCGCCGTAATCAAAAACGACGACAACGTTTCTATTCAAACGAGCATAGGCGGCATGAGCGGAAAGTTTATAGTGGACTTTAACCGTAACCCGCAGCTTGCCATAAGAGTTATAAGCGTGTCCAAAAACGCGCAGTGGCGCGTAACGCTCAAACCGTTTACCGAAAACAAAACTTACGTTTTGCGCGGTTGGAGTCAACAATACGATTTGCGCAATCCGTTCACGGTAAACGTGGCGGAAGCGGTTAACAACGCTTTGCGCGGCGAACAAAACGTATACGTAAATATAGAGGTAAAGGGCGGCGGCAACTCCATAACCGTGCGCGACCTCGCCACCTCGTATTCTGTGATACCTCCGCAGTGGGGCAACGTGTACACGCGCGAAATCGCAACGTGGGAACGCGGCGAAAATCCGTCGAGCGTGAGCGTTGACAACGACGGCAGAGTTACCGTGCGCGAGGCGGCGGCGTTCAGCAACGGACTTTATTCTTCCCGAATTTCTACGGTGCGCGAATATCTTCCGTATTTGGTTCTCGACGTGGAGAGCATAGAAAACGGCGGCTGGTACGTAAACGTGACTACCGCGAGCGGAAAGTTCAACTACGGCGGCAAATCGGGCAGTACGCAAACGGGCAGAGTGGAAATAGACCTCGGCACGCTGTGCGGCTTTGCCGAGGGGACGGAGAACGAATTTTCGATAGAAATAGGAGCAACGGGCGAGGGCTTTGCGCTCACTCTCAACTCCGTGGCGTTTTTGCACAAACTCAAAATGCCCGAGGCTTCGTTCGACGTGAACTCCAACACCGTGAAAGTAACTCTTTCGGAGGGCGCAACGAGATACTCTTACACCGTGCTTAACTCCGAAAACAAAAAAGTGGGCGAGGGGCGTTCGGAGTCGGCGAGCATTTCGCTTTCCGCGCTCGGGCTTCCCACGGGCGTATACAATATGTATATAGTAGCCGAAGCGGACGGTAAAATATCGTCGTCGCCGCGCAGAAGAGCGTTTAAGCAAGGCGACGTGCCGTCGGTAACTCTCGGAAAACCCGCGAATATCAAAATGCAAGGTTCGGCGATTGTGTGGGACGAGGTGGAAAACGTAACCGCGTATTCCTACAAAATTACCGACGCCGACAACAACAAAGTTATTGCTTCGGGCGAAACCGAGCAAGCCCGCTTCGACCTCGCCTCGATTGGGCTTACCGCGTTTAACCACTCCGTGGAGCTTACCGCGCTCGGCGACGATGCTGTTTATCTCACGGGCGAAACGGTGCGCTTCGAGTTCTTCACGGGTGTTGCCGCAAGATTTACGCCGAGGTCGTTCGCAACCATGACGAGCACCAACAACGGCGCGTACGGCGAATACGACGCCGAGAGCGGCACGGCAAAAATAATCGTACCCAACAACGCCAACTGGGGCAACGTGGCTTCGCTCGCGTTCACTCTCGATTTCGACAAGAGCCCCGTGCTCGAAATAAAATTCGGCTCGGAGAATTTGGGCGGATACTATTTGCAGATAAACATAGACGGCAAAGTATATTACCTGTGCGACAACACGTTTGATTTTTCGGATATTATTCTCGATATAGGCGGTGTGCTCGCCTCGAGAGAGGACGGACCTTCGGAACGCATAACCGGCAAGCACAACGTGCGCATACTGTTCGGCGCAACGGGCGACGTCATAACAAACTCGCCCGTGGTGAATATTCGTTCGGCGCGAGTGATTGAAATGACCGAGGGGCGCGGCACGCCCGTATTCGGCGAACTCGCAACTCCCACGGTGAGAGTGTCGGGTAAAACCGCGAGTTGGAACGCCGTGGAGCACGCAACGAAATACAGCGTTGTGATACGCAACGAGGTGGGCGTTCTCATTTCCGAAACGGTTACCGGCACGAGTTACGATTTCTCCGTTTTGGCGGTTGACGGCGAATATGCCATAGAGGTTACCGCAATCGGCGACAACTATTACAACAGCGACACCGCGGTGGTGGTGTTTATGCTCGGCGCGGACGACGGCTCGCAAAGCGGATGCGGTTGCGGTTCGGCATACGGAGCGGAGTTCACGATTGGCGGCGCGGCACTGCTCGCGATATCCGCCGCAATACTTGCAAGGAGAAAGAAAAGAAATGAAAACAAATAACAGTAATAGCGCGAAGTCTTGTAAAGAGCTTTACGAAGCGTTCGACCGCTCGCAGGTGAAAGGCGCAAAGATTTGCACGTTCGAGGGCGTGGACGGTTACGACGTATACAATCCGTCTGTGCCGTTCACGCTCGGCGGCAAACGCTATATCGCGGGCAGAGTGGAGAAGCGACGGGACGAACGCTCGCACGTGCGCTTCTTCGAAGAAAAAAACGGCGTATTTCACGCCGTTCCGTCTAAGATACTCAATTTGCAAGACCCGTTCGTTTCCATAATAAACAACGAG
Organism: Pumilibacter intestinalis; assembly: GCF_943193005.1. GTDB lineage: Bacteria > Bacillota > Clostridia > Christensenellales > Pumilibacteraceae > Pumilibacter > Pumilibacter intestinalis. The sequence continues at coordinate 127,227 of NZ_CALPCH010000003.1, forward strand.
GTGATTTTGGGCGGCGTTCAGGTGGAGTATTTCACCGACTACTGCATTTGGACCACCGAGTTTTACCGCATGAAAAGTCTTGAAGATATAGAACTTATAACTCGCGGACCCAAACTTATGAAAGATATTCGTCTTGTTCAGCTCAAAAACGGAAAAATAGGAGTGTTTACCCGTCCGCAGGGGCAAAAAATGCTTGACGAATACGGTTGCGTTGCCAAAATCGGATTTACGGTTGCCGACAGCCTTGCCGACCTAAATCCCGAAATGATGGAGTCCGCTCCGTTTATAGAAGATATTTTCAAGCCCGACGAGTGGGGCGGCTGTAACCATGCCATGCTGTTGGAAAACGGAGAGTTGGGCGTTGTGGGGCATATAGCTTCCCGCACCTACGAGGGCAAGGAACAGAGGCTTCATTACTACGGCATGGCGTTCCGCTTCAACCCCGAAACGCTCAAGGCAAGCGCCGTTAAGATGATAATATCGCGCGACTGTTTCCCCGCCGCGGAGGGCAAACGCCCCGATTTAACCGACGTTACGTTTACCGCGGGCATAGTGCCCGATTGCGGCGGCAAAGCCACGGTTTGGTCGGGACTCGGCGACGTGAACGTGGGGTGCGCCGAAATTCCCGACCCATTCGCGTAATACTTTGTAACAGAATGTAATAATTTATAATAGTTTATAATAAGGTTTGTGTTCCATAGGGAGAATATGAAAAACAATAAATATCAATCGAACGCACCTAAAAGGACAAGTCAAGGTAACAATGTAATTGGAATAGCAGAAGCTGTTCCAATTTTTTATGATATAATGTGAGCTTATATCAAAGACTAAAATATACAAATCTCAAGTGTAGGCCTATTGATTGACATTATATTATAGTGTGATTATACTTAATACCGTAAAATAAAAACAGTTTGAAAGGAGTAAACAAATGAAATTACCTGAAAATTTCGGAGAGAATGTTTTTAACGATGCGGTGCAAAAGGATACTTTGCCCAGTGATACGTACAAAGCATTACGCGCAACCATAGAGGAAGGTAAACCACTGGATACTGCTATTGCGGGCTCTGTAGCTTCCGCTATGAAAAAGTGGGCAATATCGAAGGGCGCGACACATTTCACGCATTGGTTTCAGCCGCTTACGGGGCTTACCGCCGAAAAGCACGACAGCTTCATAGAGCCCGAAAGCGATCACGTTATAATGAAATTTTCGGGTAAAAATTTAATAGTGGGCGAACCCGACGCGTCGAGTTTTCCGTCTGGTGGATCACGTGCAACGTATATGGCGCGCGGCTATACGGCGTGGGATCCGACGTCGCCCGCATTTGTGAAAGACGGAACGCTTTACATACCGTCTATTTTCGTATCGTACACCGGCGAAACGCTTGATAAAAAAGCCCCGCTGTTAAAATCCATGTCGGCGCTCGACAAACAAGCAAAGAGAATATTGAAGTTATTCGGTATAGAGTGCAAAAAGGTTGCTACTACAGTAGGTCCGGAACAGGAGTATTTCCTTATTTCGGCAGAGGACTACGAAAGGAGAAAAGATTTGCGCTTATGCGGAAGGACTCTTTTCGGTGCACCGGCTTCGCGTGGGCAAGAGCTTGAAGATCACTATTTCGGTGTGCTTAAACCCGCAATTTCGGCATACATGCGCGATTTGGACGCCGAACTGTGGAGTTACGGGATTCTATCCAAAACCAAGCATAACGAGGTGGCTCCCGCGCAACACGAAATGGCTCCGGTATTCACTACGAGCAATATTTCGGTCGACGCCAATATGCTCACTATGGAAATCATGAAAAAGGTTGCCGAAAAGCACGGGCTTGTTTGTCTTTTGCACGAAAAGCCTTTTGAGGGGATAAACGGCAGCGGCAAGCATAACAATTGGTCGATGTCTACCGATACGGGCTTAAATCTCCTTAATCCGGGTAAAGAGCCGGAGAATAATACGCTTTTCAAACTGGTGCTTGCGGCGGTTATTAAGTCTGTGGATGATTATCAGGGAATTTTGCGTGCGTCGGTTGCTTCTGCCGGCAACGATCACAGATTGGGTGCAAACGAAGCGCCGCCCGCAATTATATCGGTTTATCTCGGCGATCAACTGGGAGCGCTTGTCGATTGTATTGTAAAAGGGGAAAGCTATGTTCCCGTCAAGGCGGAAAAAGGCAGTATAGGCGTTCCGGAAAGTCCTATATTTCCAAAAGATGCAACCGACAGAAACCGTACGTCGCCGTTTGCGTTTACCGGCAATAAATTCGAATTCCGTATGCCCGGCTCACAAGCAAACGTTGCCGATCCTAACATTGTGTTGAACACAATCGTTGCCGACGCCTTTGCTGCTTTTGCCGATGAGCTCGAGAAAGCGAAAGATATCGAAGCTGCGGCGAATAAAATCATCAAGCGCGAGTTAAAGGCGCATTATCGTATTATTTTCAACCTTGACGGCTACGGTCCCGATTGGGAACCCGAAGCGGCGAAAAGAGGACTTTTGAACAACAAAAACACAGCCGATGCGGTGCCTGTATTCTTTGAAAAGAAAAATATAGACGTATTTGTTCGTAACGGTGTTTATACCGAGCAGGAAGCGGTTGCGCGAGGCGAAGTCGCACTCGAAAACTACAGTAAGATAATCAATATAGAAGCGCTTACTATGCTCGATATGGCAAAACAAGATATTATACCCGCTCTTTCCGATTACGTTGCGAAGCTCAGCGCAAATCTCACGACAAAGAAGTCGGCGGTAAGCGGTGCGCCTTCGCTTGCGGAAACCACTCTTATTACCGAGCTTGCGACGCTTAATGACAAATTGTTTACGGCGGTGCGCAAATTGGAAGGCGATTTGGCGAACATAGATAAAGACGACGTAAGAGCCGCATCCAAAGCGATGGCTCATACGATTATTCCCGATATGGAAGACGTGCGCACGGTAGCGGACGAAGCCGAAAAACTTGCGGCAAGCAACTATTGGCCGTATCCTTCATACAGTGATATGTTATACAGAGTTAAATATGCAAAATAAGTTATCGGAAATTATGAAATGGTTGTGCCGGTACAAAGATAATACACAGTGTCGCGGCGTAGTCATTGGAATAAGTGGGGGCAAAGACAGCACAACGGTTGCTATGCTTGCAAAGAAAGTTTGGGGTGACAAAGTATTCGGCGTACTCATGCCGAACGGAATTCAAAAAGATATAGACGATGCATTTAATATAGTTAAGACTCTTGGCATCGAACATTGTGTCGTCAATATCAATACTACTTACAACTCACTTGTCAACGCGGTCGAGAATTGCCGTTGTATTACCGATAAGGCAAAGACGAATGTCGCGCCGAGACTTCGAATGACCGTTTTGTATGCGATTGCTCAGTCGCTCGGATATAGGGTTATCGGTACCGGTAACGCAAGTGAAGCATATGTAGGTTGGACAACCAAATGGGGTGACGGCGCATACGACTTCAATCCCATCGCACATTTAACCTGTACGGAAGTTATGGCTCTCGGTGAACTGCTTGCCGATCAATTCGGATTGGATAAAAAGTATGTTGTAAAGACGCCGTCGGACGGCTTGTGCGGTAAGACCGATGAAGATAGCTTTGGGTTTACCTATGTCGCTCTCGATGACTATATAAGCGGCGATATGACAAACATCGATTATGAAACCGTTCGCAAGATTGAGCAAATGCATCAAGCGTCGGAGCATAAAAGAAATATGCCTGCCACATTAAAATAGTATTACATTTTTAGGAGAAAATATATGTTGGACGAACAAATCTATGCACTTGTCGGTGACTATGCTTTCAGCATTTGGTTTCTGATAGGTGCCGCACTCGTGTTCTTTATGCAATGCGGCTTTGCAATGGTGGAGACGGGCTTTACCCGTGCCAAGAATGCAGGCAACATTATAATGAAGAACTTGATGGACTTCTGTATCGGTACGGTTGTGTTTATGCTTCTCGGCTTTTCTCTGCTCATAGGGCAGGAGGCGGTCGGAGGCTTTATAGGCGTGCCCACGATGGGACTGTTCAGCGACTTTTCAACTTTCGTTGCCGAAAATGCTTCGAGCTTTGTTTTTAACCTTGTATTCTGTGCAACTGCGGCGACTATTGTTTCGGGCGCAATGGCAGAGCGTACGCGTTTTATTTCTTACTGCATCTATTCGGCGCTCATTTCTCTCGTAGTTTATCCCGTGGAAGCGGGTTGGGTTTGGGGCAACGGCTGGCTTGTAAATTTGGGATTTGTCGATTTCGCCGGCTCGGCTTGTATCCACACCGTAGGCGGTATCGCTGCACTTATCGGTGCAATTATGCTCAAACCCCGTATCGGTAAGTACGAACGCAATGCGGAAGGAAAAGTTATAAAGGTTAACGCGATTCAAGGTCACAGCCTGACGCTCGGCGCACTCGGCTGTTTCATCCTTTGGTTCGGTTGGTACGGCTTCAACGGCGCGGCGGCGACGTCGTTAAGCTCACTTGCTAACATCTTTCTGACAACAACCATAGCGCCGGCTATTGCAACAGTCGTGTGTATGATATTCACTTGGATCAAGAACAAAAAGCCAGATGTGTCTATGTGCCTTAACGCATCGCTTGCCGGACTTGTGGCGATTACCGCAGGCTGCTATACCGTTGACGCTCTTGGCGCAACGGTAATCGGCGCGGTTTCGGGAATTCTTGTTGTTGTCGTGGCGGAACTGTTGGATAAAAAATTGCATATAGACGACCCCGTGGGGGCTGTTGCGGTACACTGTGCAAACGGCATATGGGGAACAATCGCGGTCGGTTTCTTTGCTTGCGTAGATTTCCAAAGCGGTGCGGCGGGTATTGATGCTGCGGGGAATCTTATCGACAAGTCAATGCTTGGTGTGTTCTACGGCGGAAACGGATATTTGCTCGGCATACAGCTTGCGGGTGTTCTTGCAATTATAGCGTGGACCGTTGTGTTGATGATTCTCATCTTTGGTGGTATCAAGTATATTCCTGTAATGATCAAAGAAAAATGCGGGCTTATTAAGGCAATCAAGATCGGCAAGACATGGAATGGGCTTCGTGCTTCGGCAGACGACGAAGTGGCGGGACTGGATATTTCCGAACACGGGCTTGACAGTGCGTACGCAGACTTTTTACCCACTGCGCCTTCCTATGACGGCGAGGGCGCAACTGTGGATGTAAGCGGAGTTCAGCCTGCAAATATAGAGCTTGTTCCTAACACAGCCGAAAGCTACACTAAAGTAACGATTATTACCGGCCAAGACAAGTTCCTAACGCTCAAAGACGCTATGGCACAGATAGGCGTTACAGGCATGACGGTTTCTACCGTAATGGGTTGCGGAGCGCAAAGCGGCAAGACGGGGCAATACAGAGGCGTTAAAACTTCTATGCACCTTCTTCCCAAAATTCAAGTGGAGGTTGTTGTTTCCGAAGTCGATCCCAAGCTTGTGGTTGCCGTAGCGCAAAAGGTTCTTGCCGACGGAAATTATGGCGCGGGTAAGATTTTTGTAAGCAACGTAGAAAATGTGATGCGCGTTCGCACTGGCGAGACGGGCAAAGCGGCACTCTCCAACGAGGTTACAGACTAACAATTTTGCTCACAATCAAATTATTCGGGAGCCGTGCAGTATTATTTGGCTGTGCGGCTTTCGGGTACTTAGAAATCGAGCGAAAAAAAGGATAAATATAATGTTTAAGAGTAATTTGAACAATGCACCGCTTGAAGGTGAAGTAAGGGTCCTTTCCGGCTGTGCGGTCAGCGCAATTATAGACAGAAGCGGCAAGACAATGACGGGCGAAAATATCATACGCTCGATAGCTACAATGCACGATCGCTCCAACGGTTTGGGCGGCGGATTTGCAGGCTACGGAATTTATCCCGATTATAAGGATTATTATGCGTTTCATCTGTTTTATAACGATTTTCAGTCGAGGAAGGAAACGGAAGATTTTTTGAATAAACATTTTGAAATCGTCTATTCGTCTGAGATGAAAACACGCAAAATAAAGAGCATAACAAACGTGCCGATTATCTACCGTTACTTTTTGTATCCGCTTTCGAAAAAGCTGAACAATTCGCTTATGGATGAAGAGCAGTACGTTGTAAAATGCGTAAATCGAATAAACGCCGAAATAGACGGCGCGTTCGTATTTTCGAGCGGAAAAAATATGGGCATTTTCAAGGGCGTCGGCTACCCGGAGGACATAGGTAAGTTTTATCTGCTGGATGAGGAATATAGAGGGTATGCGTGGACGGCACACGGCAGATATCCGACAAATACTCCCGGATGGTGGGGTGGCGCGCATCCATTCGGGCTTTTGGATTATTCCGTAGTTCATAACGGCGAAATATCCTCTTATGACGCGAACAGGCGGTATATCGAAATGTTCGGATATAAGTGCTCGCTACAAACGGATACGGAAGTTATAACATACATAATCGACTACCTTATCCGCGTGAAAAAATTGACTTTACAAGAGATCGCAAAAGTGATTTCCGCGTCGTTCTGGTCTACTATCGAAGAAAAGAGCGAGGAGGAAAAGCGCGAGGAAACCTTTTTGAGAAAGGCGTTTCCGTCGCTTTTGATCAACGGACCGTTCTCCATTATTTTCGGTTTTAAAGGCGGAATTATGGCTCTCAACGATAGGTTAAAGCTACGCTCTATGGTTTGCGCCGAAAAAGGCGATCTCGCATATATATCGTCGGAAGAGTGCGGAATTCGCGTAATTGAGCCTGATCTCGATAAGATTTTCGCACCGGCGGGCGGACAGCCTGTAATTTATACATTAAGGGAGGACGAATAATATGGATACGTTCATTCCTAACGAATACGAGGTCGTTCGTAATGCGGAATATTGCATCGGTTGTCGTGTGTGCGAAAGGCAATGTGCGAACAGCGTACATAAATTCGATAATGATTTGGGCAAGATGATTGCCGACAGCAGTAAATGCGTAAATTGTCACAGGTGCGTCTGTCTGTGTCATACGCACGCAATAAAAATCGTCAAGTCGGATGATGTTTATCGAGTCAATGCCAATTGGTCTATGCAGACAATGAATGAGGTGTACAGACAGGCAAACTCGGGCGGTGTGCTTCTTTCGTCTATGGGCAATCCCAACGATTATCCCAAATATTTCGATAAAATTTTGGTAAACGCATCGCAAGTAACCAATCCATCGATAGATCCTTTGCGCGAGCCTATGGAAACCTGCGTATATCTCGGCAAAAAGGATGCGGAAATCAAGCGCGACAATCAAGGTAGACTTATAGACACGCTTGCGCCCCAATTGAAGCTCAATATGCCGATTATGTTTTCGGCAATGAGCTACGGATCTATTTCCTATAACGCTCACGAAAGTTTGGCGCGTGCCGCCGAAGAGCTAGGTATTTTTTATAACACGGGCGAGGGCGGATTGCATAAAGACTTTTACAAGTACGGGAACAACACGATAGTGCAGGTGGCTTCGGGTAGGTTCGGCGTACACGCCGATTATCTTGCGGCTGCCGCGGCAATCGAAATAAAGATGGGGCAAGGCGCAAAACCCGGTATAGGCGGACATCTTCCCGGAATAAAAATTTCCGATGACGTTTCAAAAACGCGAATGATACCTAAGGGCGTGGACGCCATTTCTCCCGCTCCGCACCACGATATTTATTCGATAGAAGATTTGCGGCAGCTGATTTACACTCTCAAGGAGGCAACCGATTACCGTAAGCCTATCATAGTGAAGATCGCCGCCGTACACAATGTTGCGGCTATTGCGTCGGGCGTGGCGCGCTCGGGCGCAGATATAATAGCAATAGACGGATTTCGCGGCGGTACGGGCGCGGCGCCCACAAGAATACGCGACAACGTAGGTATTCCCATAGAGCTTGCTCTTGCCCGTGTGGACGAACGACTACGGCAGGAAGGAATACGCGACAGCGTTTCGGTCGTGGTTGCCGGGTCTATTCATTCGAGTGCGGACGTAGTTAAGGCAATCGCTCTTGGTGCCGATGCGTGTTATATCGGAACGGCGGCACTTTTGGCGCTCGGCTGTCATTTGTGTCGTAGTTGTCACACCGGCAAATGTAATTGGGGCATAGCTACCCAACGTCCCGATTTGGTAAAGCGTCTCAATCCCGATATCGGCTATAAGCGGCTTGTCAATCTCATAACCGCGTGGAATCACGAAATAAAAGAAATGATGGGCGGTATGGGGTTGAATTCTATCGAAGCGCTCCGTGGAAATAGGTTGATGCTTCGCGGCGTAGGACTGAATGACGCCGAGTTAAAGGTGCTCGGGATACGTCACGCAGGCGAGGATATGTGAGGGAAGCGGATATGAAAAGAATTTATGTCAACGAAAACTGTTGCCTTGGCTGTAAGCTGTGCGAATACGAATGTATGTTTGCCGGCTCCGGCTTGGACGAAATGTTTAAGCTGAAAGGAAAATTAGACCGATACGTTCCGAAAATCAAGGTAGAGGGCGATGACGGGGTAGACGTCCATTTCGCCGTCAATTGTCGCCATTGCACGAACGCGATATGCGTGCAAAGCTGTATTGCGGGCGCGCTTTCTAAGTCGGATGACGGTATGGTGGTGATAGATAAGAATAAGTGCGTCGGCTGTTTCACTTGCGTGCTTGTTTGTCCGTTCGGTGCTATTATGCCGGATGCGAGCGGAAAGGCGGCGCAAAAATGTATGCTTTGCACCGACAACGGCAGGGATATGCCAACTTGCGTAAAGTATTGTCCGAACGGTGCAATCGTATTCGAGGAGCGTGATTGAAATGAAATACGTTATTATAGGCAATTCCACGGCGGGCATCGCCGCAATCGAGGGAATACGCACGATTGACAAGTCGGGCGATATAACAGTCGTTTCGTCGGAAAAGCATCACTGCTACGGCAGACCTACGATATCTTATTATTTGAAAGGCGATATAAAGCGAGAGGATATGCTTTACCGTCCCGTAGATTTTTACGAGAAAATGGGCGTAAAGTTAATGCTTGGTGAAACGGCAACGGAAATCAACACCGCCGACAAACAAGTTGTTTTAAAGAGCGGAAAGAACGTCGAGTACGATAAGCTCCTCGTTGCAACGGGTTCGCGCCCGTTCGTGCCGAAAATGGATGGGATAGACAAAGTTAAAAAAGTTTTTAACTTTATGACATACGACGATATGCTCGCGCTTGAAAGTGTACTTGCAAAAGACAAAAGCGTGCTTGTGGTCGGTGCGGGGCTTATAGGCTTGAAATGTGTCGAAGGTATTTTGGAAAGGGTGAGAAGCGTTACCGTGGTCGATCTTGCCGACAGAGTTCTTCCGTCGGTATTGGATAGCGAGGGTGCGGCGTTTGTGCAGAACAAATTGCAGGAGCGTGGTATAAAATTTGTGCTCAGCGACAGAGTTACAGAGTTTGCCGAAAAATATGCAAAACTAAAAAGCGGAATGGAAATCCCGTTTGATATTCTGGTTATAGCCGTTGGCGTTGTTCCGAACGCGGAGCTTGTAAAGGATGCCGGCGGCGATTGCAATAGGGGAATAGTCATAGATGCGCAATGTAAGACTTCGCTTACCGACGTCTATGCGGCAGGCGATTGTGCGGAGGGTTACGACAGTTCGATTGACAAGAATCGCGTGCTCGCTATTCTTCCCAATGCGTATTTTCAAGGCAGGTGCGCAGGAATAAATTTGGCGGGCGAAGAAAACTCTTTCGAAATAGGTATTCCGATGAACGCCGTAGGCTTTTTCGGGTTGCACGTTTTAAGTGCGGGAGTATATGAGGGCGAGTGTTTGCAAGAAAAGTATAAAGACGGTTATAAAAAATTGTTTGTTAAGAATAACCGGCTTGTCGGTTTTATTTTAATCGGAAATATAGCACGAGCGGGAATATACACTTCGCTTATCCGTAATAAAACCGATTTGAACACGTTGGACAAAGCTTTGCTATTTGATGAGCCGCAGCTTATGGCGTTTTCCGAGGAAACGAGAAAATGCAAACTTGCAAGGATGGTGTAATATGGTAATCAATATTGACGAGAATATGAATTTTCAAATGCTCAATAAAAGAATACGAGATGCGGTAGATAAAGAAACTGTTTTGAACGGTTGTATCGGTCAACGCTATATAGGCACGGGGGTATCGGATAAAAAGATAGTCATAAACGGTACTCCCGGCAACGCATTGGGCGCGTATCTTAACGGTGGCGAGATCTATGTCTATGCTAACGCGCAGGACGCTACGGGCGACACTATGAACAGCGGTACGATAGTTATACACGGTAATGCCGGCGACGCTACCGGTTACGCTATGCGCGGCGGCAAAATTTATGTTCACGGCAATACAGGCTACCGTGCAGGTATTCATATGAAAGCGTATATGGAATACAAGCCGGTCATCGTAATAGGCGGTCGAGCGGGATCGTTTCTTGGGGAATATCAGGCGGGGGGAATTATCGTCGTACTCGGTCAAAATGACGACGGTTTGCCTATAATAAACAATTTTTGCGGTACGGGTATGCACGGCGGTAAAATATATTTACGCTGTAAAAGTTTGCCACATAGAATTCCGTCGCAAGTGCGCGCCGAAAAGTTATGCGGCAACAAAGATGCTGAGCTGATAGGAATAATAGATGACTATTGCAAATATTTTGATGATATGAACGCCGACCATTTGCTCGACGCCGACTATTTTGTGCTGACGCCGAACAGCGAAAATCCGTATAAACGTATGTACACCGATAATTGAAAAGTTTACAAAATTTATTTTATGTGATATGATATGAGCATGATTGATTTCGAATTATATAAGTTATTTTATACTGTGGCAAAATACGGCAGTCTGAGCAAGGCGGCGGAAGAACTGTTTATCTCACAGCCTGCGGCATCTCAGTCTATTAAACGATTGGAAGAATTGCTTGATACTCCGTTATTCAATCGTATGCATCACGGAATGGAGCTTTCCGCTCAGGGCGGAAAAATCATATTCGATGATGTAGAGCAAGCTATTAAGTTGCTTTATGGAGTGGAACAAAAGCTTGCCGCACTCAAACAGAATGCGACAGGCACGATACGCATAGGTGCTTCGGAGACAATTTTTCAATACATTCTGTCAGAGAAAATCGTTGAATATAACAAGCTTTTTTCGCAAGTGAAAATCGAGCTTATATCCGATGTTTCACCTAAAATCTTTGCGCTTATGAAGAAGAATGAATGTGATATCGGTTTTGTTAACTTGCCGATTGCAGACGACGAAGATATTGTTATAGACAAGTCGATAGTGTTTCTGAACGACATATTTATCGGCGGTGAACGGTTTTCCGAACTTAAAGGAAAAGAGTTGAGTGTGAGAGATTTGCAAAAATATCCGTTGTTGCTTATGGAAGAACATACGGTATCGCGTGAATCAGTAAACAACTACGGAGTGAGTCACGGCGTTAATTTTAAGCCTGCGGTTGAAGTAAACAGCTGGGGATTTATGAAAAAGCTCGTTATCGACGGTATGGGCATAGGCTGTATCCCACGCGAGTATGCATTGAATAGGCTAAAAGAAGGCTCGCTGTTCGAGCTAAATGTAATTCCTTCCTTGCCGGTCCGTTCGGTAGGAATGGCACTCCCGAAAAACGTAAATATGACGTTTGCGTTGCAGTCGTTTATCAATCTTTTTTTATGAGGATGAAATAAGAATGTACTTTGATTGAAATTATTCAAGCGTTTAATCTGTCTGATAAATAGGCAGAAAACAACTTAATAAACGGTTAAAGGGAGTCGGAACTTACTGACTTCCTTTTTCGTGCGCCGAATATTAAAATCAGATAAAATTTTCAATTGACCATCAACTTTTAGTGTTTTCAAGCGCTTTATTATGGAGGGAAAATTTGTAAGGATACCCAACCAAAATGTGATTTTCGTGGCTTATATATGGGTAGCAAAAATTAGAATTTGGTGAAATTTAATAACAGGCAGTGAACTTTGGTGATTTTAATGGCTTTATTATAGAGGGAAAAATTATTTTTCTAAAATGCCCTTACAATAGGGACGAAATTTAGTATTAGTAAGTGAAGGACAAAATTTAATTATGCCGTAGAGGAGGTGGTGCTTATGCGCTAACAGTAGACTTGCAAGCGGTCTTAAAATGCTTGTAACAAATAAAACTTTATGGAGGAACAATGGAACAAAAACAATTAAAGCAGTTTACTTTCTACGACTTGTATTGGGATTTAATTAAGCAATCGGACGACTCTTCGGCAGGGCGTATGGTGCGGAATATTTGTCAGTATATGTTTACCGATGACGAAGTAACCGAGCCGCAAGACGACAAAGAAAACTTCTTTTGGAGTAACATAGTGGACTTGTTGGAAGAAGATAAACAAATCGAATTGAGCGGCAAACAACCGAAAAATCTCAATGCTAAAATGCGGCACTTTACGTTCGTGGATACATACTACAAAGCAATCAAGCTGATGACCGAAGCGGAGAGCGGACAGTACGTGAAGGCAATTTGCGAGTATATGTTCAACGACACGGAAAGGAAATTGAAATCGCCCGTGGACGCATACTTCGCGCTTGCCAAACGGAAATTGGGACTGTCGAGAACGCGAAAGAAAATAGGCTCGGTAGGCGGTAAGCAAGAGCGCATAAAGGTAACGGACGAGCAAGTGGAAACGGCTACGAAAACGGAATGCGGCGTGTCTTTTGAAGAATTTATGAGTATGCGCCCGAACGTGCAAAACGACTTGTATGCTTCGCGGCAACACCTATTGAACGGCATAGATTGGGCGTGGTTGGACATCGGTATGGACAGACAGCCGCAATGGAAAAGGTGTAACAGTTTGTATCAGCTTTTAACTCACTACAAGGAAATCGTAAAAGACGTATAGACGGAGCAAAAGCGGAAGCAAATAGGGAGCTAATAACGCGAGAAAGGAAGCAGGCTAAGGGTTTTCAGTTTGAGGACTGAAAACCGCCCGCCGTAAACGGCGGTTGCGAAGTGGGATACCCACCTTCGCGCGGCGTTCGCCGCAAAGAAATTACGACCACAGGAGGAACAAAACATAGGAACACAACCGGTAATATTCGATATAGCTTATACGCCGTATAAGTTACCGAGAAATGCAACGGCAGAGGAAAGGGCAAAGCACGAGAAACAACGCGCTTTCTACGATATGTCCGGCGCAGACAATATCTACAATTACATAACTACGGAAGGCAAGATATACGGCGAGGAAGCGAAGAAATTCACAATGCTCGAATACTTGCAAAAGAGTACGGGCGTATTCAACCAAGACGGAATGCTAACAAAAGAGCAAGTAAAGGAAATGAAGCGGCGAGCGCAAACGGGCGAGAAGAATTTGTGGCACGGATTTATATCGTTCAACAAAGAGAACTCACAGCAAATAGACGATCCCGAAAAGTGTATCGCACTCATAAGGCAAACCTTCGGGCAATTTTTTAAGGACGCGGGCTTCAATCCCGACAATATGGACTTATTGTGCGCATTGCATTTAGACCGTCCCGAACACTTGCATATACACTATATGTTTTGGGAGAAAGAGCCGAGAGTAAAGAATCAACGAGCGGCAGGGTATAAGTATCGAGCGAAAGGCAAAATACAAATGTCGGCAATAGACAAAATGACGGAAAGGCTGAACGCCTATACCATCGACGACGACCTTGCAAAGAAGCGTAAGAAAGTCATAGACGAATTGACGAGAACGAGCAACGAATATGACGTTGCACATCTCAACGATATACTGCGCCGATGGCTGAAAGAACTTGCCGACGAATTACCGAAGGACAAGCCGTTATGGTACGGAAGCAAGGGGCTTGCCGAACATCGCCCGAAGATAGATTTGGTAGCCGAGTGGCTCATAGATTTGGACGATAAAACACGCGAAGCCGACCACGCATTTAGGAAAGAACTTCGAGAAAAAGAGCAAGCATTGAAGGGCATAATGGGCAACTATTATAAACAGCGATTGGAAATAGAAAAGCGGCAAATGGAAGCCGTGCCGAACTTCGTTGACCATCAATGCATAAAGACAATACACACCATAGACCGATTGGAGTGGGATTATAGGCGTAGGCTCGGCAATATCGTTCTCAAAAAGGTGCGTGAGATACAAAGGGAAACGTATAAGAGAAATCCACGCAGGAAGTACAAGACGAACGATAAAAACCTAAAACGGCGGCTTGCTATATCCCATAGAAAAGTGCGCGGCATAATGGACGGATTGTTCGGCTCGGTAGCGGAATTGTTCTCGCCCGAAACAACGAACTACCGCAATCGTTTACGCGAAATAGAAGAAGAAATGCAAGCGGAGTATGAAAAAGAAAATCGTCCACAGGAAACGGAACAACCTAAGCCGACAAACAGCAAATGGGATTGGGGGAAATAATATGTAAAAAACAAGCCAAAGTCGTATTAACATTCCGTAAACGCTTGACTCTAAAATCTAACTGTGCTAAAATATACTAAATCGTATATATACGACGCAAAATATTTACGGAGATTTGTTTATGGAAAAGAAAGACAGAGCGGTAAAAGACAAGCGTTACGAGGATAAGCACAAAGAAGAAAGAAAAGCCAAGTGTATGGTATGGGGAACGAGCGTACCGAGAGAGAAAGCCGAGAGAATAAACGAGTTTTTGAAAAGATACGGCTACACGAAGGTACAACTAATCGAAGCGGGATATGAAGAATTGTTAGCCCGACACGACACCGACTTTGCAAAGCTCAAAGACGGTTACGATGACTTTTTCGGTTTTGAGGAAGTCGATAAAAAGAAAACCGAATAACTTTAAATCTTTTCGCAAAAGGAGGAAAACGCGATGAAGAGAGAACATAGTATTCAAAGCTATAAGGACGCGGAGTAATTCCGAGTTACCGTCCGAATAAGTAGTATTGGAGAAAAAACAAATCAGTTATTTAAAGAACTACGGCGGCACGGAATATGTGGTAATAGCAACCGAGAGCCGCGCCGCGAAAGAAACGGTAACGGGGAAACTGAAAAAAGTTTTATTACAGGACTTGTCCGAAAGGGTGCGTTCGGAAGGAGAAAATCTATGAACGTAGCAAAATCGGAAACTTATAACAAATACAACGACGGAGGTGAAGAAATAACCGCCTTGTACAGTAGGTTGAGTTGCGACGACGACCAAAACGGCGATAGCAACAGTATCGTACACCAAAAAGAAATGCTCGGCAAATATGCGCAGGAACACGGTATGCCTAATCCGCAATTCTATGTGGATGACGGATATGGCGGAACGAACTTCAACCGCCCCGATTTTCAAAATATGATAAGAGATATAGAATCGGGCAAAGTAACTACGGTTATAGTCAAAGATATGTCGCGCTTCGGTAGAGATTATCTGAAAGTAGGTTACTACACGGAAATCTTTTTCGGAGAGAGAAACGTACACTTTATAGCCGTGAACGACGGAGTAGACAACAACAATGAGTACGACAGCGATTTTACGCCGTTTAGGAACATCATCAACGAGTGGTACGCAAAGGACACGAGCAAGAAAGTACGCGCGGTATTAAAGGCGAAAGGCAATTCGGGAAAGCCGCTATGCAACTGCCCGCCGTATGGGTATTACAAAGACCCGACGAATAAGGACAAATTGCTTGTGGACGAGTACGGTGCAAACGTGGTACGGGAAATTTATTCGCTTTGTTTGCAAGGTTACGGTCCGACGCAGATAGCGCGGATATTGACTGCGCGCGGCGTAGATTCGCCCGTAGTATGGAAAAGCAAAATCGGCGTAAAGTACAGTTTGGAAAAGTTTGAAACGCCGGAAATATGGAGTACGCGAGCGGTAATCGGAATACTGTCCAACCCGTTGTATCTCGGACATACCGTGAACTTTCGCACAAGCAAGAAATCGTACAAGAGCAAGCAAATCATATTCCGTCCGAAAGAAGATTGGGTAGTGTTCGAGAATACGCACGAAGCGATAATCGACCAAGATACTTTCGATACGGTACAGCGACTGCGCGAGAGTAAACGCAGACCCGCGAGATTGGGCGAGATGAGCGTATTTTCGGGACTGCTGTTTTGCGCCGACTGCGGCAAGAAGATGTATCTTAACCGTTGCAAGGAATACAAGCAATATGACAAAGCGCGTTTTGTTTGCGGAACATACCGTAAAGGCACGGCTAAAAACAGAGGCTGTACGTCGCATTCCATAACGCTTGACGCGGTGGAACAAATCGTACTTGCGGACTTACAAAGAGTGCTTGCTATGGCGAAAACGAACGAAAAGGAATTTGCGGAACTGTTACAAAGCAATTATAACAAGGAAGCCAAACGAGATTTAACCGCAAAGGCGAAAGAGTTTGACGAGAGCGAACGGCGCATAAAGGAATTAGACAGTATCATACAGCGAGTGTACGAGGACAACATAAACGGTAAAATATCCGATGAGCGGTTTAAGAAAATGACGCAATCCTACGAGGACGAGCAAGCCGAATTGACGGAAAGGGTAAAGGTACTTCGGCGAGAGTTGGAAGCGGCAAAAGAGCAAAGCGACGGTACGGACAAATTCTTGCGGCTTGTGAGAAAGTACACCGAGATAACCGAACTTACGCCCGAAATAGTGCGGACGTTTATTGAAAAAATAATCGTCCACGAAAAAGAGAAAGTAGACGGTAAACGTCGGCAAACAGTAGAGATAATTTATAACTGCGTGGGAGCAATTCCATACAGCGAGTAAAAAAGGGTAGAGAGTGGCGTAGCCGTTTGCGCTACGCCATATATCTACCAAAACAACCTAAATTATCCCTATGGAACAAATAGGAAGCAATAGCTTATAATAATTTTTGATAACTTTTAATATTTTATAATAGTTTTTTGGGGCGGGGCGGGGAATTATACCGATTCGAGGAGCATTTTGTCGGCAACGAGCGCGATAAATTCTCCGTTGGTGGGCTTTTCGTTGCGGTTGTATACTCTAACGCCGAAAAGGGAGTTTATGTTTTCTATCTTGCCCCTGTTCCATGCTACCTCTATTGCGTGACGAATGGCGCGTTCTACTTTGGAGGGGCTTGTGTCGAACTTTTCCGCAACTTCGGGATAAAGTTTCTTTGTTATGCTGTTTATAATTTCGGGATTGTCTATCGCGAGCTTGATTGCTTCGCGCAAAAATTGATAACCCTTTATGTGCGCGGGTATGCCTACCGTGATGAAAATGTTGCTTATCTTTTCTTCGAGCGAGCGGTTCTTGGGTTTGGCGGCGGCGCGTGCGGCGGTGCGTTCATCTGCAGGCGCGGATACCGAAACGGGCGCGGGCGAAATGAGTTCCATTATGCGCTTTCTCAGGTTTTCCGCGCTCGCGGGCTTGAGCATGTAGTAGTCCGCGCCGAGGTTCATTGCTTTGGATATAAACGCGTCTTGACTGAGCGCGCTCAGTATGAGAATTTTGGAGTCGGCTTTTTCAATGCGCTCCAAAACCTCGAAACCGTCTATGCCGGGCATAACGAGGTCGAGCACGAGCACGTTAGGGCGAACTTTGCCGAAAGTTTCAATCGCCGCTTCGCCCGTTTTGGCAACAGCCGCTATTTCGCAGTCGTTATCAGCCGCAAAGAATTCTTTAAGGCTTGCAAGGAGTTCTTCGTTGTCATCAACCAACATAATTCGTGTTTTCATGTTAACATTTTGTCCTTTTAATTTATTTTCCGATAGCATTATACAACTTTTAAGCAACCGTTGCCAAACGATGAGCGTGTCGAACAATTGCGGAATAATGCGATAAATGAGTTGTTTTGTCAAATGCGAAATTTGCTTAAATCTCTTGACAATTGCGCCCCTTTATAGTATAATACTTTAGCATCGTAGCGAGGTGTAGCGCAGTTTGGTAGCGCGCTTGGTTAGGGACCAAGAGGCCGCGAGTTCAAGTCTCGCCACTTCGACCACAGAGAGCAAAAAGCCCCGAGGCAATAAGAAAGTTATCGGGGCTTTTGTAATAGCCCCGAATTCGGCGCAATCACGCCGATTTTTATGTTTTGTTTACAATTTTATATTTACTTGTTTAACTTAAGTCCGCCGAGCACCTCGGTTATATCTTCGGGGTTTTTCGAGGTGAACGTTAAGAAATACTTATAGCCGCCGTGCTCGAACTTTGCGTAAGCTATGTTTTTGTCAGGCGTTACGCTGTACGAATAAGAAATTAAATCGTTTGAGCCTGTTTTATCGAGATTTTCGAAATCTTCACTGTTAGCAAGCGTATAATTATTTACGAAAACAATAGAAACCTCTAAAAGATTTTCATCTAAAAAAGTTGTATAAGAGCTATAAACAAGTTTTTTTGAATTTTTGTCATGGTATACGTCAAACTCGGTATTGCTCAAATCGGTTTGAGGTAACAATACTTTATGCGTTGCGGTAAATTCAGAATATGAAATGATGGTATTTTCAAGGTTTTCGTCATTATATTTTATAGGGTCGGACGATTTGCCGGGAATAAAAACCAAACATAACGTAACTATCAATGCCGCGGCTACGGTGGAAACTACGGAAAAGAAAGCGATTTTCTTTGTTTTCGTTTTTTGCTCGGCAGGCTTCGGCGCGGGTTCGAGCTTTATTTGAGAGAGCCTGTTTTTGAACTCTTCCGAAACCTCGATTTCTTCTTCGAGCGTTTCGTTGTAAAGCCGCAGTTTTTCCATTACGAATTTTTCATCTTTGTTCATATATGTATCCTCTTTTTAATATATTTCTATTCCTATTGCGTGATTGAACGTTTCGTTATCGTTCAATCGCATATAGCCGCGTTTTATCCATGTGTTTCCCGTGCAAACGCTTAAGTAAGAGTCTTTGCGGAACATTATATTGTTGCTGTTGTAATATTCTATTTCCATAAAGCCGCTTGCCGCCATTGCATGATTTGTTTTGTAATAAGCTATATTCAATCTATCGTATTCGTCGTTTGCCAACGGTCCGTTTGTCATGTTGTAACCCGACATAAACACCACAACGGGGCGACCCGTATATATTTCGGTTAGATAAGCACCGATATCGAGTTTGTGATTTTCTACGGTTTCGTAATATTCTGCGTTGTAACCTTGTTGGTTTATATATTTTTTGAGTCCGCTCTTAAAGTTTTCGAATGTAGTGCCGTTTTGCTCCGCCGTTAGCATGTATTTATATAAATCGTTGCTAATAATGGATGTTATTATAGAGTCCTGTATGCGATATTTTATTTTGCCGTTGATTTCGAAGATTGTTTCGTAATCGGGGATAAGATTGGGATAAAAAATATCGTAATACCCGAGCACGTTGCCGCCCGCTATGTTGGCACATGTATTTACATGAGTTGAAGTGTAATAACCGGGGAGTCCGTATTCGAATTCGTAAGAGTCTTTACTGCGGTAAGCGTAAGATATTATATCGGTTGAGCTTGTCCCTCCGTCGGAATATTCGCCGTAGATATCCGACTGTTCGGCGGCGATTGCCAAAGCGGAGTATTCGGCTACGGAGTTGTCGGTAAGGTCGGTGTACGTATCGTTGAAATAATAGAAATACACGAACTTATCTATATATACGGGCAAGCCTTTTGCCTGCGCGAAGGGCGACGGGGTGTTGAAAAACATTTCGGTAATATCGTGGTAGAGGTCGCCGTTGGGAGTTGTGAAATAGGTCATTAGCGCGTAAGCGGGCTCGCCGTTTACGGTGAAGGTGTATTCGTAGCCGCTCGGCGACAGGTCGTAAGCGTATACGTTTCGCCTATTATACTCGCCGTCGGGCTTTTCGCCGAACGCGGCAAGCGTTTGAGTCAGGTAGTCTGCGGGGTCTTGGTTGGGTTGACTGAGCGCACGCGCCGCAACGGCGGCGGGCAACAAAAGCGCGGCAATCAAACCGAGACAAACGGCAAGCGCAGACAGTTGCCGTCGCCTGTGGGATTTGGTTTGCATTTGAATTGTTTCCTTTTGTGAGTTGGTATATATTAAGACAATCCAAAGGCGCGTTTTTGCTAAGATTTATAAAATTTCTTGAACTTTTTTATCGAATTTTTGTATAAAGTGCGGTTTTTAGACGGCGTAGGCAATATTACGCCGCACATTTCGCGCCAAGAAGCGTTGTTCAAGCGCATAAAAAGAACCCGTTGTTCGTCGGGTCTGAGTTTTGCCAAACAGTCGCGTATGTGCATCATTTCAGCCATGTTATCCGTTGAAACTCCCGATTTGTTTATCAATCGTTCCAGTTTATCCGAGGAAACGGCGGGGCAACGCTTGAGTTGCTTTTGCATGTTATACGCGCGATTGCGCAAAGTTGTATACATCCACGATACCAAGGCGCTTCCGCTGCGGATTGAGCGGCTGTGCTCAACCAACGCTTCCAGCATTTCGCCAACCGCATCCTCGGCATTTGTAATATTATGTAGAATATTGTTAGCAAAATTGAGGGACTTTTTAGAGTACTTATTCACAAAGTACGTATAAGCGGCGTTGTCATTGTTTTGGATTGCGCGAAGCATAGCCTCCGCGTCCAAATTTTCCGTATCGCTCATAATAATCCGTTATAACCTCATTTTGCCGCGCAGTATATACGCTCGGCAAGACAACAAATATACCAAATTTTGGCTGCAAAGTCAATCTTTTTATCGGCGATTATCGAAAATTATCAAAAAAAGAAAAAAACTATTATAAATTATCATAAATAATCATAAATAATCGAAAACAAACAATAAAAATGAAAACTTTTTGCTTTTTTGGGAAAGTTTTCATTTTGATATTGACATGGCGGTATTAGTTTTGTATAATGGTAACGGAGGCGATATAATGGAGCTTATAGAACGCAACGATTATTTGGATTGGCTCGAAAAGTACCGCGACAAAAAAGTTATAAAAGTTATAACGGGTTTGCGCAGGGCGGGCAAATCCACTATTTTCGATTTATATATAAACAGGCTAATAAAAAGCGGCGTGGGCGTAGAGCGAATTGTAAAGATAAATTTCGAAGAGCTTGAAAACGAAACTTTGCGCGACAGGACCGTTCTTTACAATTATATAATGCAAAAATACGATTCAAGCAACAAACTGTACGTTTTTCTCGACGAGGTGCAGAGGGTGGACGGATTTGAGGAAGCGGTAGACAGTTTGTTTGTGAAAGATGGCGTCGACCTATATATAACGGGTTCTAACGCAAAGTTTTTATCGTCGGAAATAGCCACGTTGCTTACGGGGCGATACGTGGAAATAAACGTGTTGCCGCTGTCGTTCAAAGAGTATTACGGGCATTTCGGCAAAGGCGGCAAAGACAAGCGCGAGCTGTTTATGGATTATATCACGTTCGGCGCGCTTCCCGGAATTTTTATGTTCGATAACGGCAGCGCCGAACAGCGCGAATATACCGAGAGCGTATATAAAACCGTTTTGGAAAAAGACGTTTTGTTGAGAAATTCCGCGGCAAGCAAACAGCTTGTGGAAAACATATTGAGTTATCTCGTGTATAACATAGGGTGCTTAACGTCGGTAAAACGCATTACCGACACTCTCAATTCCAACGGCACAAAAGTGGCGTATAACACCGTGGCGAAATATTTCGAAACGCTTCAAGACTGTTTCTTTGTGTATAAAGCCGACCGCTACGACGTGACGGGCAAAGAGTATTTGAAAATGATTAACAAATACTACATTACCGATTTCGGATTTAAGTATTATATACTCAACAACAAAACGCTCGAACTTTCGCAGATACTCGAAAATCTCGTATTTCTGGAATTGAAACGGCGCAGATACAAAATCGCAACGGGCAAGGTTGCCGAAAAAGAGGTGGACTTTGTAATAAAGGACGGGAGCGACGGAATAAAGTACGTTCAAGTTGCGGTTACCGTTATGCCCGAAGACAAGCTGAAACAGGAGTTGCGCCCTTTTTACGAGGTGAAAGACAACTATTCCAAATTTATAATCACGCTCGACGATTTTTACGTTAAAGACCACGACGGCATTACAACGGTAAACGCGCTCGATTTTCTTTTGGGAAAAGAATTAAGCTCTTGACTTATTTTGCGCGGTTTGATATAATGTGATAAAAGGGATTATATATTGTAAAACTCTAAACACACCATATAGAGGAGTGGAAATATGGTAAAAACCAAAAGAAAAATCGGGGCTATCCTTATTACCGCAATACTTGCCGTGGCTTTGGCTACGGGAATGTTTTGTTTTGCGAGAGGGGGAACGATTTCCGCGTTTGCCGAGGGCGATGAAAACGCCACGGAATATGCGGTTTTCGTTGTCGGCGACGGCACTGACTCGTATATACCGCATGCGGACGGTGAAAAAATCGTTTTCGGGAGCGCGGAGGGCCGCGAAATAGCGGTGCCTAAGGTTGTGAGTAACGTTGAGGGCGTTACAACCGTGTATTTGCGTATCGATATTGTTTCAAACGTGAGAACCGAACCGCTCATTAAATTTTACTGGGTGGACAATACGGGAATTTACATAGACAAAGGGACGGACAGCCATTCGCCCGCCGACGGGTATCACGGCAAAGGCGAAGAGGTAACTTGGGCAACCGAGATGGCTTCACTTTATGCTGTTAACGGCGAAGCGCAGAGCGGCAAATACACCATGACTTTTACGTTGCCGCAAGAACAAGCGGTTGAGCTCGAAAAAACGGGCAAGCCGTACGCGCCTTTAGAGGTATCTTTCAATATAGAACAGATAGATTTGAACGGCGTTGATACCGACGATAACAAAAACTTTTATAGAGCCGAGCCTGTAAATGCTACTATTATTTACGGGCAGAGCACTCCCACCGTTAAAATAGAGAAGAAAAGCGGGACGGGCGCAAGCGCGACTTACACGGAAGACGAAACCGTAACTTTCGATTACGGCAACCGCAACAACCTCGACGCGGGCAGTCAAGTGCCAGTAACCGTTAAGGGTACGGGTAACTACAAGGGCGAGTTTACCGTAAGGTTCGAGATTAAAAGAGCGGGCAACAAATTAGGCGTATCGCTGAGTTCTTGGGACTACGGCGCGTTTGCCGCCGACAAAAACAAGATAGCGGTAAACGCCACGGAGGGTGCGGAGAAAACGCAATACACCGTGACGAGGAAAAACGAACAAGGCGGATTCGAAGAGTTCGACGACGTGCTTACCGATTTTTTGCTTGAAAACGGCGCGTACACGAACGAGGTAGCCGAAAAACTCAACGGACTTGTCGCGGGCGAATACAGGCTCGAGGCGGAAATACAGGAAAATGAAATAAAAAATCATAAGGGCATAGAGTATTTGCACAGCGATGGTATTAACGGATATCCGTTCGAGGTGCATAAAACTCGGTACGCGCACCCCGTGCTCACGCTCATAGCGGGAGTGAACGACACCTACTCGGGCGGCGAACTTTCCATGATAATAAACGGGTTCGACTCGCGGTTTATGGATATTTCGTTTACGGGCATTAGGTGGCAAGACGGCGTGCTTTACGCGACGGACGCGGGCACTTACACGGCAACGATTACCATAACCAACGAAAACTGCGAGTGGGCGGACAATGCGGAGAGCGTAACGCTCAAGTGGACGGTTAACCCCAAAGTTCTTACTCGCCCCACCGACGACCGCACCGACTTTACCATAAACGGCTCTGACCAAACCTACAATCCCGCAGGGTTCGACGACCGCTACATGACCATAACGGGCAACGTGCGCGACGACGCGGGCACAACGGTTGTAACCGTGGAACTTAAAGACAAGAAAAACTACGTATGGGACAACGGCAGTACCGACGCGATTACGTTCGGTTGGCACATAGACACCGCCGACGTTGCGTTTGCGGTAACGGTGTGCGTGCTCGCCGCGCTCATACTCGCGTGCGCCGCCGTAGCGGTGATGCAGTTTATAAGTCATCGCCAACGCATGACGGTGTTTGCCGAGATAGGCGAAAGGCAACGGCGCGAACCCGAGGAGTTAAATGAAAATAACGCCGACGGCGAGCCGAACAACGAGGGAGGGAACGAATAATGAAAACGGGATTGACTCTTTCTATGATATTCACCGCAGGTCAGCTCGCATTTATTATAGTGCTTGCCGTTCTCGTACTGATGGCAATAGGCGTAAACGTGCTTTTCGGAGTTATGTGGCGGCTCAACGCCGAACGCGCCATGCACAACGAAGACCTTAAGAACAAGCGCGAGGCGTTGCTCGACAAGCTCGCGTATCTCAATTCGGGCGGAGAGGCCGCGCCGCAGAACTGGATAGACTTTGCCATGTTCGGCGACGATGACGACGAAACGGCCGAGCCGGAGAGCTACGGCGAAATAGCGGCGGGAGTTCAGCCGCCCAACACCGTGGAGCTTGCGGTGGGCGAAATGTCGGCGCGTGCGCGTGCGAAAATGGGACTCAAAGCCAAAGTGTTCGACAACAAGCGTTACTTTGTGCGCTACTCGCTCGGGTTCGACGCGAAACTCAGATTTTCGGACGACGACACAAAGGCGCAGTACGCCGCCATTATGGACGAAATAAAGTCTTACTCGGGCGCGGTTATAGAAGAAGATTTCGGGTGCCGCAGGGTGTTTGCAAACAAGGAGCTTGCGGCGAAGATAAGTTTTATGGGCAAGCGTTTGGGAGTGGCTCTCGCACTCGACCCCAAAGAGTACGCGGGCGGCAAGTTCGATATAGAAGACAAGTCGGACAAAAAGAGTTTTGCCAAAACGCCGCTGTTGGTGCGCGTTAAAAACGCCGACAACGCCGACGACGTGCGGCAGTTGCTTGCGTTTGTTGCGCAAAAGTTCTCGCTTGAGAAGAACGCTACGCAAAAGGGCAGATACGACTTATCCGAGCGCACGCGCGACGAACTCATTGCGCACGGCTCGGTACGCGTAGTCCTCATGGGCGAGGCGGAATAGTTTTGTAACCCCTGTCATTGCGAGCGACCGTTTCGGTTACATGTCATTGCGAGCGACCGTTTCGGTTACGTGTCATTGCGAGCGAGTGAAACGAGCGAAGCAATCCCATACATGAGGAAATGACAGTAACTGTACTTGTACCATGCAGGGGATTGCCGCGGGCACTGCGTGCCCTCGCAATGACAAAGAATATAAACGTATGGGATTGCCGAGGGTGCAAGCACCCTCGCAATGACAATTAACATAAACACAAAAAAAGGAGAAAGGAACAATGTCTAAAAAAGGCGAACTTAAAAAAGCCATAGCGCAAAGCCGCGAGGAGATTGAACAGCTCGAGCGCAAACTCGGCAGAAGCCAAGTGGCTATAATAGAAGCCATAATTTCGCAAGCCAAGCCGAGCGATAAAGATATAGAATATTTCCGCACGTATGCCGAGCTTATAGACGTAGAGCGCGAAAATCTTCAAAAGCTCAACGAGGAACTCAAAAATCTTTAACAGCAAAAAACGCCGCATCAGCAAGCGGCGTTTTTCGGTTTGGTCGGCGTATTCAGTCTTTAACGTAGGTTAGGCAAACAACCTCGTGCGCGCCTTGGTTCATAACGGTGATGCCGTTTGACACACAGCGGTTGTCTTTGTTGAAAATACATTTCGCGTTGCACGCAACCGAGGTGTCTACGCTGTAGTTTGCGGGTATGAAGTCCGCCGCCGCTTCAAACATGGAATTGCGTTTCTTTTCGTCGGGCGAATAGGTAAGGCAGTCGGTGTTTGTGCTCACGTCTATGCTCTTTGCGCAGCAGCAATAGCCTTTGTTGAATTTGCATTCTTTCAAGCCGCATTTAATGTCTTTCACTTTGGGTTTTCTCCTTATAAATTTATTTACCCGTTTAGTGTTGCCGAAATCGGCGCAAGATATGCGTTGATACGATATACTTCTTGACATTCGCCGCCGATTGATATAAAATAATCGTGTGAAGAAAACCGTGTTTGCGCTCGCGTGCCCGTTGGTTGCGGCTTTGGTTGCCGTTTGCGCGGTATCGCCCGTTTGTTGCGTTGCCGCAGTGCCCGCCGCGTGCGTTATTGCTTACATGCTCGGCGTTTACGGCGGCGCGTTCCCGCTTGCGGCGGTTGCCGCGGCATTCGCGTGCTCGGCGTTCTTCGCGCCTTACGGCAAAGCGCTGTTTGCGGCGGCGGCAACTATGCTTGCGCTTATAGCCGCGGTTCGCGCGTTTAGGAGCAAACTCGGCTTATGGGCGGAAATCGCTCTTTGCGCGGCGGCGGGACTTGCGGGCGCGTTGGGCGTTGCGTGCGTTTGGTCGGCAGTGCAAGGTTCGCCGCTTTCTTATACGGTAACGACGGCTCTGCGCATAACCGAGGAGCAGATAGAAGAAGGCGTTTTGTGGTATGTAACGGGCTTCGGCGCGTTCACGGGCGGCGCGGGTTGCGCGGGCGGTATTGCCGCGGCGCACCTGCTCGGAGCTTACAAAGACGAGCCGCGCATTGCCGATATGCGACTTTCGCGCAACTATCTCGCGGCGGCGGTTGTTCCCGCGCTCGCGTTTGCGCTGTTGTCGTTTTACGAGCCTATGAAACCCGTTACGCTCACCGTTATGAACGTAATGGTTACGCTCCCCACCGCGCTGTGCGGCGTAACTCTGCTGTATCACTCGCTTGCGCGGGTGCGCGGCAAACCCAAAATCGCGGCGATAATCGGGTTTTGGCTGATAATCGCGGCGGCGGCTGTGTTTTGGGACTACGGTCTTACGATTTTGGGCTTTATAGGACTCGCCGACTGCGTAATAAACGTGAGAAAGCTGTTGGACTGGGCACTCAGTTAAAAAAGGAGAAGAAATCATATGAAAGTTATACTTAAAGCGGACGTGAAAGGTCAGGGAAAAAAGGGCGAAATCATCAACGTATCGGACGGATACGCCCGCAACTTTCTCTTTAAGAACGGTTTGGCGGCGGAAGCCAACGCGGCGGCGGTGAACAGCGCGCGCATTTCCGCAGAAGCCGCCGAGCACCGCAAGGCTGTGGAGAAAGCCGCGGCGCAGGAACTCAAGGCTAAGCTCGACAAAGAGAGTATCGCCGTTAAAATAAAGGTGGGCGAAAACGGCAAACTGTTCGGTGCGCTCAACACGCAAAACATTTCGGACGCTCTCGCCAAAAAGGGCTACGAGGTAGACAAGAAAAAAATCGTGATTGCCGAGCCCATAAAGTCGCTCGGGCGTTATACCGTTACGGTGAAATGCTACGCCGAAATTTCGGCGAAATTAACCGTTGTGGTGGAAGGGTTATAGGGATAAAAAAACAAAAAAACTTTGTAACAGGAGAAACAATAGAAAACCATGGCAGAAAAGAAACAGGACCAACTCAAGCTCAATAAAAACCTTGCCCAAATGCTCAAGGGCGGCGTAATAATGGACGTAACCACTCCCGAGGAGGCGGAAATAGCGCAGGAAGCGGGCGCGGTTGCGGTTATGGCGCTCGAGCGCGTTCCCGCCGATATCAGGCGCGACGGCGGCGTGGCTCGCATGAGCGACCCCAAGATGATTAAGGGCATACAAAAAGCGGTTACAATTCCCGTAATGGCAAAGGCGAGAATAGGGCATATTGTGGAAGCCCGCGTGCTCGAGGCTTTGGGAATAGACTATATAGACGAGTCGGAGGTGCTCACGCCCGCCGACGACGCTTACCACATCAACAAGTGGGACTTTAAGGTTCCGTTCGTGTGCGGCGCGCGCAATCTCGGCGAAGCTCTCCGCAGAATAGGCGAGGGCGCGTCTATGATACGCACCAAAGGCGAGGCTGGTACGGGCAACGTGGTGGAAGCCGTTCGCCACATGCGCCAAATGATGAGCGAAATCAGATTGCTTTCCAACAAGCCCTCCGAAGAGCTTATGACCTACGCGAAAGATATATGCGCTCCCTACGATTTGGTTAAATTCGTTGCCGAAAACAAAAAACTGCCCGTAGTAAACTTTGCCGCGGGCGGAGTGGCAACGCCCGCCGACGCCGCGCTCATGATGACGCTCGGCGCGGAAGGCGTGTTTGTGGGAAGCGGTATTTTCAAGTCGAGCAATCCCCGCAAGACGGCTCGCGCCATAGTGCTCGCCACGGCGCATTACGAAGACGCAAAACTCGTTGCGGAGGTGAGCGAGGACCTCGGCGCACCCATGCGCGGTATTGAACTTTCCACGCTTAAGGAAGAAGAAAAGCTCGCAACTCGCGGTTGGTAAAAGGGGCGGCGGGTTGCCGTGTCATTGCGAGGAGTCCGCAGGACGACGAAGCAATCCCCTGCATGAGAAATAAAAACCCGACTTGACAAATTTCGAACATGAGCAAAAACAAAAATAACGTTACAATAGGTATACTCGCGTTGCAAGGCTCGGTGACAGAGCATGAGCGTGCGCTCGAGAATATAGGCGTAAAAACGGTGCGGGTGCTCAAACCCGAGCACCTCGAGGGCATAAACGGCATAATACTTCCTGGCGGAGAGAGCACCACTTTGGGCAAATTGCTCAAGCTGTTCGGTATATTCGAGCCGCTCAGGGAAAAAATACAAAACGGACTTGCGGTGTTCGGCACTTGCGCGGGTCTTATCCTGCTCGCAAAAGAGATAGAGGGCGAACAGCCCCATCTCGGAGTAATGGATATCCGCGTGCGCCGCAACGCCTACGGCAGGCAACTCGACAGTTTCGAGTGCGAGTCCGTAATAACCGAATTTTCCGCCGACCCGCTCGAGCTCGTGTTCATTCGCGCACCCTGGATAGAAAAGACTTTCGGTAATGCCCGAGTCGTAGCCGAGTTGGACGGTCACGTTATTGCCGCGCGGCAAAACAACATGCTCGTTACGAGTTTTCACCCCGAGCTTACCGAGCAATCCGCCGTACATGAATATTTTGCGAAAATGTGCGGCGAACGCGCGTCCCGCGCATGAGGAGGAGCGAATGAACAACGGATTTTTGCGGGTAGCCGCGGCAAATCCCGAACTTAAGGTTGCCGATACCCGCGGCAACGCCGCCGCAATAATCGATATAATAAAAAAAGCCGCCGCCGAGGGAGTGGAACTGCTCGTTTTTCCCGAGCTTTGCATTACCGCTTACACTTGCGGCGATTTGTTTTTACAAAAAACTCTGCTCGACGGTGCGCAATCCGCGCTTAAACTCATAGCCGAGAGCACGAAAAACCGCAATATTTTGGTTTATACGGGGCTTCCCGTAAGAGCGGGCGGCAAGCTGTATAACTGCGCCGCGGCGGCGTTCGGCGGCAAGGTGATAGGCGTTACGCCCAAAATTCATTTGCCCGAGTACGGCGAATTCAACGAATTGAGATATTTTTCTTCGGGTAAAAACGCTTGCGGCACGGTTATGGTTGCGGGCGAAAACGTGCCGTTCGGCTCGTTTACCGTAAATTTGCGCGGGGTGAGCGTGGGCGCGGAAATATGCGAGGACTTGTGGGCGCAACGTGCGCCGAGCAATTCCGCCGCGCTCGTAACCGTAAATCTTTCGGCGAGCAGCGAAACCGCGGGCAAGGCAAAAAAACGCCGCACGCTCGTAAAGAGCAGGTCGCTCCGTTTTGCGGGCGCGTATATATACGCCGACGCGGGCAGGGGCGAGAGCAGTACCGACCTTGTGTTTTCGGGTCACTCGATTATAGCCGAAGAGGGCGAAATCATAGCCGAAAACAAGCCGTTTGAAAACAAGCCTTTCACCGTTGCCGATATTGATACCGAAAAACTTGCTTTCTCCCGAATGCGCAACAACGTGTTTGGCGGAGAGAGTGAAAACGGCGGGGTTTGCGTGATTTGCGAAGAGAGCGAAAACGGCAAAAATAACGGCGGCGATAAAAAAGCCGATTTGCGCAGATACGTGAGCCGCCTGCCCTTTGTGCCCGAATGTGGCGACGAGGAGCAAGCCGAACTTATACTGCGCATTCAAGCCGAGGGGCTGATGAAAAGGCTCAAGCACACGGGCGCGAAAAAGGCGGTGCTCGGCGTTTCGGGCGGGCTCGACAGCGCGCTTGCGCTTTTGGTGTGCCTTCGCGCTTTCGACGGCTTGAACAAACAGCGCAAAGACCTTATAGCCGTATCCATGCCCGGTTTCGGCACGAGTGACGAAACGGCGGCAAACGCGCTGTTGCTCGCAAAGGAGAGCCGCGCCGACTACAGAATAATAGATATAAAATCGAGCGTAACGGCGCACTTAAAAGATATAGGGCACGACTTAAACGTGCGCGACGCGGCGTATGAAAACGCGCAGGCGAGAATGCGCACAATGATACTCATGGATATAGCCAACGGCGAAAACGGCATAGCCGTAGGCACGGGCGATTTGAGCGAAGCCGCGCTCGGCTGGTGCACCTACAACGGCGACCACATGAGCATGTACGGCGTAAACTCGTCAGTGCCTAAAACCTTGGTGAAATACCTCGTTAAATACGAGGCGGAGCGCATAGGCGGCAAGACCCGAACCGCGCTCACGGGCGTTTTGAACACCGAAATAAGCCCCGAGCTTTTGCCCGCAAAAGACGGGAAAATAGCGCAGAAAACCGAGGAAATAATAGGCTCGTTCGAACTAAACGATTTCTTTTTGTATCATGCCGTATTCGAGGGCGGCTCGCCGCAAAAGACTCTTTTATACGCGGCGGCGGCGTTCGGAGGAAAGCCCGAGGATTACGCCGAGCCTCTCGCCAAATTTTACAGGCGGTTTTTCGCCTCGCAATTCAAGCGGTCGTGCTGTCCCGACGGCGTAAAGGCAACATACTCGCTCTCTCCGCGCGGCGATTGGAGGATGCCGAGTGATGCGAGCGTTGAGTTGTGGTTGGGCGAGCGTTGGGAATAGTCATTGCGAGGAGGGCGTAGCCCGACGCGGCAATCCCATGCGGGTTACACCTGTCATTGCGAGGAGGGCAAAGCCCGACGCGGCAATCCCATGCGGGTACACCCGTCATTGCGAGGGCACTTGTGCCCGCGGCAATCCCATACATTAGGAAAGCAGTAGCAACTGCACGAGTTCCATGGCTGAGATTGCCACGCTCACTGCGTTCGCTCGCAATGACAAAGCAAAAACCCGCTCGCAATGACGGGAAAAAGAATGTCATTGCGAGGAGGGCAAAGCCCGACGCGGCAATCCCATACATTAGGAAAGCAATAGCAACTGCACGAGTTCCATGGCTGAGATTGCCGCGCTCACTGCGTTCGCTCGCAATGACAAAGCAAAAACCCGCTCGCAATGACAAGGCATGAGAAAAGGAAAAATATGTTCGGAAAAAAGAAAAGCAAAGAAATATCGAATGTAAAGGCGTTGTGTTTGGGCGGCGGCGGAGCAAGGGGCTTTGCGCATATCGGCGCGGTAAAGGCGTTCGAAGAAGCGGGAATAAAGTTCGATTTGATTGTGGGCACGAGCGTGGGCGCGCTTGTGGGCGCGGTTTACGCCGCGGGAGTAAAGAGCGATACGCTTATGCGCTACGCCGAAAGTTTGGATATGCACGATATCCACAACGGCATAGTGATTGCGCCCAACGACCCCATGAAGATAGGCAAGATAGTAACCGACCTCGTGGGCGTTAAAGATATAGCGAGTTTGCCCACACGGTTTGCGGCGGTTGCGGTAGACTTGGTTGCGGCAAAGCAGGCGGTGCTCGATAAAGGCAACGCGAGCATAGCGGTTGCGGCGTCTTGCGCCGTTCCCGTGCTGTATAAACCCATAGCTATGGGCGGCAAGCACCTGTGCGACGGCGGACTTATGAACAACATTCCCGCCGACGTGTGCAGAATGCTGGGCGCAACGCGTGTGATTACGGTAGACGTAAATCCGGGGCGGGGCGGCGGCACTGCGGGCATGGGGCTTATAGACGTGCTCAAAGGGACGCTGGGCATAGTGCTTTCCAACTCCTCGGCGGAGGGACTTAGGCACAGCGACGTGGTGATTGCGCCCGACACGTCGGCGTATTCGTCTATGAGCAAAGACGGTTGGAAAGAGATGGTTGAACTCGGGTATGAGGCTACAAAAGCCGCAATCGAGAAGCAACGGAACATGTTCCATGACTGAGATTGCCGCGCTCACTGCGTTCGCTCGCAATGACGTGTTGACTTTCCCGTCATTGCGAGGCATGAAATGCCGAAGCAATCTCCTGCATGAGAAAATAAAATCTAAAAAAACGGAGGCAATATATGGCGCGTTCTGAAAACGGCGGAAACAATTGGGCGATACGCATAGGACTTGCGGTAGTTCTCGTTGCCGCGCTTTTGATAAGTTTGATATGGACGAATACCATAAACGAGAAATTCGGACTTACCAAAACGCAGGAGAGCGTTTCGCTCGAAAAAGACGACTATTCGGGCACTAAAACCGAGGAAATACTCGAGCTCGGCGGCGACCTTAACGTGCATTTCGTAGACGTGGGGCAGGGCGACGCGTGCATTATAGAACTGCCCGACAATCGCAACATGCTTATAGACGCGGGCGACACCCACACCGAAAACAAAACGCGTCTTATCGAGTACATAGAAGAAAACATAAACGACGAAAACGGCGAAGATATAAAATATTTCGATTTCGTCATACTCACGCACCCCGACTCCGACCATTGCGGCGGCATGGCGGACGTTTTGGAAAAGTATCCCGCGAAAACCTTTTATCGCCCCAACGTATACTCGGCGTATAAAGACGGCGAGGCGGGCGACGACTGGACCGACCCCGCAAAAGAGAGCATAAAGGCGCAAACCGCGAACAGCAAAAACAACGAAAAGACCACGAGGGCATACGACAACGCGCTCAAAGCGGGCTACAACGAAAGCAACGTAAACAACGTAGAGAGCGAAGTGTTTATTATAGACTCCGAAGACCCCGAAACGGGAGTTATTACTCCCGAGGGCGCGGGCGAGGGCGACGCGAACTACTACGAGTTCACCTTTTACGGCGCGGACAAAACTTCGTCTTACAAAGACAACAACAACTACTCGCCCGTAATGGTGCTCGATTATCACGGCAAAAAGTTTATGCTCTCGGGCGACGCCGAAAAGGAAGCGGAAGCCGATTTCGTGAAAAAGGCGAAAGAGGGCGAGGGAAAATACTCGGTGTTTACCGACGATTTCAGCGTGGACGTTTTCAAGCTCGGTCATCACGGAAGCCGCACTTCTTCAAGCGAAGATATGATACGCGCTATGACCACGCCCGAAAACCGCGCGAACGTGATAGCCGTAATATCTTGCGGGGTAAACAACAGCTACAAGCACCCGCACGCCGAGGTTATGGAAAGGCTGGCTGCGCTCGGTTTTACCGATGAAAACATAGTGCGCACCGACTACAACGGCACAATCGCAATGTCGGTAAAGGGCGTGGAAACAAACGGCGTGCTTTCTTACGAGCTCTTCATGGGCGCGGAAACGGTGGTTAAAAACGTAAACGTGGTTAAAACGAGCGAGCACGCCATAGGAAACGACAAAATCCACCTCACATGGACGGAGATAGTTATACTCGGCGTAATCGTAGTAATAGCGGTGCTCATTGTAATGCCCGCCGTAAAACAGGCTCGCAAGCAGGTGAGAAAGGCGGCGAGGGAAGCGGGAGTAAGCTCTTCGGGCAGAAGCAAAGGAACACGCCGCAAATGAGCGACAACGAGCTTGGAAACAAACAAACGGGATTTGTCGGCTCCGACAAATTCGGGCTTATGCGCGAACCGATATACGGCATAATCGTTGTAACGCTGTTCGCGCTCGGCATAGTGTTGCTCCCCGGCGAGGACCTCGGCTCGCTGTTTTTGGGCGGAGGCGGCACAAACGCCCGCAACCTCGGCAACGCGGTATTCAGATTTGTAGGCTTCGCGCTTTTAACTCTGCTTGCCGTGAATATGGGCGTGAGAATATTCTCGTTCAAAACGGGCGCGAAAGGTTTTTTGCTCGCTCTGCCCTTTGCTTTGGTGGCGGCGAACAACGCGCCGTTCGCGGGTTTGGCTACGGGCGAAATTTCCGTAAACGCGAGCGGGCTCGGCTGGTTTCTTTTCGCGCTCAACTGCGTTTCGGTGGGGCTTTTCGAGGAGCTTGTTTTTCGCGGAATTATATTCCCTCTCGTGCTTGCCAAAACAAAAAACGACCGCAAAGGAGTTTTCCTCGCGGTCGTGATATCGTCGGCGGTGTTCGGAGCGATACACCTCGTGAATTTGTTTTCGTCCAATCCGTTGGCGGTGCTGTGTCAAGTGGGATACAGCTTTTTGGTGGGCGCGATGTGCGCCATGGTAATGCTTTTGTGCCGCAACGTGTTCGCGTGCGCCCTGTTGCACGCGGGCTACAACTTTGCGGGGCTTGCCGCCGATACCCTCGGCACGGGCACGGTGTGGAACGCCTTTTCGATTGCGCTTACCGTTTGCGTGAGCCTTGCCGCCGCGGGATACTGGGCGTATCTCATGTTGCGGCAGGTAAAAGCCGAGGATATAAAGCCCAAACTCATTCGCCTATAATGGTTTGCGCCACCGCAAGCGCGGTGTCGGACGGTATCGCAAAGCCCAGCCCCTCTACGCCGAGCCCTTTGGACTTGGCGTTTACTATTCCTATCAGTCTGCCGTCGAGGTCGAACATGCCGCCGCCCGAGTTGCCCGAGTTTATGGAAGCGTTGGTTTGAAGCAGTTTCATGGTTACGCCCTCGATTGTCATATCGCGCTCGAGCGCGCTTATTATTCCGTCGGTAACCGTGCCGCCCAGAGTTCCGAGCGGGTTGCCTATCACCACCACGGGCTGACCCACTTTGAGCTTTGCCGACTCTCCGAAAGTGGCGTAAGTAAGCGTTTCTTCGGGCGATATTTTTATTATGGCTATATCGTGGCCCGAGTCGCTTCCCACAAGTTCGGCGGCGTAGGTGTTGCCGTTTCTCAGGCGCACGCTTATTTCCACCGCGCCGTCTATTACGTGATGATTTGTAATCACCGTCCCGTTGTCTGCTATTATAACGCCGCTTCCCGCGCTCGTCCCGCGCGAGGTTACCGGTCTGCCGAACCAGTCGGTGCTCGAGGTTTCAACGGTGCAGGTTATTTCCACAACCGAGTCCGCGACCTGTTCCACAACGTCGGCTATTGTTCGCTCGCCGTTCGAGAGCCGCGAAATCGTTTCGCCGTTTTGAGCGTGGAGCACCGTGGGGGAATCGGGCTTATCGCCGTATATCGCGCAACCCGCGACCGCGCACACCGCAAACGCGAGCGCGATTATAAGGCAGGCGATTAGTACGGGAATTCGGCGGTCTTTCTTTTCTTTCACGTTGGTTATCATTTTTCGCTCCTTACTTATCGGGTATTTTTATTATTGCTTATTTTACTGCGATTGAGTGAAAATATTATGTCGGTTATGAAAAAACTTGACAAACCGCCCTTATGCTTTACGCTCCGCCGTAAAATCGTTGCGCAATGCCGCGGAATATGTTATAATAAACGCGGAGGTATAACGCAATGAAAACGATTAAAGTTACGCAGAGCGCGAGCGGAAAGTTTGCGCCCGACACCGCGACGGTATCGGTCGAAGTGAAAACCGAAAGCAAAAAGTACGGCGAGGCGGTAAGCGAACTGAACTTAAAAGCCGAAGAAATAATAAAAAGTTTCGCGGCGGCGGCTCTCGATAAAAACGAAATAAGAAAGAGCGGCGCGAGCGTTGCGCAGATTAAGCGCGACGGCAAAACTTTGTTTGCGGCTCGTACCGAAATAAAAGCATCTCTCCCCATAACCGACGGGCGCATGGAGAGAGTTTTGGCTGCGGCGGAAAGCAGCGGCATGGGCTGGAACAGCGAATATTCGCTTGCGGATAAGTCGTATCGCAACGCGCTTGCGGCGGAAGCCGTGGCGGCGGCGCGTGCGAGTGCGCAAAACATTGCCGCGGCGGCGGGCGTAAAGCTGGGCGAGCTTTGCGGCGTGGAATACGCGGCAGGTTTCGGCGGCGGGGCGCGACTCATGCGTGCGGCGGCGTTTGGCGGCGCGTGCGCCGAGCCCGAAGACGTGGAAGCGGTGGAGTCGGTAACCTGCGAGTGGGAGATAGCCTGACATTTTGTATAATATATACAGCGTTTTTAGTCGAAAAAAATTACGTATTGATTTGACACGAATTCGCAACAATGTTAAAATGATAACTGCCGAATACTTCTCGCCGAGGAGATAAATTGCTTATGGAGGAAAACAAGAGAAGCGAGCAGTGTTGCCGCGACGACGTGGCGCGTCTTGCGGGCGTGTCGGGCGCAACCGTGTCTTACGTTTTTTCGCGTAAGCGTTACGTTTCCCCCGAGCTTGTGAGAAGAGTTATGCGTGCGGCAGAAGAACTGGACTATCACCCCGACCTTTTGGCGGCGGCGGTAAGGCGCAAAAGCTCTGACACCATAGCCGTACTCACCGACGACATGGCAAGCCCGTTGCAAATAGAAATAATCCGCGCCATTCAGGAATCGGCGATGAACAGCGGATATTTCACACACATTTGCGGCGGCGTAAAAAACCTCGACAGCTACGTAGACGACTTTATTTGCCGCAAAGTGGACGGCGTGTTTTTGTCGGTAGACCCCGCAAAGGTGAACAACAAGAGCATAGAAAAGTTGCTCGACAGGGGCATAAGCGTAATAATAACGTCGCTGAGAGGGTTTTCCGACCCGCGCGTGTGCGGACTCGAGCTCGACTTCGGAGCGGGCGTGAGCATGCTCGTCGAGCATTTCAAAGACCTCGGGCACAGCAAGATAGCGTTTTTGAGCTGTTTCGACGACAGCTACGAGTACGACAAGCGGCTGAAATCGTTCGGGAACAACATGCAAAGGCTGTTCGGCGAAGCAAATCCCGTCACCGTTTGCGGCTCGCCGCCGTGGGAGAGCACCATAGACCGCGGTTACGAACTCGCAAAAAAGCTGATGAGCACGGGCGCGGAGTTTACCGCCGTGATGTGCACGAACGACTTGATGGCTCTCGGCGCGATGCGAGCGTTTCAAGAGAGCGGACTCAAAGTGCCCGAAGACGTGTCGGTTGCCGGCATGGACGACATACTGTTTGCCCGCTCGTCTTACCCCGCGCTAACCACCATAAGCCACCGTTCGCTCGAATACGGGCACAGAATATTCGGCATACTCAAGCAAAACATAGACAATAAAAGCGTTGTGTCGCGAGAGCGCATTTCGCCGTCGCTCGTAGTGCGGGAAAGCACCGCGGTTTGCAAGAGCGTAAACAAGTAAAGAGTTGCGGAAATGCCGCGCTTGAATATATTTGTCGGTACACGTGTAGTCGACGAAAAGCAAGGAGAAGAAAAGAAAGTGAAGGATACCCGTATAAGAGAGGACGTTTTTCCCGTTCGCGTAGTGGCGCAGTCGGGAGCTATAGAGGGCGCGGAGTCGCTCGTTGAGCCCGTGGATATGCAGATAGGCACGAGTGAAACTCGGCTTGTGAAAATATCGGGCAAGGCGCATTTGGTGCTCGATTTCGGAAAGGAATACAACGGCGGCGTGAGAGTGCTCACTCACCACGCGGGCGGCGGCTCGGTTAAAGTGCGCATTCGTTGCGGAGAGTCGGTTGCCGAGTGTTGCGCCGAATTGGGCGAAAGGGGCGCGGGCAATCACCACACGCTCCGCGACGCGTTCGTTGAACTGCCCATGCTTTCGGATATGACCTTTTTCGAAACGGGTTTCAGATTTGTTCGCATGGATTTTCCCGAAGGCACGGATATGCTCTTAAAGGCCGTAACCGCCGTGTACGTGCACCGCGACTTAAAGCCGATGGGCTCGTTTAAGTGCAACGACGAGCGGGTGAACGAAATTTTCGATATCGCCGCTCGCACGCTCATGCTCAACATGCAGCGTTACATATGGGACGGAATAAAGCGCGACCGCCTTGTTTGGGTGGGCGATATGCACCCCGAGACCATGGGCATTATAAGCCTGTTCGGGTCTGACGAGTCGGTGCTCGAATCGCTCGAATACTCGCGTGCGCATACGCCGCTTCCCGAGTGGATGAACGGCATAGAAAACTATTCCATGTGGTGGGTGATAATTCTTGCCGACTACTACCGCCACAACGGCGACGCGGAATACATAAAGTCGCAACGCGACTACATATACGGCGTGATGAAGCAGATAGGCTCGCTCGTATCCGCCGAAGGAAAGGTTACGGCAAGCGGACTGTTCGACTGGCCGAGCCACGAAAAGCCGGACGAAATAATAGGCACTACCGCGCTCGTGTATCTTGCGGCGCAAAAGGGCAAAGAACTGTTTGCGCTTTTGGGGTTGGATACGGCGGTATGCGACGAAATAATAGGTAAGCTCGAGGGATATGCGGATAAGGCGGCGGAGTGCAAGCAGTGCGAAGCCATGAAAGTGTTTGCGGGACTCGAAAAGCCCGAGGACGCCTACGCTTTTCTTTCGAACGGCAACAGCCGCGGAATGAGCACCTTTATGAGCTATTACATTCTTTCTGCCGTAGCCGCGGCGGGCAAGCCCGAAAAAGCGGTGGAAATAATGAAAGAGTACTACGGCGCAATGCTCGACAAGGGCGCAACGTCTTTTTGGGAAAATTTCGATATGGACTGGGTAGAGGGAACTTCGCGCATAGACGAGCCCGTAAAACCCGACGAAAAGGACGTGCACGGCGATTTCGGTGACTACTGCTACGTAGGCTTCAGGCACTCGCTGTGCCACGGCTGGTCTTGCGGACCCGTGCCCTTCCTCATAAAAACGGTGGGCGGCATAGAGCCGCTCGAAGCGGGTTGCAAAACTCTCGCAATAAATCCCGTGAGCGCGGGCTTTAACGCTTACGAAATAAAATATCCCACGCCTTTCGGCACTGTGGATATCTCGCTTGAAAACGGACTTTTCACCGTGGCTTATCCCGCGGGAGTAAAACCCGCCGTTCCCTCGCACCGCAAAGACGTTAAACTGAAAAAGAAATAATTTTTCCATCGGAGAAAAGGGGTTATGAGAGCAACACGCTCGCAATGCTTTTGAGCGATATTGCGAGTCCGCTCCAAATGGAAATAATGAAAGGCGTGCAGGAAACTTGAAAGTTTTGTTAAAACAGTTGACTGCCGAGTGCGGTTTGTGATAAAATACTATAGCGTATACTGTAAAGGTGTGCGCTTATGTTTCCTTGCGCGTCTTTTGGCCTGAAAAGCGCGTGCGGTAAACGTAAAAATTCCTGCCTTGTATAAAATATTTGTTTTATTCGGGTGGGGCAATACTACTATAAGGAGGTAGAGTAATAATGCCTACGATTAACCAGCTTATAAGGAAAGGTCGCGAGAAACCGGTGTTTAAGTCGCTTAGCCCCATTCTCGACAACAATCCGCAGAAGCGCGGCGTGTGCCTTTCGGTAACCACGACCACCCCCAAAAAGCCCAACTCGGCAATTCGTAAGATTGCAAGAGTACGTCTTGTAAACAAGATGGAAGGTACGGTCTATATTCCCGGCATAGGACACAATCTGCAAGAACACAGCGTTGTGCTTATCCGTGGCGGCAGAGTGAAGGATTTGCCCGGCGTGAGGTATCACATCATTCGCGGTGCGCTCGATACCGCGGGCGTTGCCAAACGCAAGCAAGCTCGCTCGAAATACGGCGCAAAGCGCGCCAAATAATCGGTATTACGGTACCGACGAAAAACAAATATTAAACAGGAGGTAAATCACACTATGCCCAGAAGAAACGGCGTCCCCAAGCGCGACGTTCTGCCCGACCCGGTATACGGCAGCAAGGTAATAACCAAGCTCGTTAGCCAAATAATGCTCGACGGCAAAAAAGGCACGGCGCAGGCAATCGTGTACGACGCATTCGATATCATAAAAGAGAAAATGAACCTCGAACCGCTCGACGTATTCAATCAGGCTCTTGAAAACGTAAAGCCGCTACTCGAGGTTAAAGCTCGCAGGGTGGGCGGCAGCACCTATCAGGTGCCCATGGAAATCCGTCCCGAGCGCAGACAGACTCTTGCCATTCGTTGGCTTGTAATGTTTGCGAGAAAGCGCAGCGAAAAGACCATGAAAGAGAAAATGGCGGGCGAGCTTATGGACGCTTACAACAATGCCGGCGCGTCAATCAAACGCAAAGAAGAAATGCACCGCATGGCTGAAGCGAACAAGGCGTTCGCGCACTACCGCTGGTAGACTCGGAGAGAGAAACAGATTATGGCAAGACAATATAGTTTGGAAAATACCCGTAATATAGGTATAATGGCGCACATCGATGCAGGCAAGACCACCACGACGGAGCGCATACTGTATTACACGGGCAAAACGCACAAAATAGGCGAGGTGCACGAAGGCGCGGCAACCATGGACTGGATGGCGCAGGAGCAGGAGCGCGGCATAACCATAACTTCCGCCGCTACCACCACTCAATGGCGCGTAGACCGCAGCGCGAACAGCACCGAACCGTATAAGCGCATAAACATAATAGACACCCCGGGTCACGTTGACTTCACCGTAGAGGTGGAGCGCAGTCTTAAGGTGCTCGACGGCTCGGTTGCGGTATTCTGCGCCCGCGGCGGCGTTCAGCCCCAATCCGAAACGGTTTGGCGTCAGGCGGACAAATACGGCGTACCCCGCATTGCATACGTAAACAAGATGGACCGCGAAGGCGCGAACTTCTTCAACGTAATGGATATGATGCGCACCCGTCTTAAAGCCAATCCCATAGCTATCCAGCTTCCGATAGGCACGGCGGACACGTTCGTAGGCGTTATAGACCTCGTTACCATGAAAGCCGATATCTACAAAGACGACCTCGGCACGGTAATGGACGAAACCGACATACCCGCCGAACTCAAGGCGCAGGCGGAGGAATACCGCGCAAAACTGCTCGAAACGGTGGCGGAAGCCGACGACGCGCTCATGGAGCGTTATTTCGAGAACGAAGGCGCGGATTTCACCGTTGAGGAAATAAAGAAAGCGCTCCGCAAGCTCACCATTGATATGAAAATCAATCCCGTGACCTGCGGCAGTTCGTTTAAGAACAAGGGCGTGCAAAAGTTGCTCGACGCTATCGTGGACTACATGCCCAGCCCCCTCGATATTCCCAACGTGAAAGGCACGCTTATGGACGGCGAAACGGTGGAAGAGCGCGAAACGAGCGACTCCGCACCTTTCTCCGGACTTGCGTTTAAGATTATGGCCGACCCGTTCGTAGGAAAGCTCGCGTTCTTCCGTTGCTACTCCGGTACGCTTACGTCCGGTTCTTACGTTCTCAACTCCACCAAGGACAAAAAAGAACGTATCGGCCGCATCCTCATGATGCACGCCAACAACCGCACCGAAATAGACGAGATATTCGCAGGCGATATCTGCGCGTTCGTAGGACTCAAAGACACCACCACGGGCGACACGCTTTGCGACCCCGCCAAGCCCATTGTGCTCGAGAGCATGGAGTTCCCCGAGCCGGTTATAAGAGTTGCAATCGAGCCCAAAACCAAGGCTTCGCAAGAAAAAATGACCATGGCACTCGTTAAACTCGCCGAGGAAGACCCCACGTTTAAGACTTATACCGACCAAGAAACGGGTCAAACCATTATTGCCGGTATGGGCGAGCTTCACTTGGAGATAATCGTAGACAGACTTTTGCGCGAATTCAAAGTGGAAGCCAACGTAGGCAAGCCGCAAGTCGCTTACCGCGAAGCTATCCGCAAAAAGGTTGACGTGGAAGGCAAATACATTCGTCAGAGCGGCGGTAAAGGTCAGTACGGACACTGCAAAATCATTATGGAACCGCTTGAACCCGGCAAGGGCTACGAGTTCGAAGACAAGACCGTGGGCGGAAGCATTCCCAAAGAGTACATTCCCGCTATCGACAACGGTATTCGCGAAGCCAAGCAGAGCGGCGTGCTCGCGGGCTACGAATGCGTTGACTTTAAGGTTACCGTATACGACGGTAGCTTCCACGAGGTTGACTCTTCGGAAATGGCGTTCAAAATCGCGGGTTCTATGGCGTTCAAAGAGGGCATGCGCAAAGCCGACCCCATCATTATGGAACCTATCATGCGCGTTGAGATTAACCTTCCCGAAGAATATCTCGGCGACGTTATGGGCAACGTAAGCTCGCGCCGCGGCAACCTGCTCGGCATGGAAACCATAAACGGCAGCCAGGAAATCCGCGCCGAAATTCCTTTGAGCGAAATGTTCGGTTACGCAACCGACCTTCGTTCGCGCACGCAGGGCAGAGGTCAGTACACCATGACTTTCGACCATTACAGCGAAGTGCCCCGCAACGTGGCGGAAAAGATTATAGGCGACCGCGCGAAGAAAGACTAATCGGCAACGTATTTGTTCCATGCAAGGGATTGCCACGCTCACTGCGTTCGCTCGCAATGACGTTATTGTTCGCTACTACCCCCCCCCTGTCATTGCGAGGAGGGCATAGCCCGACGAAGCAATCTCAGCCATGAGGACGTTGCAGCCACTGTACATGTTCCGTGCGCGAGATTGCCACGCTCACTGCGTTCGCTCGCAATGACAAGTAAACACAAAAGAATTTGCAAAAATGCAAGTAAAACGATTGAAATATTTTAACGTTTGCGTTATAATATAAAAAAACAAAAAAACCAAAATTAAAAAACAAAAATTTTCGGAGGAAAATTCAAAATGGCAAAAGCTAAGTTCGACAGAAGCAAGCCGCACGTTAACATCGGCACCATCGGCCACGTTGACCACGGCAAGACCACCCTTACCGCAGCCATCACCATGGCTCTTGCAGCCAAAGGCTTGGCGGAAAAGAAAAAATACGACGAAATCGACTCCGCTCCCGAGGAAAAGGCGCGCGGCATCACGATTAACACCGCTCACGTTGAGTATCAGACCGAAACCCGTCACTACGCTCACGTTGACTGCCCGGGCCACGCCGACTACGTAAAGAACATGATTACCGGTGCCGCTCAGATGGACGGCGCTATACTCGTTGTTGCGGCTACCGACGGTCCCATGCCCCAGACCCGCGAGCACATCTTGCTTGCCCGTCAGGTTGGCGTGCCCAAGATTGTAGTGTTCCTTAACAAGACCGACCTTGTCGACGACGAAGAACTTCTCGACCTTGTTGAAATGGAAGTTACCGAGCTTTTGGAGAGCTACGGATTCAAAGACACCAAGATAATCCGCGGCAGTGCGGTTAAAGCTCTCGAGGCGGCTATGGCGGGCAACACCGACGACCCCGCAATCAAGCCCATTTACGACCTTATGAACACCGTAGACACCGAGATACCCGCTCCCACGCGCGACATAGACAAGCCTTTCCTTATGCCTGTTGAAGACGTGTTCACCATCACCGGCCGCGGCACCGTTGCTACCGGCAGAGTAGAGCGCGGACAGATTAAGGTTCAGGACCCCGTTGAAATCGTAGGTATCAAAGACACCAAAACCAGCGTGGTTACCGGTATAGAAATGTTCCGCAAGAGCCTTGACTTTGCTCAGGCGGGCGACAACGCGGGTATCCTTCTTCGCGGCATAGACCGTAAAGAAATCGAGCGCGGACAGGTTATAGCCAAACCCGGCTCCATCACCCCGCACACCGAGTTCACCGCCGAGGTGTACGTTCTTAAGAAGGAAGAGGGCGGACGTCATACCCCGTTCTTCAACGGCTACCGCCCGCAGTTCTATTTCAGAACTACCGACGTTACCGGCACCATCGAGCTTCCCAAGGGTGTAGAAATGGTTATGCCCGGCGACAACATCTCCATCACCGTTAAGCTCATCGCTCCCATAGCGGCAGAGCAGGGCTTGCGCTTCGCTATCCGCGAGGGCGGCAGAACGGTTGGTTCGGGCGTTGTGGCTAAAATAATAAAATAAGGTTAAATCCTTAAATATAACGAAACAAGACAGAGCCAAGGCAATATGCCTCGGCTCTTTTCTGTTGCTCTTATTTGTTTGTGAGGTGGGGGGATTAAAAGGTTTTTATTAAAGAGTCTACGTCGGTTATTTCCGCGCCGTAAACCTCTTTAAGATATTTAATGCCGTAGTCGTAGTCTTCTTTCGTGAACGAGTCGGTTGCGTCGCTCGCCACAACCACTTTGTAGCCGAGTTGATAAGCGTCGGCGGAGGTGTGGCGCACGCACATGTGGGTGTGCAGTCCCGTCATTATCACGGTAGTTACGCCCAGTTCGCGCAATAAAAGCTCGAGGTCGGTGCGGAAAAACCCGCTGTATCTGCGTTTGGGCACAACGTAGTCGGTTTCGCGCAAATTAAGCTCGGGTATCACTTTTGCGCCTTCCGTTCCCGCTATTGCATGGTCGCCCCAAAGTTTGAGCTCGTGGTCTATGCCCTTTAGGTGCGCGTCGTTGCAAAATATTACGGGCACGCCGCTCTTTCGTGCCGCGTTCAAAAGTTTTGCGGTTTGCGGAACTATTGCAAGTCCGCGGTCGCACTTGAGCGCGCCCGTAACAAAGTCGTTGAGCATGTCTACCACCAGTACGGCTTGTTTTTCTTTCATAATTATATCTCCTATATGTATTGTCATGTGTATATACACATGTTGTAATTATAAACTTAATTTCTCGGGTTGTCAATGAATATAATTGCGGAAAACCAAAAAATGTGTTAGAATATAAACGAGAGATATTTTATGAACAACAACGAACGACGCAACCGAATTTACGAAATACTCGAATCGAGCGACGCATGCATTAACGCGTCCGATTTAGCCGAGCGTTTTTCGGTTACGCGTCAGGTAATAGTGTCGGATATCGCGCTG
The DNA here is from genome assembly GCF_943193005.1 of Pumilibacter intestinalis. Lineage (GTDB taxonomy): Bacteria > Bacillota > Clostridia > Christensenellales > Pumilibacteraceae > Pumilibacter > Pumilibacter intestinalis. Next base: position 171,723 of record NZ_CALPCH010000003.1, read on the forward strand.
TTGCGTGCCAACGGCAAAAAGATATCGGCAATGCGCAACGGTTACTTTTTGGAGCGCGAAAAACCAACGGGTTGCACCGAAACTTTGATTTGCCGTCATTCGCTGGATATGACCGAGCAAGAGCTTTGCGCCGTGGTAGACAACGGCGGTACGGTTTTGAGCGTTACGGTAGAGCACCCTATATACGGGCAAATATCTGGCGAACTCAATATTGCGTCGAGGTACGACGTTGAAAAGTTCATGCAAAAGGTGAAAGAAAACAATGCCGCTCAACTTTGCGACCTTACGGGAGGCTTGCACATACATATTATTCGAGTGCCCGATTCGGCGGCATACGAACGTATAAAAAACAAACTCTTAAAGCTCGGTATTTTGGAGAGCGACAACCGTCTCGCCAAGTAAGATAACCGCCCTAAAAACACGACAAAAAAGCGCCTGATATTATCAAGCGCTTTTTGTTGGTAGCGGTAGTTGGATTCGAACCAACGACCAATCGGGTATGAACCGAGTACTCTAGCCAGCTGAGCTATACCGCCACACAGCTTTACTATTATATCAAAATAATTTGATTATTGCAAGTCTTTTGCGGCGGTTTGCAAAGAAAAATAATCTCCGTTGAAGCAACGGAAAAATAATCACACATTGCGGCGGAATAACATAGTATGAGTGTAGAGAGATTATCTCACAACAAAGGAGAGGTATGTATGTTCAGATTTAATTTCGGATGCTCAAACAGATGCGATTGCAATTCGCAAGAGCCCGATTGTTGCTGCGAGCCTAATCCGCCCATGCCGCCTTGTCCCGACCCCGTTCCCTCGTGTTGCGTAGGACCTACCGGACCGCGCGGACCTATGGGACCCATGGGGCCTATGGGATTTCCGGGCGCAATGGGTCCTACCGGACCTCAGGGCGTACAGGGCTTACAGGGCGTGCCCGGCGCGGTAGGACCTACCGGACCTATGGGGCCTATGGGACCCGTGGGAGCAACGGGCGCAACCGGAGCAACGGGCGCAACGGGTGAAGCGGGTGCGGTCGGACCTACCGGACCGACAGGACCGCAGGGCGTTCAGGGTATTCAAGGCGTAGCGGGCGCGGCAGGCGTTGCGGGTGCAACCGGTCCTACCGGACCTATAGGACCGACCGGACCTCAAGGCCCTGCGGGCGTAGCCGGAGCAACGGGCGCAACGGGCGAAATAGGACCCACGGGACCGACAGGTCCTGCCGGTCCGCAAGGCGTTCAGGGCGTTCAAGGCGTAGCGGGCGCGGCGGGTGATGTAGGACCTACCGGACCCACGGGACCTGCGGGTGCTGCGGGCGCGGCGGGTGCTATCGGCCCTACCGGACCCACGGGACCTGCGGGACCTGCGGGTGCTGCGGGCGCGGCGGGTGCTATCGGCCCTACGGGTCCTACAGGCCCTGCGGCAACGATAACTCCGGCGGCGGCGGTTGCCGACGCTCCCGCTACCCCTACGCCCGAGCAGGTAGCCGCAACGCTCAATCAGTTGTTGGCGTCGCTCAGAGCCGCAGGATTTTTGGCAACCTAAAGAAATTGCCGAGTAAAGTGTAACGAAACAAAAAAACGCTTCCGTAGCGCACAGCGGAAGCGTTTTTTGTTGGGGAATAACATGTAAATCACCCTGTCATTGCGAGGGCATTACAAATTTTGAGCCTCTATATAAAGCCGCAAGTTGTTTTTAATGCGGGAGTCGTCGCCGAACGAGAGGGCGAGCCGCGCCTGAATTTCCGCTTTCTTGTACTGCCCGAACTGATAATATGCAATGCTCAGCAGGTCGTGGAGCGGTGCGCCCCAAGCGTCGGGCTCGGTTATGTAAGAGAGCTTGCGCTCGGTTATGCTTAGCCCCGCGCTTGCGGCGTAGAGCACTCCCGCATAGTTGCCGCAGTCGTAAAAGGCGCGGGCAAGTTGCAAATAAGGCTCGCGGGTGTCGGGCGACTCCGCAACCGCTCTTAAAGCCCAACTTACCGACTCTTTGGAGTTGCCGAGTCGGGCGTAGCATTTGGAAATGTAGCGCATGGATGCGGCGCGTTCGTCCGCCCACACAGCCGACGGCAAGGCGAGATGCCGCTTAAGCTCGGTTACGGCTTTGTCGTACATGCCGGCGAACATGTACTCGCGCCCGAGATAGTGGGAGGTGCGGTCGTCGGCGGGCGACTCGCTTGCCGCTATCTCGAGCAGGGGCAGATACGAGGAGCGCGACTTTTGGTCGTCGGGGTAGTGCGATACCTGCACTCCGTAGGCGTAAGCCGATTTGTCTGCCGTGCCCGCTTTGGGCACAACGGTTTCGTGCACCGCTCCCCGCCACTCGTAGCCTTTGCGGTGTATCTTTTCCGCCCAAAATACCACTCCGTCGCTCCCGTCGGCGTTGTGACTCCACACGTAGCGATAAAGCAGGCGGTTGACGTCGGGCGCACTCGCCGCCGTCTTTTCCAGCCCTGCTCGCCAACCCGACTCTAACACCTCGTCGAGGTCCAAACACACGTAAAAGTCGGCGTCGTCGGGCACGAGGGCAAGGCTCTTGTTGCGTGCCGAGTCGAACCTGAACGGCGATATAATTTCGGTCTTAACCACAGCGCCGCGCTCGCGCAGCATTTCCGCAGAGCCGTCGGTAGAGCCTGTGTCGAGCACGTAAACGCCGTCGGCGTCGGCTACCGAGTCCATAAACCTGTTAACGAATTTGCTTTCGTTTTTGCATATTGCGTATACGTAAATTTTCATAACATCAATATATGCTCGCTTGCGCGTGCATTTGACAAAATGCGCGTTTTTTCGTATAATAATCGCATGATAGATACTGTTTTATTCGATTTGGACGGAACGCTTCTCAACACTCTCGACGATTTGTGCGACAGCACCAACTTTGCGCTCGCCGAGTTCGGGTATCCCGCCCGCACCCTCGAGGAGGTGCGCGGCTTTGTGGGCGAGGGGGTGCGACTGCTCATCGAGCGGGCGTTGCCCGATAGCGCAAAAGAAAAAACCGACGAGGTACTTGCGGCTTTTGAGGCGCATTACGATAAAAACAAGGAAAACAAAACCAAACCTTACGCGGGCATAACCGAAATGCTCGGCGAGGTTTGCGCAAAATACAAAACGGCTATAGTTTCCAACAAGTACGGCAAGGCGGTGGAAGAGCTTAAAAACAAGCTGTTTCCCGCCGTTATGCTCGGCTTGGGCGAGGGCGGCGGGCGCAAGAAAAAGCCCGCGCCCGATATGCCGGAATACGCGCTCGAAAAACTCGGCTCAAACAAAAAATCCGCCGTATACGTGGGCGACAGCGACGTAGACGTCGCAACCGCACGCAACAGCGGACTTCCCATAATAGCGGTGAGCTGGGGTTTTCGCTCCCGCGCTCTCTTGGAGTCGCTCGGCGCGGATATAATAATAGATAACCCGCGCGAACTAATGGGGGCGATTGAGAAGTTAAATGTAGAATTATAAGCCTTTTTGACTCCAAAAAGGCTTGCGAAAAAGAGTGAAGGGTTTAATGTCATTGCGAGGGCATTTATGCCCGTGGCAATCTCATACATTAGAAAGGTGCAGTGGCTGTACGTGTTCCATGCAGGGGATTGCTTCGTCGTCCTGCGGACTCCTCGCAATGACAGTTGGTTTCCCCGTGTCATTGCGAGCGAGCTATGCGAGCGCGGCAATCTCAGCCGAGAGGAACTAAAAAATTTGTATTAACGAATAATAATCAGCCATAGAAAGCAAAGCATTGCAAGAAACGGCGTAAATTATAATTACCAAGAATATGGATATCAAACTTATGATAATTCCCGCGAGTGCGAGTCCGCCATAGTCGCGGTTTTCGTTTTTGGCTTTGTTGTAGCCTATGATACTGCATATCAAGCCTGCCAAAGCAATAAAGAATGATAAGATGAAACCTACGATTGCTATGGGGTTGGATTTGTCGGTTGCCTTTTTTACATACCCTTCGCCAACGGGGACTCCGCACTTAGGGCACACAACGGCTTTGTCGTCAATGGAACTTCCACAATTTTTGCAAAACACAATTTTTCCTCCTGAGTGAATATATAAATATTATATCTCCCATTATAATGGGAAGTCAAGTATTTTTCCCATGATTATGGGAAAATGTTTGTATGATAGGTTTTGGAGAAAGGCTACGTGTTTTGCGTGCCGAAAAGGGAGTAGGACAAATTCAACTTGCCAAAGAACTTGACGTCGGCAAGTCGGTAATCAGTTTATGGGAACTCGATAAATGCGAGCCTACGCTATCCAAGTTAATTTCCATGGCGAAATATTTCGGGGTGAGTATAGATTATCTTGCGGGACTCGAAGATTGAAAGGCGTTTTGCGACAGGAGATTGCAACGCAAAAAAAGAGCAGGGGGTTAGTCTGCTCTAAGCGGGGGATTGCCGCGGGCACTGTGTGCCCTCGCAATGACGGGATAGACCCAAACAGTAGCGCTTTACTTGTCATTGCGAGCGTAGCGAAGCAATCTCCTACATGGAACAAGTACAGCAACTATTGCTTTCTCTCGGCTGAGATTGCCGCGGGCATAAATGCCCTCGCAATGACGGATTGGTTTCCCGTGGGGGATTGCCGCGGGCACTGTGTGCCCTCGCAATGACGGTTGGGGAGAGTGTGGCGCGGTTTTCCGTGTTATGACCTCTACGCGTAAGCGTGTGGGTTAAGGGCAACGCCCTTATCGTACTACACAAACTGACTGTTATACAATTGCGAGTAAAAGCCGCCTTTTTCTATTAGTTCTGCGTGCGTGCCTTGCTCGATTACGTTGCCGTCGCGCATAACGAGTATTACGTCGGCGTCGATTATAGTTGACAGGCGGTGCGCTATTACAAAGCTGGTGCGCCCTTTCATCATGGCGGCGAAAGCGGATTGTATTTTGTGTTCGGTGCGGGTGTCTATGTTGCTTGTGGCTTCGTCGAGTATGAGCATGGGCGGCTGGGTGAGCATGATGCGGGCAATGCACAAAAGTTGTTTTTCGCCCTGACTTATCGAACTGCCTTCGTCGTCTATCACGGTGTCGTAGCCGTTTTTGAGCTTTTGTATAAACGAGTGTATGTGAGCGCGTTTCGCCGCGTCTTCTATTTCTTCGCGGGTGGCGTTCGGTTTGCCGTAAGCAATGTTTTCGGCAACCGTGCCGCGGAAAATCCAACTGTCTTGCAACACCATGCCGTAAGAGCCGCGCAGGCTGTTGCGGGTAATCTCGGTTACGGGCGTGTCAGAGAGCAGTATGCGCCCCGACTGCGGGTCGTAAAAGCGCATGAGCAGATTTATTAAAGTTGTTTTGCCGCAACCGGTAGGACCTACTATTGCCACGCGCCGCCCGGGTAGCACCGATAAGTTAAGGTCTTGAATTAGCGGGCGGTCGGGGACGTAGGCGAAATTCACGTGTTCTATTTCTATGCTTCCGTCGCAGTAACTTAGCGCGGGCAACCCGTCGTCGGAGGGCTCTTCGGTTTCGTCGAGCAGTTCTTTTACTCTGCCCGCCGCCGCCGACGCGGTTTGAAGCTCGGTGACAACGCCCGTAATTTCGTTAAACGGCTTGGTGTATTGGTTGGCGTAGGCGAGGAACGCGCTTAGTATGCCCACGGTGAAACCTACGTTACCGCTTTTAATCACCATGAGCGCACCCACCACGGCAACAGCCGCGTAAACTATGGCGTTTACAAAGCGCGTGCCCGGGTTTGTGAGCGCACTGTAAAACATTGCTTTCACGCCCACTTTGCGCAAATCCTCGTTTACTCCGTCGAATTCCGCTTCGGCTATCTTTTCGCGCCCGAACGCCTTTATCTCTTTTACGCCGCTTAGGGCTTCTTCGCTGAGTCCGCTCAGTTCGCCGCGTTTGGTTTGTTGCAACTTGAACATGTTGTGCGTGGCGCGGGCAATGAGGTAGGCAACGCAAATGGACACGGGCGTTATAAGCACAACCACGAGAGTTACCGAAAGATTGAGTCTTAGCATAAACACTATTGTGCCCGCCACTGTGACTATGCCCGAAAACAACTGCGTAAAGCCCTGTATCAGTCCGTCGGAGATTAGGTCGGTGTCGTTCACTACGCGCGAAAGCATGTCGCCGTGCGAGCGGTTGTCTATATAAGAGAGCGGCACGCGGTTGAGCTTGTTGAACGCCGCGCACCTAAGGTCGCGAACGGTGTTCATTGCCGCTTTGTTGGTGCAAAGCGAGCCCAGCCACTGAAATACCATAACGAGCGCGATAAGCCCCATGAGTATGAAAGAATAGTGCAGTATCTTTTCAAAGTCTACGTTGTTTTCGCCTATGATATAGTCTACCGCCTTGCCTATCACCACGGGCGCGAGCAGGGTGGCGGCTATCTGAATAACGCTGAACAACAGCGCGAGCAATATAAGCGGAAAATACGGGCGCATGTAGCTTAGCACCAAACGGATAGAGCCTTTGGGCGTTTTTGTTTTTGTCTTTTTCGCACTCATCTGTTCGCCCCTCCTTTTTCGGTTTTTGTCTGACTGTCGCAAATCTCTTTGTATACCTCGCACGACTCGAGCAGTTCTTCGTGCGAGCCGTAGCCCGCCGCGCCGCCGTCCTCGAGCACGAGAATTTTATTCGCGTGCATGAGAGAGAACGCCCGCTGACTTATGAGTATTACCGCGGGGCTAAAGGGCAACGCCTCTATCGCGTGCCGCATTTTGGACTCGGTTGCGTAGTCGAGCGCACTCGAGGAGTCGTCGAGAATGAGTATTTCGGGTTTGGCGGCGAGCGCACGCGCAACGGTAAGGCGTTGCCGCTGTCCGCCCGAAAAGTTTCTGCCGCCCCGACTGACTTTGCTGTTTAGCCCGTCGGGCAACTTTTGCACAAAGTCGAGCGACTGCGCCGCCTCGAGCGCGGCGTAAAGTTCTTCGTCGGTTGCGTTCGGGTTGCCGAACAGCAGATTTTCGCGCAGAGTGCCCGAAAACAGCACCGCTTTTTGCGGAACCAATCCTATTTTGCGCCGCAAATCGGCAAACGGATAATTTTTTACGTTGACCCCGTTTACGAGTATTTCGCCCTCGGTTGCTTCGTAAAAGCGCGGAATTAAGTTGGCAACGGTGGACTTGCCGCTTCCCGTAGAGCCTATCACGCCCAAAGTTTCGCCCGAGTTCAAAGTGAAATCGATGTTTTTCAGAGCCTCTCTGCCGCCCGCGTAGTACGCGAAACTCACGTTTTTGAACTCGAGCGCAACGCTTCCCTCAATCGGCGCGGGGCACTCGGTTGCCGTTTCCTCTATAGACGGCTTTGTTTCGAACACCTCGTTTATGCGCCCCGCCGAAGCCGACGCTTTGGTAAACGTAACGGCAAGGTTGGCGGTTACCACGAGCGCGAGCAGAATTTGCGAAAGATAGTTTACGAGCGCAATCACGTCGCCTTGGCTCAGCCCGCCCGCGTTCACCGTTTTGCCGCCGAAATACAGCACCGCTATAATCGCGAAATTTATAACCGCGTAGGTTAGGGGATTGAGAAGAGCCGCAAGCGCGGTCGCCTTCACGTTTTTGCGCTTGAGCGAGTCCGCCGACTCGTAAAAGTCGCGTTCCTCGTTTTCGCGATTGGAAAACGCCCGTACCACTCTCGCGCCCGAAAGCGTTTCGCGCGTAAGGAGCGAAACCTCGTCGAGATTGTTTTGTATCTTTCTGTAATAAGGCGAGGTGCGCGACATCACTATATAAAGTATAACGCTCACTATAACCGCCATTATGAGAAAGATTATGCTTATCTTGGGGCTTATGGATATTGCCATAACGAGCGCGCCCACCACCAAAAACGGCGAGCGGAGCACAAGGCGTATGAACATCGCAACGCCTACCTGCGCCTGTATGGTGTCGGAATTTATGCGGGTGAGAAGCCCCGCCGCGCCGAAACGGTCGGTGTCCGAAAGCGACAGCCTGTTTATGTGCCTGTAGAGTGCGCCGCGCAAATTCGTGCCGAACCCTTGGCTCGCCTTTGCCGCCATGTACTGCGCCGTTACCGCAAACGCGAGCCCCGCCGCGCCGAGCGCGAGCATCACGCCGCCCATCTTCCACACGTAAGCAGTATCGCCCGCGGTTATGCCTTTGTCTATTATAGCCGCAACCACGAGCGGAATTATAAGTTCGCCCACCGCCTCGAGCAATTTGAAAAACGGTCCGAGCACCGTCACCGCGCGATATCCGCGCAAAAATCTTAGCAGTTTTTTCATTTTTTCAACGCCTTTTTATGATGTTTCTAAAATCTTGCGTATGTATTTTATCATATTCTTTGCGCTTTGTCATGTTTTTAGACCGCTCTTATAATATATAGATATTGCGCCCGTTTCGTGCATACCCCTAATGTGTGATAAACGCAAGCGTTTTTATCACCGATTAGGCATAATATTTGTATGGTGAAGAGCGAATATGAGAGAATTACGTCGAATTTTGCCGAAAGTTTGCAAGAGCTTGCGGCGGATGTAAATATAGGCGAGCTTTCCGCGAGCGTTAATATAAGCGTTCCCGTTATTTACAGGTATTTGCGCCGAGAGTCGGTGCCGTCGCTGTGCAACGCGATTGCCATAGCAACGCATTTCGGTTGCTCGCTGGATTTTCTTTTCGGGCTTACCGATAAAAGGCAGTCGCTCGGTAAAAACGCGCCGCCGTTTTGCGAGGCGTTTCGCGGCATATTGAAGGAGAGGAATTGCACGAGGTATCGCTTGCAAAAAGATACGGCGATACCGAGCCAGAGTATAGACGATTGGTATGCGGGGAAGAGAGTTCCCGCAGTGCCCAACCTAATCAAAATAGCAGAGTATTTGGGTTGCACGCTCGACGAACTGACGGGCAGGGGATAAACCGCGCGGCGGCGTAAAATTTGACAAATGGGCGCGGGGTGTGATAAAATACGAAAAAGGGGTGCGCTATGGCTGAAAGAAATTTCTATTTGCAGATAGACGAGGAGGACGAGCTCGACGATATCGTGCAGGCGCTCGGCGCAAAAGTGCGGCGAAAAATCATGTGCTTGTTGCGGTCGTCTTGCTATTCGGTTGCCGAGCTTGCAAAGCGACTGGATTTGCCCATATCCACGGTGTCGTTTCACTTAAACATATTGCGAAAGGCGGGATTTATAAGCGTTACCACCAAAAAGAACACGCGCGGCAACGCCAAAATAATCGCAAGGCAAATCGACAATTTTTCGTTGAGTTTCAATACCGACAACCAAGGCCATTACAGCCGACAGTTTTCGCAGGAAATTCCGCTCGGCAGTTTCACCGACGCGTGCGTAACCGCGGGTTGCGGCATGGCGAGCGAAAACGGCATAATAGTTGCCGACGATATGCCCGGCGCGTTTTTCAGTCCCGAGCGCAGAGAGGCGCAAATAATATGGTTCAGCAAAGGATACATAGAGTACCGTTTGCCCAACTACATGCTTAAGGATAAAAAGGTAAACGCCGTAGTGCTCAGCATGGAGCTGTGCAGCGAAGCCCCCAACTATCGCAACGATTGGGAAAGCGATATTACGTTTTGGATAAACGGCACGGAGGTGGCAACCTACCTCTCGCCGGGAGATTTCGGCGGCAGGCGCGGGCGGTTAAATCCCGATTGGTGGTCGGACTACTCCACGCAGTTCGGCAACATGAAAACTCTGCGTATAACGCAAGACGGCGTGTTTTTGGACGAAACGCGCACGGATTGGCGCACAATAGACAAACTGAAACTACAGCAGGGCGATTACATAACTTTCCGAATAGGAATAAAGGAGGACGCCAAACATCAGGGCGGACTCAACCTGTTCGGCGAGAAATTCGGAGATTTCTCGCAAGGCTTGCTTTATATGGTGGATTACTGCTGAATATCGGGCGACGTCTTTATATAGGCGTCGCTTTTGATTTCTTCAACTTTCATGTAACTAAAACGGGAATTTATACAAAATTTCCAAAGGGTATTGACAAACAATATCGTATATACTAAAATATAGGTAACTTGTGCGGAAATAGGCACGTGCCTATTTCACTTAATACGCAGTATTAAGTATAAAACTTAGCCAAAACCAAAAAAAAAGAAAATGTTTGCAGGAGGGTAAAGTTATGAGAAAGACGTGGACTGCCGTTATTGCCGTTGCGCTCGCTTTGTGTTTGTTCGGGTGCGGACCGGTGATAAAGCAAGAGGACGACAACGCCGGCGTAAGCGGCGGAAAAACCACGATTGAGTTTTTCGGGTGGGGCGATACCGATGAACTCAACAACTACCAAACGCTCGTAAACAAGTTTATGGACGAAAATCCCGATATAATAGTGTCTTATTCGGGAGAGAGTGCGAAAACCTATATGTATACGCTTAAACAGCGAGCGATGAGTTTGCCCGATATGTTTCTTATGCCCGATTACGACTTTCTCGAGTGGGTTAAAAACGGCAAGCTCAAAGATATCACGAACTACGTTTCGCAAGAGGAATTGAGCAAACTTTGGCCGCAGGCGGTAGACGAATACTATTTCAACCGCAGCAACAAAACGCTCGGCAAAACCGACGGGGCGAAACTGTACGGACTCCCCAAAGATTTGGGACCGTTTACTTTGGTATACAACAAAACGCTTCTCGACCAAATCATAAACGAGAAGGGGTTGAACCAAAGCGAGATATACGCTCTGCTCAGCCCCGAAAAGCCTATGACCTGGCAACAGTTCAAAACTCTGCTTAAAAAGATAGATACCGACCCGAACGACGACTTGTACGGCATTTCGCATTACGAGCTCGAAGCGGCGGTGTACTCCAACAATGCCGATTTCTTCGACGAGGGCGCAAAAAATCAAACCATTACGAGCGATAGATTTGCCGAGGCGGTGCAGTTCATAGCCGACCTCAATCTCGTAGACCATGTAATGCCGTCGGCGGCGAACCAAATTTCCACCAACGGATATCAGAGATTTAAGTCGCAGGGTTGCGTGTTCAGCTTTATGGGACCGTGGGATTGCGCGAATTTCTGGAAAACGGCTAATTTCGAATACGATATTTTGCCCGTTCCGTACAACGGCGAAAATCCCGAGGCGCAGAGCACCGCATGGGTGGGCTCTATGGCGTACTGCATAAAAGACAACTGCGGCAAAGCCAAAACCGAAGCGTGCATGAAACTCATGAACTATCTTTGCTACAACGAGTCGGCTCAGCGCGAATTTTACAAACTCGGTCAGCAAGTTCCCAACATAAAGGAAATGGCGAACAACGAGTACCTCAACGATACGCAGGGTATTTTGGCGAACAAAAATCCCAAATCGCGCTCGGTGTGGCTCGAAACGATAAGCGGCACGAACGACAAAATACACGGCAAAGTGCGCACGCGCTACTACACGCTCAAATCCGACTGGTACACGTTGCTTACCGAGCATTTCACTACCGAAAAAATGTGGGAGGGAAAGGTAACGGCGAAAGCGGCTTGCGCGTCGTTCGCGCCCACTTTCCAAACCGCGCTTAATGAGATGGCGGCGGAGTTGGGGTAATAAAAAATGGAGATACAAAAAACATTGCATAAAAAGAGCAGAATGACGAGAAAGGAAAACTTGATAGCCTTCCTGTTCATTTTGCCGCCGATAGTGGGTTTTTGTATTTTCACTATCGGCGCAATGGCGTTTTCGTTCGTGTACAGCTTTCAGGATTACAACCTTTTCGACGGAACGTCGCAGTGGCTGGGACTTAAAAATTACGTAGACTTGTTCACGCACATTCTTTATTCCAAGAGTTTCTTAAACGCCATAGTAAACACGCTCGTAATGATGCTCAGTATTCCGCTTAGCATGGTTCTCGGGTTGTTCCTCGCGGGACTTCTGCGCATGGGCAACATTAAAGGCTCCAAAGTGTTTCAGGTTTTGTATTATCTGCCCGCGGTGTCGAGCGCGGTTGCTCTCAACATAGTTTGGCGGTATATATTCAACAACGAGTTCGGCATAATCAACTTGGCGCTCGGGGTTAGAATTCCGTGGCTTAGCGACGACGTTCTCATAAAAGTAGCCATAATAATCAAAAATGCGTTAAACGGCATGGGCACGGCTATGATACTCTATCTTGCGGGCATGTTCAACGTGCCGCGCGACTACTACGAGGCGGCGGACCTCGACGGCGCGAGCAAGTTCAAACAGTTTTTCACCATTACGTTGCCGCTCATAACCCCCATGACCTTTTACCTGCTAATCACCGGTCTTATAGGCGGATTTCAGTCTTACGCCGACTCGCAGGTATTCGGCGCGGGAGTACAGGGCTCGCAAACCATAGTTTATTTCATATGGGAGCGCGGCATAGGTCAGAGCCGATACGGACTTGCTTCGGCGGCTTCCATACTGCTTTCGGCGGTTATAATGATTATCACGCTCGTGCAGTTCAAACTTTCGAACAAATGGGTGTATGAGGAGTAGCGCATGGAAAACACGGTTGTAGAAAAAAGCAAGTTTCCGCCGCTCGAAAAGCGGGGCGCATAGCCTTGCGCACTCTCATTTATATAGTGCTCTCGGCGGGCGCGTTCGTAATGGTGTTCACTTATTTGTGGATGCTTCTTACCTCGTTTAAGGACGATTACGAGGCTATAGGCTTAACGCTCAAGCTCTTTCCGTCTAAGTGGATATTCGATAACTACGCAAAGATTTGGACGGTTGTTCCGCTTCTGCGCGGCGTGCTCAACACGCTCATAGTGGAAGTTTCGGTAATAATCGTGGGCACGTTCGTTTCCACTCTGGCGGCTTTCAGCTTTGCAAAACTCAAATTGCCGTTTAAGAACTTTTGGTTGCTGTTTCTCATGAGCGGCATGATGGTTCCTTACGCCGCGCTCATGATGCCGCAGTTCCGCGCGTTTTTCGCGCTCGGCATGTTCGACACGCTGTGGCCGCTCATTCTGCCCGGATTTTTCGGGAACGTGTCCATGCTGTTCTTTTTGGTGCAGTACATGAAGGGCATTTCGAACTCGTTCTTCGAGGCAGCCAAGATAGACGGGGCGGGATACATGCGGCAGTTTATTTCGGTAATGTTGCCCATGGTGAAAACGGCGATTGCCGCGCAGGTAATATTCTGGTTCATAGGAATATGGAACGACTACTTTGCGCCCGCAATCTATCTCAAAAGCTACGAGAACATGACTTTACAGCCCATGATGGCGCGCATAAATTCCGACAACTCGAGCGGAACAAACCTGCCGCTCATTATGGCGGGCGCGGTGCTCTCGAGCATACCCATGCTCACTATTTATATAGCTTGTCAAAAATATTTTATTGAGTCGTTGGCAATATCGGGCGTGAAAGGCTGACCCGATTTGCAAAAAGGAGGAGATGTATGAAAAAGAAAGGAGTATTACTCACGGTTCTGCTCGCGGTTATCGCGCTTATTTCGGTAGCTTGCGGCGTAACGGATAACACGGGCGGCGAACAAAAGCCCAACGGTCCGTTTGATTTCGACGGCAACTACGTTGCGCCCGAACTCACAATAGACGGCAAGGGCGACGACCCGCAGTGGCAGGCGATAACCGAGCCGCTCGCAGTGTACGGGCACAACAACGCGGTGTCGGTAAAGGCGTATCGCGGCGAAAAGGCGATGTTTTTCCTGTTCGACGTTACCGACTCGGTGCTTTTAACCAACGGAAACTCCAACGACGATACCGTTACCGAGGGCGACAGCGTAGAGCTTTATATAGACACGCTCGCCGACGGCGGACTGAGTCCAAAGAGCGACGATTTCCAAATAAACCTCGGCATACACGGCAAAACCCGCATAATGCAGGGCGCGGGCGGACAGTGGGGCGGCTGGAACGGACTTATCGACTACGAGGTTGAGCTCCGCGGCGCACTCAATAACGGCGCACAAACCGACGACGAGGGCTACGGGCTTGAGGTAATGGTTCCGTACGCTCAAATCGGCATAGAGAAAGACGACACCGTGGGCATTGCGTTCGGTCAGGTAGACAAAGTGGGGCTGGGCAATCAGAGCGGCGTAGATTGGGACTGGTACGGCTGGACTTATAACGGCAATTTCATCGAGCCGCAAACCATAGACAACTATGTGCTGTGGGATAAAGACGGCAACCTCGTGAGTCGCGAGGACGTGCAAAAGCCCGACGCCGAAATAGGCGGCACGGTGCTCGACTCGACCACAAGGGAATTTGTGGAGGGCGCGACCGTTACGGTAACGGCGGGCGGCGAGCAAAAGACCCAAACCACCGACGGCAACGGTTTCTTCACCTTCGGCAAGGTGAGCAGTAACGAAACGTATACGGTTACGGTTTCCAAAAACGGATATATATCCAACGAAATCACGTATACGAGAGCGGAACTGCGTGCGGCAAACGGCGGCGTTGTGGTTAAAAACGTGGAACTTACCGCGCTTGCGGACGCCGAACTCACCACCGTGAAAGGAACGGTGAAGAACATTTTGCGCGGCAAAGTGGAAAATGCGAGAGTGCGCATAGACGGCACAGCCGTTTCCGAATTCACCGACGAAAACGGAGAGTTCACTATAGAAAACGTGCCCGTGAGCGATACCGTAACTCTCATTGTTACCAAAGAGGGCTTCGGCGAGAGCAAGACCGAAATTAAGCGCGGTTCGCTTACCGTAAACGGCACGAGCGAACTCGGCGATATAAACATAAACTTGCCGTACGCCGAGTTGGGAACTATAGGCGCGGGCGCTAACTACTTTGCAAACACCTCGATAAGACTTGCCCGCACGCTTGGCGGCATAGAGGTGCAACTCGAGGGCACGCAAACTTTCTCGGGGCATATAGAGGTGTTCGTGGATACTAAGGCGAGCGCAGACCACCGCGACAAAGACTCCACCTGCTGGCGGTTTGATTTGGGAGCGGACGGCAGCCTTGGCGGAGCGCACTACATGGGCGCGTTTAATCACGAGGGCTTGAAATACGTAATTACAAATCGCAGTGAAAAAGGTTACGAAGCAACGCTTTTAATACCTTACGACTATCTCGGCATAAACGCGCTCGAAGTATTCGGCGTAACGGCGGGGCACTGGTCTACCACCGCGAACGGCGGCAGGGGCGATTGGAAAAATCTGCTTTACGACGGCAAGGAAATATTCACCGAAGTGCCCAAAAACTATTTGCGCATAGCGGCGGACAACGCCATATATACGGCTGCGAACAACAACGTATCCGTTGCTCTTTCGGGTAATGTGGGCGTGGGCGGCGTAACGGTAAAGGCGGGCGAAGCAACCGCGGTGAGCGGCGCGGACGGAAGCTGGGAAATAAATTGCGGAGTGGACGCGGCGGCGGAACTTACGGTGCAATACAGCCGCACGGGCTATCTTGCGGCGAGCACCGTCATATCCGCGGGAACTTTCTTCACCGAAAAGCAATGGAGCGAAAACAAGACCCTTGCCGAGCAAAAAGTGCTCGTTTCGGGCAAGGTTACCAACCGCAACGGCGGAGCGCCCGTGGCTAACGCGAAAGTTACGGCAACGGTTACGAAGAGCAACGGCACAACCGAAAACCTTAGCACGACAACCGCTAACGACGGCAGTTATACTATAGAAAACGTAACCACGTTTGCCGACGTTACGTTTACGTTCGAGCTTAGCGGTTACGAAACCGAAACGGTAACGGTTACCGCGGAAACCTTTATGACCTTAACCGACGCGCACACCTTAAACGCTCAAATAACCGCAACCTCGGATATAAAAGAGATGAGCGTGAGCGGCACGGTAAAAGATATTCGCGGCATTGTGGAAGCTCCCGTTGTGAAAGTTGTAGACAACAAAGGCGAACACACTCCCGTAATTACAAACGGCGAATTCCGCTTAACCACGTTGGGCGCGTTTACCGTTACGGTGAGCAAGCAGGGCTATATCACAAAAGAGATATCGGTTACGCTCGACGACTTAACTGGCGAAACCCACTCTCTCGGCGATATATTCTTAGCTCGCGACTACGCCGAACTCGGCGGAACGATATCCGATTTGAAAGGATACGTGACCCGCGACGAAAAGGGCTTTATGTTCAAGTTCGAAACGGAAAGCGAGCTTAAAGGCACGATAGAGTTGTTTGTGGATACCAAAGCGAGCAACGGACGACCCGAGCGCGGACAGAATTCGGTAGAAACCCGCAATAATACGGATTATAGGTTTGATTTGCGGGCAAACGGCACCGTAGGAATTGAAAACTGGGGCGGCGGCACAAACAACACCGTACCCGCCGACGGAAGCATGACTTACAAGGTAACGGGAAAGCAAGGTATATTTACTTTGCCGTATGCGTTCTTGAGCGTGACTCGCAACGAAATCATAGGCATATCGCTCGGCTACATTCCCGAGGGCGGCTCGTGGACGGGTTGGGAGCACGAAACAATGAAAGGCGCGAACGGAACTGCGTTCGTTAAACCCGAAATGACAGCCGACTATTTGCGCATAGGCGTAGACAACGTGCTTTTCGAAAACGGAGTTAACTACGCCGTGGAAGAACTCGACGTTCGCGACTACAAAGTGCAGTTCGGCATGAAAGCGGATATGTTCTACTCCAAAGCGGAACGCGACGAAAACGGCGTAACTTTCTCCTTTGTAACTCTCGGCGATTTCGATAAAGACGGTTCGCAAAAAGAAATGGTATTGCTGTATTTCGATTTTATTACCGATACCGACCACAAAGGTACGGACGGTTGGCCTAACGGTTGCGACTATCTCATCAAAATATTTTCCGACGGCACGGTATACGGTTCGAACGGCGAGGGAAAACCCAAAGGACCCAGTTGGTGGAGCGCGACCGATGCGGACAAAACGGGAGATACTGTTACCATTAACAGGAATAACGGCATTACGCAATTTACGTATTCGCTTACCTACGATAAACTCAAAGTCATGGGGCTGGGCGCGAACGACGAAATATTCGGATTTGTTATGCGCGAGGCTTCGCACAATGCGGAAAACCATAAGTTATATGACCCGTGGTACGATTGCTACTTTGACGGAGCATGCAGAGACGCGGCGTTGAAAAGCGAATTCATCCGCTTGTCTGCCGACGGAAAAATGTATACGGCAAACAACAACAACCCGCCCGCGGCGGCAAACGCGTAATATAGGAGGGAAGAAAATATGAAAGTATTTCGCAAAATAGCGGTGTTCGTGCTTGCGCTCGCAATGTTGTTTTCCATAGCGGCGTGCGACGACTCGAACGGGCAACAGTCGGGAAATAATCAGCAAACCGAAGACGATTACACGGGTTACACCAACCCCAAAGACCTGTTCTCCACCTATGACAACATAGAGTATAACGAGTACCTCATGGGCGAGAAAACAACCATTGAAAACCAGTGGCCGGGCTACGGCATAGGCGACCCGTTCGTTATGCGGTTTAACGGTAAATACTATTTGTACTGCTCGTCGCTCGATTCGGAGATAGGCGTGCGCGGATACGAGTCGGCGGACCTCGTGCAATGGCAACCCCTAACGGGCGAGGGCTTGCGCGACGGCTACGTTTCTTACGACGCGATAACGGCGGCGGCATACGCGCCCGAGGTATACTACTTTAACGGCAAGTTCTATATGTACACCTCGCCCGCGGGGCGCGGTCACTACGTGCTCACCGCGGATAAGCCCGAAGGTCCGTTTGTGAAGGCAACCGATAATTTCGGACTGAGCATAGACGGCTCGGTGCTAATCGACGACGACGAACAAATGTATTTCACCTACGCTTCCGATAACGGCATAATAATGGCTCGCATGAACGATATGCTGTCGGTAAACACCTCAAAGTTGCCCCTGCTCCTCAACACGAGCATAGGCGGCTGGACGGAAGGACCGTATATCTTAAAGCGCGACGGCATTTACTACCTCACGTTTACGGGCAACCACGTTGCGAGCGACGGATACCGCATTGCGTACGCAACGGCTAACACTCTCGAGGGCGGCTACGATTACAACTTTACCCGCGCGGTAAACAATCCGCTTGCGCTCGGCACGGAAACCGAGCTTAAGGGCATAGGTCATTCGTCTACGGTGCTCGGTCCGGATATGGACTCGCACTACCTCGTGTATCACTACCTCAACTCGTCGGGCGGACCTAACCGCAGTTTGGGCATAGACCGCCTTACCTTTAACGGCACTATGATGTCGGTGGGCACAACGCTCGAGGGAAGCGTTAAGCCCACGTTGCCCGAGTTCTACGCGCTCGGCTCGGACGGTGAAAAGTTCGATACGGCGGGCGAATTTATGCTCGGCAAGGAATCGGCGAACGCCGACTTTACGGCGGAATTCAACATAACGGGCAACGCCGAAAACACCTTTGTGTTCGGCTACGCGGACGAAAACAACTACTGCTCCGTTACCGTAAATCTCACCGACAAAACGGTGAAACTCCATAAGACGGAGAGCGGAACGCAGTCCGAAATAGCCGCGGGCGCTTTGGTGAACGATTTCGCGCCGAACGCGTTGCACACCGTGAGAGTATCGGTGCGCGGCGGCAAAGCGGACGTTGTGTTTGACAACATGACCAAAATAGACAACGCCGCACTTAGCGTGCAGGCGGGCAAAATAGGCTACAAGTCGGTCGGCAGTGCGGTTGTGGGATACACCGCATTCAGTAACGTGGCTATGGGCATGAGCGACGAGCGCGAGGCGAAGCAAGCCGCGGCGTTTGTGGGCGCAAGCAATTATCTTACGCAAAACACACACAACGAGGCGTTTAAGCTGGGCGATAACAGCGGCGTGGAAACCATAGAGGACGACGCTCCGTTTACGGGCGTGAAAAAGCTCGTTTTGGGCGAGCGCGGCGACTACGCTTCTTACCTTGTAAAGTTCCCCGAAAAGGGTCGTTACGGCATGGAAATGGTTTATAACGCGGCGGACTGCGGAAAAAAGATAAAGGTGCAAATCGGCAGCGGCGAGGCTAAAGAGCTTGTGCTCCCCGCGCTTACCTCCACCGAAGACACGCCCACCGCGGGCGAATACCTTCGCGCCATGATAGGCTCGTTCGACCGCAACGCCGACTACGGCGTGGTTAAAATCGAGAGCGCTACCGCCGACGAGGTGGGAATTGTGGCGTTCCGCTTTGCCCGCATAAGCGAGGTTTCGCCCGAGTACGAGCAGAGTTTGGCAAACTATGCCGAAAAAGGCGCGGACTACAAAACCATTTGGAAATTAAAAGACGGCGGGCATTACGCCAAGGCGGGCACCCGTCAGCTCGTGTATTTCGGCAACAACACCATTACCGACTTTACTTTGGAGGCGGAAATAAAGCTCGAGGGCGCGTCGGGAACGAGCACGGCGGGCATAGTGTTCCGCGCCGACAACTACGCGGCTTCCACGCACGACAGTTACCGCAGTATACAGGGCTATTACCTTTCTATAAACAACAGCTTGATACGCATGGAAAGACTCAACTACGCCGACGGTTTCAGTCAGATAGCCGTAGCCGAAAGCAATCCGTTTACGGTGAGCGATACCTTCTATAAAATAAAGATAGAGGCGCGGGGCAACAACATAAAAGTTTGGGCGGACGGCGCACTCGTAATGCAGGTTACCGACTCGTGGGCGTTCACTCACGGCAAGATAGGGCTTTACACCAACGGCGCGGCGGCAATCTTCCGCAACTTGAAGATAACGGCGTAATATTCGAATTATGAAAAGACGAGGAATTATCTCTATATTTATGGGACTTATGTTATGTTTGGGCGGCTGTTCGGTCGACGGTTTTACTCGGGGAAAAGAGATAGAATACGCGCCCGAAGAACCCGCACGATACAAAAACGCTATTGAAATCAACGGACAGTGGGGTTCGTCGGCGGCTACGGGCGAGGACGGGCAGTACGGCATAGGCGACCCGTTCGTTATGCGCTACAACGGAAAATACTATTTGTATCCGTCCACCTCCGACCCCTGCGACGGCATAAAAGTTTTCGAGTCGGACGACCTCGTGAACTGGACTTACAAGGGGTTTGCGGTTGCGGAAAGCGAGCCTACCGCGCACGGCGCGTATGCGCCCGAAACGGTGTATTACAACGGTTGGTTTTACATGTGCCAATCGCGGGCGGGACAAGGGCATTACATTTACAGGTCGGATAATCCCGTGAGCGGTTTCACTCTTATAAGCAAGTCGGAAACGGGCGATGAGTCGGATATAAACTACGGCAATCTCGGCATGGGCATAGACGGCTCGTTTCACGTTACCGACGACGGCAAACTTTATCTAATGCACACTTCCGTGCCCGCGGGGCTCAAATACAACGAAATAACCGATACCGCCGATATCCGCCCCGCCACGATAGGGAAAACGCAGGATTTGGAAAACGCCAACCTGCACCACTGGATAGAAGGACCGGGCATATTCCGCAGAGGCGATTACAGCTATTTGACCTACACGGGCAATCACGTAATTTCCAAAGGCTACAGAGTGGCTTATTCGTATGCGCCGAGTTCCGCCGAGCCGTTTGCGTTTATTCAGCCCAAAGACAACGTAACCGTAATAGACACAGCCGACGAGCACTACGGGCTGGGGCACAGCAGTAACGTGATAGGTCCCGATTTGGACTCCGTATACACCGCATACCACAGTTTGGTGGGCAGAGGACCTGCGCGGAGATACAACTTAGACAGGTATCTCATGAGCGGCGGACTGCTTACTGCAAACGGCGTTACGCACAGGGCGGTTGCCGTGCCGTCGCGCCCGCATGCCGAAGCAAGGAGCGGGGCGGAACTTACGCCCGCGGCAAACGGCTTTATGCTCGGCAAAACCGAAGATTACTTTACCGTAGAATACAATTTTACGCCGCGCGAGGGGCAAAAGCTGTATTTCGGCAAAAGCGAGTCGGGCGGCTACTCCGTTCGCCTCACCGCCGACGGAATTGCGCTTTATAACGAAGCGGACGGCAAACCCATTGCGCAAAAGCAACTTAGCTATCCCAAAGACAGGCTAAACACCGTTCGCGTGGAAAACGGCGACGGAACGGGGTACGTGTATCTCAACGGCATGCGGGTTATGGAATACAAAGCCGCGGCAATGAGCGGATACGCGGGCTACGCGCAAAGCGGCGGCGTGGAATACACCGCGTTTTCCAACGACGTTTTCGGCTCGTCCGATTTCGAGGCGTTTAAGAATTTTCCCGCTAAGTTTCCCGCAACGGCTTACTTAAAAGGAGAGAACCGAGGTTTCTCCATACGAAACGCAAAGCGCGTTTCGGGCGGCATTCGCGTGGGCGAAAAGCAGAGCATACGCAAAATCGAGAGCGAAGACGTATTCGCGGTGTGCCTCGGCAAAAACGACTGGGTAAAGTACGGCGTTGACGTGCCGCAAAACGGCACGTATTCCATAGCGGCTCGGGTAAGTACCTCGAGCGGCGGCGCGAAACTCAAAATAAACATAGGAAACTCGGAGCTTGTTTGCACCGTCCCCGCCACCGCAACCGCGGATGGCGAAACCGTGAAAGTGTCGCTCGGCAGAATTGCGCTCGCAGGCGGCTTGCAAGCTATGCGGGTGGAGGCGCTCTCGGGGAGCGCGGAATTCGTTTCGTTCGAAACCTACGAGAACGCGGGCGACAACGCGGCGGTCGATTTTGCGGATTTTACGCTTTTCGGCAACGCGACGGCGGGCGAAACTCTCACCGTAAACGGCGGCACGCCGAGCGGAGTCGCTTTGTGGGGCAACGCGGGCGTATGCGATTTCGAGGCGGAAATCACCTTTAACTGCACCGCCGACGTCAGCTCTGATTTGGGCATAATGCTGAGAGCGGAAGACTACTCGTATTACGCTTCGCAACCCAAGCAGTCGTGGCGGGGCTACTACCTGAAAATCGGCAAGCAGGTGTTGTCGCTCAACAGGTACGACTACGGCGAAACACTGCTTGCGGCTCAAAGGATAGAAAACGGACTTTCGGCGGGAACGCACACGCTTACGGTGCGAGCGCAAAGCAACAATTTCCGCATTTCGTTAGACGGCAAAGAATATATAAAAGTTTCGGACGACTGCGCGTTTATGAGCGGGCAAATCGGCGTATACGCAGGCTCGGGCAAGATGGAAATCGTTCGCTTAAACTATAAATCGATATAAAGGAAGAGAAGTAATTATGAAGCATACAAAGTGTTATATTCCGGAATATCCCCGTCCGCAACTCGTTCGCGCGGATTGGCAAAACCTGAACGGCGAATGGAAATTCGGTTTCGGAGAAAGCGTGAAACAAAGCGACGCGCTTTGCGGCAAACTGCCGCTTAAAATTCGCGTGCCTTTCAGTTACGAAACAAAACTCAGCGGCATTGCCGACCCTGCTCCGCATAACAGCGTGTGGTACTCTCGCACCGTTGCGGGCAAAAAGGGCAAACGCACGCTGTTGCATTTCGAGGGCGCGGATTATCAAACGCGTGTTTACGTAAACGGAGTGTTTGCGGGCGAGCATGAGGGCGCGTACGAACGGTTTTCGTTCGATATTACGGACTATCTCACCGAGGACAAGAACGTGCTTTCGGTTTGCTGTTCGGACTCCAACCATCCGGTGCAGGTGCGCGGCAAACAGCGTTGGAAAAACGAGAATTTCGGGTGCTGGTACGTGCAAACCACGGGCATATACAAAACGGTGTGGCTCGAGTACGTTTCGGATTTGTATCTTACTCACTGCAAAATCACCCCGTCTATAAAAGACAATTCGGTTAAATTCGATTTCGGCGTGTCTATGCCCTCGCCGTCGGCGAGCGTGCGCTTCGATATCTCTTTCGACGGCAAGCACGTGAAATCGGTGTGCGCGAGCGCGGAAGATATCGAAAACAGCGTTAGCGTGCGGTTGGACAGCGCAAATCTCACATATCAGGTGGAGCTGTGGAATACCGACTGCCCCGTGCTTTACGACGCGGATATCACCGTACTGAGCGACGGAAAGGAATGCGACAAAGCGGGCAGTTATTTCGGGCTTAGGGAATTTACGGCAAAAGACGGCAAGTTGCTTTTGAACAACGCGCCTTTTTATTCGCGGCTGCTGCTCGACCAAGGCTACTGGGAGGAGAGCGGAATAACGCCGCCGAGCGAGGACGCGCTCGTAAAAGATATAGAACTGAGCAAAGCCATGGGCTTTAACGGCGTGCGCAAACATCAAAAAGTGGAGGACGAGAGGTTTTTGTACTACGCCGACATCATGGGTTTTGCGGTGTGGTGCGAACTGCCCTCCAACCATTTCGCTTGCGACGGCGCGGCTTGCGATATAACGAAGCAATGGCTTAACATAGTTAGGCAAAACTACAATCACCCTTCCGTCGTAACCTGGGTAATATTCAACGAGAGCTGGGGCGTTCGCAACATTTTGAGCAACGAGTCGCAGCAAAATTTGGCTACGGGCTTGTATTATTTGACTAAGAGCATTGATACAATGCGCCCCGTGGTATCCAACGACGGTTGGATGCACGCCGAGAGCGATATACTCACTCTTCACCACTACGAGCAGAACGGCGAAAAGCTGTATTCCTATTACGACTCCATTGAAAAGCTCGCGGCGGGTTGCCCCGCAAATCCGCAGTTTTTGCCCTTTGCCGACGGCTACGGGTATAAAGGTCAGCCCGTAATATTCAGCGAGTTCGGCGGCACGGCTTACGTGCGCGACGAAGCGAGCGGCTGGGGATACGGTTGCGGCGTAAAATCGGACGAAGAGTTTTTGGAGCGTTTCGGCGGACTCATCTCCGCCATTAAGCGCATGAACATAAGCGGCTACTGCTACACGCAGATTACCGACGTTGAGCAAGAGGTTAACGGTCTACTCAAAGCCGACCGCACGCCCAAAGTTGCAATCGAGGAAATAGCCAAGCGCAACCGCTAAACGGTTTTGCGGCAAAGTTACCCACCCGCCCGCGGACGGCGACGTGGTGATAGAGCAACTCGACGGCGAAAAGCTCATAGGCGTTAACGCATACAGGGACGGAGAACTTTTGTACGAATACGGCGATTACGGCAAGTCGGGCTGCTATCTCGATAAATTCACCGTAAAAGGAGATGATACAAGTTCCGTGGATAAAAACGATTTTGCTTCCATGAAATCGTCGGCTACGGTGTACGCCTCGTACGCCGCTTCGCCCGTTTATTTCTTCCTCGGCTCGTCGGTGACTTACGGTCATGCGAACAACGGCTCGTCGTTCGTGAACGAAATTTCGTCTATGCTTAACGCAACGTGCGTGAAAGAGGCAGTAAGCGGCACTACTCTTGCCGACAACGGCGCGAACTCGTACGTGTCGCGCATGCTTTCGAATTTCGACAAAAACGCAAAGGCGGAAAAGCTGATAGTGCAGTTGTCCACCAACGACGCCACGCAAAACGCCAACCGCGGAACGATATCGAGCAGCATGAACATAGAGGATTTCAATAGGAAAACCACGCTCGGCGCAATAGAATATATCATAGCTTACGCGCGGCAAACCTGGAACTGCGGCGTTACGTTCTACACAAATCCCAAATACGATAACGCGGGCTACGCCTCGCTCGTGACCGACTTGTACGCAATTCGCGAAAAGTGGGGTATAGGCATAGTGGACTTTTACAACTACGTAGATATGGAAGAGCTTCCCGCCCAAACGCTTTCTTCTTTCATGGCGGACGCAATCCACCCCAACGCGCTCGGATACAAGTGGAT
Source organism: Pumilibacter intestinalis (assembly GCF_943193005.1). Lineage (GTDB taxonomy): Bacteria > Bacillota > Clostridia > Christensenellales > Pumilibacteraceae > Pumilibacter > Pumilibacter intestinalis. The sequence goes on from NZ_CALPCH010000003.1 coordinate 196,257, forward strand.
GGGCGAGGTGTTCGCCGAGTACCTCCGCAAAGATTTTGCGGCAAACCACGCGGGAAAAATAATATAGTATAGAAAACCGATACAGTATATTAAAACAGGGAGATATAAAATGAAAGAAACAATCGGAAAGAAGGCGGCTTTTGCCGCGATTGCCGTACTCATTATGCTTGCGATAATTACGGCGTTTTGCGCGACTGCGGCAACCGCCTCGGCTACGGCGGCGGAGGCTCAAGGCGACTACATAGCCGAAAATTGGGCGGCAATGCCCGCCGACGATTTTAAGAAATGCGACAAGGGCAATACGAGTTCACAGTCGAGAGATTACGTTGCGGGACGCCGCGAAATCCAACTCACGGGCGGCGCGGGACCGGTATCCGAGGAGGGGGGAAGCGCTTATTTGTCAAGCGTATTCTATATAAATCCCGAAATAGACGATTACACGGATTTTACGTTTACGATGACTTTTCGCGCTTCGTACTATTTGAATGTCGACCGGTGGTTCGGCATAATGTACCGCATGCAAAAGGATGAAAACGACCTTCCCGGCGGCTACATTTTCACCAACAGAATGAACGCGAGGTCAGCCTACACGGCGAACGTGGGCAAGGTGATAAGCGGAGTAACGGGCAAAGATAACGGCTTTAATGATACGGAGCACACCACCGCGAAAAACGCATATACCGACGGCAAGTATCACACCGTAACAATCACCATGCAGGGCAACACCGCCAAACATTGGGTAGACGGCAAGTTGATAGGCAAGGCGGTTACAACCGACAAAGACGCCATTGTGGGCGGGCACGACCGCGGCGGATTTGCGATTTTGGTGAGCCAGTGCACAATAAACATAAAGAGCTGTTCCATAAGCCGCACGGTAACCGAGCCTAATGCGCAAACCGAGCCTGCGCCCCTGCCCGAACCGAGCGAATACGCCGTTTCAGATTTTACCGAGGCATGCTCGAACGATTGGATTTTGAATTCGAAGAGCTTAACCGCGGGCAGTTCCAAAAAAGTAAACGCGAGCGGCGAACTCGTTCTTAAAGCCGGCAACGCCGACAACAAACAGTATTACGGCGGATTATTTACGATAAATGCGGGCGCGACTTACGGCGATTTCACCTTTGAAATGGCGTTCAAAGTAACGCCGCGTTCGTGGCTGGACTCAAACCGTTGGTTCGGCGTTGTTTACCGCGCGAACTACAAAAACACCGACGGCACTACTTTGGGTTACACGGCGGCAAGCCACGTAACCGGTTACGTAATGCAGTACCGCGTGAGCGGCAAGAACGCGTACTCGTCTATAAATAACGGAACGGACAAAATACCCAATTTCAAAGACGACGGAGTGATTAACGCGGGCGGCGTGCTTGCGGACGGAAGCGTTGCGCCCGCTCTTACCGACGGCGCGTATCATACCCTTTCCGTAAAAATGACGGGCAATACGGCAAAGCACTATATAGACGGGCATCTTGTGCGCGAGGCTCAAACTTCGCTGAAAGACGGTCACCTCGGCAAGACCTACGACCGCGGCGGATTTGCGCTTATAGTGAACGCCATGGAACTCAATATAAAGAGCGTGAAAATCACGCCCGCGGCAACCGAGGACTCGCCGACCGACAACGAGTTGGTTACGCCGTATCAAAACGAAAACGTAAAGATAGTGAACGCGCCCACGGTGGTGTGCGACGTGACCGACTCCGCCGCGTTGAACTCGTTGAGCGGCGCGGAAAAACCCTCTAACGCGATATTGCACTTAAACGGCGACTGCAACGTGGTTTCCGAGTCCGGCGAGGTGCTCGGCGGTTTCGGCGAAATTTACGCGAGCTTAAATCACGCCGTAATTCCCGTTGCGTTCGTTGCGGATAACGCGGCGGCGGACGCGCTTATAAACTACTTGCAAAACACGCTCGATATACTCGATATGGCGGTAATGAGCGATAACGCCGCGCTCGTAAAGAAAGTGCGCACGGCGTGCCCGCGCGTGCGCGGCATAGTAAGCTACAAAGAGGAAGATTTAGCGGACGGCAACGAAATAGATTTATACGGCGAGATAGTGGCGAACGCCAACGAAAACTACGCGAACGTGGCGGCAATTCCGCAGAGCGTTGCCACTGCGCAAAACGTGCGCTATATTCAAGCCCGTTTCAAAACGGTTTGGGCGTATGCCGACAGCACTTCGCCCGCGGATTTGTATTCGTGCGTAAACGGCGGCGCATACGGAATAATAGCTTCCGATTTCGGCGCGGTATACGATATTTTGGAAACTTATCCGCAAAACAGCCACACGAGAATGCCTTATAACGTGGCGCACAGGGGCGCGTTCGGCGACGCGAACAATCCCGCAATTGCTCCCACCGAAAACTCGATAGGCGCGGCGGAAGCGGCGATTGCCATGGGCGCGTCGCACCTCGAACTCGACGTGCACCTATCCAAAGACGGGCGCATTGTGGTTATGCACGATACCACTATAGACAGAACCACTACGGGCACGGGAAACATAGGCAACATGACTCTTGCCGAAATTCGCAATCACACGCTCAAAGACGGTCAGCAAATACCCGTTTTGGAAGAGGTGTTTGCGGTTTTGGAAGAACACAAAGAGGTTGTGCTCGTTTTGGAGCTTAAAGCGGGCGCAACCATAGTTAAAAAGATAGACGAGCTAATCGGCACGGGCGAGGGGCAATACGACGTTCGCGACCAACTCGTAATAATATCGTTCAACAACAGCGGCGACGATTTGCTTACCGATATAAAAACGCTTATGCCCTCGGTGCCCACCGCGCTACTCACGAGCGGCAACAAGGCGGATACGTTCGTATACGACCTTGCGAGCATGGGGCACTACAATTGCGTGCTCGATATGGGCTACAATAACGACGTGCACCAAGCGAGCTACAACAAAGAGTATCTTACCGACCGCGGAATAACGAGCTGGTACTGGACTTTCAACGACGGATACGCCATAGTGGAACAGGCGGAAATAGAGCACGTGGGCGTTACCAACAATATGGCGAGCGTGTTGCAAACCATGCCTAACTCCGTTGAGGGCATTGCCGAACTTCAAAAAGAAACTTTGAGCGCGGGCGATACGGTATCCGCCTCGGTTAAATACTACGACGGCACGAGCAAGACGGTAAACGCAAAGGTGTTTTATTGCGAAAAAGATGGCAACGGGTGGAAAACGGTAGTATCGTTTACCTTTACCACGCCCAACAACCGCAGTATGACTCTTTTCTCGGAAGCGTTCGTAATAAACGAAACGCCCAAAGACCCCGAGCCTAATCCCGACCCTACGCCTAATCCCGACCCTACGCCTAATCCCGACCCTACGCCTA